>CALROJ020000020.1:0-100389 GCA_943369735.1 bacterium Ga0077546
CTCAATCTTCTGTAGACAAATTGCAAGAAAGGCAGCCCTAGTGGCTGTCTTTCTTGTTAGCCAGACTGGCCTTATAGCAGTAGGGCCTCTCACTGGCATAAAGCCGCAACCAGCCGAAGGCAAAGACTTCTCATTTACAGACGTCGCCAATCATCCGGCCAATCCCTTCAAAGTCACTTCAGCCACAACCTATCCAGCTCTAACCAAGAGCTTTATTAACGACACCACGAGCAAAATAGACTGGGTCGGTGGTGATGCAGCTTACAGCATTCCCCTAAGCTCTAAACGCACCCTATGGGTCTTTGGTGATAGTTTCTTTGGTCAAATCAAAAACAATAAACGCGCCAATTGTACGATGGTGCACAATGCTGTGGCGATTGAAGATACTAGTCAAAACAAGGGCGGCCCCGGAAAATTCACTTACTTCAGCGGCAAGAAGCAAGCAAATCCAAAACCAGAAAACTCAGGCTTTTTCCACTGCCTAGATAAAGGCGATTACTATTGGCCTGCAGACGGCTTTCTTAGCAATGGCAAGCTCAATATATTCATGCACGTTGTACGCACTGACTACAAATTGCCGGTGCCTTATCAGTTTGAACTAAGAACCGATCATTTAGTAACCGTAGACAATCCGCAAGATTCGCCAGACAAATGGCGCTATCAAATCAAAGCCCTCAATACTAGCGCCAAGCGTACACTCTACGGAGTGGCATGCAGAGCCGACAACAAGCATATCTACTTCTTCTGCTCTAACGGCGCGGTTGCTCTCGATCTCTTCAAACATCCAGCTGTAGTAGCTCGCCTGCCCATTGCAAAAGCACAACCATTCAGCCTGAACAAACTGGAATGGTGGTCGCAAAAATGGGAGCCAACCTACGAACTACCAGAAACGCTATTTGACGATGGTGCTTCTGAAATGACAGTGACAAAAGTTCCGGGGCTCACTGGTTATTTCGCCTTCTATATTCCGCCAGACAAAAAAGCAATTGTTATGCGCCACGCCGCGGAGATGCAAGGGCCATGGAGCGAAAGAACGGTTGTCTATGAGTTTCCTGCAGGCTCACCAGATTTGCTCTACTACAGCGCTAAAGCACATCCTCAATATTTGACTGATGCGGCCAAAAACAAAGGCGAAATTATTTTGACTTACTGCACCAACAGCAGTAATTTTGCCAAACTCACTAGCAATGCCAAACTCTACATTCCCCAAGCCCTAAAAATTTCAATAGCATCTACTTCTCGTAAATAGCCTTGAGCGTATTTTTGTCGCGCTCAGACAAAATGGCGGCATAGGGCGGATGGGCCAGCGGAAACATAATATCGTGGGGATTACTTGAGTGATTGAGTCCTAGCGCGTGGCCAACTTCATGCAAGACACAGGCATCAAGCTTGGCTAAGTTATAGCGCTCATCCCAAAATATTTCGATGCGGGACCATTTAACAATATCGTCACTACTATCATCCCACTGCAAATTAGTCTCACCAGCCTTCTCGCCTAGGCCGCTGCGCTTTGAGCCTCGCATTACTTGCACAAGCTTACAAACGATATCGGCCGACTTCTGATCAGAGACAATCTTAAATGTAGTCTTGCCGCCAGAAGCGATTAGCCAACGTTCAAAAGCCCGCACCACATCTTGACGAAAAGGTTCTTTCAATTCTTTCAATTCAGGATCTGACCAAATTGCTATACGCAAAGGGAAAGCTGTCTTCTTCCAGCCATGCTTATCTGAAAATTCGTTATCAAAAACATACTGAGGTGAATTGGCATCACCCAAAGAGTGATAATAAGTGAGCCGTTGCATAGCCAAGTGCACTCTATATTCATCGATAGCAGCCACAGGTTGGCGGCTGAGAATTTGCTTGTAAACCAAGATGGCATCAGCAAATTTACCAGTGTGTTCATACACCGAGGCCATGCCAAAACGACCTGAATTACTTTTGGGATTGATCAAGCTACAAGCTAAAAAGTTCTCTTCAGCCTTGCGAAAGCGGCCAGCTTCCATCATTGCTTGACCTAATTTAAGATGTGACACGAAGTTATTTGGATCGGCTTTTACAGCTTGCTCTAGCTGTGCAACTATCTCAGCCTGCGATTTCTCAGCCTGAGGTTTCTCTGTATGCGTTTTGTCTGCTTGAGACTTCTCTGACTGCGATTTCACGGCCTGGGGTTTCTCTACCGTGGACGGCGATACTGGGGCGCCCTGAGTGGGAACCGCAAAACAGAAAGTAAGCGCGACAATGGCTAAGTTAATTGACTGGCGACGAACACTGGAAAATTGGCAAATCATATTTTATATCTTAGCGGCAGCCAATAAAAAAGGGGCGCTTGGCGCCCCTTTCAATTTCATATGAGTGTTTAGTGATCAGGCCTCAAAGCTCAATCCACGTCTAAATAATAGGCGCTTCAAAAGAATCAAGTGGATTGCCTTCAGCTAAACGCCTATCCCGGGCAGCATTCTTCTTAGCTAGAGCCTCAGCATCAGCCTTAGCCTGTGCTGAAACAGCAGTTACAGTAAAGTCATCACCAGGTGCAGGAACTTCGTTTGCCGCGACAACCGGCGCCGCTGCAGTGTCAGTAGAAGCCTTCAACCTAGGATCGGTCCCTGCTTTAGCTGGCGCTGGAACTACTTCTTGCCCAGGGGCTTTGGCTGGTTCTTCAACGGCTTTTGGATTGGGAACCAAGGTAGAATCAGCTGGAGTGCCAGTTTTAACAGGATTTCCGCTACCATCGAGAACGGGAGCACCGCTGCTATCTTTCAACGTATCAGCAGCTGGTGCTGGCGCTGGTTTAACGTCACCTTCGCCACTACGCGTTCCATTAAACAAAGCAGGATCGCCTTTGTCTCCAGGAGCCGCAGCTTTGGGGTCTGTTGTCGCATCAGTTGCCGGTGCTACATCACCTTCACCACTGCGCGTTCCATTAAACAAAGCAGGGTCGCCATTTTCTGCTGGCTTAGCAGCAGCAGCTTTTTTCATTTCTTCGACTTTAGCGTCGAATTGCTTCAGGATGTCTTCGGTACGAGCCTTGACAGCTTCATCAGTCATGACGCGCACTTGGTCACCAGGGTGAAGCATTTTAGTGGGGTCAAGACGACCTTCCCAACCATTACCCTTAGCCACATGATCAGACAGGGCTACCACTAGACTTTCGTTAGTGTGGCTGCCATCTTTCTCCTGACGAAGAACGTCACGGGCAATTCTGTCCCAACCTTGACCAGGCCGCACGGTGTATATGGCCCGAGCCTGGAAGTGCTCACCAGCACTCTTAGCTAGCTCTTCTCTGGCCTTGACCAGATCACCATCAAGTTTGATCTCGGGAATTACCAACTCAGGAATTGGCTTAGGTGCTTCAAATGGCTTAGCAGCAGGAGCTACTTCTCTGTTGGCTGGTTTCTCCTGGCGATCTCCAGGTGCAGCAGTTGCATCTACACGGGCAGTATCTCTCAGTGTACGAGTAGTCGGTCTGCCATCATCTTTGGTTGCAGGGCCTGCGGGTTCGCCTCTATCGCTAAGAGCCTTGGGATCGGTAATTGCCACAGCGCCATCAGTTGATTTTGCATCAACTGCACGATCAGCTGGGCGACGACCTGGTTGTTCATCAGCAGGATATTCAACCGCAGCTCCTTGATCATCTGCGGCAACAGCTCTCACATCATTTCGATTGCGCAGGGGTTGACCAGACGCTACTTGCCTATCGCGAACATCTACACTGGCATGAGCAGCGTACATTTGGTCGAGGCTGGTGCCTTGTAATTCAGCCATACGCTTCAGATTAAGGTACTGATGAGTTTGTTTTTCCCCGTGATCATGACCACCGTTTCTCTCAAACTCACCTCGTAGAGATACACCAAGAGGCTTATCCCACTGCGTATCTAAAAGCTTGGCTGCATCCAAGTTGCGTTGGGTATAGCCTAGATCTCCACGGGCTTGGCCCTGGTCGAAGTTTTCTATAAATTTGCGCACATCACGCCGCGAAATGTCACCATCGGGATTGACACCGCGCTGGATGTCTAAGACTGCGCCTAGTGAAGTTCTTGGATCACCGTTATTGCGCATAAGTGCATCAACAACAAAGCCTTTCTGGTCAGCTTGGCGCTGGGCCAATTCTTGAGCTTCAGTCAGCTGAACGTCACGACGGGCTGGCTGACGGTCTTGAGGAGCGGCATCCAACGACTGATCGTCAGCCGATACGGCTCTAACGGCGTTGCCATCGCGAACGGGCTGGCCGGAAGCAACTCTTCTACCTGTGTTCATATCAGGGCTGACATTGGCCGCATACAACTGATCAACTGTCGTGCCCTGCAACTCTGCCATGCGCTTAAGATCAATACGGTCATGAGTGACCATATCGCGGCTGCCACCATGACCACTAGTGTTGTGACGCTCATACTGGCCACGAAGAGAAACTCCAAGAGAGTCATTCCACTGTGAATCTAACAGTTTGGCGGCATCTAAGTTGGCCTGTGTATAGCCAAGATCTCCGCGAGCTTTGCCGACTTCAAAGTTGTCTACAAACTTACGAATATCCCGGCGCGAAATCTCACCATCAGGATTCACGCCTCTTTGAACATCAAGAACAGCTGCTAGTGAAGTGCGTGGATCACCGTCATTTTTCATCAGCGCGCTAACAACATTATTTTTTTGGTCAAGCTGACGCTGGGCCAATTCTTGTCGCTGGGCTGCTTCGTGACTCTCAGTAATTGGCTTTTCGCGAGCATCTACTAGCTTTTTGAAATTCTTATGCGAGAAGGAATCATCAGCGTCTCTGCTGCCAATAATTGGCTGAATGCTGTCTGATTTGTTGAGAGTTTCATATTGATTCTGCAGGCGTTGCATCATCGCTTTCTCAAAGCCCGATACGGCCGTGGGGTTGCGAGGATTCATCTCCTGCCTGTCTACTTCGCCGTCACCTGACGTATCGAAGCGACCCATATTGTCACGACTCCAGCGCAGCATATGGTCATCGATTTTACCGGTTTTCTCGAGACCTGCCGCCACTTTTCGGCCCAGTTCATCAAACTTGGCCGGGTCATTGGCATATTTTTTCTGATCTTGAGCAAGCTCTGTCATCAGCGCCTTATAAGCATGTTCTCCACCTTGGGAGAAATCGCTGCCAGCTTTTACTGCCTTTTCAACATCTTTGTTGAATGTATCATCGCCTTTTTGGGCCATTTGAATGATCCTCAGAATCTCAGTTACTGATAAATGATTGACTAATTGTGTACGCGGGGGGCGCTGTCAACTTATTTATTCCCAGCTTTTAGGCGTTTAGAACCGCCCTAGCGAAGACTTTCATACGTTGACAACACTAGTTTGACAGGCCGGGGGCATTGCGTCATTGGGAAAAATACGTAGTTAAGGGCTGAAATTTATTAAAATGGAACGATGGAAGACCAAAATTCGCAATCTAAACTTTTAACCGACCTCGAACCGTACCAACCGAGCGACGAACGCGACGGTTGGGAGAGAGCTGTCTTTCTTTCAACTTCTATGGCAGCCCTCTCTTCTAATATTTTGGCTTCATACGTGCGCTATTGCCTCGATGGAGCCAAAGCTGATTCGGTGGCAGAGCCATTTGCCGTGGTCGACGCTGACTACACGCGCACAACCAAAGAAATATTGACGCTAGGGCTCTGGCTGATGATTTGCGAAGAATGCGGCCCTAAGGTACCAGAGTGGTTCCAGAGTTACTTATATACAGCCTTCCAGGTAGCTGATGAGCTTTGCCAAGAGCCAACAGTAACAGCCATTTTTGAAACTTATCCTATGGACAACGGCCCTATTGCCGTAGCCCAGACTCTTTCGATGATTGTTTGTCATCGGCTTGGCCTCGGAGCCACTAAAGCTGAAGCAGCGCTAGCCCTAGGCGACTACATTCTCAATTGCCGAGAGCGGCGAGAAGATTTGCTCAAATTCTCTCTAACCGAGTCAATTATGGCCCTCGATGCCTGGGTGGCAGACATGAAGCCTCAATCTATATAGATACAGATTGCTATGGATTAAAAGCGAACAAGAAGGTCGTGACGAAATTAAAGCCAGCGTGGCCAATGATTGTAGTTGTCGTATTGGTGAAGCGCTTGACGATTCCCATGCAGCATGACCAAAGTGAGACCTGCAAAATCAGCATCGGCGCATTGGCAAATTGGGCGTGCAGTATGCCATGGAGAAAAGCCGCTGGCAATATGCCAATTACAGGTTGAAGCGCCCCTCTAATCAAGGTTTCCTCACCAATACCAGCACAAATTGCTGTGGCTAAGGCAAGAAAGACCGAAGCACCAAACCCAGCTGCCCCGCCACCGGCAACGCCAGCCGAAAACGTATTAGCGTTATAAGCCGAGATTTTAGTGGCCATATCGCCCGACTGGTGTGTGTACAAAGCCCAGACCAGATCATAGAGGAAGCTAAAGACCACCAGACTCAAGCCAATGCCAACCTGCACGCCCGTAGGCTTAACCCAGGCCATGCGTGCGAACATGGCTTTCCACTTGCGCGTGATCAGTATGCCTGTGCCGCAAATCGAGACCACGACAAGACCAACGAAGTTGTACCAGAAGAGCTGATCAAGCGGCACTGGAACAAATGGCAGTGGAATCTGGGGAAACTGAAAGCCGCTGGCAACATTAGTGTTGGCTGCATACATGCCAAAAGTAGCTATATAGCAAAAAGCCCCCACCATATGAGGAACAGATGTGGGCTGGAAGACTTGAATATTGACCATGGCCGCCATCATTGTCATTTCGCGCCGCACCGGGCCAGTGATAAAACGCAGAGAGACAAGGCCATCTAATAATGTGAGAAGACGCGACAAGACCTTTCGCGCTGGTAAAAATAGCAGTAGCAGACAGGCCACACCCATACCACCGCTGACCTGATAGCCCCAGGGCGGGGCACCGGCGACGCTGCCACCGACGTACATCAAACCAGCAGAGAGGAAAAAACAACCAATAAAGATTCGTAGAAGCCATTCTAGCCACTTCTTATTTCTCGCTCCATGAGCCATTAGACCGAGAATCGAACACATGAAGATTGTGATTACGTCAGACAACTCCACACCCTCTTGAAAGTCAAATAATCTGGCTGCACTTTATTAACCGCTACTTACCCCTTTTAGCCTCTTTTAATATTTCCAGGACATGATAGTATATTGTCAAGGTCCGAAAGTGTGGGTATCTTCTATCATAGGGGTAAATATCCGAATAAGCCTGCAATCTGGGTACATCATATTAAGGATGTCGGTTACTGGCTGGAATTATAAAATCAAATTTTTTGAGCAGCTTTCCTAAAGCTGTGGTCCAATAAGTAATAGACACAAGTGCAATAACTACTTGTAAGCCTGTTTTAAAGTTCGCCTGTTTTGAAGTTCGGAGGAATAAACACTTAAGATGAAGAAGCGTCTACTATCAGCGGCTGTTCTGGCCACCACTCTAGGATTCGGACTTTTAACTACGGCCAGCTTTGCTAATGGCCCGCTCATGATTGGCCCTGCACCAGTGCCTGTAACCCCAGGTGTGCATGCAGTCGTCAACACGGTACCTGTACAAACCAAAGTGCTCAGCACTTACAGACAGGTAAGAGCGTTCTGGCTATCACGCGCACTGGTTAGATAATAACTAAGCGCTTAGCTCTGCTTCTGTAGGCAAGTTCAAACCTTTAGAAAGTCGCTCTTCGGAGCGGCTTTCTTGCTTTAACTCACTTAGTTATTTACCGATGCGTATAACAATCTCGTCTGGCCCTGCCAAATTGAGGCGCTCGCGAGCCAGCCTTTCAATACCTGTAGAAGAGCGGTAGCTCGAAAGCCCATCGCGCAGCTCTTTGTTGATTTCTTCAGCCTGACGGCGACCATCTTTTAAAGCATTAGATTGCTGATGAAGATAAACCTGGCGCTGGCAAGAGCCAACTATTGAGCGGCCAGCTTGATAAAGTGCCACTGAAGTAATCAACATAATTACTAACTGCCGACCTAGCTGCCCCGAAATGGCAAAGCGCGACAGAAAGCCCGGCTTACCCGCAGGCTTATGAGCTGGCGCAACAGGCGACTGGCTAGCAGGCGTAGCAACGGCTTTAAGGCTAGGCTTAGTTTTCACGTTCTAGATTACTTCCGCCGTGGTTTGTTTCGGTTTTGCCGTTGGCAATGTCACTTCGAACCCCTTTAAAATTTCGTCGATTTGGCTCTTGAAGTCAACCATTAATGAATCAATTAATTGTTCAGATCTACCCTCACCAGATACACGAATGACAGGCTCAGTTCCACTGGGGCGAATCAAAAGCCAATTATCAGGGTCATGATAAAGCTTCAAACCATCGGCCCTATCAACTTTGTACAGCGGTTCACCTATTAGTTTAGCAATTGGATGTTCAGCCAAATGAGCCAGCAAAAGTTTCTGAGTCTGCTTAGTTAAATGCAAATCACCACGCCGCTGGAAAAACTTGACGCCAATTTCGTCTTCTAAATCTTGCCAAATCTGAGCTAACGGTTTCTTCTCGTAAGCCAACATTTCAATCACTAACAGATTAGCAAGAATGCCATCTTTCTCAGGTATGTGCCCCTTGATGGAGACACCCCCAGATTCTTCTCCACCAATGAGAACGTCTTCGGTGCGCATCTTTTCACCGATATACTTGAAGCCTACTGGCGTTTCAATTACAGGCAATTGATAATGAGCACCAACATGGTTGAGCATATGGCTAGTGGCAACTGTGCGAACAATGGCACCACTCATGCCGTGATTTTTCACCAGGTGCCTGGTCAGTAAGCAAAGCAATTGATTAGGCGAAAAGAAAGTGCCCTGGCCGTCAATGATGGCAAAGCGATCGGCGTCACCATCAGTGGCAATGCCGATGTCAAAATTGCCCGCCTGAATTTTGGCCACAAGCTCTTTTAAATAAGGCGGAGTAGGTTCAGGCATGCCGCCACCAAAAAGTGGGTCACGAAAATCGTGCAGAGCTTCTAGTTCGATGCCAGCTTCGAGCAAAATTTTGTCGATATAGCCCCGACTGGTACTATAAAGCGCATCAAAAGCCACCTTAAGACCAGAACCAGAAATCTTCTTGAGATTTACAAGCTTCTTCACCGCCTCCAGATAAGGTGCACTAGCATCAAACATTTGCAGACTAGAGCTTGAGCGCTCTATTTGCGCAGGGCAATGCTTGAGATTATCGACAATTTTGGCTGTAATATCGTTAGTGGCAGGGCCAGCATAGGGCGGAATATACTTGACGCCACAGTACTCCGGAGGATTATGACTAGCTGTAAACTGCAAGGCACCGCAGGTGGTTTCAGCTTGGGTAGCCCAGGCAATACATGGTGTGGGAATATCGCGACTGGCCACTTTGACATTTAGACCCATAGCCATCAGCACCCGGGCAGCACGCTCAGCAAACTGATCGGCCATAAAACGAGTATCGAAGCCAAGTAAGACTGGAATATCTTTGTTAGCGGAACCATCGATATAGGTCTCAGTGAGGTAATGACCAATGGCATAACTAACTTTCTCTACATTGGCGAAAGTGAATTTGTCTGCGATTATTGCCCGCCAACCATCGGTGCCAAATTTTATATCGCTGGTTGCCGTCATTGTTTCCTCAAGTCACTAAATACCAAATATTTTTGCTTGTTAGAGATCCGCAAGATAGTTGAAGACATACTCACGCAAAGCTTCCCAGGCCGTTCCAGCCTGCCGTTTGCCACGATGCGCAGCAGGCACAGGTTTACTACCCGGTGGCAAAACATTTTTTGGCTTGAGCTGTTCTAGCTCGCTATCAGAATTAAAATCAATGATCGAACCGTCTCTGCCATAGAAGCGGTAGGTGCCTGAATCTTCGGCGCGACTAAAGTCAGATTCGACATAATTGCTAGCCTTGGCAGTAGCAGCAGAAGTAGAAGCAGCACGAGCATTGGCACTTTGACTTGACCCTTGATTTGCTCTGGCACAATGATTGAGAGCCTCCGATTCTAAGGCTTGAACCTTACGGAACCGTGTGGTCATGCGAAATCCGTCGGAGCAGAAAAGAGCAGTCATCGAAATCCAATCACCATTGGCATCGGGCAAAAGCCGACGCTCAGTATGAACCGAACGAATTAAATCAATGCTCCAAAACTGTCCATCTTCGCGAGCAATACTGACACAACCGCGGGCATCAACCTGCATTGATTCGCCTTGAGCCTTGACCCGGCCACGACCATCGCGCACCAGCACACCAGGGCCATCGACTTCACCTTGCGAGTGCACCACTCCACTAGCGTCGTGACGAACGAAAGAACAAAGATGGCCCTTATCGTCGTAACCAAGCACAACACACACGCCACGGTCAGAGACAATTTCTTGCACCCGACCAATGTCGTCTTTAACAACTTTGGCACCACTTGGAAAAGTTTCTACGCTGCCGCGACCACTGCCACTCTCTTTGATTTCTACCCGCGGCCGCATTTTAATAGCGGCTGTAATACCCGATACATCACTGTTATCTGCAGTTCTGGCAGCAGTTCTGTTGCTGCTTAGAGAGCGACTGTTACGAATGCCGCGCAAAAATGCACCCGGTCCGCCAGCACCATGTTGGCCAGCAAGATCACGCCGGCCCCGCTCAAAATGCAGGCTATCATCAGAAGCTTCAAAGTCAGTCTTAGGCCAATAACCTTCTAGAGATGTTTCTTCTAGCCCATCGACATCTTCTTGGTCTGAGAAATTTCCTGAATTGAGCCAGGCTTCTAGCATTTGTGCGCCGGTCGAACTTGAGCCCAAGGCTGCAACAGAAGAATGATCAAGCAGTTGTCTTTCACCCTGCGAAGCGTTCTTCGAGAGGTAATTTAAAAGCCGGCCATATTTTTGGCTTTCGTTGGCAAACAGATCTTGATTGGCAATGCTGGCCTGTTGCTCTAAAGGCCGATACAACATTGCAGCATCTGTAGGCGAAGCAAAGCGCGCTTTGCCCTGTGCTCTAACTGTATGGCGGGGGTGATTGTTCTCTAGCATGATTGTTAACACGCACTTTTGTGGGCATGAATCAGCCATGAAATATCTGGCCATCCCTCAGGCGCCTGCAATTGTAGCATTTTTGGCACAAATCAAGGGGCAAATTACGCAAGCTGTAAAGATGTTACAAACGACCAGGAAACGGACAGCAACCCAATCTAACCAAGACAAGCCTATTTATCGTAACGCGGAACCTGAGTATCTAACCAGCCACGCACCTGCAAAGACTCAGCCATGCGGATGCCGGACATGCGTTCGTCGTACATGGCCACGCAGAACTGACCAATGTCGATTTTGCCCTGACTGAGTAGAAATTCAGCTAGGTGCAACGACTTCATTTCATTTTCGTTGACATAGCCAGCGCTGAGAACCAAATCAGAAACAGGCACTTCAGGGAAGCTGCGCATTTGATTGGTCAAGGCTTGCACTTCAGCTGAGCCAATTATCTGCGCCGCCTTGAGCAGCTCGATTAGCATCGGCAAAGGCTGTTGCACAATTGGCTGAGTGGTTACCATCATTGGCTGTGGCGGACGCTCTTCGGTCAGCTCCATGAGCTCAAACGTGCCATCTTCAGGTATGTGATTCTTATCGACTAATTGAGCGCGGCCGACAATTAAATCATGGCTCAAGCGCAAACGCGGCTTACGCAGAATAAAACCAGCATCAAGAATACGGTAGTACTCAAGCCGTTGCTCTTTCGGAGCGCACTCACGCAAGAACTTTTTGGCCACTCTAAAGTAAGCAGCTACGACTACAGACGGAGTAACGTCGCGGTCGATGCCGAGCAAACTGTATAAATCTCGCGGCAACTCGGTCTGATTGGGCCTTAAGTCAGGCACCAAGTCAGGAAAAAGCTGATAAAGCTCGCTACAAGACTTGACCTGTCCTTTAAAATCGTTTTCCGCCCAACTCGTGCGCAAGGCCGAGCAGAGAATCTGGCTCTCTAACTCAATACGATTGGCGCCGCCTGTATCAGCCATCCCTAAGCCCTAACCTTTAGTTTCAGTTCTTCTCAACTTCGAAAGTAAGTTCTGTGTGCCCGACTCTAACTTTGTCGCCGGCCGACAGTACTTGTCTTTTGACTACAGGATGTCCGTTGAGCAAAGTACCATTGGTGGAACCAAGATCTTCAATCCAGAAATCGCTCTCTTCAAAAGTAATCCAGGCATGATGCCGAGATGTAAATGTGTCATCAGGAATGACAACCTGATTGGAAGGATCTCGGCCAATCTTTACCTTGGCAGTGCGCAGTGTGTATTTTTGACCAGTCTTCACAACGACTATAACAACAGACTGGCCCATTGGCTCTTCAGGAGGCTTGGCGTCACTCTGCTTGAGATAATCTAGCTGCAAACTCTTCAAGTCAAGGTCTGTGACCGTGGCGCAATAGACGCAGCGAGTCCCCACTGGCGTAGGACGCCCGCAGCTGGGACATGGCTCTGTATTATCTGGCATGCGGCTCCTAATTTCGCTCTGAAAGCGCTTGGCTACTCAATCAAAATCGCTTTCACTAACACTCGATTATTATACGCACCCACTTTCACATAGAACATATGGATTCATGGAAGCTTTGCTTCAGGGTTTACTTGACTTGCCCAGCTTACTCTGGCAAATAACAGGCAAACTTTTTAAAAGCCCGCAAGAATGGGCAAATATGCCCAATTTAGTTGACGCCCGGCTATAACTCTTTACAGCACCTTAGCAAAAATCATTTTTTAATTTCTATCGGAATGCTAAGCACTAGCAGCTTGGGCAACATCAGTATCGTCTTTTTGACCTTCTTCAACGTCAGCTTTGCGCGTGCGGAAGCAATAGGTGCAATAGACTGGTTTATAGCCCTTGGGCTGGAATGGTACGCGGGTTGGTGAGCCACATTCAGCACAAGCTACTTCGGCAGTACGTCCAGGATCGTCGCCATTGCGCTGGACGCGCATCAAGATTCGACAGTTAGGACATCGCTTAGGTTCATTGACCAAACCCTTAGCGCTAAAGAACTCCTGCTCTCCTGCGGAGAAGACAAAAGCCTTGTTGCAGTCCCGACAGTTGATATCCTTGTCCTGGAAAACCATAGCGTGCCACCTGTGATATAGGGGTTTCCTTAGCAGAGCCTCAAAAAACGCACTGGATATCCAGCGCACGACCCGAAAGGGGTCAATATAGCCATGCTATCACGACTAACCAAACAAGGGATATCACAATAGCCCAATCTGTGGGAATCACCATAGAAATATGGCATTCCCCCTTAGTTACCAAATTGAATAGAATCAAGACAAGTAGCCTAAAAGCTAACGTTGGCGAGAGTATGCACCAACGGAAAGAGGCACGGGCTCTCCACTATAGTAAGCTGCGGCGGCAACCATAACAGCGTTATCAGTGCATAGAGCAGGCGCCGGTCGGTAAAACTCAATATCATCAAGACCCTCGAAACGCTTACGCAAATCGCTATTGGCCGCAACACCACCAGCCAAAACAACCTTTGAAACCCCCTTAGCGCGAGCAACAGCAATGGTTTTACGAAACAACACACGGTTTACTGCATCCTGAAAAGAGGCAGCAAGATCGTCTACGGGCAAATCAGCCCCCCTAAGGTTTTCCACAGTACGCAACACCGCTGTTTTCAAACCGCTGAAGCTGAAATCACTACCAGAAACCACCCCTTCGGGGAAGCGAAAGGCTCTGGGGTTACCCCTAGCGGCAGCCTTGTCAACAGCAGGACCGCCAGGATAGCCCAAGCCCAAAAGGCGAGCGACCTTGTCATAGGCTTCCCCCGAAGCGTCATCAAGGGTTTGCCCGATAATGGTTGCTTTGCGGTAAGACTCGAAATGCATGATTTGAGTGTGCCCTCCACTGACCACGAGAGCAACAAATGGAGGCTCCAGAGTTGTGTCTATATAGTTGGCGCAAACATGAGCAAAAATATGATCAACTGACAACAGGGGAACATCGTAGGCCCAGGCTAAAGCCTTAGCACACGACAAACCGACTAAAAGAGTGCCAATCAAGCCTGGGCCGGTGGTGCAAGCAATGCCAGCGAGACTACGAGGGTCAACTGCTGCTTCAGCGAAAACTTCTGCAACTAAGTCGTTGATAACTTCTAAGTGCCGGCGAGCAGCCACCTCCGGCACTACGCCACCAAACTTGCTGTGCACTTCTACTTGCGAGATCAGGCGCTGGGCAACTACCCGGCGGCCATCCTCGACGATTGCTACGGCTGTTTCATCACAGCTTGATTCCAGACCAAGAAAAAGCATAGGTCTCCTATTACTCAGCTATTTTGCCCTATTGACAAGGGGGCCGCCTGAGCTTAGTATCTTTCTATCTCAAAGCCCGATTTATTGCTCGCCTTTGCGGGCATAACTTAAATGAAGTAAATTGGGTAGAAGGGCCACAAGCTTGGATTGTTGATACAAATCAGCATTCGCGCCTGAGCCTATCTTCTTACCATAACGCCTTAATAGAACCGTCGTTACCTTTGCAGGTGGCAATATGCCAAATATTTATAGTTTGATATCGCGAAAGGCCTCAGGTCTTGCTCTCGCTGCGCTAAGCATGAGCTTAGTCAGTATGCTGCCTGCATCAGCTCAAAGTTTTGACACCAGCCAAGTGGGCGGTGTCACCATGGGCGCCAATGGCCCTCAAGGGTTTCTTTCGATGCCTAATGTGCCTCAAGTTATAAACGTCCAGCCCGGGGGCGGCCCTGGTTTTGCCATAGTCGGTGGCAGTCAGGCCGAACGCTCCATGGCTGCCACTGGAGAGCAGTATCACGACAGCGAGACGACTGGACCACAAGCACTTAGGGCTGATGGAGACTACAGCAGCAACAGAACTAGTCGCAGCAATCCGGTCAGAGGGATGGGAGCAAACTTCGGCTTGAGCAGAACCGAAACAGGCTTGCTTTCCAACGGTTCAGTTGACAACTCTCCGTTGCCTGTCAACAACAGACACTTCACTTTCGGCTTCGCCAACAGCGGTGGTGGCTACTATCAGAGCATGTACGGTGCAGACCGTGCAGTTAATAATCTGATCGACCGTTACGGCGGTGGCATTTTCACTTCCGGTCGCCCCAGCCTGCCAACGGTATCACAGGGTTCTGTCGACATCAGCATCAACAACAACCACGGTCGCTAAGCCATGACTAAAAGTAATTTCGCTAAGTTAGCAAGCCAGTTAGCCCTCATCAGCCTCATAGCCTACGTTGCCCCAGCGGCTCAGGCTCAAAGCTTTGACATGAGCGGGATGAACCTCACCAATGTCAATGGTGGCGGCAACGGCATGGAATCGATGGCAGCCAGCGGCAACTATGGCCGCCGGGGTTTCAAAACTGGTCAGGCTCCTGGAGAATCTAGACTTTACGGTCACGAAACCGGCTTCACGAAAAAAGGCCTAGGCTCTATGACTACTGGTCTCGGTCACTTGACCTTGCCTTATGCAGCCTCGGCTGGGCTTTCGCCAGTTTTTGGCTATGGTCGCCAAGTGATAATGCCGCCCACCTTCACCACACCACTAGATGATGCCATTACAACCATCGGCAGCAATAGCAGCTTTTCAGTGATTCCTTCTACAGGCCAAGTCTATTCGCGTATTGGCAACGTCAGAACCGGCATCGGCTACGATGGCAACGGCAATGCCTCAGTCAGAATTGACAACGGTAATGGAGTTGGCACCACAATAGGCGGCGGCCAAGTGAACGTCAACAGCGGCCTCTTAGGCGGTGCTGCTGGCGGCTCCGGCGGCAGTAATAGCGGCTTCTAATTGACACTATAGTCGACTCTAAAGTCGGCACCCAATCTCATAACTAGATTCAAAAGCTAAATATCTACCATCACTAAATCTAAGTAGCCCTTCTTTTTGGCAGCTATTGCTGCTGAACCAGTTAGAATATTGCGATATATCTAAGCGGTTTTAAAAGGAGAGGCACGTGCCCGAGGTTATTAGCCCAGAAGTTGTTTCAACCAACAACGCCCCCCAGGCAATCGGCCCTTACTCGCAAGCCATCAAACATAATGGCTTAGTTTTTGTATCCGGCCAAATACCACTTAATCCGGCCACCATGACCTTGGTTGGCGGCAGTACTGGCGATCAAACCAAACAAGTGTTGCAAAATCTCAAGGCAATTCTTGAGGCATCGGGCACAAACTTTGGCAATGTTTTGAAAACAACTGTATTTTTGCGTGACATGAACGATTTTGACGAGATGAATAAAGTCTACGGGGAATATTTCAGTAGTCACAAGCCGGCACGAGCAACAGTAGAAGTTGCTAGATTGCCCAAAGATGTGGCGGTTGAAATCGAACTGGTCGCAGCTTACTAACCTAGAAACATATTTACACTTGCTCAACTTAACACTACCCGAAATAGCGGCCATCATTGCCACCGTAATTGGTGCGGCCACAGATCTCAAAACTCGCAAAATCTATAACTGGCTAACTTTTCCCTCGGCCTTTATAGGAATAGGGTTAAACGCCTATCTCAGCGGCCTTCAGGGCTTTATAGATGCAAGCTTAGGTTGGGCCCTGGCAACGCTTGTGATGATTTTCCCCAACCCCGGAAAGCGCATGCATTTCGGCGACGTCAAAATGATGGCTGCGGTTGGCGCCTTTTTGGGACCAATCAAATTTCTTATGGTGATGTTCTACTTCAGCCTGCTCTACGGCATAGTGGCAGTAGCCTTTATGGTGAGAGCCATTCCACCCGATCAATACAAGGCATTCTGGCTTGCTTTCACATCAATGGGCGCTGGTGTAGACCTCTCGGCCACCGTCGATATGACAGATGTAAAAGCCGCTGGCAAGCGCCTGATTCCACTGGGACCAATCATCGCCATTGGTACAATCTTAGGCATTCTACTCGCCAAGCCAACTATGCACTTCATGGGCTTCAATTGGTATTAAGGAGAATAAGTCAATGGGTGATAACTCCAAACTGCCAGATATCCACATTCCTGAAGACATTCGCTATAGCTGCCAGGGCTGTGGCCGCTGTTGCTCAGGCTGGTCGGTTGGCCTGACAGAAGAAGACTACGACCGCGTCAAAAACACAGACTGGAAATCACTACACCCTGACCTAGCTAAGAAAGACCTTTTCTTCCATCGCGAAAAAGAGTTTGCCGAAGGAACAGCCGGTTACCCGCATTACACAGCGCCCAAAGATGACGGTAGCTGCCCGTTTCTCATCGACAATCTTTGTTTCATTCATGGCCATCTCGGCGAAAACGAGAAACCGATTACTTGCAGAATCTTTCCTTACACTTTTGCCGAAACTCCAACTGGCATCTATACCGGTGTTGTCTTCAATAGCATGGCCTCAGTGCGAGATATCGGCGACCCTCTCACTGAACAACGAGAAAAACTAGAAAATTATTTCAAGCTCGCCATTCAGCACAAGAATGCATCAATGCGGCCAGAAGCAAAAGCCGCACGCGAAAAGACCATGGCTGAAATCGCCGGTGGTGCGTCAGCCGTCTATACCAACCCATTTGAGACAGTCTCATTGACCCCCGCCTGCCAGGTTAGCTGGGCAGAATACTTACTAATTGAAGCTCGCATGATTGATATTGTTCTTGAGCGCCTTCGCCATGCCGACGAGCACCCAGAAGACTGTAGTATCTTAAAGACACTTTTGCAGTGTTCTGAGATTCTCACCCAGGGCCGCAAACTGAAGCTAGCAAATGCTGATATGAACCAAATTAGCGATTTCACGCCAGAATTAAAGCAGCCAACCGACATCACCCCTAGTGGCATAGAACTGATGACGCTGCGCATGCTGTTCTATCGCTTCTTTGTTTATCCAACCATACGCACCAGCGATACCAGACTCTGGCAGATGCAAAAAGATAGAGCCTTAAAAGGCAGCAATGCTATGGTCGTGGCGAAAATGTTTAAAGGCTATGCAGGCAGCGGCATTCAAACAATTTTCTTCGGCAAAACGAAGCTTCCGATGCTTGGTGATAGCAACTTAGACAAAGCACTAGTGGCAAAATTTAAGAACCTTGACGTTGAGAGCAACAAACTTTTCCACCGCTGGATTTATCTCAAACTTTTCTCGAAATCTTACTTCGGCCCAGCCGCAGCGGGCTTTTCAGTATTGTCCGGCTTCAATTGCTTAATTGCTGGCTTACTTTCTATTCTTCTGTTCAGCAAAGGTTCTGCCATGAACAAGAAGCAAGACGAAATTGTTATCGCTGACAATTACGAGGCCTTTTGGCGACTGGACCGCGAACTTTTGACTATTGGCCAAATTCCTGAGCAAGAAAGCCGCATGTATAACGCCGGTCTCTCAGCCCCAAGAGTATTCAATAAAGCAATCTGGGCCTTAAGCTTAGCCTTTGGCGATAAGCTCTAAAGGCAATTAATTAGCTTTATTAGCCGGGCCAGCTTCGGCCAAGATATCGTATGCCTTCAGGCGCAACTGCATAGCTTTGGCTATCTCAAGATCGATTGCACGTGCCTCATTGGCAACAATTATATTGCTAGGGTTAGGGGCTTGAATTTGCTCAGCCAAAACATCAAGGTGGTGATTGATACCAGTGATTGCTTGGCGCCATTGGGCATAGACCTGATCAAACTGCTTCTGTTTGCCGCGCACAATTTTCACTTCAGACAAATGCTCTTCAATATCATGCACGTCGTGCACTAAGAGCTGCACAAGAGGCTCCATAGTGCCGACAAAAAAAACGAGCCAGGCTTTGCGCAAAGGCTGGTAATATCCTTCGGCCTGTAATTTCTCATGGGGAATTATTATTGACTTAGATAATACTTTAGCCTCGCGCCGCTTTCGCGTTGCTTCGACATACAAATCAATCGCTTGCTGCTGCACACGTTGTAGGGTATAGCCAATATCTTCAAGATTATCTAGGGGTAGGGCAAACTCTTTTTCCATCTGTTCATCAGAAAGGGTCTCGGCCTGAGCAATGGCGCTATCAAGCTTCTCTTCTGTTGCCGAAGCTGGCAGAATAAGTGCAGTACTAAGCACCGCAAAACTTAGTACTGCAATAATTAGAAGTGCAGGACTAAGCACCGAAACACTTCTGCCTAACAACTTAGATAGCAATTTGTTGGTGTGCGATTGAGCTGACATGCTGATTATTCCTGATTATCTAAGGGCAATTTTCAATAACAAGAGCGATTCTAAAGTTGAAAAATCGATTCATCGAGTTGGGGCAACAGTTCTAAATTTCTAAATCTAGTAGAAGAAAGCAAAGCACCCTCTTTAAAGAGAATCCACTCAACCGGCAGCATGCGACCGGGATCGACCAGTACACGCTGGGCAACAGAAGTACTAAAAGGGCCACTGTCTCTCAATTCTACGACAATAACGTTAGAAACTTCGTCAATCTTGACCGGAGCGGCAGACACCGATACGTTAGCACCAGATTTAGCTTGCGACTGTAGCCAACGCACCAACGAAGCAAAGTCACAACCTGTCACCAGCAAACCATTGGGCAGACGCAAAAGACGAGAGCCTTTTTCAAGATTCATCTTCAAGCCAAACAATGCCGGGCCGCCCTTGGCGCAGATGCCACCATCAGCGCGCACAGCCACGGCAGCCCCTGTATTCATACCGCCGCTTAAGACATCAATTCGCAAAAGGCTCGGAGCCTTAAATGTAAATTGAGCAACAGTCTTACTGAGCTTACCTTTTTTCTGCATGGCCAAGTCAGCAGTGACTCGATACGCACCAACAGTAGTGACACGATGCAAAAGTTTATCAACAAACTCTGTACCATTCTGCGCCACTTCTGCCGAGGGTTCGGCAGCGAAACGCTGGCCGCCTTCAGCAGAAGCAGGCAAAGTAGCAAAGCCCATGCTCAGATAAAGTGAGAGGCTGACGATGGCTCCCAGCAAGGCTAAGCGCTTGCGGCACCGATAGCTTTGGCCTCGGCCAGTATTCAAGCACTTGTTAGCTGCTGATTTCAAATTTATCCAATGGCTTTAATAGAGTAAGACCACCTAGTTTACACCGTACTCTACTCTAAAGTATGCCTGGCTCTAAAGTATGTATGGCAATCGAGCTAAGGTAGCCTGCTGTCATTCTGCCATTTCTCTCGCGCAATAACGGCCGCATCTTTGTCAGAATAAAGCACATGCCAAGCAGGCTGAACTGACAATTCACGCACTAGGGCAGTAGAAGTTGGCAGAAACACCCAAGATATTTTGTATTTATCGAGCAACGCTTCTGGCTTATTGCGGTACAAGACCATGTCCCAATAGTCATTCATGATCGCTACGTTGTAGAGAAAGTAGCGTGGATCGACAAAAACTTTAGGCGGATTAGCCATTTGCCACATCATCACCGCGCCATAATGGGAATCATTTAGCAGGTTTCCCTTTAGCAGGTTTCCCTTTAGCAGGTTTCCCTTTAGCATGTTGCCTTTCACTGAACCAGACTTATCGTTTTCTAGAAAGCGAATAGCTTCAAAAGGGGGATGAAAAGCCGCGCTACCCTGGGGAATGGTTGGTGGAATTATTTTGGCTGCCAGCAAATAGGCACCAAATCCACAAAAGGTCGAGACTGAACACAACCACATAAAACCCAACGGTGCTATGACCGACTGACAATCTTTTCCCAGTTGGGCAAGCTTGCCGTCCCCTGATTTCAATAACGGTGAAAAAGCAATAGCACAAGACATCAGTAAAGCCGCCAGTGGAAAGGTTCTTACGGCCAAAAAAGACATGGCAATTGCCGCTGGAGTCAGAAACAAGAAATATAGCTGTTCGCCTGAAGTGACCTTCTTACGCAACGAGAAAAGAAAAACCACGACCGACAAAATTGCCAACAAAAACCACGGATAGTTCAGCACATTGTTGAGAACGGCAAACGACATCGGTCGAAGTTCATTGATAGTTTTATTGATTGGATCGCTGAGCATGAGAAAAGTGAAGGGCCATATTGAGAAGCTGTATGGATTGATTAATGTTGCCAACGCTCCAGCAAGAAAAGCAGCTACAGCCGTTCTAAAGCGACCATCAAGCTTTTCTTTTTTTACTAAAGAATAGCTCCCTAGACAAAGAGCGAAAAAGCCAACAAGAATGAAATAGAAGATAAAGAGACAGTGCAAGTTGGTCCAAAGTACCTGCAGAAGAAAAGCGAAAGCAATAAAACGCCAATCAATTGCATTTCCCGCTGTATTTCCCGCTGTATTTCCAGAGCCTCGCTTTGCCAGGCGCGCCAATAGCTCAAGCAGCACGGCCGTCATAAAGAAAGAGAACATCTCCGGTCTAACACTGGGATGCGACAAAGATGCCAGTGTGACTATGAAGACAAAGATTGACCCAAGTACGATATTGCCACCAGCGAGGGCGAATAATCGCAGAGGAATGACGATAAAAGTAATTCCCTGCAGCACCGCCGTAAAAACCAGCAGGGCAATAGGACCAGCAAGTGACTGTATGGCATAAAGAATGACCTCTGAAAGCCATTGGTAGACAACATAGGCATTGCCATTGGGGAACGCAGCAGAGGTGTAAGAGAATGGATCGACTACTGGAATTTGCCCATGTTGCGCCATCCAGCGCCCCATGGCTAGTAGAAAACAGACATCAGGCTCACGCAAAACAATGCCCGCGATAAAGCCTCCGTAAAGCACGCTAAGAAGCAGAGCTAAACCCAAGACAACCATTGCAATTAAGCGCATTTCTTACTACGACCGGTTTGTCACAACAGTTAACGTTCTCATCTAGCGGGAAAGCCCTTCAGAGCAGCATAGCCAATCATTCCAGCTACATATCAATTATTCAAGCATTCAAGCCTGCAACAATGGTTTACAAGGGCTGCGACAAATTTAGAGCATCCAGCCCATAGCGCGGCCCCGAACGCAGGATCACTTTGAGCTTAGCCGGCAGCCTTCAATTGAGCCACAAATGCAGTGGCTGCAAGCATTCCGACAAGAGCCGCCGCATCGATCCAAATACCGACCACCACCACCGGTAGTGCCACCCAGATGCACAGCGGTGCGACCACTACTTGACTAAGGTTAGAACCGTAAAATATATACAGCACGGCCGATCGGATATGCTCACCAACGGCGGACTAAACAATCTAGCTATTTGCCAATGCAAACAAAAAATTCAGCGACCAGGAGACAAAGAACATGAGAGGCGTTACCTTAGAAACTCTGGCTCAAGCCCTAATGTCCACAGCCTACGACCGCAATGGTTTGATGCCTGTAGTGCACCCAGCAATTTCTAACCGCCTCAGTCAAGCTGAGCGCAGCCTCTTAGACGGCTCAGAAGAGCTGCTCCTAGCCAACAGCTGGATAGAAAAATCTAGCGATGATGTCTTAGTGCTAACTGAATTGGGCCGAGCCGAAGTAGAACGCAGACGCCAAAGCGTCTAAGCCTTAAATCGAGACAGAATAACAATCTGACTAACTTCTCTCTCAGACAGAAGTCACGCCTACTACCTTGCGTAGTATCACGTTTGAAAGAAAAATAGCGTAGCCCCAGGTTTCCCTGAGACTACGCTACCAAAGTTCAAACTAGGCTGATGGCCTATTCGATTTCTACTTCCACCCGCGAGCCTGGTTTGGCGATCACCAAATCAGCGCTCTCAGTAACAACGTACGAGCCCGCTTCAGCGGTGACTAGCGAGCCGTCGTAGGCATCAACTTTTGATCCAGCGTAGGCAGTGACTGTCGAACCGTAGTCGGCAATGACAATCGAGCCTTCGCAAGCATCCACATGTGAGCCTTTCTCGGCCCAGACATAAGAGCCTTTAACGGCTACGACTTTGTCGCCGGCCTTGGCAATGACCTGAGGACCAGCCTGGGCGACAATGCTTCCAGCCTCACCAGTCGCTGCATCGGGCGCCGCCAATGGCACACAATAGGCCGCTGGTAAGACCACGGTTGGCACATTCGTTGCGGTGCCGGTGGGTTCAGTAGAGCTGCTCGGAGAGCAAGCTAAGAGGGGGCTCAGTGCAGCCAGGCCGAATGCGGCGATGGCAATGGTTTTGAGCAGTTTCATTGAGTCTCTTTTTTATTTGGTGCGTCTCCGCCAATCGGAAACGCCTTTCTTGAATCTACGTCAGTGTCACACCCGCAGAATGCGCGAGAGTACACTGATGATTTTGCGGCGAATGCGACCGCTCTTAGCGGGCACAAGCAAACGCTGGAGGTCGGCACTTGTACCAGCAAAGCGGTTCATATCGCAGGTCTTAGAGGGCACGCCGTCGACCACTCCCAGCTCGCTGTACTGCCAGAATGTCCAACCAGCCCAAGGGGCAGGCACGCGGGGCGCTGGGCGATCGGTGTAGTGCGCCAGCCAGAGCTTGTAGTTGCCTAGCTCAGCAGCAGAAGCCAGTTCGTCACGGGCCATCGGATTGTTGATGTAAACCAACGGTTTGACGCCCAGTTTCTTCTCGACGGCAGTGAGCCAATCAAGAATCATCTGCACACGCGCTTTGACAGCGATGTCCTTCCAGTCTTCCGGCACTTCGATGTCGAGCACCGGAGGAAGATCGCCGGGCTGCAGTTTAGCCACAGTCTTGACGAAGTTGTTGATCTGGGCAGTTGTCGAGGCCTTGGGACGGAAGAAGTGATAGGCCCCACAGGGGATGCCCACCGCTTTGGCGCCGGCACGATTGCTGGCATAGAGTTTGTCGACAAACGTCTCGCCTTCGGTTGCTTTTAGAAAAACGAACTGAACTCCAGCGGCTTTGACCTTGCTCCAGTCAATGGTGCCCTGGTGGTGTGAAACGTCAATGCCGAAAAGGGTGTTGACGTTTTGTGCGGTGGTCGCCTTGATGGGCCGAGTTTGGCAAGGAAGGCAAACAGCACAGCCGTCAGCTTCGTCTTCAAATCCGCGGTAATTGTCTTGTCTCATGGTGAGATTCCTACTTCTTTGTGAGCTATTTCTTTGGAGGAATAGTGGGCAACTGCCGGGTAAAGAAACGCTCAAAGAGCGGCAGCAAGAGCGTCGTCAAAATCAGAACAACGGTGCCGTAGAGAGGTCTGTACCAGTCGAAGGTGAGGGCGAAAGGACCACCCAGGGCGAAGATGAAGACAACGAAAGCAAAGGTTGATGCCATCCAGTGAAAGGTCTTGCCGGGGCCAAAGCCAGGCGGGTCGGTCTTCATGTAGACGATATAGAGGGGCGTGAGGACGGTGAGGAAGGCAAACACACTCCACACCAACCAGAGCGGATTGGTGGTTTGGTCTTTGAGAATGCCGTCGATGGCAAGCCATGCAGCGACAATGTCAGCGGGAATGTATTTGATCAATTTTTCGAAATAGGAGTCTGCGTTCTTTGCATCTAACGGCAGATCTTGCTTGACGAAAAAGACTCTGAAGGGATTCCACATGATGGGTCTCCTGTGGTTAGCTTAGCCGCTGAAATTCAAGTGTTTGAAGTTGCAGCCAATACTTTGTTATCTCGAACAAACACAAACGAAAAGTCACCTCAGTCCAAAAGCAAGCAACGACGACACAGATACTGTGTAAGTTGGCTAGAGGTAGAAGCTATATGTTTTTACTGTTTGCTTGATTCGAGTGTTTATAGAGAAGAAAAGAAATACATGCATTTCTAACAACTTAGGACAGGCAAAAACAGCCTATTTTCAAGAACTAGGCTATTTTCTAGCTAAGCTTTCGATTATTTTGCTGTCAAGAAGTGGCGCTAGCTCGGAATAACTAAAAATCTAAAGGCAAAAAAAACCAGCAGCCACACTTGTCATCGAGGCAAAAAGCCAAGGCAAGAAGGCTTCTTGCAGCAGAGTCAATGGTAAACCCGGGATGAAAAGAGGGCGCAGCGGGCAGGGTTTTCAAGCTGACACACCTCTCGCAACTGTAACTCCCCCGGCAACTAGAAAGGAACTCGACATTTTGGAGTGGATATACTTTCGCTATAGTAACTATTTTGAATTTCTGGAAGGAAAACCATTACGCTCTCTACTAAGTTCATCCTCGCTCTGATTACTTTCACCTGCTTCTTCGCCCTTGGCCCCACACGAGGAGTAAAAGCAAAATCGCAGGCCATCCTAGTGGCAAGCGCTGACGACAGCGCCACGGCCACACCCGCACCGGCACTGACCACACCCCTGGATGCCGCTCTAAACAGCGCGCAGCAGGCCTTAGAAAGCGAAAACTGGAGCAAGTCGTTAGAAGTCTACGACCTCATTCTCGACGAGGCACCGGCCAACTGGGAAGCCTTAAACAATAGAGGCTACGCTTTGCATCAAATTGGCCAATACAAGCGCGCCATAAGCGACTTCAATCGTGCTATTGAACTTAACCCTAACTATGCCATCGCCTTTAACAACCGGGGCCGCGCCTGGAGCCAACTCGGCAATGAACAGAAGGCCATCGAAGACTTTAGTCAAGCACTCAAACTCAACCCCAAAAGCGCTGCAGCTCTGAACAATAGAGGCTGCTCGTTCAGCAATATCGGCGCCAACAAGCAGGCCATCCGCGACTTCGATCGGGCCATAAAGCTCGACAGTAAAAACAATAATTTTTACTGGAACAGAGCTCAGTTGTTTAAGAAATTAGGCAACGAAAGAGCTTCAAACAAAGACACTGCTAGGGCCAGACAAAGTCTAGAGAAGATCTAGAGAAGAACTATAAAAGAATCAGGCCAAATGCCCTTACTGACCAGTGCCGCCCTGGCGTTGCATTCTTTGCTGGCGACGCTGCGCTCTGAAAGCTTGAGCAGCGGCTTTCTCATTGGCATCGAGCTGACCATCACCATTAGTATCGAAGCGAGCCATCATTTTTTGTCTTCTAGCAGCCTTATCAGCAGGGTTTGACGACTTTCCACCGTGCTTGCCCCCAGCCCCGCCCTTGCCGCCTCGTTTGCCAGCACCGCCGCCACTGCCACCTCTGCGCTGACCACGCATTGCCTTGGCTGCTGCGCGCTCAGTATCATCGATCATGCCATCGCCATTAGTATCAATACGGGCCATCATTTGCTGCCGTTTCTGCGGATTGGCAGCTTGCCCTTTATTTCCTTTGCCATGACGCCCTTTGCCTTTATGACCTTTATGACCACCGGCAGCGCCAGAAGCAGAAGAGGCCTCAAGTCCAGGAGGCGGCAGTGAGCCTGGTGTTTCCAGTTGAGTAGAGGCACTTGGAGCATAGTCATTGCTAGCCTGAGCCTGTGCTAAAGCGGGCGTCTGTGCTACAGCGGGTGCCTGCGATAAACCAGGTAGAGCCAAAGTAGATACAAGCAAACTAAGGGCAAGTAGTGTCTTTCGAAATTTCATTCTCATTCTCCATTACCCTTGAATAAAGGGGTTGCCTGTAAATTGATAACCGGGAAAAATAGTGGCCATCTGCTTAGTCGAAAGACCCAGACGGCTGCTCACAACAGCACTCATAACGGCTCTAAAATCGGTTGAAGTGGGCAAATCACGCGCCTCATTGAGTTGATTGTCAGCCAAGCCGCCAAAACGCCCATAGACCTTACCCCCTGGCACAGCGCCACCCATCAGCCACATAGCATTACCGTGACCATGATCGGTTCCACCATTGCCGTTTTCTCGGGCTGTTCGGCCAAATTCAGACATGACCACAATTGTAGTGTTGTTATAAACAGCACCAAGGCCCCGCACTAAATCTGCTAGGCCACCAGCCAACGGTTGCAAGAGATTAGCCAACTGCCCTTGCTCTGCCCCTTCTCGTACATGGGTATCCCAGCCGCCAAAATCAATGAAGGCCACTTGTACAGTAGGATCTTTAGTGAAAAGAGTAGCTAGTTGCTTACCAAATTCAGGCGTGGACTTTGGCGTCAATGCGCCACGATTGGCAGCTATTTGCTCTTTAGTCATAGCTTCCATAGACTCTTGCGGTTCAGCAGCAGCCTCAGTCATAATCGAATCGACCTTATTGCGCGCTGAGCGTCCAGAAGCGAAGGCCTTCGACAAATCGTCGTTGCGCCCCCCGTACATAGCGGAGAAAACTCCTGGGACGTCACCAGCAGATTGCCCTTGGAAACGCCGCCCTATTCTCTTGCCAGCAGCGCCCCCGCCCTTGCCTTTACCATTGCCACCAGATTTCTCAATGGTGGCAACGGTAGTTGGCCCGGCAAAAATACGTGGCAGAACAGGCCCGATGCTGATTGCCTGCAAAGCCGAGTTCTTTGTCGGCAACTGCCCCACGAGGCGATTCATCCAGCCTGTGCTAGTAGATTTCACACCAGGCACTCCCGACTCCATATAGTCTTGAGCATCAAAGTGGCTGCGGGTTTTATCTGGCGAACCGCAAGCATGAACAAAGGCCAGTGAATGGTTGGCCCAAAGAGGACTGAGGGGAGCAAGAGACGGGTGCATACCCCAGTAGCCATCTAAATCAAGAAGGCCAGAGGAGCGCGACATACCAATAGTTGGTCTGATCTGCTTGTAGCGATTATCGCCATAGGGCGCTATGACATTGAGGCCATCGACACCACCACGCAAAAGCACAACAATGAGCTTTTGCGCACCAAAGTCTTCATTGCCATTCTTATAAGCCCAGCCTTGCTGACCAAGTAAGGGGAAGACTAGTGGTGAGAGCAGTGCCGCTTTAAGAAAATCTCGACGATTCATTTTTGTTTTCCTCAACTAATAGTCAATCAATAATTCATAAACTCAGGGCTGCCAATCAATGCGGCGACACGCTGGCCAGGCGGCGCCTTGTCAATCGCTTGCTTTGTCTGGGGCGAGAGCTTGCCACCATTGACAGTGCCAAGCACGGCCTGATAGTCGCTAGCAGTGTCTGAACCAGCCAAGCGCAAGGCAAAATCCATGCGCTTTAGCAATCCGCCAGGATTTAACCAGGCCTCTTTCGTATTTTTATAACCATCAGGCGTCAAACAGGCATAGAGCGGCTGCCCTTGAGTCTTAAGGAAAGCTGCCAGCTGCTTAGGCTGACGAATGGTAGCACCAGTAGATCGCAAAGAAGAGACTAGATAGTGAAACGGGCTCTTGAACTTACTGTTCTGATACTTACTGTCCCAGAATTCTTGACTAGAAAACAAAGTATTGAGAACACTCTTGATGTTGCCACCCGATTGCTGGTAGCTGCTTGACAGTTTTTCTACCAGTGAAGCTGGCGGATTATCATCGACGAAATACTGAGCCAGCTTGAAGCTCAGATGATGAGCCGTAGAGTTATGGCGAGCGAGCATGTCTAGTACTTCTTCAATTTCTTTAGGTCCACTGCCCTTGATTGTTTGGCCAAGAACTACTTTGTCACCGAAGTCGTGCCGTTGCTCGTCAAAAGAGGCCCAGTAAGCGCCAGCACCAGAATTTTTGCGACCGCCTGGCATACCCCATCCGGTGAGCACCCGCGCCAACTCCATCACATCTTTTTGTGAATATCCGCCGTCAACACCCAGTGTATGAAGCTCAAGAAGCTCACGGGCATAGTTTTCATTGAGGCCGTTCTTCTTATTCTTAGGGTTTCTCGATTGGTAGCCAGCTTTGGTATTCTGAGCATTATCGAGATAAAACATCATGGCCGGATGGTGCATGGTGGCGCCCAACATATCGCGAAAATTACCAAGCAAATAAGGGCGAATGGCCTGCTCTTCGTAGGGGCCAATCAAAACCTTATCAACCCCCTTACCAATCGAAATATTGAAATGATTAAACCAAAAATCAGCCATCATTTCGTTAAGCTGCCTCGGGCTTTCTACTGCCCGGATGATCTTGGTTTCAATTACTCCTGATTCAATTTCATTGCGCAGTTTGCCGTCACCATTGCCAGCCTTCCCCCGCTTCTTACCAAATTCTTGCACTACCGCACCACCGTTTCCAGCGGCAATTCGAGCCCCCTTAGCAGCCCCTTTCCCGCCTCCGTTCTTATTCTTGGCGGCCTTGCGCTCTTTCTTAGCCGCCTGAAACTGCTGCAAAAGCTGACTAGACGGAACGGTTCTAACAGAAGCAGAGCGCTCGAGCTGAGCAATTACCTTAGGCGACTCAGCAATACTTGATGGATTTAGCTGGGCCTGAATAAAACCTTGCACGCCAAGGCTGCGTACTTTCTCAAAGTCACCTGGACGGGGGCCGTAGGTAAGCCGATTGAGCACATGACTGATCTGGTCACTGTTATCGCTCTCAGCAGCGTCAGCGGCCAGGACCAAGGGCCAGCTAGTCACTGAGCTGTCAACAACCAGAGACAAAGGCAACAGAGCCGGCAGAGCCAAGCTTGTGGCAACAGTTATAGCAGTGACCATAGTAAGCGAAGAAAAAACTTTCATCGAAACCTCAAAGCAGCAAAAAAACCTGATTGACTACTAATACGCTAGCTCTCTCAAAAAAGTTCAATTGCAAAAATTATTTTTTTAAAGACCGAGCCTTTAATCGCTATGCCCTTCAGCCCCAGGCTCAACCGCCCCAGGGGTAGCCAATGAGGCCGGGGCCTCATTGGCATTAGGACCAGAGGCCTCGGCAGCAGACCCAGCGGCTCCAGACCCAATAGCTCCAGTTCCAGCTCCAGTAACAGCTCCAGCTCCAGTTCCAGTTCCAGTTCCTTTGGCGCCAGGCTTGCGACCCATGACTTTCTCGCGCATTGCACCGACTGTAAGATAAATTACCGGAACAATGTACAAGCTCAGCACAGTAGAGAAAATCATACCGCCACAGACAGCAGTACCAAGTGAATGCCTGCTGGCAGCTCCAGCCCCTGTGGCGAACACCAGGGGTAGAATGCCAGAGACAAATGCCAGTGAGGTCATTAGAATCGGCCTAAAACGCGTTTCGCAGGCACCTTTAACAGCTTCTTCTGGGCTCAGACCAGACAACTTCAAGTGATTGGCAAACTCAACAATCAAAATGGCGTTCTTGCTAGCAAGGCCAACGAGCATTACTAGTCCGATTTGGCAGAAAACGTCATTATCTAAGTGGCGCAAATATTGCGCTAAAAGCGCCCCCAGCATGGCCAACGGCACAGATAGCAAAATAATGACCGGGTCAACAAAGCTCTCATACTGAGCGGCCAAAACCAAGAACACCACAATAATGCCCAGCACAAACAAGATAGTGCCTTGGGGGCCACTTTCTTTCTCTTCAAGCGAAATCCCAGACCATTCAAAGCTCATGCCCTGGGGCAAGACGCGCTTGGCTAAATTCTCCATAGCGGCGATCGCTTGACCTGAGCTAACTCCTGGGGCAGTTGAGCCGTTCACTTCAGCGGAGCGGAAAAGATTGTAGTGATTGATAGTTTGAGCTGTGGTTGTGCGCTCGATTTTGACTAAATTGCTCATGCGCACCATTTGTCCAGTTTGCGAACGCACATAAAATTCATCAATATTGCGCGGATTTGCCCTAAACATAGCGTCAGCCTGCACATAGACGCGATAAATACGATTGCCTAAGTCAAAGTCATTGACGTACTGCGAGCCGAGAAATATCTGCAATGTGCTGAAAATATCACCAATCAAAATATTTAGGGCTCTGGCCTTATCACGCAAAACTTCAGCAATAAGCTGAGGGCTGCTGGCGGTAAATGTAGAAAAGACACCGCGCAATTGCTTATCTTGATTGCCCTGCATCATTATTTGCATGGTGGTCTGAGCTAAGCGACTAATATCGGTGCCATAAAGGTCTTGCAGCTCGAAGGCAAAACCACCAAAGTTGCCCAAGCCCTGAATGGCAGGAGGGTTGACAGGAATAACCATGGCCTCGGTAATAGCGCCAAAGGGACCGCGCAGGCGATTGATAATGCCACCAAGACTGTGCTCTTCACCATGCCTTTCATGCCAAGGTTTAAGGCTGCAGAAGACAATGCCGTTGTTAGGGTTTGTGCCCGAGAAGCTAAAACCGGCAATACCAAATGAAGAAACTATCTCCGGGCAATGATCTAATTCTTTCTCTAACTTCTTCAATACATTCAAGGTGTAATTGACCGAAACCCCCTCTGGAGCTTGCAAAATTACAATAAAGTAGCCAACGTCTTCGTTTGGAATAAAAGCCGTCGGTACTTCTTTTGACAGCCAATAAGTGGCCCCAATCAACATGGCAAAAACAATGAGCACTAGCGGCTTGACCTTGAGCACCAGTGCTAAAGTAGCCGTATAAAAATTGCGCGTTAAGTCAATCACCCAGTTGATTGGTCTAAAGAATTTACCACCACCATGAGCCCCATCCTTACCTTCTTTGAGCCACAACGCTGACAGAGCAGGCGTTAGCGTCAGGGCATTAAATGTAGAAATAGCCACCGAGATAGCAATGGTTAAAGCAAACTGCTTATAGAGTTGCCCGGTGGTACCAGGGAAAAACGCCACGGGCACAAACACAGCCCCAAGCACTAGTGATATGGCAATGACAGCCCCGGTCACTTCAGCCATGGCGGCCGAGGCAGCTTGCCGCGCGGGCATGTGTTTTTCATTGATAAAACGGGTGATATTTTCAATCACAACAATAGCATCATCGACCACCAATCCAGTGGCCAGAGTGATACCAAATAAGGTGAGCGTATTGATAGAAAAGTCGAGTACTTTCATCACAGCGAAAGTACCAATGAGTGAGACCGGAATAGTAATTACAGGAATTAGAGTAGAGCGCCAACTCTGCAAGAAGACAAAGATAACCAGTACCACCAAACCAATGGCCTGAGCCAAGGTAATCAATACTTCTTTAATCGACTCACGCACCGACAAGGTCGTATCAAAAGCAAATTCATGCTTCATCCCTGGCGGAAAGCGCTTAGCCAGCCGCTCCATCTCAGCGCGCACACCGCTCGCTATTTCGAGCGCATTAGAACCTGGCCTTTGGAATACACCGATACCAACCGCTTCTTTGCCCCTAAAGCGCACGACATTGCCATAATCTTCAGCCCCGAGCTCAGCCCGGCCAACGTCTTTGAGCCGCACTAACTGGCCGTCTGAGCCATTGCGAATGATAATGTTCTCAAACTCTTCAGCATTCTTGAGCCGACCTTGCGCCCTAATACTCATTTGAAAAAGCTGACCTGGTGGCAGTGGTGCTTGACCAATTTGCCCAGCCGCCACCTGCACGTTCTGCTCAGCTATAGCGGCAACAACGTCTTGGGGGGTGACCCCTTTGTTAACCAGCTTGGCCGGGTCTAACCAGATGCGCATAGAATATTTGCGTTCGCCGAAAATGCGAACATCACCCACACCCTTAACGCGCTTCAGAGCATCTTTTATATAAACATCAGCATAGTTGCTGAGAAATTGGCTAGAGTAGCGGTCATCAGGAGTAAGAATGCCGATAGCCAGAACAAAAGAGTTAGAGACTTTGGCGACAGTGACACCAGTGCGCTTCACTTCTTCAGGCAAACGCCCTTGAGCAGAAGAAATTCTGCTTTGCACATCAACTGCAGCAAGGTCAACGTCGCGCCCTAGATCAAAATTGATATTGATTGTCGAAGTGCCGTCATTGCCGCTGGTAGAAGTTATATATTTGATGCTCTGAGCGCCGTTAATAGCTTGCTCAAGGGGCGTTGTTACAGCCGATTCGACAACCTCGGCTGAGGCTCCAGTGTATGTAGAAGTTACCGATACTTTTGGTGGCGAAATATCTGGATATTCAGCGAGTGGCAGTGTAGGAATACTGACTGCACCAGCCAGAATTATAATCAGGGCACAAACTGTGGCAAAGATTGGCCGACCAATGAAAAAATCAACAAACATTACTTACCTGTAGCCAAGGAAGCCCCTTCGTATAGATTCTGCACATTAGAAACAACAATTTGCTCTGAGCCAGTCAAGCCACTTTGCACGACATAGTTGTTATCGTAAATATCGCCCAGTTGCACAGGCCTTTGCTTGGCCACATAAAGGCCGCTACCGGCCTTCTCTTCAGCGGCTACAAAGACAAAATCTTGCCCGCTAATATGGGTGACCGAATTAGTTGGCACCATCAGGCGATTTTTGGTTTCCCAAACAATTTTAGTGGTCACTTGTTGGTTAGAGCGCAGCTTCTCGGCCTCATTACCAAACAATGCTTTAACCAACACCGACTGATTGCGATCGTCTACCTGGGGCGAGATGAAGAAAATCGAGCAATCACCCAAAGGCTTTCCATCACTGTCTATCATGTTCATCACCATGCCTTTGCGCAAGCGTGAGGCCTGCTCAGCTGGCACATAGACATAGACTTCTAAAGGGCGGCTTTGATCAATTGTAGTGAGATCGCTGGAAGGCTCGACGTACTGACCGAGCTTAACTGGAATATCACCAACCACCCCGGCAAACGGTGACAACACCCGGTGATAAGCAAGCTGCAAACGCTCTTGCTTTGTTTGTGAGGCACTCTGCTGCAAGAGCCTGCCTGACTTATTGATGACAGCATCTTGCGAGCGAATCTGGGCATCAATCGAATTCAAATCGGCCTCTGCCGCCTTCAGCTGATTAGAGTACTGATCAACACTCTCTTGAGCAACAGCACCCTCTTTGCTCAAATCTGAATAGCGCTTATGCTGGCTGCGAGCAAATTCTAAATTTGCAACTTTGGCGGTGCGATCGGCTTTCAGAGAGCGCAGTTTTTCTTCAGCGCTGGTTTTCTCGGCCTTGTTTGATTCGAGGGATGCTAACTGTGTATTGAGCGCTTCTTGCTCTTTAGCCGGATCGACTTCAAGCAATATAGAGCCCGACTTAACTATATCGCCAGAGCGCACATAAATTTGGGTGAGATAACCGGATACCCGCGGCCTAATAGTCACTGATTTGCGGCACTTCAAAGTGCCTACATAAGTCGAAGTTTCGCTAATTGGCTTTGATAGAACCACTGCTATCTTTACAGGAGTAGCCGGCGGCGGTGCCGCCCCCTGAGTGGCTTCACGCTGGCAACCGGCAAGCGTCAGTGGCAACAAAACAAAACCAATCGTTGAAGCTAAATAGGCGGAATATTGCAAAAGTTGAGAGGTTTGAATTCTCACGAGGGGTTTCCTTTGACTCTAGTTAGCTCAATCAGCCATGCCTAGTTTAGTTGATATCTACTGAATAGCTAACCAAATGGAAAGGGATGTTATGAAAATTTCCACACAACCATGGTACGCAGCCAAGAAGCTAACCTAAAGTGCTAGTGTGGATCCTAGAGAAGTAATAGAGAAAAGATCGAGTCATGTTAAGCGAGTCATACTAAATATGTAGGTCGTGGACAAAGTCAATTGTTTTGATTATTCAGCGGCAGATTCTTTACCCAAGTAAAGAATTTTACCAGAGTAAAGGATACCATAGTAAACTAAGCTTCAAGCTTAAACGTTTAAATTGTAGTGACGGAGATTCAAAGTGTCTGGTCTGCGAGAAAAGAAGAAAGCCAGCACAAAAGAAAGCTTGCTCAACGCTGCTGAAAAACTTTTTCGCGAGCGTGGCTACAGCGAAACCACTGTTGACCAAATAGCTGACTTAGCGCAAGTTTCAAAAGTGACTTTCTATGTTTATTTCAAAGCCAAAGAAGACCTACTGATTGGCTTACACAATCGTGTACTTGAAAGTGCCTTAGAGCGCATCAACCAACCAGAACACAAAAATGCCGGAGCGATAGCCACTCTCAAAATTTTAGCCAGCGATCTCGGCCGCTGGACAGAAGAGAACAGTGAACTATTTAAAGTGCTTCTCACACAAAAAACCCTACCGCTCACCACCTGCTCACAAGCCGATGGCGAGAGCGAATGCCCGGCGGTCCAAGCGATGATTGATATTTTAGAACGCGGCATAAAGTCAGGAGAGCTGCGGGCCGACATCGACGCCAATCGAATTGGTCGTTATCTTGCTCTAATGAGCTTTAGCGAAAAGATGACCTGGTTGCAGTTAGGCTGCACAGACTCACTTGTCGCCCGCCTAGAGACCTGCGTTGACATCCTTGTCAGTGGCATCAAAGCAAGTAAGTAAACAGAGATTCGCAATCTTTCGTATGACTCCCCAAGCCCTTAACCAGAGCTTAACCCCGCGGCCCCATGCTGAGATTGATCACTAATTGATCGCTAAAAAAGACAGTATCAATAGGTTTCAATCATGAGCGCTGCCACCGGAATCCTTTTCTTTGACATGCTAGTACGCCCATTTTTCAAAGTGGCAATGAAATTTCCCTTAGTCGGATTTCTCATTCTCTTTGCCATCTACGGCGTCATCGCTTACGTCGCGCTAAGAAGTGCATATTTAGCTGAGAATACATAGTTTTTAGTCTAGTGGTGACCTTGATCGCTTTTTCCGTGAAGCGCTCAATGAACCGCTCACTGCGACATTTAAAACAGGAACATAATACACCTGAAAAGACTGATATTATTGAACAATGGCAGATCGCACCTCCAAAAACAAACCGCTCAAGAAACCGCTAAGAAAGCCGGTAGTAGATCGCGCCGAGCATCCAAGCCTTATGGAACCTTTGACGCTATCGCAAGACCGACCGAAAGCTGATCTGGACGATTTAGTGCTGGAATTAGTGTCTGAGTCAGCTAGCTTTCGAAGTAGCATGCCAGAACCGTTTATTGAAGCATTGTCAGCGTTAGTGCGATCAATGAATTGCTATTACAGCAATCTTATTGAGGGCCATGACACCCATCCAATAGAGATAGAAAAGGCCCGAAAAAAAGATTACAGCGACGACCCTGAAAAAAGAAATTTACAGCTTGAGGCCGAAGCACATATCGCAGTTCAAAGCTGGATTGATGAGGGTGGAATGACCGGCTCCGCAATGTCTCTCCAAAATTTGCAGGAAATTCATAGGAGATTTTATGAGTTGTTGCCTGAGCAACTTCAGTGGACAATTGATCCAACAACAAAACAAAAGATTCGAATTATTCCAGGAGCTCTTCGAGTTCTCGATTTAAAAGTAGGCAGGCACCTTGCAATAAGTCCGGGAGCAGTTCCGCGTTTTATGCAAAAGTACGAGCAAACCTATTGCAATCTCAATAGATCGGCGACAATACTGGCATCTGCGGCTGCACATCATAGACTGCTATGGGTTCACCCGTTTTTAGACGGCAACGGCCGAGTAGCAAGACTAATGTCATATGCATCTTTGCTACACGCTTTAGATACTGGAGGCATCTGGTCAATTGCCAGAGGCTTAGCCAGGCAACAAGAACAATACAAAAGCCACTTAGCGAATTGCGATCATATTCGTCGTGGCGATTTTGACGGTCGAGGCGCATTAAGCGAATCCTCGCTTGAGGAATTTACAGGGTTTTTCTTACTTACATGCATTGATCAAGTGAAATTTATGAAATCACTAGTACGTCCAGATCAATTACGCAAACGGGTTATAGCGTGGGCTAATGATGAAATATCGAAAAAAACTTTGCCGCCACGAACTACTATAGTTTTAGAATCTCTACTTACCTCAGGTGAACTACCACGTGGTGATATACCAGCGATGCTTAATCTTAGTCCCGCTAGTGCTAGGCGGGTAATCTCTGGATTGGCAGAAAAGGGTGTTCTTGTCTCAGAAACGAGTCGCACCCCGGTTCGACTTGCATTTCCAGCAACCTTAGCTTCAAGCTGGCTGCCGGGATTGTTTCCCGATAAATGACATTAATGAAGAAGGGCCTATATATTATTCTCGCCCTGTCACTGCTTCTAGCGGGTCAGTTTAGCCTTGGAGTTAGCCTTGAGCTGTGTCTTCCGGTCGGTGCTAAGGATATTGATTCCAGTAATATTAATAGTAAAAATATTGAACTACTCAGGCTTGTACCAACTCTAGACAAGCTACCAGAGCGCCGCTTACTCAAAGGTTCGATTGGTCAGGATCAGGGTCCCGAAGGCATACCCGTCAATATTTTTGGATACTCTGAAGTAGTATCAAAAGATGGAAAAGGGGGCGCAGCATCAGTGCAGATAAGCTACGTCAAACCTTACACCGCAGCCTGGCGCAGCGGCCTTACTGCCGGCGACAAAGTGTTGGCTACCAAAGTACAGCTTCCTCAGGCGCTTTTGACCATTGAGCGCGGCGGTAAACGCTACGGGTGCCTGATGGAAACCAAACAGACACTACCAATTGCCCTATCGGGAAAGGCTACCGAGAATAAGAGCGATGCTCAAATTCTCTCTGAGTATGCCATTGTCATGCTTATAGACAGTTCAGCGTCGATGCAAACGGCTGATTGCCCCGGCAACATCAGCCGCTGGCAGTGGTGCAAAGAACACATGAAAGACCTCTATGTGGCCAATTTTGCAAGCAATCTGGGCAGTCTGCGCAATCAAAGTAATGTCAGCATTATCACATTCGACTCCAACTACCGCAGCCATCGCAATTGTTCAACAGCGCAGTTGCCACAAATTTTTCAAGATAGCGAGCCTTCTGGTGAAACCTTTATGGCGCCAGCCCTGACAGAGGCTTTTGCTCTGGTGCGCAACCAACTCAACTACGATAGACCGGCAATGATTACTGTGGTTTCGGACGGTCGCCTTAACGACGCCGAGTCACTAAAGAAGGCGATCATTGCTCAGGTGAACAGTCTTTCTAAACCTGAGTTGCTTTCAATTGTATTTCTAGAAGTGGGTACTCCGGATAAATTGCTTAAGCAACTCGACAGTGAGCTGGTTAAGCAGGGAGCCAAGGCCGATATCATCACGGTGGTACCCTTCAGTCAGGCCACCAGCCAGGGTTTGGTGCATAGCCTGGCCGCCACTGTTCCCAAGCCTAAGTCGGCGGAGACGACTGCTCTAAAGGGCGCGGCGAGCTCATCAGAAAATAAGGCTAAAGCAGCCATTTCCGCACACATTATTTTGCCGTCCAAAGCAACACCACATCAACCAGCCCCCCTAATTCAGCCCAAGACAATTGTGCAACCGCAGGGCCGACCTAAGCCACAGCCTCCCATTAAGGCACATCCGACAGGCACATCACTGGAGGCAAAGGCTAAGGCTCTGCCACAAGAAATAGATGAAAAGGAGCAAGTGCTCAAGCGCAATGCCAACAGAACATACCCTTGAGGGTTTACTAGAGTAGTATATGCATGGTCTGAAGGACAATTGCGGAGAGGGCAGCAAATTGACAGCCACTGCTGATTTGGAGCAGAGCGAATTAGAGCTAGATCAAGAGCTCGTGCGCCGAGAGTTTCCCACCTCCGACTGCACCTATCTCAATACCGGCAGTTGTGGCCGCAAGCCCGCTTCTGTGCTGGCCGCAATCAATGAGGGTTGGCAGAAGCTCAATATCAATCCGACCTATGCCACATTTCTTGATGTTGAGCCAATGCAATCGGCTCGTGCAGCCTTTTCTCGGTTGCTTGGTGTGGAACCCAGGCAGTTGATTCTGACACAGAATTCTACTCAAGGTCTACAGCTGATCATGCACAGCCTCTTGCTCGAAGCTGGCGATGAGCTAGTTACGACCAATACCGAACACGGCAGTGTCACATCAATTGCCAGGCACCTCGGCGAGACTCGGGGAGTGGTTACTAAGCGTTCGGACGCAGACCCTAAACTCGGCAGTCGCGCCCTTTGCGATGGCTTACTCAATCTCGTTACGGCAAAGACCCGGCTTATTGTTGTCAGCCAGATTAGTTCATACACCGGGTGGCGGGCAGATCTTGAGCACCTTGAGAGGGAAGCCAACAGCTTGGGTGTACCAGTATTGATAGATGGCGCTCATAGTATGGGACAACTGGCCGGTGCTGAAATTATTGGTGAGAGCAGCCTCTGGGTTGGCTCTGCCCACAAATGGCTAGGTGGCCCCAATGGCACCGGGGTGAGCTATGTGGCACCAGAAATGGTGCCACTACTAAAGCCCGTAGCCGTGGGTGATCACTATTTTGATGCTCTTGCTGCCGACGCTGGAGATGTAACTCGATTCGAAAGCGGCGGTACTGCTGATGTGGTGCGCTGGTATGGCTTGGTCAAAGCTTGTGAATTACAAGACATCATCGGCGCTGAAAAGATTCGGCGTAAGCAATTTGCCTTGGCACAGTATCTGCGCGAAGAGCTTGAGAGAACCTATCATCCTGAGTTCCGCCTGCCGAGCTTGCACGACAATCTGGCCGCTGAAGCTACCGCTCTGGTTGCTTGCTACTGGCCAGCCGAAAGAGTGAAGTTACCAGACTTACGCGAGGCACTCTGGAGCAAATTTAAAATTTGGATTCAACCAGATTTTCTCAATGCCAAACCTGGCTGCGGCATTAGAGTAGCCTGTCACTATTCCAATACTCAGGCTGAGGTGGACAAACTGCTTGAAGGGCTTGGATCGTTCATTGCACAATAAGCCTATTTTTGCAGTTGTTTCTCACCAAACATCGCCTGCAGCGGGCTGGGAAGTATAGGCGGCGTGGAATGTTCCGGTGCTATCGGTGTCAGTTCCAACTCACCGATTAGATACGAAGGCGTTATCAGAGATCGTGTCCAGTAGTCCATCGGCTCCGTAATGTATGGCTTGGGGTCATTGCCGACCGCCTGCACATCGCGAAACGTGCGCAGAGAAACGTAGGCAAACTCCAGGCCCCGCACTAGTTCGCGATGACCATCATTGAGAAATAGCTTATAGACAATCAGCGGCTTAGAGGGCTGAACAGTATGCGAGGGCGTAGCATAGGGCCGCTCATCGAGACGGTCAGCGGATGGATACTCGCGCATTTGATAATTTTGTCTGATTCGCGATATCAAAAGCACGTAATCGAGACCGGCGTCCTTGCCCATTTCCTTGGCAGTTGCCCAGATTTGCTCCGGGCTCGCCGTTTCTGAGCTGGACAATGAAAGAATGCTGTAGACGCCGTGCCCTCCCAATGAGTGCCCATTACTATGATTAAAATGGCGGGTAGGAATGCGGCTTTGACAAAATGCTTTTAGCAGGCCATTTTGCACCAGGTCGACTCGCTGGGCCGGTACTCCTTCGTCATCGATTTTGTATGTGCCCGTCAGCAGATTTCCGTTTGCATCCACCGCATATGGGTTATCGACAACTGAAAGCTGCTTGGACATTATTTTGCGGCCAAGACGATTCTTCAAAGGATTGCTGTAATCTTCACTGCCCATATACTCTTCGGCGAAACTGAAATTGGGTGCCATCACCTGATCAAAAAGCTCAGCAGCAGCCTGATCCTCAAACAAAACCGGCCCGCAGTAATCTTCCCCCCTTGCTGCCACTCGCAGTTCAGTCAAGCGCTGCGCTAGAGCCTCAGTCTTTTGCCTCAGTTGGGCAAAGTCTGGCAATTTGGACTCGTCGGGATTGGCAACCATCTCACAGTCTTCAAATGGCATGCCGTCGCTAGCCTGAGCTGTGGCCCAGATGCGCACCGCATATTGATTGTGCGAGTCACGCACTTTGGTACCTTCACTATTAACAAACCAGCGGTTAACGGTGCGGGCGATAAAAGAAACTTTGGACTTTTGCAAGGTGGGATAGTTTTTAAAAATCGCCGAGAGTTCCTCAATCTGCTTCGACCACTTTTTCTCGTCGACAGATACATTGTGTACTGGTTCTAGCACAACGACTGGCTTTTCCTCTGTCTGATCCGGCAACCTGTCAACGACATTGTTGGCGCTTAGATAGGCTTTTTTCCACTCCAATATACGCACAGCATACTTATACTCACTGTCTGTATTGAGCCAAATACCGCGCCGTAGCGCCGAGTAATTGTCATCCAAAGGCAAGAGGAAAGATGTATTGGCCTGATCGCTTGTCTGATAAGAACTATCCAGATCGTAGCTGCCGACTCTGACTATTGGCGTAAAGACACGTTCTCGAGTGTAATCGAAAACAGAAGGTGCGCCAAGGCATGAGGCAAAACTGGCTTCGTCAATCTCTTTCACCATGTAAGAAATAAAATAGGGCGCCGGGTGTTTCTCGATTTTTAGCTCTTTCATCGAGCGCTCCATTTCGTCGGTGAGCGCCGACAAGACGACATCGTTATCAACCGCAGCAAAAGAACAGCCGCAGCTGAAGACCCCGGCAGCGACCAGAGTATAGAAATTGACAAGTTTACTATTGAAAGTTTTCATCGTTTCTTATCACTTTCTCTTGTTGCCACTGGTTCACTTTTTTTGATAGTCGGATCAGAAAGTATCGGCATTTTCTCAGTTGAGCGCGCCGTGCGTTTTGTTTCAATCGACTGGACAAGCAAGCTAGGCGCCACCGCCGAAACGGGGATAGAACCTGAATCACGACCGCATGTTCCGTTAAATACACTTATTTCGTTGCCAGCTGCTAATACGCGCTCAAGGGCAGCAAGTGGTGTACCAACAATTTCAGCTCCCCGAATAAGTTGATCCGGCCTGCCGTCGACAAACACTTTGTAAACTTTGAGCGGGTGCACATTATAAGTCTGGTCCGAATCACTACTGGTACAAGTCGAGCCGCCAGAGATTTCGTCAAACAATAGACCGTATGATTTGTGCTGCCTGACTGCTTCTTTGATAAGCATTGATCGCAATACATGAGGTGAAACTTGCTTAGCTTTGTCGGCCTGGACAAAGAGATTGGCTTGGCGGGCAACAGGATTCCAACCAGGCGAACAGCGGCCATGCCCGTTTGAAGCCTTGAAGCCACGCACCAGAGTACGACTGAGCAAAAAGGACGTCAGTACACCTCTTTTGGCAATCGTCACAGGTTGCGCCGCTACACCTTCATCATCATAGAAATAGTGTCCGTTCAAATATTCACTGCCTACCTTGGCGGCAGTCGGATCATCAATCACCGTAAGAAAAGACGGCATGACAGTAGAGCCGATTTTGTGAGAGAAAGTCTTCCCTTCATTTTCGTTTTTTTGATGCAAGGCTTCCACTCTATGGCCAAATGTCTCATGAAAAAATACAGCCGCCGCCCGTCCGGACAAAATCGCCGGTCCGACATAGGGCTCAGCTACCGGCGCCCGGCACAGCTGTTCCAGAGACTCGGCCAGCTTGTCCACTTTCTTAGCCAAAGCCGCTTCGTCTGGTAAAAGCGAAGGATCAAGCACATTGACAGAATCCGTCAGTGAGAGTTGCATGCCGTCTTTGGCTAATGCCGAAGCCTCGATTAAAATGCAATAGCTGAAGTGCTGCTCGACAATTTTTGAGCCTTCGCTATTAACCATATAACGAGTGGTAGGCTCAGCGGTGAGGGAAACTTTGGAAGAAGTGAAATTGGGATGCTTTAAAAAGAGCTGCGACAAACGGCGCACCCGCGCGGTCCATTCTGGGCGGTCAAGAGTCAATTTTTTCAAGGTCGATTGATAATTATGCACAGGCTGAAAGGAGAAATCATCAGACTTATCGTCTTCGGCCGACATCACTTCATGACTCACTGTCAGCTCTGAATATCTTTGCTGAGCAGCCTTGTAGGCCTCATCAGTAGTCATCCACAGACATTGTTGAAGCGGCAGACCGGCGCCACCATCGGGCAATATCGATTCCAGCTTGCTTGATTTTTCCCAGAATGTAGGCGACTCGGAATTTCTGCCACGTAAAAAATGCGTATTGTCAAAATGACAATTTCCCACCCGTAGATCCACAGATAACATGCGCCAGTTGCCGCCGCGACTAAAATCGAGAAGGGCACCGTTGGAAGCCGCGATCCAGTCCCAATTTCCTTCATACAACCTGTAGGCGAGGTAATAGACAGGCGCTTTACCTGCGTTCTTTAGACGACTAAGTGAGCGCTGCAACTCACTATCCATAGTGGCAAGCACAGAAGCCGGCTCACAGTCATACTTACTCGTTGGCGCACTGGCAAAACTCTGAGGTGTCTCGGCACGAACAGAGTGACAATACAAAAGCGCTAAAACCGTTAGCGCGACCAATTTCCTCAAATCATGTCCACCTTAAAGCCCATGTTGACTTGTACCCAATCTCGAGCGCTCTATCCCGATGCCGGACATTTTGGTCGAAATCCCAACTTAGCTGCTGCGCACAATCATAAGGCTATAATGAGTCCCAAATATTAAAACTGTCCAGTAAGCAACAAGGGTAAAATGCCGACTTCCAAAATATCACTTCGGCTTGGTATTGCAGCTACAGTGATTATCATAGTAATTATCGCTGCCCGTTCGTGGAGTCATGCCGAGAAGAAGCCGTTTGTCTTTCCTGACATAGGTTCACCAATCGCCTCTGCGATGGTGATTTATGATTCCCGAGACATTTCCTTAGACACACGGAAAATCGCTGACATTATAAACAAGTCTTCTAACGACGCCACGGCAAAGGCAGAAGACGTACCGCTACCACAGGGCGGAGTTTTCCCGCTTGTCCGAGTCACGACTCCAGTCGCATTAGTAGTCGTAGTCGACGACTCATCGTATGCCGTCGAGGAAATTCGAGAACTTACTAACGATACAGAAAAGAAGCAACAGTTACCGAAGGAGTTAATCGCAAAACTGAGGCGATGCAACTCACGCCTTAGTGTATCGTCAGCGAATAGCCCAACAAAGGTGACGGACAAGGCTGTGATCGTAGAAGCGAAGACCGATTTAGACCCGAAAAGCCCAGCAGTTCAAAAATTACTCCACACCCTTGAAGACTCTACCCAAGGCCTCACGTTCGACTGCGTAGATGGTAAATGGCTGACCCGATAGCTGCGTGTCTTCTTAAAGCTACCCCAGCCTCTCTGGATCTTCCAAATCAGGAGTATCGGGAAACATTCGCACCCAGTCTTCGCTTAAATGGCAGTCATAAAATCGCAGCCAACAGGTATTTGGCAATTTTGCTCGCTGACAAACTTCGCGCAAGACTTCAATAGCTTTGGCAATATCAGTCAAACAAAGATCAAAGTAATAGCTGTCTGGGTTTCCACGACCGCATCCGACCATACAGCCAGCCTCAGCAGCCGCCAAAGCACTTATTATGTCGTCCTCAAACCTTTCTCGAAATTCGTTTGAGAACTCAGGAATAATGTCAATTAGATGCAGATAGGCAAAGCGCTGCCCATTTTTCAAAAACCGTTCTGAAAAGAATAATCTGTTAGACAAACCCATGAATATCTCAGGCCAGAAAGTCATAATAGTCCAACGCCTGCGGTCGCGTGAGGTGTCAGCAATCTGGGCAGGAGTCGCTACCTGCAACGTAGTGAAATCTCGCGTACAATCCCAAAGCGCATAAGGCTGTTCAGGCAGTTCATCCAGAATAGATTGCCTCATATCGGCAAAGGCTGTTTGAAAAGCTTCGGCTTTAGCCTTAAAGTCGAAATCAGATACAGCTAGATTCTCATCAAATAAAGTCTCGCGCAGCCCTACCCACCTGTCAGAGACTTGCTCACCAAGAAGGGATTCACAAAGACAAAAAACGGTTGCTTGATCATCATCTGCACTCTCGACCTTAAATTCATTAGAGTAGAATTTGATCTCAATGTGGTTGGACGGTGTTTTAAACAATTCAAAGGTGAAGGGCGGAAGCCTCCTTTTCCATCGGCTCTCAAAAGCACTACGAATGTCGATTCTAGACAGATCTAACGGAACTCTTCCCGCGTGGATTTTCCAACCATCAATTGCACCGGCGCGCTCGACGAATGTTTCCGTTAGCCGCAGTTGCGAGAACCCTTCGCTGCGACAAATAGAAAGCTCCGAAAGTTCATCTTGATCGAAGCCTAGCTCCCATTCCAGGAGTGGCTCAGCAACCGGAAAATGCTCAAGCATCCACGGAGCTGCGATATTTTCCTTCAGAGCTGCTCTGGCCCGCACTTGGCAAAGTTTGCTGCCCTTAAACTCGCTCCAAAACCTATCGATTTGCTTTAAAGCCTCAGCCTTTCTAACCGCTTCTGGACCTTTCTCGCCGTCGAGAAAGTGCCAGCGGCCGCTACACACTATTTTTTTCAAATCCGTTGCGATGCGACGCAGGCATTAACTAGACCTCGAATATTTCGAATGTGGATCGTAAGCAATTATGCTATCTCAAGTGCAACACTGACGAAGATTACGGCTGAAACATAATATTTCTACTGAATCAGTTCTCCTTCTGGACTTGCTAAGATTAAGAGCGCACTTTAGCCGGCGTGAACCTGCTACCAACAAAGGCCATGCGCAAAATCACAATTATCTTTTGCCTCTCTTTCGCTGCCGCACTTGCTATCGCAGCCGAACATTTATCAGCGACCCAAATAGCTCGACAGCAGGCTAACTGTGGCGAATGGCAGCTGGCCGTCGAAAGCTACAATAGAGCGTTAAAGACAGCTCCAAATAACGCTGTTTGCCTGGCAAGAAGAGGCTACGCCTATGCCCGTCTAGGAAACTACAAGCAAGCTTTTGCCGATTTCACTAGCGCCGTTAAAAGTGATCCAAATTGTCCTGATGCGTATTCTCGACGCAGCCGTGTATTTGGTTGGCTAGGCCTAGTGCAACTCGCCAAGAAAGATGCACAGAAGGCTTTAGATCTCACAACAAGCATTCCGACAGAACCAGACCTGCTTCTTGAGCACGCGGGCTCACTGCAAATAGTCCAAAAGAACAAAGAAGCAGATGACGAATGCAAACAAGTCTTAGCCTTACATACCCAAGGCAAAGACGTTAGCACTTTGCTCAATGCCGCTAGCGCCTACTATGGCTTGCGCCAGTTTAAAGAGGCCGCCAATTGCCTCAGTCAAGCCATAAAGATGTCTCCAAACTGCATCTTTCTTCACTTCTTGCGGGCTGGGACATACTGGGAACTAAACCAGTGGAAATTAGCCATTTCTGACTACGACTTCTATATAGCAAAAAACAAGAAAAATCCTTTGTCTTACTGCGCCAGAGGTAGCTGCTATTACTACCAGGGAGAATACGCAAAGGCAGTGGCTGACTTTGACCGGGCTATAGAATTAGCACCCAATTATGCTGCTGCATTTAATCAGCGTGGGCTCGCCTACCACAATTTAAGTGAGCACCAAAAAGCAATTAGCGATTTCACTAGCGCTATCAGCCTAGAATCAAACAACCCCGATGCCTACAGAGAAAGAGCAGATAACTATTGTCACCAAAGAGAATGGGCGAAGGCACTAGAGGATACAGAGCAAGCCCTTTTGCAAAATCCGAAATATGCGAAAGCGTACAGCACTCAAGCATGGGCACATCGCGAATTGGGACAACTAGCAGACGAAATTGAAGATCACAACAAAGCAGTTGCTTTAGCGCCAAAAGACTCTACCGTGTACTATGGCCGAGGTATGTGCTACCGAGCACAAAAGCAATACAAAAAAGCTATCGCTGACCTTTCTGAAGCGATAAAATATGACCCTCAGAACGCCATCAATTTTTGCGCTAGAGGCTCAGCTCTAGTGAGCGACCACCAATATGAGCGAGCCATTGCTGATTGCACTCAGTCTCTAAAACTAAATCCAAAACGCACGCACCCACTCTTGAGCCGGGGCATCGCTTATTCCAAGCTCGGCAAATACAAACTTGCTCTGCAAGATTTAGACGAAGCAATTAGACAAGTACCAAATTATGGAGAAGCTTACTATGAGCGCAGCTTGACCTATAAAGCCCTCGGCAAACAAAACCTATCAAAAATTGACCTACAGAGAGCAAAAACATACGGCTATCAGTCACCAGAAGCAATGTGATAAATTAGCTTACAAAATGAAAACCTATCTACATCTCCATCTGCCATCAATTTCACGACCTCTCTTAATCAGCAGACTAGTCCGCTGTCTTAGCACTGTTGTTGCCTTCAGCGCGGCCAGCTGTTTTACCCTTTTGCCAGCACTTGCCGTCGAGCCAACCAATGACAAAGTCCACGCCGATTTAATCATCAAAAACGCCAAGATCTATACAAGCGCCAATCCAGCATGGCAGAGCGCCATAGCCATTGGCAAGGGTCGCATTGTGCAAATTGGCAGCGATGAAGAGGCACTTAAACTCGCCGGCCCTGCAACCAAAATATTTGACGCTAACTCAAAGCTAATCATGCCTGGCTTTCACGACAGCCATGTACATCTAGCGGAAGGTGGTGCTGAGCTATTGCAATGCCGCTTGAACGCAGCAAAAAGCAGAGCAGACGTACTGACTTTACTGCAGAAATGGCGCGCTGAAAAGCACCCAGAAAAACACTCTGGCAAGTGGCTACTAGCAGCAGGGCTGCCGCTACCAGCAGTGATGAAAGAGCCACTAGACTGTCACATTCTAGATCAAGTTTCTGCTAATCAACCAATTCTGGTTTATGCCGAAGACGGCCATTCAGCCTGGCTCAACAGCAAGGCCATGCAAATCGCCAAGATCACGAGCAGCTCCAAAACTACCTGTGGTGGCATAATCGAGCTAGATACAAAAGGACAACCAACTGGCTGCCTAAGAGAAGGTGCACTAGCCTTAGCACAAAAAGTACTGCCTGTTTTGTCACTAAAAGAACGCAGCGCCGCCTTAGCCAAGGCCATTGCCTTAGCCAATTCATTTGGCATCACTTCGGCCCAAGAAGCCCATGCCAACCCCGAAGTAATCACGGCCTACTACGATTTAGCTAAGCGCAAGCAGCTCAATCTCAAAGTAGTAGCAGCTCTCCACACCGGCACAATGACGCCGCTAGCTTATAAACAAATAGAAGCAGCAGCTAACAAATATTCAAAATACAATCGCCTTAGCGCCCACAGCGCCAAAATATTTGCCGATGGCGTAATCGAATCACATACAGCAGCCTTACTAGAGCCATACAGTGACCGACTAGCAGTTAAACAAGATAGCCCACAAGCGAACCAGCCAAAGAAACAAGCCCTCAATTTCACCCCGACAGAATTGACTACCATGGTGAAAGAATTGGCTAGTCGGGGCTTTCAAATACACATTCATGCCATTGGCGATGGCGCTGTGAGAGCGGCTCTTGATGCCTTTGAAGCCTTACCAAGAAATGGCGATTTACGCCACCAAATTGCTCATTTGCAATTAGTGGCCCCAGAAGATCTCAAACGCTTCGCCGCCCTCAATGTAACAGCCAACTGTCAGGCAGCTTGGGCCTACCAAGATACCTACATTAAAGACTTAACCGCTCCCCTTTTAGGCCAAGAGCGCATGGCCCGGATTTATCCTTTCAACAGTCTAAAACAAGCTGGCGCGAGGCTAGCAGCAGGCTCAGATTGGACAGTCTCAACCCTAAACCCCCTTGAAGCAATGCAGACCGCTGTCACAAGACAAGCACCAAAGCAGAGCGGCAACGGTACGTTAGAACCACCGTTAAACGAGAAAGAAGCGCTAAACCTCAACGACATAGCCAAGGCCTACACCGCTGGCGGTGCCTACGTAAATCATTCAGAGCAACAGACCGGCAGCCTCGAAGTTGGCAAATGTGCCGACTTAGTCATGCTCGACAAAAATATTTTCGACCTGCCGAAAAACGAAATCGCCAGTGCCAAAGTGCTCTTAACTCTAATAGACGGAAAGGCCGTCTACCAGGAGAACAAGCTTTCTTTCTGAAGGGTTAAAACCAATCAAATTCTTCCTAGCTGGGAATAATAGGCAGGGGGAACAATTAATCTTGGAAAACAATGAACACAGTAAAACAGTAGTCATTGGTGAGACTGCCGCCTCGCCGAGCGGCAATCGAACCAGTGGCCAATATGCCCCAGGCGACGTGCTGGGCGGCACTTACAAGATTATGGATTTTCTTGGTCAAGGGGGAATGGGCTTTGTCTACCGCGTTGAGCACCTTCTGCTAGCCAAAGAGTTGGCCCTAAAAGTATTGAGAACCGACCAGGTATCAGAAGTAATCTGGCGTCGCTTCCAAACAGAAGCCCAAGCCATTGCCAGACTAGACCACGCCAACATAGTCAAAATTTATGACATGAATCAAACCCAAGATGGCGTTCCCTACTACACAATGGACCTCTTAGCTGGAGAATCTCTGGCTGATTACCTCGACCAACACGATTTCCTCCCGGTCGAACAGGCTTTACCAATATTCCGTCAGATTTGCGCCGGCCTAGCCTACGCGCACGATCGCGGAATTATCCACCGCGACATTAAACCGCCCAATATCATGCTGCTTGAAGGCTCGCAGCGGGTAGTTAAGATTGTCGACTTCGGCATTGCCAAACTTAGTGTCGCTGGCCAGCCGGGCCAGGGCCTAACTCGGCCTGGTGAAGTCTTTGGCAGCCCGCTTTACATGAGCCCAGAGCAGTGCTTGGGCTCGCCCATCGACCACCGTACTGATATTTACTCAACCGGAATTACTTTCTTCGAGGCTCTTACAGGCAGAGCGCCCTTTATCGGCCGCAGCGCTGTTGAAACCACAGCCATGCACCAGTCAGAACCGGCACCATCGTTGAAAGACATTGGTGAAATGGAGTATCCACCAAAGCTAGAGCGCATCATCACAAAAATGCTGGCCAAAGAGCCAGAACAGCGCTACCAATCATTAGCAGACACCGCCAAAGACTTACTGTTATTAGAACGCTCGCTCGGCCAGCCATCGCACAAACAAACACACAGCAGTAAGACAACTATTAACCTTGAAACAGATAGTAGTGATCAGTGGGATGACGGTGAAGACCAAGTTGAACCGAGTCTCATTGAAAGAATCCGAAACTCAGCAAAACCTATAACAGTAGCAGTTCTAGTGCTTGCAGCTGCCGCGCTATTAACCACCCGAATTCTCGCCGCACCTAAGCCTGAAAAGAAACTTGCCAACATAGAAGAGATAAACAGGACAGCGAAAAACGTAGAAGAATCAAACAAGAACGTCATAAGCTCCACTAGAGCGTCAGCTTCAAAAGAAGTACCAATCGACACGAAATATTACGACAGTTACACACGCGATCGCGCACTGCAGCAAGACCCTCTTTTCCTTCCCGAAATCGGCCCCAGTAAACCATTCTTTAGCAAAGTAATCGGCAAAGGTGCCTCGGCAATGAGGCAGTTCACCATACCAAAACAATTAGACCTCGGCACAATTAAGTACGGCCCTCGTAATTCTCAGCACCACAAAGCTCAAGGCACCTTCAACTTACACGAAAATGAAATACGCGAACTGGAGCCCAGTCAAGCAGCTGTTACTCACAGCAAAATCTTCAAACGCTTTCAAGACGGTGACTTTCACAGCTTTATCTGCCAGACAACCGAAGGGGCACACGATGATCTGATCGACAATATCAGCCACATCAACTCAATAACAGAATTAGCAATGAGTGGAAATGATTTCACCAACGCCTCTGTGAAATCTATCGAAAAGCTACGAAATCTCACAATTCTCGGCGTTACCGAAACAGGTATTACAGGTGAAGCCCTTGCAGCAAGCACCATCCCGATGCGCCTTAAACGCATAAACTTAAAAGCTACAGAAAACGCCTCAGCGCTAGTCAAGGCCATGCGCAATTCGCAGAAAGCCGCTCATCTTAACGTCGAAGGAAGCAATCTTACTGGCGCCGATATCGAAGTGTTTAGCACTATGCCAAACCTAGACAAACTTGAAATAGGCTACAACGACAATCTATCGAATAAAGACCTTGAGCCACTGACCAAGCTAAAAAAGCTACACTCTTTAGAACTACAAGGATGCCTCAAACTAACGGCAGAAATCATACCCACCATGACCCGGATAAAAGGTCTGAAACGTCTCACCTTAAGCCTTGACAGGTGGAGCCCGCGAGACCAAAGACTTCTTCAGCAAGCTCTACCAGGCTGTGCTGTTCGTAATTACGATGACAAAAGCGAGGCCAAAACAAAATTCGAAGAATAGCTAGTCCCAGCGAACTCGAATTGAGCAAAATAGACGTAGAATAAGAGCAGTTGGTTTTAATGGTAGTAAATTGCAAAACCAGTTTCAGAGACCCAAAACCAGTATTACTATCAAAGAAGGCGACACCTTCGCTGGCTCTTATCGCATCATCTCTCAAATTGGCCACGGCGGGATGGGTGCCGTCTACCGCGTTCATCACGCCTTTCTCAATCGCGAATTTGCGCTTAAAACAATTCCCCCAGATGAAGTAACCAAAGAAAGTTGGGCTCGCTTTCAAATGGAAGCAAAGTCTGTGGCAAAGCTAGAGCACAAAAACATGGTCAAAATCTATGACCTGGGCATTGCCGAAGGCAAGTTTCCTTACTATGTCATGGACCTTTTAGAAGGAGAATCGCTGGCTGAGCTATTAAAGCGCCAAGCCACTCTGTCACTGCCAGAAGCCCTTGAGATTTTCTGCCAAATAGCCGACGGCCTTAACTTCGCCCACGAACGAGGGTTTGTTCATCGCGATATAAAGCCAGGCAATATCATGCTCACCTTCGACAAAGGTGCCACCAAGCCCACCGTAAAAATTCTCGATTTTGGTATTGCCAAACTGGCCACCCCCACAGGTCAAGACTGTGCAGCCACAACAAACACTGGCGCCATTTTCGGCAGCCCGCTGTACATGAGCCCAGAGCAATGCCGAGGCGCCGAAGTCGACCCCCGCTCAGACATATACTCGATTGGCTGCGCCCTATACGAAACCCTCACCGGCGCCCCTCCATTCATGGGTGACAGCGCTCTGATTACCATGGTCAAGCACCAAAAAGAAATTCCTTTGAAACTACGCGAGGCGTCTTTGGGCAAAGATTTTCCCGAAGGCATAGAAATAATTGTCTCCCGCCTATTGGCAAAAGAGAAAGCAGATCGCTATCAATCATTGACAGATTTACACAACGATCTTCTGGCCGTCAAAAGCGGCAAGCCTCTGACAACGCAATATTTCAACAATAAGCGCGTGCAAGAGGCCTATGACGACGAAGATGATTATGATGAAGATGAAGAAGACGACTACGAAGAAAATAATCAGTCATCAGGCATGCCCAAAATTGTAATTGTCGCCATTATCATCGCCACCGTTTTGCTTTTGGCGGCCACCATTTTGCTAATTTATGTGCTCACCACCGGTCAGGGGCTTGGCGGTTAGAAGCCACCATTCATATGGCAAACCACAAAAATAATTTCAAAGGTATTTTACTTGCAGCAGCTGCCGCAGCCCTGTTTGGTATGAGCACACCATTAGCCAAACTGCTAGAGAAAGAAATCGCCCCTGTTATGCTCGCCAGTCTCTTCTATCTTGGTTTTGGAATTGGCTTTGCCCTGCTATCGGCATTAGCTGCGGCAAGGAGGAAGCAGAGCAATGTCTTACGGTTATGCCGCGCCGACTTACCCTCTCTTTTTGTTGTAGTTAGCGCCGGAGGCATTTTCGCACCAGTCTGCCTGATGCTCGGATTGAGCTACAGCAGTGCCACTACAGCTTCGCTACTACTCAATCTGGAAGCAGTGTTAACGGCTCTAATTGCCTGGATTTACTTTCACGAGAACTGTGACAGCAAAATTATACTGGGAATGATTGCTATCACCGCCGGTGGCATCATGCTTAGCTTTAATCAATTTGACTTCAATCAACTTAGCTTTGATCAGACTAGCGTCAATTCAGCACTAAATCTGGCACCAAGCATAACCACACCACTCGCTAGCATGTCAGGCCCAATCTTGATTGCCTTGGCGTGCCTAGGTTGGGCTATCGACAACAATTTCACCCGAAAAATTGCCGCCGCTGACGCCAAGCAAATAGCAATGATCAAAGGCTTAGTTGCCGGTCTAGTCAATCTAGCTTTTGCCCTTGCCCTCGGTCAAAAGCTACCGAACGTAGGTGCTATCACTGCAGCTCTTTTGCTTGGCTTCGTTGGCTATGGCCTCAGCCTGGTGTTCTATGTCATGGCCTTGCGCGATCTCGGCAACGCCCGCACCAGTGCTTACTTTGCCACTGCTCCATTTCTCGGCGCCTTGCTTTCTCTTGTGATTTTTCGCGAACCAGTGACGGCGACGCTAGCTCTGGCGGCTTTGTTAATGGGCATTGGTGTTTACCTGCACATCAGCGAGCGGCATGAACATACCCACATTCATGAAGAAACCGAGCATGAACACGAGCATCTGCACGATTTGCATCACAATCATGAGCATGCCAGCGGAGACGAACCAACTCACAGAAAAAACGGCAGCGAAATACCCCACACCCACAAACATCGGCACGAAGGCTTGAAGCATAGTCACACTCACTATCCTGACTTGCATCACCGACATAGACACTAGCCATATGTTCAGAATTTAACACCGCGCGATCACCCAAAAGGGTGAGGGTTCAAGCATTTGAGACGTGGGATAATGACAAAGTAAGATATTGTCACTCAGGGCACCAGGAGACATTATGATAGCAACGGTGACCGGCCAATCGTGCGGTCAAATAGGTCCCTAATGTCTGAGCAGAAGCCCATAACTATCCTGATCGCTGAAGATCAAGCAATAACCCGCTTCGGGCTCAAGTGCTCACTTGAAGCCTACCCCGACTTAAAGGTGGTAGCAGACTGCGGAGACGGCGTCAGCGCTATATTACAGGCACTAGCAGTCAAGCCCAATGTAATTTTAATGGATATTGGTCTTCCCAAAATCGACGGCATTCGCGCTTCAAAAGAAATAAAACAAGCGCTGCCCGGCTGCAATATAATCATGTTTACCGCTAGCGCTGACAAAGAGCATATCTACGAAGCTCTTGAGGCTGGAGCCGACGGTTACTGCTTAAAGACCGTAGCTGGAGAGCATCTCTATGCAGCCATCAAGGCTGTTAGATCAGGCGCGACCTGGCTTGATCCTGGTATTGCCCATAAGCTGCTAAAGGCGCAAGACCAACATAGCCCAGAATCTGCGAGCGTCACGACGCCGATTCGACTGGCAAAAGACTCAGCCCTATCCGAAGAGCAGGTGTCGATTTTGCAGATGCTAAGTTCTGGTTCTAGCCTTGAAACCATTGCTAAGCAAACCGGCTCTTCTCTAGACAATGTAGGCGATCTTGTACAAGGAACACTCGATCTACTACTAAAAGCCGCCAAGCAAGACCTAAACGCGACAGGCGAATCACCTGCAAGCAATGGCATTGCTATCTCCCGGGAATACCACGGCATTAAAACTTACCAAGGCGGAAAAACCCCACTGGGCGACCGCTATGAAATCGACGGCGTACTTGGTCGGGGCGGCATGGGCATCGTCTACAAAGGCAAACACTTACTAATGAACCGCCCTGTCGCCATCAAAATGCTCAATCCTGAGCATAGCGGCGACAAAAACGTAGTCGCCCGATTTCAAAGTGAAGCTCAGACCTTAAGCCAGTTATCACACCCTAACCTCGTTTCTGTTTTTGACTTTGGTGTCACTAGTAATAACGAACCATATATGATTATGGATTTTCACTCAGGCCAGAGCCTAGAAAGCTATTTGCTAGCCAACGGTATTCTCAGTGCAAAAATTGGCATCGGTATCTTCAAGCAAGTGCTGAGCGGCTTAAGCATTGTTCACAAGTCAGGAATTGTACATAGAGACATAAAACCAAGCAACCTTATTATTTCACAAGACCATCTACCGCTGGTAAAAATTGTCGACTTTGGTATTGCCAAAAATCACAGCGCCGAAAAAGCACGATTGAAATTAACCAACACGGGTGAAGTGGTTGGCACTCCTCGCTATATGAGCCCAGAACAATGCACCGGAAAAGAACTAGATGCTAGAAGCGACATCTATGCTCTTGGCTGTGTCATGTACGAAAGCTTTACCGGCAAACCGACATTTGACGGCGACAGCTTCTATGACATGGTACGACTCCACCTCAATGAAGCGCCTTCACGCTTGCCGTTCTTCCAACCAGGTGTCAACCACCCCAAAGAACTAGTAGAAATAATATTCAAAGCACTCAATAAAAATCCCGATGATCGCTACCAAAGCGCCGAAGAAATGCTTGATGCCTTGAACAAAGTATCGACAATCGCAACAAACTCAATAGTCGCCGAGTGAATTAGAGTATGAGCTAGACCATAGCGGTAAAAGGTTCATGGACAATTTTCAAGAAAAGCTACAAACCTTAGTCAGTGGGCCAATCTGGGCAGTATTGAACCAGATTGACGACCCACAAAAACAAATTGAAGCACAAAGAGCCTTCGCACAATTGATTGTCTTGGCAGAAGAAGAGCACAATCAGCGAAACGATTCTAACAGTGCGGTCTGCCATAACAGCGAAGGCCACCAACGCCTGATCGAAGAATTGACTCAGGCCAGAGATCAAGCCCAGGCAGTTTCAAAACTGAAATCAGAATTTGTCGCTAACATGAGCCACGAGATTCGCACACCGATGAACGGCATTCTTGGCATGGTAGAAATACTCTTACGCACTGAGCTTAGCCCATCTGCACGTGAATATGCGCTGCTACTCAAAGAAGCAGGAAAATCGCTATTGAGCATATTGAACGATATTTTAGATTTTTCCAAAATCGAAGCCGGCCGCCTTGAAATTTCAAACTGTGAATTCGACCTCACTAGCCTAATTGAGGGAGTGGGCGAAATTCTCTCATCCCAAGCCGATAGCAAGAATCTTTTACTTTCTACATTTATCGACCCTGGCATTCCAGCACTAGTAACTGGAGATCCACTAAGACTTAGGCAAATTCTTCTCAACCTGGGCGGCAATGCCCTCAAATTTACAAACAAAGGCAGCGTCACGATTCGAGCAGACCTTCTCAAGCACGTCGAAGACAAAGCAACGATTTGCTTCTCTGTCATCGATACAGGCATCGGCATTCCGCAGGCAAGCCTAGAGCGCCTATTCGAGCCATTCGTGCAAGTTGACGGTTCAATCAGCCGCAGATACGGAGGCACCGGTCTTGGCCTAAGCATTTCCAAACGATTAATTGCACTGCTTGGTGGCACCATAAACGTGGTCAGTACGGTCAACGCCGGTTCAACATTCAGCTTCACTATCACGTTGCAGTCAGCAAATCGCAGAGCTGCAGGCCCAATCACAAACAGTTTTCAGCTCAATGCCAGTCGCTCAACCGTCATAGTTTTAGACGACGACCAACGACTAAAGGAGTGCGTTGCCGACTATTGCAGAAGCTTCGAACTAGATACTGCATCATGCAGCACCGTTTCAGAAACAATTACGTGTATAGAAAAATCGCAAAAGGGCGGCGGCACAGTCACAGTAGTTGTTGATGGCGCGCGCCATAGTCAACTAGCGCTTGATCTATATGAGCGCCAATTCTACGGTCAAGACACAGACTCTCAACGAATAATTTTACTAACAACAAAAGATCTTAGAGTTGAGACCGAAGCGCTCTTGCCCAAAGGTGTAGCCAAGACCCTAACTAGACCAGTGAGACGCAACGCTCTAAAATACTATTTACGCGCCCCCAATCCGCACCAGATAGCAGGAGCAGAACCGCAGCCAGAGAAATCACCAAATCAAAGGAATTTCAGCACGCGAAAGATAAGAGCCTTGGTAGCTGATGACAACAAACTAAACCAACAAGTAGCCAAGCTTCTATTGCAAGGGTTAAACTTAGAAGTTGAAGTAGTTGAAAATGGTATGGAGGCAGTAGCCACTTTTGACAGTGGAAAATTCGACATTGTCTTTCTCGATTGCCAGATGCCAGAACTAGATGGCTATGCCGCTGCCCGCATTATCAAAAAGCTACAAGAACAGAGAGAAACACATATTCCCATAATTGCCATGACTGCCAATGCCCTTGAAGGTAGTAGAGAAGATTGCCTAGCAGCAGGTATGGACGACTACATAGCAAAGCCAATAGAGCCAGCAGAGTTGGAAAAAATACTACGAAGTTGGTCGAAAGATCTCGAGAAAATTAGCACGTTAACGCAGCGAATAGAAACAGGACAATATAAAACCGTGGCACTTGAGCCCTTTATTGACATCAATATTCTCGCTTCTCGTTTTAGCGAAAAGAACTACAAGCAACTACTTTCAATGTTTGCTGATAGCGCAGCGAGCGAAGTAGAATCGATTCAAAAGCACTTAGGCAAAACAGACTTAGCCTCAGTACGCTCAGTCGCTCACTCTTTTAAGGGTGCCTGCGGTACAATCTGCGCACCAAAATTGGCCAGCACCCTGCAAGAATTAGAAGCAGCAGCGGTTATGTCAGATTTACCACAATGCAAGGAGCTACTCGCCCGCTTAGAGGCTGAGGTAAACAAGGCACTGGCAGAGACACAAGAGCATTTAGAAGAGAAGCAATAGCGAAAGAAAGTAGTCGCTAGAGCACTCCCCCAAGGCCGCCACAGCTATTGATCATGAATGTTCCAATTAAATGCACCACAGTCGGTGCAGCGAAAACAATACCCACTGCTTTTGCATAAACAGCCCAAGTCTTGGTTTTTCTGCCCCGCAGATAAGCAATGGCAACAACTACTGAGATCAAAAGCGAAACTAGAGTTAATAGGCGAGAGACATCCCGAGCGGCATCGTAACCATAGTCAGCAAGCTGACCGACTTCATTCGTTTGGCCGTAGCGAGGATCAACCGGGGCACCAACTAAGCCACCAGCCAGGCCAGCAACCAAAGAAGCAGCACGACTTAGAGAGTCTTTGTAGGTACCAGGCTTAAGGCCGCGAACTTTGAAGATACTAGCGAGAGCGATAATCACGATCAAAGCCCGTTTCAATTGGCAATACTTTGGTTGTCGGATGCTCTTTCACCCAGGCAGCCCAAGTGGTCGCTACCACCGGCAGTGCTTGCAACTGAACACCTTGAAGGGATTGATCATAAACCAACGGCCGCCCAGTGCGTGCAGACCAGAGCGAATGGGTCTGCTCATCTGAAATTACATGCTCGCCACTGTAGAGAAACGAGCTACTACTATATTTACAGTGCAGAGTTGGCCCAGATCTCACATAAGCCAGCATAGATTTGTTCTGTTCGTCGTAGAGAGCCGTTAGAGGAGAGTGGCCTTCGACATCTACCACATGGTGCCAAGTAATTATGCGCAAAGGAAAAGCAATCGCGGCACCACTCTTATCAACGATACCAAAGACTAAATCATTAGGTACTAGATAACTTGCTTGAGCAGCGCTGAGCAACTGCGGATTTCGCAATGGGGCAGAGTAATACTTAGGGCCAGCCCAGTGTATTTCATGGGGAGCCACACTGCAGCTCTTGCCGATAGCAAAATGATGCACAAGCCTGGGGTCAAGGTGATGATAGAGCAAGGCTTTAAAACTAAGATAAGAAGCAGCTTCAGCTTTGCTAGGTACAATTTTCTGCTGAGTAATCCAATTTTCCCAGCCATTTAAATCATCGGCAAATTTCTGCCCAGTTTGCCGCTCTAGAAGATCAATCAGCCTCTTTCTAACTTCGAGGTAGTCACAGCAAGCCAAAGCCTCAACAATCTTAGCCGCGTCAAAAGGCTGCCAGTCTTGCTCTAATAGAAGTGTCGCATTTTTCTGTGCTTTAGCCTGCCCATACATCAAATCTAAAATAGCCAGATTATGACTATCCAAATGAGCATTTAACCACTTTGCCACAGGAACAGCGGCGGCCACCCCAAGGCGCATGTCTTCAATACGCTCCATTGCCTCTGAGTGGTGCAAGCTGTCACGCTCAGCTTGACTGCGTCGCCAGCTCAAAGCTGCCACGGTGGCGACGAAGGCCACAATCATCAACGCCACTTCCCAGCGAGCGGGCTTCTTCATCAGAGCTACAAGAGCCCAAACGAATCAGGTAAAGCGGCCAACAAATCATCAACCACAGTCATTTTAAGAATCACCCGCGGTATCTCATCCAGATATTTTTCCACATGCATTTGCTTCGACTCTTCTTCGATGATGATATGGCCATTCTGCCAACTTTCTTTGTCGGGCCACTGAGCATAGGCAATCCAGACGCCCTCTTCAGTAGAATGCAGCCTAGCCCCCAGAGAGCCGTAATCTTGCACCATGTTTTCAGTCACAGTGCGCCAAGCAGCTCGAAATGGCTCTTCTTGACCAGACTTTACCTTAAGCTCGTAGAGCACACAGAACATTGTTTTCCTCAATCATTATTAGGGTAATAATTTTAACGCCTCTAGCGCTGATATACCTCAAGAGGCAAGTTATCGGGGTCACGAAAGAAAGTAAACTGCTTGCCTGTAATTTCATCAGTGCGAATATCCTCAGCTTCGACGTCAAGACTACGCAAATAGCTCAACACAACCGATACATCTTCAACTTCAAAAGCAAGATGGCGCAAACCGCAAGCCTCTGGATTACTAACCCGAGAGGGTGGGTTGGGAAAGGAAAATAATTCTAGCTGATTAGGACCCACACGCAAATCGAGCTTGTAAGAACCGCGTGCTTGTCGATAAGTTTCTTCGATAATTTCGAAACCCAGTATCTCAGTGTAAAAATGCTTTGACTTGACATAGTCTGAGCAGATTATGGCAACATGATGAATTTTAGTAGCCCCAAACACAAAGAATCCTCGTCTTTATACTGCCGAAATATCTGATAAGCTTTGCCAACTATTTTTGTTTTTTGGTTAGACCAGAGTAAATACGATGCCTTTGCCGAAAATACGAACGAATACGGCGATTATAGCTGGCGCCATTGCCCTTTCAAACGCCTTGATCGCTACTGACATTCGACACGAGTCATCCAGTCTGGCGGCAGCGGCCGCTGAGGGGGCAAAAGTGTCTTCGAAAAAAGAAAATTCTGCCCATGGCGACCAAGCTCTTTACTTTGCCACACTCTTAAGCGAAGGCCAATTCAGCCAAGCCCATAAAATTATGGACCCAACAATGCAAGCGGCACTACCGCTCAAACAATTAACCATGACCTGGCAAAGTTTGCTTGCACAGCTGGGAACGCTCAAAGCCTTGAGGCCAAATAGCCCTGAAAGTGAACAGATTGGCGACTTCAAGAAAACTATTGTGACAGCCGAGTTTGAAAGGGCCACAGTTGACTTGCAAATTGCCAGCAAAGACTCCAAAATTGGCGGCTTTTTTATCAAGCCGCATCAACTCAAATCAACTGAGCCGGCCTATGCAAACAAAGCTAATTTCCAAGAAATCCCGGTAAAAATCGGATCTGGCACGAATACTGATACTAATTCTGATGCTAGTACGAATACTAGTGCCAATGCCAATACTTATCAGTTAGACGGTACGCTGTCACTTCCTAACGGCCCAGGACCATACCCAGCAGTTGTCTTAGTGCACGGCTCTGGCCCTTGCGACAGTGACGAGACAATTGGGGCCGTAAAAGTTTTTCGCGACATCGCCTGGGGTCTTGCTTCTAAAGAAATTGCCGTGTTGCGCTACGACAAGCGCACCCACCAACACGGCAAAGCAATGGTGGCGGCAGGGCTAATCGACAAGATTACAGTCAAAGAAGAAACCATAGACGATGCACTACTAGCAGTATCACTTCTAGCCAAAGACAAACGCATTGAAAAGAATCATATATTCATTTTGGGTCATAGCTTAGGGGCCATGGTCATTCCTCGTCTGGCAAAAGCTGATGATACTGCCTCTGGCTTTATCATCATGGCTGGCCCCACTCGGCCGCTTGAAGACATGCTTTTAGAACAAACTGAGTATTTACTTTCCACCTCAGACATGTCTGCATCAGACATTTCTGCATCAGACATTTCTACATCAGACAAAGATGGCAAAAGGCCAATCAGTGCTGCTGGGCAAAAAGAACTGACAAACCTAAGAGAGAAAATAAAAGCGGTAAAAGATCCAAACTTAAGCCTGACCACCGCTTCATCAAAATTGCCCCTTGGTCTACCAGCCTCATATTGGCTTGATTTGCGCGACTATAAACCAGCCGAAGCGGCAAAAGAAATCAAGAAACCAATTTTAATTTTGCAAGGGGGCAAAGACTATCAAATTACTATGGTCGATTTTCAAAACTGGTGGAATGCTCTCAATGACAAGGGAAATACCACATTTAAGGTCTATAACGGCCTCAATCATGGATTTGTCAAAGCGGGAGAAGTTTCAACTGCTCGTGATTATGACCAGCCCCAGAATGTTTCAGCCGAAGTAATAAACGACATCAGTAAATGGGTTAAAAGCCAAGACTGAAAATAGCACTTCGTACTTGCCTTTACTGTTTTCAAAAAGGGAAGATTTTTTCGAAAAAAACTTCCCTTTTAAATTTTGATAAATTAGAAGAGGCATCGCAAAAATATTAGGCAGCTAAGGGCAATCGGATAAAGAACTTAGAACCGACTCCCAATTCACTTTCGCACCAAAGAGAGCCCTTATGCGCTTCCACCACTTGCCTACAGCCAAAGTTTCTTAAGCTCGATTGACTACTTTAATTCGAGGGTCAATTGCACATAGTTAGCGTCTTCGCTCTCCCGCTCGCAATCAAGATTAGAGAGAGACAGACCCAACAACCGTGCATTTTTTTCAAAGACTTCAGTCGTATCCAAAAGTTCCATGGCGATATTAATTATTGGCGTAAAGTCGCTAACGTCAATAGATTCGGCAAAAGTTCGACTGCGCGTCACTTGCTGATAGTCGCCATACTTCACTTTCAATGTCAAGGTGCGCCCGCTAGTCTCGCTCTTCACAACGCGGCGCTTGAGCGTAGAGGCAATCTCTTCAATGGCTGTGAGAAATGAATGGCGATCACTTAAGTCATGGGCAAAACTTTCTTCTGCCCCAATTGACTTGCGAATACGATTGGGCACAACAGGCCTATCATCACAGCCGCGAGCGATATTAAAATAGAAATGTCCAACCTTGCCAAATTTGCGTACTAAATCTATCTCTGACCATGTCTTCAGGTCGGCGCCGTTAAAAACCCCAGCCTGTCTCATCTTTTCAGCAGTGACTTGGCCAATACCATAAAATTTTTCGATGGGCAATTTTTCAATGAAGGCTACAGCTTGATCTGGTGGAATTAAATGCAAGCCATCAGGCTTATTCACAGCTGATGCAGTTTTCGCCAAAAACTTATTGATCGAGACTCCGGCCGATGCCGTCAAATTTAACTCATCGCGAATAGCCTTTTTAATTTCGCGAGCAATTAATGTTGCAGACGGCATTTCTCGTTTATTCATCGTTACATCAAGGTAAGCTTCGTCAAGAGAAAGTGGCTCAACCAGGTCGGTATAGCGATAAAAAATCTCCCGAATTTGCTCAGAGACCTGGCGATAAACTTCAAATCTAGGTTTAGCAAAAATTAGTTGGGGACATCTCTGAATAGCAGTGCGAGCAGGCATGGCCGAAAATATGCCAAACTTTCGCGCCTCATAACTAGCAGCTGCCACCACACCTCGTTGATCGGGAGAGCCACCCACAACAACAGGTTTGCCACGATATTCAGGATTATCACGCTGTTCGACTGATGCAAAAAATGCATCCATATCGATATGAATGATTTTTCTTATACTAGTCATACTTTTTTACTAGTCATACTTAGTGAAGCGGGGCAACCATTTCAGAGGGAATGCGTTGGCGATCTTTGTCAAATTCTATCTCTGCGCGAGGAAATGTTTTTTTTAACTGTGCAGAGCTTTGGTCACTCTTAAAGCGAGAGCTAAGTTTTAACCACTTTAAACTAATTCCTTTAAGAGCCAACACCCCCTCAATGGTAACGGCAGTGTTAGCCAGATCCAGTCGCCTCAATTGTTTCTTACCAGCCAATTTTCTAAGGCCGGCATCAGTAATATCATGATTATTAGCGATAATCAGACCTTCTAACTTAGGTAATTGAGCCAGTTCGGACAGCCCACTATCAGTCAGATGCACTCGATCTAAAGTAAGCCAACGCAGTTCTTTGAATTTAGAAATATGGCGAAAAGCTTTGCTCTCAAGAGCAACATTGTCTAGATGCAAGTTTCGCAAATGAGTCGCATTCAAGAGGCCGAGTGTGTTTCCCTTGATTAGAGTACAAGACAAACAAAGATATTCTAGATTGCCGAGCTTGGACAGGTGCACCAATCCAGCATCGGTAATGTCTGTATCCTCTAACTCAAGACGTCTAAGACCACTGAGATGATTGACAAAAGCCAGGTCTTTATCAGTAATTGAAGTGCTATTCAGCGCCAGGCAGGCTAGGGCATTGGGCGGAAATGAACGCAGCAAGTTCATACGCTCACTTATACAATCGTTGCTCAATAGCATTATTGATTGACCAGCAAGAGTCTTGACAGAGCCACAAGCCGCAGCCAAAGGAGTGCCCGTTGCCGATTGGGCGTCGCCTTTCCAGTCAGGCTTGAGCAAGATTAATCGACCGACCGATAGCTCTGGCGGAAACTGCAAATTTAAGTTGCTGGCAGATTGCGCAGAAGATTGCAAAGTTGATTGAGCAATAAAAATTGAGCTTAAGACAACCGCGAAACAAACAATCGCAACTAATCTCATAAGCCGTCTTTTCTTCCAGCTATTTGGAACCATGGCATAGGCAAAAAATCCCTTGGCAATTACTTGAAGGGTAAATTTAGCCAAGGTGACGCGCCCGTCTAGTATTCATCTCATTTCGGCCTTGTGAAGTGCTAGTTTTTTGACTGCCAATTGAATTAGGCATATAGCCACAAGAAATTATTCAGGTACCATAATAGTCAAAAGCGGACCGCAATCCAAAACTTACAGGCGACATGGCAAAAATATTGCTGGTAGAAGACGATATTGAACTGGCTGAAAGGTTGGAAGACTGGTTTACGCTGGAAAATCATACCCTTGAAGTAGTCAATTCAGGCGAAGATGCCATACAAATGCTGGAAAGCTTTGAGTTTGACGTGATTGTGCTTGACTGGGGCTTGCCAGGAGTTACTGGGGTGGATGTTTGCCGCCACTACCGCAAGGGCGGCGGCCAATCGCCGATAATGTTTTTAACCGGCAAAGGCGACATTTCAAGCCGCGAAGAAGGATTAGACTCTGGGGGCGACGACTACTTAGTCAAACCATTTGACGTGAGAGAGCTTTCGGCCCGGGTTAGAAGCCTTTTGCGCCGCCCCAAAGGTATATTGCCTACCCAGCTCAAAATTCAGGGCGTTGCTTTAGAGCTTGAAAACCGCACAGTCATAGTCGGCGATCAAAGTGTGCACTTGATGCCCAAGCAGTGTTCGCTGCTCGAATATTTAATGCGCCACCCCAACCGCCCTTTTGGCGCCAAGGCTCTACTTGATGCTGTCTGGCCATCCGAAAGCGAAGCTTCTGAAGACACAGTGCGCACCTGCATGAAGACTTTAAGAAGACAGCTAGCAACAGTTGGCAAAGAAGAGCTGATAAAAACAGTGCTGGGCTCTGGCTATCTAATCGAAGACAAGTAGAGCCGCAGAGGCAGCAATCATTCTAAATATCGCTCCAACGAATTGAAGCCACCGCTTTCTCGAAGGAAGGCAGATATTGCTCAAGCAAAGCTTGAGTAGGCGCCTGAATAACAATTTCTTCAATGGTGCAAGGTAAATTTCCTGGTGCGCTATCGAAAAGCAGTCCATGATGATAACTGGTTGTTGGATGCCCCTCAAAGTCTTCTATAGCTACACTGCTGCCATGATAGATGCCGGTCAAAGCTAAAACCTTGCGCTTATTGACCATGGCCACAGCTATTTTTTGCATGAAGAAAAGTGGTCCGCTCAAGCCTGGTGGCTCATGGTTAAGCAACTGATTATCAGCGGCAGGTCCCAGAGCCTCACCAAGATTTTTCATTATGCTAGCAACGGGCTTTGTATTGGTGTCTTTACTTTGCTCAAAGAGAGTGCAGGGTGATTGCGTCAACAGCACGCGAAAAGCATCACCGGCGGTCTTATACGGTGGTTTACCGCGATAATAAAGAATGATCTGTGCACCAGAATCAGTATCTTTAAATTTGCGCGGATGATAGCTGAGGCGCCAATTATTGCCTTTACCACCAAATTCTTGCTCACCCTGAACAAATTCAGGCGGCAAGAGCAGCTCTTTGATCACGCCAATTTTCTTGAGCAACATTTATGGGTCTTATTCTCGTAAGGTCTACTGGGGCTCTGGCTCATAAAACTCTTTACCCTGAGCTTTAGCCGCCTGCATCTTTTGAGCCCAAACAGCATGCGCTACAGCTTTATCACGTTCGTCATTTTGCTTCTTCATGGCATCGCGTTGCTTCTCTTCGTCAGCCTTTTTCTGATCTTCCAACTTCTTCTGCTCATCTTGCAATTTTTGTTCTTGCAAGCGCTGATTCCACTGATCGTTAGTTTCGTTGGGGTTGCGACCGGATCCAGGCTTGATCTCGGTGCGATCGGTAGGCAGATCGGGATGACTTGGGACAACAGGACCGTCGGTTGGACGTGGACTATCACTTGGAACACGAGAGCCCGTTGGGTTGGTAGCCCGGGCGACAATGGCGGCATCGACAGAACTCATATCGTGATTAGAAGCCCAGTTATTGTCGAGCTTGAACTTGCCATTTTCTAAAGCTGAAATGTTCATGGCATGTAGACCATGACCACTTTGCCCTCCACCAGGAAGATAAGGCGAATCAACGAGAATTTGGGCGGATTGTCCAGTGCGATTCTGGAAATCGGTTAGCTTGGTGTGCAATTCATTAGTATCAGCGAAACTAGTCACTCTCAATTCTTTGGGGAAGTTTCCGCCTTTAGGCGGCACTCCATCGCCAACCACAGTAGAACTAGCGAACATAGCTCCAGGCTCTCCGCCCATAGCCATGTTCAAGTGAGCGCTTTGCCAAATATCGACTCCTGGAGAATTGGTGACAAAGTCATAAGAGCCTTTACCATTTTTCGCCATAAGAGCTTCATTAGTGTTGGTTTGACCAGGCTTAGCCCCGAGCTGATCAGCATGGGCAGCCATGTAGACGTAGCTAGCTTTATCAATGCCTTGAGCTGAACTTGGCTTACCTTCGCGTTCAGAGCGAAGATCTGCCACAGTCTGACCGGCTAGAGCATCGTAGACATGACCAGCCATACTGCGCTTGCCTTGGTCGCCGTGATAGTTTGTATTAAAATCTTGAGCCGACTCTTTGTCTGGGGCAAAGCTGCGCGAATCGACGTTAACCGTGCGCGTTGTGCCATCTTTTTGCACTACTTCGGCAGAGCCTTTATTTACCACTGAAGCAATTTGCTCAGAGACTTTAGCTGGGTCGCCAGCTTCTAGCCGCTGTTTCTGGTTAGACTCTAACACGCAAGTCATGTGTTCGCCTTGATTGACGAACTTATCAGGATTAGCTTGGCGGGCCGCCATGTCTTTGACTAAGTTGGCACGGTCACGATCGCTTAAATGATCTGTCTGGCCATTTTCTAGCTTACCGTCAGGGCGCTTACCAGTTTTGTCGAGAACATCTGTCATCGCCTTGTTCATGCGATTGAGCTGCTCTTCTGGAGAGCCTTGTAACTTGCCACCATCGGCGGCTTTCTGCAAGCGGTCAGCAGTTGCGCGAGCAAATTCCTCAGCCTGCTTGGGAGATAAATTAGCTCGCTCCAAAGTCTTTTTATAGGCTTCAGTGGCGTCTTCTAACTTCTGACTAGCAGGATCTGTCTTGTCACTGCCATCTTTAGGCTTGCCGGTAGCATCGCTAGACTTCGTGCCATTAGTAGCGTCGGCAGCAGCAGCTCCATTTTTTTCACCCGACTGCCAATATGCCGTCATAGTCTTGTCAGATGCCGGCGGAGTAGTGCCCATAGAGCCATCTTTAATAGGACTCTCCACACCAGCCCCAGCCGCTGGAGTCTTCTTGTCTAATAGGGCGACGGCCTCAGCACTGGCATGACTGCCGTCAGCACCGTCTTTACCCGGTGTGACTTTATCGACTGGCCTTGCTGCTTCGGCTGCTTTAGTATCGTTTGCCACTATTGATCACTCTAAAAACTAAGCACTCTACTAATTTATACACACCAAGAACTATGCACTCCCGCTATCTTTTAGACACACTACTTCCGATCTTCATCATAGACCAAACCGGTTCTTTATTGTGGGGGGAAACCCCCACCCTGTCTGTAAGGCAGCGTACATTTCAGCGGGATACTCACTAATGTAATTCTGCCATCGTGAAAAAGCCGTGAAAAATCACAATTCAGCGCCCTCAATTAACGACGCACTAAGAAGAAAGAGAAGAAGAAGCCTCAGAATTGCAAAATAGTTCTAGAGTCTCACCGTAATAGCGGTCTGTTTGACCTAAATAAATCATTCCCAGGCGCTCAACGACCTTGCGTGAGGCCATATTAGCGCTATCAACTACAGCAAAAATCTGGGGCAACAAGAGCGTTCGAAGACCATAATCTAGGGCTGCCGCGCCGGCTTCACTGGCATAACCAGATCCCCACGCTGACCGCCGCAAATGCCAGCCGACTTCCCAATCGCCAGTTGGTTCAAAATTTTGATTGGGCAAGCGTTTGAGCAAAACAGTGCCAACCAAGGCGTGATCATCTTTGCGTAACAAAGCCATAATTCCCCGCCCGCCCTCACAGGCAGCATAGCGAACCAATCTTTGCTCAGTGGCGGCAATACAGGTGTCAGCCGTTTCAGTTAGGGCGGAAGACGCTTTCCCCGATGGCTTTGCCGCCCCCAAGAAGCGAGTTACCTCTTCATCACCGTACAGCAAGAATGCCTCGGGGGCATCTTGCTGCGGCATGAAGGTTCTTGCGTAGAGCCGAGAAGATTGAAAGATAATACTTGCAGACATTCTCTAACTATAAAACAAAGAAACAAACAATAGCTATGGAGCAGTTGGCACGGGAGTAACAACAGGTTTAGCACCCTTTTGCCAGTCGACGGTGTAATCACCCTTGTTCTGTGTATCAATTGTAGAAGTAGCGCCAGAGCCCTTGGTGTAGCTGGTACTGCCGTCATAACCGTACGACTGACCGGAGGCAGTGTTTATGTCTTTGCCACTGTTGCGTGTACCGCTTCCTGTTTGAGCATTGTAGACATTATTACTATAACCAGAAGCTGAGCCACCATTGGGCCCTTGGCTAGAGAATTTACTAGCGCGGGCACCGCCAACACCTTTCTTGAAAGCACCAGCGTTAGCTCCCTGGAAAGTTCCGCCGTTGGGGCCAGCAAAGCTACCAGCACGGAAGCCCGCACCACCACTGCCATAGCGAACGGCTCTACCACCAGCACTATTGCCATATTGTCCTTGTCTAGCAAAGCCGCCAGCAGCCCCATTAGCTCCCCGAGCAAAGCCGCCGCGAGCCTGAACCTGTGTAGTGGAAGCAGCTGTTAGTGCCACAACGGCCATGACAATACTGGCCACCTTCATTACTCTTTTCATGGTTAAACCTCAAATTTAGTCTACAAAAACACATACGGAGCAAAAGCAAAAAAGTTTCACTCAGACTTTCACGAACTTTTCATGGCTGACGCCGTAAGCTCCAAGCATCCTGTTGATAGAAAGAGGACTTTACCAAATGGCGAAAATAGAGAGCTTGTTGCTAGCAATTGAAAATGGTGACGGCAAATCAGTACGCGACTTCATGATTACATTTCCTTTCGAAACTCAACTCAGTATTGCTCGCCGGCTGCAAACACTAAATTCGCGCAGACGTACGCAAAGAGATACAAGCAGCAACTCACTGCCACCGACTATTTACGCTCAATTCGAGATGGTCGAAAGCAGCGGCTGCACCCAAGAGAGGCTAACAGTTAGAGTGGTGCAAGGTGGACGAGCCAAAGATATTTATAGTATTCAAAAAAACAACAAAACTGGTCGCTTGCTTGTGCGCTTTCAGTTTCAAGGCTCACCGCTAAGAGCCCACGGCACAATGACCCTGTCTAAGGTAGAAATACATCAAAGTGAAAACCCAACTTCGCAGTCTAACAATGTCAATTTTGCTCAAAACCAAGCCTACATTGCCGCTTACAATCCAGGCCCGGACGGCTTTAGTGCCCTGACACCGCTGAATATGGTGGGCTGAAACTAAAGCGCTGAAACTAGTTCGCTAATTGGCTACAACAGTGAGGACATCGCCCAACTGCGTGGCACTAGCAGCAATTACTCCAGCCGGTAGCTCTAAACATTGCTTGGCCTGGCCGAACACCTGCGACATTTTGCCCGGAGCAATATTCTCCACCAACCCAACTACTTTGTAGTCGCCGTCAAGAAAAACACAGTCGATGGCGTACTTCATGCCGAACATATGAATACTGTTACAGGGGGCAATTAAAAGCCCAGCCCCAGCCGGCAATGAAGTTGTGCCAAGTAGCCCTTTCAAACGAGTGAAGAAGGTCTTAGCCACCAGCGCTTTTTCTGCCAAAACAGTATCTCGACCTGCGTTGGAGAAACGCAGTGATGAAGCTAGTTTTTGAGCAGTTGCAGTCACTTACTCTGTACTTACTTCAAGCCAGACATGATCGGACCGATAGCATTAAGAATGGTGACTACGGCTGGTCCAAGCATCGGACATAAAATCAAAGGCATAACGAAGACCATGATTACAGGAACCATCTTAACTGGCACCTTACCGGCTTCTTCTTCTTTCTTACGCTTTAATCTGTCTCTCAAGGCTGCGGCTTGTTGACGCAGTGGATAAGACATGTCGGCACCCTTCGCTTCAGCAGCAATCAGAGCAGATGCCATGTTAATCAGTTCGTCTACGCCGCATCTTTCACCCATTTCGCGCATGGCGTAAGGTACAGACTTAGCGAAGACCTTAACGTCTGAAATCAGCTGTTGCATTTCAATACTGAGAATCGGGCAAGACAAAACTACTTCTTTAGATACTTTGTCGATGGCAAGCATCATACCAAGACCGGCTTGGGCGCAAACAATGAGCAAGTCGATGATAACTGGCAATTCTTTCAAGATCTGATCTTGCCGTTTTTTCACTCGGCTGCCGAGGAAGAAGTTAGGCATAATCCAGGTAGGGATTGCACCAATCAAGCCACCAAGTAGCATGATCGGATTAGTGATAGCAGAGAAGAAGGTCATCACTAGAACTGATCCGGTGAGTAACACCTTGATACCAATGAAAATTGCCATGTGCTGAGGAGTACGGTAGTTAGCCATGTTGAGCAAGATAACAGTACGTTTGTCTGCTAGAGCTGGCATCAGCGAAAGGGCAAACTGACCAACAAACTCAGCCAATTTCAAAATGACTGAATCTTTTGGCTTCTCAGCAGAGGTGTCGTCGGTTTGTTTGCGCGGACGAATGCGCACACCATAGTTGTCTACCTGCATGCCGAATACCGGCCTGAGTACCAGCAAGCAACTTGCTACCACACAGCTAAAGACTAGTATCGCTAAAACAGGCATTGGCATGATGAACACTATCCCTTAAGAAGAAAACCAATGGAGAACAATCTGAAAGAAGATCTTTAGACCTCGAAGGTCACCATTTTCTGGAGAATCCAGAAGCCGAACAATTCCCAGCACACCAGAGCTACCATTACTAGTCTAGCAACAGGGTGGTTCAAAAAGGGCGTCATGTATGCGGGTGTCAAGAAGTAAGTACCAACTGTAATCAAATAAGGCAGGCAGCCAATGAATGTAGCTGTTGCTTTACCTTGCGAAGTAAGAGCATTAAGGAAGTCGCGCAATTTGAATCTTTCACGAATAGCATCGGCAATGGTGGCAACCACGTCAGCCAAGTTACCGCCCACGTCCTGGGAGATAAAGATGGCCTGTGTCAGGAGCTTAAAGTCGGGAGCTTTAATACGAAAAGACATCTCAAGCATAACGTCGCGGAATGGCTTACCAAGCTGCAATGAAATCAAACCGCGTTTGAACTCACTCTTAATTGGGTCGACTCCAGTGTCGGAAATAACCTTGAACACTTCCATAACAGGAGAACCAGCTCTCAGAGCCGATACCATTGTTTCTAGAATTTGCGGCAATTGCTCGGTCATACGAGCTTGTCGTTTCTTAGCGGCCTCACCTAGGTAATAGACGAAACCAGCGGCCCCCACTGGCAGACCAACAAAGAAACCAACTGGTGAGAGTTCAGCCATGCCACCAACGACGAAACCGATGGCAAAGAGCACACCGGTACCAATAGCAGCACAAATCCAATAAGTTCTATATTTGTCGTATTCGGCCTCTTTGCCAGCCAAGGCTAGCAAGCGCGCCAAGTAGTCAGCACGCTGAGTAACGAAAATGCTTTCTGGATCGGCTCGATCGTTGAGCTTCTCAGCCATACGACGTGAGTGCTTGGCTAGCCGGGAAAGCTGGTCAACACTATCGCGGCGGAGAAGGACCATCAAAAGAAGGCCAACCACCAAAATTGAGACGAATAATACTGGGCCGTTCATGATTTCAAATCTCTATAGTCAGCGGGGGAATTCAAAATTTAAAAGACCGCTCTCATTCTTACAATGAGAGCAGCCTTTCCTATTACTTCGATTTACCTGAGCCACTCGAGCTTGAATGGAACTGCTTCTTGTTCCAACTGCTCCAAGAATTTCGGAGGTAGACCAGAACCCATGTGGCGACATTTGAAGAAGCCTCTGGCATCGCGGCCTTCCCGCTCAAGGACGAACATACTTGAAATGGCGATGGTATCACCTTCCATACCGGTGATCTCAGCGATTTCTGTTACCCGTCTTGTACCGTCTTCTAGTCGGCTAATCTGTACGATTAGCTGAATCGCAGAAGCGATTAGTTCGCGGGCTGCTTTCTGAGGCATTTCCATACCGCACATCAGAATCATGTTCTCAAGACGCTTTGTGCAGTCTCTAGGGTTGTTCGAGTGAATTGTGGTCATGGAGCCGGAGTGACCGGTGTTCATGGCCTGCAACATGTCGAACGCTTCTTCTCCCCGACATTCTCCCAAGATGATTCGGTCAGGTCTCATACGCAGACAGTTAATAACTAACATGCGCTGTGTGATCTGGCCTCGACCTTCTGTGTTTGGCGGACGAGTTTCCATGCGTACCCAGTGCTCGTGCTGCAAGCGCAATTCAGCCGCGTCTTCAATCGTAATGATGCGTTCGCGGGGGTTGATGTGCGCCGACAAAGCGTTGAGCAAAGTGGTTTTACCAGAACCAGTACCACCAGAGATGATGAGGTTAATCCGGCCTTTAACGCAGGCCTTAAGAACTTCAGCCATCTGCACACTCATCGAGCCCTTCTCGCACAATTGGCCGAGAGACATGATGGATGTACCGAAGCATCGGATTGTGATCGTTGGACCGTCAATCGATACTGGTGGAATTGTAGCGTTTACCCGTGAACCGTTCGGAAGACGGGCATCTACCATTGGTGAGTTTTCGTCGAGTCTTCTGCCTAACGGCTGAATGATCTTGTCGATAGTCTGACGCAAGTGTCTGTCGTTTTCGAAAACAACTGTGGTTTTCTCTAGACGGCCGTGACGCTCAACATAAATCGAAGCAATGCCGTTGACGCAAATGTCGCCTACGCTAGGGTCACGAAGAAGTGGTCCAAGCGGTCCGAAACCAAATACTTCATCGAGGACGTTCTGCAGCAGAATACCCTTCTCCATCATGGTCAGAGGAGCAGGGTCTGAGTTTACGATTTCTCTGATACGAGCTCTAACTTGAGCTTGTGTATCTTCTGAAATATTGGTCAAGCGTGATGTATCTAGTTCTCTACGCAGTTGGTCAATGATGAACTTTTCACGCTCACGGATAAGTTGTTGGTTAGCCGAGAACTTACCACCGATGTCAGTAGGGCCGGCATCACCGCCGCCGCCACCGCCGTGGCCACCGCTGCCGTACTCGTCCTTGGCATCGATTCTGTCAATATCGCCGCGAGATGGGCCTTCAGATGCTGGTAGGTTACCGCCACCGGGTCGAGCCTGTGACATACCTGTATTCGGTGGCGCACCACCTGGTCTGGCCATACCGCTCTGACCAGGAGCCGGACCGGAACCCGGCCGAGCGCCGACACCAGTGCCCTGTCCCCCACCTTGAATACCTGTATTCTGCTGCTGAGCAGGCACCACTTCTGATGCCTGCCGCTGCCGAACTAACTGTCCCATTAGTGAAGATGTGGGTCGTGCCGGTAGATTTTGATCCTTTCTTTCGTCACCCATTTAGAAGCCCACCTTATAAAGCCTGCGAGTATTTATTTTTTCTTGCCGAAGATCGCTGGTAGCTTGAATCCTGCTTTCTCGCCTTCGTTCTTCTGAGTCAACAACAGTTGCTCACCACCAGCCAGTCTTCTGGCCAGTGAATCGAGGGCTTTACCTAGTGGAGTGTGACCGGGTGCGATCTGACCCTGGTTGTTAACCCACTTAGCAGTTTTGGAATCGTTTGGAATCTCATGGAAAACAGGATAGTTAAGGTTGGCACGACATTCGCTAAGAACGTCTTGGGGCAACCATTCAGATCTGTTAACCGTAAGAAGTAGTTTCTCTTGGTTGTAGTGAGCCTTGAACGTATCGAGGCACTTGCGAGCATTCAAAATGGCAGCCCAGTTGTACTCAGTAATAACGAGCACATGGTCAGCCAAGTCGAGAGTCGCGATAGCGCGTTCATCGAGCAAGTTTTTGGGCAGGTCTACAACTGTGAAACGGAATTCTTGTTTCGAGGTATAGAGAATTTCCTGCACCTGCGCAGCATAAATGTCACCAATATCTTCAAGTTCTGGTGGTGCTGCGAGGATGCTCAACTTGTCATCGTACCTTGTCATAAGGTTACGTAGATAAGTGGCGTCGAAGTTTGTGTGTGAAAAGTCGATAGTACTCAAGCTGAACGATGGTTCAAGGTTGAGGTAGTGCGAAACCATACCGAATTGTAGGTCGAGGTCGACGATACAAGTCTCACCGTACTTACCGAGGTAACCAGCGAGGTTGGTACAGATGGTGGTGGCACCAATACCACCTGTAGGACTAAAGATACCGATAACTTTACCGGCAGCAGTAGAAACAGATTCAGATTGGTGTTTCAACTGAATCGACTGAACGGCAGCAGGCAAATCTGTGCGCCAACGTTCAGCATCTAAGAAGTCGGAGGCCCCGAGTCGATACGCAGTACGAATCAACTCAGGGTCTGGAACTTCATAACTCACGAAGAAGTAAAGTTGCGGGAATGTTTCCCGCAACTCTGCTAACAACGATAGTCCACGCACAGGGGCAGGACTGAGCTCAATCCACACCAATTTTGGGTGCAAACTGCCGATTTGTTCGCGCGCCATACTTCCAGAGACGGTGCTGACCAAAGCCAACGATGGTTGACTGTGAATCAGATCTTCAATGGTTTGGCGTTTGTCCAAACCTGCATCACATACGAGCAGTGTGGTCAGTTTCATAGCTTCAGCTTTCTCCCCTTATGCCGACAGCCCTAACTAGGTTTTACCCAATAGCTTAGCTTTACTCACTTTGTACGTTTACTGTATATCCACCGAAATTAGGACTTAGGTACCGACAGCACATCTTTTTTGCTACCAGACCAGATCTCAATTTCATGTAGTGGTGGAGGCGGTGGAGCCGCATTCATCATCATGCCACCAGGACCACCCATAGGCATAGGACCTGCATCAGGAGCTCCTGGCAGTGGGGGTGGAGGCAGAGCGGATGGCGGTGGCAAGGATGAAATATCGCTCTTCGGAGCAGCAGGCTTAACGAAGAGTGAAGTGACATCAACAGTTGCAACCGGTTGGTGATCTTTGTCGTTTCTCAAGGTCAAATAGAGCTTGGAAGCGGTGATCGATCTGATCAGCTTGTTAGCATCTTCAGGTGACAGTGAGACAGTGACTGAGCTGGCTGGTACAGCGGCAGTGCCGCCTGGAGCCTTCTGGTACATCTGACCTACTGCAATTACTTCGACGTCTGAGAGGATTGGAGCTACTTTAGTATCACCACCACCACCGACCATAGCGATTACATCGACGTGGCTTTCTGGAGTGACGAAACCAGCAACACCAGAGTTACTGTCAACAGCGAAGGTGACAGCTCTCATACCTTCTTTCAGTCTAGCTTCGAAACCAAGCGAGATACCTTGTGGTGCAAGGTCATGCTGGGAAACGATTTGTCCTTGCTGGATGCCGTATTTGGCAACGCGGCCAGCAGCGAGTGAAGCTGAGGTAAGGGCGTCTTGCGGGATTTTGGCCTGCTCGATTTCCTTTTCTTCTAGAGCTTCAACCGGGATTGTGGAACCTTCAGAGATATCTTTGATGGCATATACCACTTTGCCCTTCGCGCTCATTTTAGCGATCAGGTCTGACTCTTTTGCTTTCAGCGCTTCCTCATGAGCAGTCTGGTTGCTAGTTACCATCATAGTAATAAGCACGGCCAAACCAATAATGAGAACCAACATCAACGCTGGAGGCATTCGAGATAACTGTAGAAATAAACTTCGTAATGGGTTCATTACGGATCCCCCTATTCTTTCTGGTGAGAAAGATTAACCACTTACTATTAACGCACATCAGCCAAACAAGGACAACGCCTGCCCTTGCCCGCACCCAAAAATTTTGTACCCTTGGAAGCGGCTATTTAACCTAGGAAGTTTACAGTCTTTCCCAGTGCTTGATTTCCAGATAGGGCGCCAGACCCAGTAAGTGTCAAGTTTTGTATTATCCTGACATCAGCCTGGAACCTAGAATCAGTGATCAAGCGGAACTACTGATAATCAGCGGATCTACGCAGGAATTTTACAAACTATTAATATGCTCTTGTGAAGATACAAGCAGCAAGGTCTAAATTAAAGCGGCTAATAATGCCAGTTTCAAAAGTTAGCAGAGGAAAACAATTTACTAAGATGAAGTAGCAGCAGCGGCAGACATATTTTCGAGCTGACTTACAACCGAGCTAAAAGCCTTAGACACGGCATTGCTGAGACTTCCATTATAAAAACCAAATGCCAGGGCAACCAGTATGGCAACGAAGGAAAGAATGGCTCCGTACTCAGTGATACCCTGAGCATCTTCGTTGGCAAGGAACTCCCAAGCTCCATCTCGCAATCTTTTCAATAGTGGAACTGCCACGGGCTTGCCCTCTCACGCTTAGGCGAAAAACACATTAGGTATGATGGCTGGTTTTAACCAACCGCTCCAACGCTAATATCCAGGAGACTATATTCTGGGCTAAATCAACTACTAAGCGTTTCGAGCGTTGAATCGATAAAAAATGAAAACATGGTGGCAGCACAAGAAATGACTGCCACCATGTTTACAAGTTAAGAAGCTAACAGCCTAAATCAATTGCTTGATCAGGCAGTAGAATCTCTACGAGGCACCGGACGCAGCAGCAGACAAGTTGTTCAGCTGTGATACTACAGCACTGAATGCTTTCGAAATCGCTGCAGTCAATGCACCTTGGGTGATTGAAAACACGAGTGCTACGAGAATGGCTACGAATGCCAAGATGGCGCCATATTCTGTAATACCTTGTCCGGACTCGTCGCTAATAAATCTGTTAATTGTTTCGCTCATGTGTACCTCCTGGGACGGATTCGAGTAAACCATATTACACGCAACATTGGAACCTTTAAAGGTTGGTTGCGCAAAATAAAGAATCTGAATACGTAAGACTGATTGACTTTAGTAACTCTAAAAGAAAAAAAGAAAAACACTTATTCGATAGCATTACCTCTCAAAAACACACCCTAGCCTCTCGAACATTCCCTTGCGCCTGAATAATCAAACATCCGACCAGGTAAGAATGATTAGCGCAAAAAGTAACTCAGTACAGTAGAAGTAAAGGACCAGTGCGGGTAACTTCGCAGCACCCAGCTCTTTGATCTTACCTTGACATCTTCAACCTGCCTAGTGCCTCTCCTCAAAATTTCTGTTAGGCACAATACATTTTTCAAAAGATCCCTGCGAAGCTCGCTCCCTTGGGCATCGAGATGTTAAGTTTTTCTTCGCATTTGGGTTGTTGACCCTGTCAACCAATCATTGCTTGGTCCAATCCGGACGTACAAAACGTACAATGAATTAGGCAGGCACACGATAAAGGGTCTCCATCCTTGGCATCCAATCAACTAGCTCAAGATAGCAAACGAGCGCTCTCCAAGGCTCTCGATTTCCTTCGTCTCCATCAAGATACTGTGGGCTGGTTTCCCTATAAAGAATCGGGTCAACCTTCCATGGAAGCCACAGCCTGGTCGGCACTTGCCTTGCGTCAAGATCTGTCTGTGTCAAGAGCGGCGGCGCTCTTCCTTGCTAGAAACCAGAACAAAGATGGCGGCTGGTCGACAGAACCAGGAGCTGGTCGCTCTGACTGGAATTCAGGACCAGCAATGCTCTGCCTGCGCCTATTGGCTGCCGAACACGAAGAGATTGGCAAAAACAAAGACGTAAAGAAGGCAATCAAATTAGGATTTGCTCGTTTATTAGACAGTCGCATTGAGTTCTATCAACCGATTGCTCGCCTACTACTACTAATGTCGCAGGGCCCCAAATCTCTAGCCTATGGTCGAGGCTGGCCCTGGGACCCTGACTGCTTCCACTGGGTAGAACCAACGGCCTACAACCTGCTTGCCCTGAAATATCCCACCCTGCCAAATGATGAGCTCTACAGCCGCATTGTCACCTTTGCCAATCAATTTTTATTAGAACATTCGTGCCGAGATGGTGGCTGGAACCATGGTAATAACATCACGCTAGAACAGTACTTACCACCCTACCGCCTGACCACAGCCGAAGCTCTCTTGGCCTTACAAGATCGGCCCGACCATGCCTCAGTTCAAAGTTCCCTCAAGTATTTAAAAAGTCTTTCGCAGCAAAATACTTCTAGTGTTTCCCTGGCGGTTTCAGCACTAGCTCTGCTCGCTTACCAGCAACCAGCGAAGCAAGAAATCAAATACCTAATCGCTAGGCAAGGAGCTGACGGAAGTTTTACAACTTCAATCATTACTACCGCCCTTGCCGCCCTAGCGCTACAAGCAGACGAAGACAGAAGCATGCACGTGCTGACCAACCCTCAGACCAGTTCAGAAAAAGGATAAAGCCAAAGGCAATGAGCAACGACGACCATGCCAACGATCTAAATCGGCGCGATTTTCTTAAGGCCGCAGCTGGTGTAGCCGCTGCTAGCGCACTAACGAGCTCTTTAGAAGGATGCAGTCAATCAGATCCAAACAAGCCCAGCCCCATACATGTCACCGAAGCACAACGAGCCTGGCGTAGACAAGGGCGATCACAGGTAGCAATTCTTGCTTGCCAATCTTATGAAGAAGATATTTTCGAAACTATCAAACCGCACCTCGCCACTTTGCAATTACCCGATTTCAAAAATAAATCGGTGGTGCTTAAACCGAACATGGTTGAGTATCGTCAAGGCAAGCCGGTGACTACTAATCCGGCAGTGCTAGTGGCGGCAATCAAGCTCGCTTGGCATCTGGGAGCCAAAGCCATAACAGTTGCCGAAGGCCCAGGACACATGCGAGATACAGAATATTTGCTCGACGTAACCGGCCTCGGTAAAGCTTGCAAAGATATGGACGTTCCTTTTGTCGATCTAAATATTGACGATCTCGTTGAGTTAGATAACAAAGACGGATTCACCAAACTAGAAAAATTCTACCTACCTAAAACCATTGCCCAAGCCGATGCTGTAGTGAGCGTGCCTAAACTGAAAACGCACCACTGGGTGGGCCTCACTTGCTCGATGAAAAACTTGTTCGGCACGGTTCCTGGTCGCAAGTATGGTTGGCCAAAAAATCTCTTACACGTGCGCGGCATTCCCAACTCTATTATTGACCTGCAGCACTTAGTAAAGCCGGTCTTCGGCTTTGTTGATGCCATAGTCACCATGGAGGGTGATGGCCCCATCAACGGAGAGGCCAAACACATGGGCTACATTGTTTTAGGCCAAGATTTAGCGGCAATCGATGCGACCTGTGCCCGAATAATGAAACTAAATCCTCATGACTATAAATATTTGCGCATGGCTGGCGAAGTAGTTGGCAACATCGAAGAAGCTGACATAGATGTAGTTGGTCCGACAGTAGCCACTATTGCCCAAAGCTATGAGATGCCCATTACTTTCGGACGAAGTAAAGAGCTGCTGAAGGAAGCTGGCAACCAGGGAAGCTAAACTAAAAGCCAGGCAAGCATTGGCTAAATGTTATTGGTTGTTCGGCACAGCCAATGGTGAATCACCATTGAATTCAAAGCCGCCTGTGTTTTTAGATTTCGATTTGACTGGACCTTTTGCAGCTGCTCTGGGCAAGTAAAAATCTTGCATATGTCCCTCAGCAGGCAACTCTTGGATCACTTGATAGTTTTCTTTAATGGCGCGAATAACAGACTCATCCCAGTAGTAATAAGGTTTTAGCAAACATCCATCGCGTGAATTGATGACGATTGCACCGTACTTTTTCTGACAGATGCGCTCTTTGATTTCAGCCATATGTTTTTCAAATAGACCTGGTATTGCTTTCCACTTTTGCAAAAAACAAGCTGGATCGACAAATTCGGACACAGCCTCAAGATCTATGGCAATAGAGCAATCTTCTGTCAACATCAAATCGTGGTTAAAGCGCATGCTCCGCATCAGATCACGCCCAGCAATCATGGGTTCGACAGCGCGACTTAGCCTCCCACCCAGATTGGCTATTACATATATTGCTATAGCCAAAATAATGAAAAGAATGGCCAAGTAGCGACGCTTGACATAGTCAACCGATACTGCCACCAACCATGCGGTGGGCCAAGCCAGAATGATAATTTCATCAACCTTAGCAAACTCCACCCCGAGCCCATAAAAGACAAGCACCACCGCAAGAGCAAAGAGGGTTGCCGCCAAGACCATGGCCGAAAGTTGATGACGATAAGGTCCTTCGCGACTCTCCCTTTCTTTAAAATAACCAATCACTGCCACTGATAAAGCAATTGGTGAAAGCAAGAGCAAAAGCCAGTCTGAACCCAACCAAGTAACATGAGTGCAAAAGGCATTCCAGAGAAAGGGCGAGCCTTGGGCAAAAGACATATGCGCCAAGAAACCACCGGCGGTGGCACTGTTAATCAACCAAGCTGCAGCAATAGCAAGAAAAGCACTAAGACCCATGAATAAAATCGAAAGTCGCCACTGCCGACCGACAATGAGCGCTGCAGCCACCGCTGGCACAACCAGAACAAATGCTTGCTTAGTAAAAGCCGCCATCAAACAAAGGGTGGCCACCACAATCAAACGGGGCAAGCGAAATAAATTGTCGTCTTTGGGCTTGCGAGCTAAAACTAGATACTGCTGGATGGCCATAACCATAAACATCAAGCCAAGCATATCCACTCTTCCGCGAGCAGAATAAGCCCAAACCGTATAGAACGATGACAAGGTCAAAAGACCAATAACACGAGCGAGGCGCGAGCAGCCGCTCAGAGTGAAAACGCGATAAGAGATAACCAAGGTAACGATCAAACAAATCATGCTGACCATACGCATTGGGTAAAAAACTGGCCCGACCAGTTTAAAGATCCAACCAATCAGAGCGAAATAAACAGGTGGATAGGCTGTGCAATACCAGGGATGTTGAACCAAGCGCGTAAATTCATAAGCATTTCTGTTTTCAGACAGAGACAAAGAGGCCCACATCGAGGCGCCTTCATCAGTTAAAGCGTAAGGAGCCAGCAGCGCTAGCGACCAGCCCTGGTAGTACAAGAAAACCAGAGCCAAGAAAATAACACCAACTACCGGCCAAAGCAGTAGATTGTCTATCCGGCGATTTGAGGCAATTGCCACAGTTCTTTGGCTTCCTTTGATTTAACTGTCTAGGTCAATCTTATTGTCCTAAGTTTAAACTATTACGATAAGTGTGAAAGCATGCGGGTACCTGTTAAACAGATTGCACAGGTTACGCAGATTGCACACAACACACAGATTACACAGATTGCCCCGGTGATAACAGGTTATAAATGAATAGCCCTAAACTAAAGATATTACTTAGCCTAACCATCCTTTGGGGCTGCCGCTTCGCTGCGCCAGCAGAAGCGGCCGAGCAAAATCGCTCTTTCTATCATCCAGAAGTCAAAGCAATACTGAACGGTGGCAAAGTTATGCTCTTTCCGTCGGACCACCGGCTTGGCACTTTACAATATCCAGGCGCTAAAGGTCGACGGGGAAAAAGTATCAGCGCCACTGGCCGAGTTGAATTGCCAGACAAGGCCGAAGTAATGCTAGTTCCCTCAAGCTACCTGCTGCAAAATCCAGCCTTAATCAATTGCTTTGGCGGTGCTATATCTGGTATCGAGCTAAAAAGCGAAGAAGGCACGGCCTTGCTGCAGAAATTAGCAGCGAAAAAGAGCATCAAGACCCTAAGATTGAGCGGCGTTGCCCTTGACCAGAAGCTGATTTCTGAAATCAATAGCCTGAGCCAGCTGACCAGCTTGCAATTTGATCACACAGAAGCGTCAAGTACCGCTATCAGCACCAACACTATCAAACGACTACAGCAGCTGGAGTGGCTGGCAGTAGATGCCAGTACGACCACACTACTTAAACAAATTGCCAAATCAAATTTCTTGAAAAAACTAGAAATTAGCAACGCCAATTTGACCCTAGCCGATTTCGCCGTGCTGCAAAAGCTTCCCGCCCTGCAATTTCTCAGCATTCAACAAAGTCAGTATCCAGATGCCGCTGTGGCCTATTTCCCTCGATTCAGAACTTTGAAAACTCTTTGGTTGGGAAAACGACATTGGACCAAACAATCAATCTTGCCATTAAAGAAAATGACTATGCTAGACGAACTACATGTTCGTATGTTTGACCAGGAATTGCCACTCTTGGTAGAACTACATGAGGCTCTGCCAGAAGTAGTGGTCAACTAAAGCAAAGCGATCACGTAGAGCGTTTGCGCGCCTCTTGCAAAAGTTCTACCAGTGGAATGGTAAAAGCCACAGGCAAGTCAATTCCTGGCACCTTAGTAGATACTTCCATGACAATCTGTTTCTTTTGATCTCGCATCAAAACGGCATTGCCATTGATGGGCACTGTCAGCTTGCCGAGAAAGGTCTTGAAGCGCAGAGAAAAGCCTTCGTTAAAGCTACACCTTAGCCCATTCTTCTCTTGATCAAATAGTGCTTGAAAATGTACATGACTGGCAATACACACAGATTCAAGCTCAACAAAGGGAGCTACATTCTGTTTAAACGGAAGTTCTTTCTCTCTCTTAAGGCGCATATCAACTTCAATCTCAGCCGGTGGCCGAGGAGTGACATTAAAAGACTCCACTTCGCTGAAATCTCGAGCCAAATCATTGACCAATTCTACGGCTGACTGCAAGCCAGTTTTGCCCTGTTGCGCCATCTTGTTTAGCGACTGCCAGGCGCCACCGAAAGCAATCTGAGCGGCAGTGCGATGCTCAGGGCCAAACATATCTTGCAGCTTGCGCTCCATCTCGCTATAGAGCAATCTGCTCATTTTCGCAGCTTCATTCTCTTGACTGCCAGTCATCACTAATCACTACCCTATTTCCAGCTTCGGCCACGCCATACATACAGAATCATAACTGAAGTCAGGGCGCACCGCTTCGTTCTACGGGGAAAAGCTTAGGCACTAGTTTGTCTCGCAACCGGAGCATGGGTAATTCGACCAATCGACTCATCATTGTGCCAAAAATTATGCTAAAGGAAACGAACAAAATCATTTCACAAAGCCAACTAAGAGCAGCAGGCATGCCATTGAGCAGCGGATACAAAGCCAGTGCTGGAAAAAATCCGAACTCAATGTGCCAGAGATATATTCCGTAGGAATAAAAACCAATCATAGCGACGGCCCGAGCGATGGGGCAGAACAAAAGCTTACCGAAATTACCATCAGCTTCTGTCGTACTGACTAGCGCCAGCAAAATTGCTCCGAAGCCTATATACGTCATGGTCAATCCAATCGTCAGCACGTACCACTCAAGCAAGTTGAGATAGCTGATTACGCCGACAACGACAGCACCAAACCAAAATAGCAGACGGCGACGATGAGTAATGGCTGCTGCAAACTTGGGACTAAACTTAATCAGATAAGCCAGAAGAACACCAAAAAACAAAGAGTCCATGCGCAAGTGCGTGAAGCTGTGGGCGTTCTTAAGCTCAAAGAAGCGGCCGACTAAACAAAAAACAGCGATAAATGCAGCTATCGCAGGCAATAGAGATAAGCGCTTTAACCTCAGCAGAAGCAAGAGAACTGCTGGCAAGAACAGGTAAAAATGCTCTTCAACAGCCAGGCTCCAGGTCTGCACTCGGCAGCTGCCCATATAATTTTGCAGGTGCATCCAGTTCCAGATAACGTTCTTTCTCGATGCTGGATCAAGGGTGATGCCCGTCGATAGAAAGAGCATGAGAACGATATAGCCGGGCCAAATTTTGAATGCTCGTTTGACAAGAAATCTAGCGGCATTAAGACTTCCTTCCGCCTTAATCTCAGCAAAGAGACCGTTGCCGATCAAAAATCCAGAGAGCACAAAGAAGAGATCCACACCCATCCAGCCACAGTTCCACCAGTACCACGACAATCCGCTGAGCACCCCAGCGTGATCGCTATAGATAGGCGGGTGGCGACCAATCACAATTAAGATTGCTAGCCCACGGAGGAAGTCTATTTGATGATTGCGTTTCTTTGCAGCTTCGATCATTGATTCTCATGACTGTTCTTTGGCTGGGTTCACTTGTATGATTTATGGGCACCCATGCTGTCAAGCTAGACTTTTATCTCAATAGTTTGATTTGTAAAATTATGATAAGGCTTACCATCAAAATGTCCAACACTGAAGGCTTAAACGCTTGGAGCCCACGCTAGTGCAAAAGTCGTTGATTTTGCTCGGTAAAGCCTTAGCAAATTGCCTTGGGGTGGTTTTGGTATGCAGCATGATTGCCGCCTCCTTTTATATATCAGTGCGCAATGTAGTGGCTGAAAGTAACGGAGATTTTGGAATGTTCTGGCAGGTCGGTCACAAGATTGTGATTGGCGATATTGCCCCAATTTACACTGCCGCCCCCAAAGCAACAGCCGAATCGCCTCTAGATCCATATTTAGTATTTTTCTGTTACCCCCCGCACTCAGCTGCCGCATGCACGCCCTTAGGTCTTCTACCCCTAAAAACATCAATGGGTGTTTTCATAGCCGTTCAGACAGCAGCACTTCTCTTTGCCTCTGCTTTGTTCGCCTATAGTCAAGCTGCAAAGCAATCTTTATTGCGTTTTTTGCCACGAGCAATGCTCATAACCTTAGTTGCCGCCACGACATTTTTACCAATGGCTATGACTATGTCGCTTGGCCAGCCTGGGGTGCTCATCGGTTTTCTACCAATTACCGCCGCCTATGTTGCTATGACCAAAGGGCGTTATCAATTGGCTGGGATAATTCTCGGTGTGTTAGTTCTGAAGCCGCAGTTTTTGCTTCCTCTTGGCCTTCTGGCAATTGCCTGCCTGCTAGCCACCTTTAAAGCGCGAAAGCAAGAAAGCTGTGCCTTCATCACCACAAATGAATTAGTAAAGTTAGCCATCGGTTTTGCCATCACGGCTTCTGTTATTGTCGCCCTTGGCCTCTCTCTCTTTGGCATAGAAGGCTATCTAATGTGGCTGCAACGACTTAGATCAAGTGTCGATTTTGTTTATGCTCACACAGGCTTCGAGGGATACCAAGAGCCCTATGAAATGATTGCCTCTCTGTCTATGGCCATCGCCTTTCAATGTCAGCAAATACCAACTGCAATAGTGAAAAGTGCCACTAGCATTTTTCTCTTTGCAGTAGCAATAGTGGAAATATTTTTGCTCTATCGCATAGCAAGTAGTTCTCTTTCAAAGCGCAACAAGCTAGATTTAACTTTAGTCACGGCTCTTCTGAGCCTGCCAGTTATTTCGCCATATTTTCGTATCTACGACTTAAGCTTAGTCGTGCTTTCGGCATGGATTATATTTCTGGGCTCACCAACCACTGAGAAAAGAGCGCTAACTATTGCCAAACTGCTAACCTTTGCTTTCTGGCTATTTGTTGATTTTCGCTGTTTGCTAATTCCCCAAGAAATAGCCCTAAAGCTCACTTGGATAAACATGGTCTTCGTTACTGCAGTGACGATCTATGCCTTGTCTATTTTCCTCTTATTGCGACCAAGAGAAAAACACTAATCTAGAATAATAAATAGTAATAGACTTCACTGCCAGGCACTTGCTTCCAGCCAGTCAAATCAGTTGGAGCCGGATAATTTTTAAAGGGCATCTGGATCTTCAGGTTAAACAGACTGCGCATTAGGATCATGTTTTGCGAGAAGAGTGGGTCTTCCAAGTCAGGCACGCGAGAGTATACGACCGCACGGGCGCCAGCAGCGCGAACGATATCTAGGACTTCCTGCCTCTGTTGAGGCGTCTGCTGCCAGAACACGTCTTCCTGCCAAATGTTGGCGATTATTCTCAATTTATCTGGTTCGGCAAACTGCGAATTGCGGTGAATTCGGCAACCCAGCATCGCAACGGCATCACCGTATTTAATACCATCAGTCTTTAAAGCGGCTGAAACGTTATACCAAATATGATGCTTCTCTGTAAAAAGCTGAGAAGCATCGAACAAGAACCTTGTCGAAAAAGCGATGGCGAAGCAGACACAAGTGTTCAGCACAACGGCCTGGTGCAACTGTTTTGCGTACTTCTCTTTGGAGACGCGAATGGCCACCAGAACACCAAGAATGGCCATGGGGAAAGCAGCAATAAAGTAACGGTTGACATAGGTGGTCATATAGAGGTTACTTACCAGCGCATATTGTAGACAGAGCGCCAGTGGTGGCGCCAAAAGTGGAGCAGCTTTCCAGAGCGATCTAGCTGGCAGTGGCCACGAGCGGGTTCTGATTGCCACTAATGCAAGAATTAAAAAGGGAATGTAGAGAAAAGTCTGGATATAGTAAATTGAGTTGAGAATTATGGCCCTGACTAAATCTCCTATGCGCACATGGACAATAGCACCCTGTGTCCAGTATCCGATGTCGTAGAAGAAGGGGCAGGTACCGGGCATTTCCTGGCCAAATTCGCGCACAAGTGGGTTGCGATGGAGAATACGCGGTGGATGAATAAGCCCTTCAGCCGAGACCGGGTCTCTTTCTTCAACGAGATTTATGTAGACAAATTTTGCGCTTTCTCCAATAGAAAAGTGTCCTGCTCTATTAGACACGCTGCAAACCCAAGGGGCCGCAATCAAGGCAAAACAAGCGGCACTAAGTAGAATACAAACGACATTTCGCCTGAAGACAAACATCATTGCCAAATACAAAATTGTCAGGCTAAACATCACGGCTTTGGCCAAATAGCCAAAACCGCAAGTGATTCCGAAAAGACAAGCACCAAGCTTTGTGGGCTTAAGGAGAAATTTTAGAAACAACCCGCTGGAGAGAAAAAGAAGTGCAGCGGCCAACATATCAGGAGTATCTTGATACACGCCACCAAACGCCAGCGAAAATAAAAGGAGTAATGCGTATCCAGAAAAAAGCAGGGTATTCCTGCTAATCACCGCTCTGTCTAAATCTTCAGCGACAATTTCATTGATATAGTAGGCATACAAATGAGTGAAGAAAAAATCGAAGCTAAAAAATGTGCCAAGCAAAATGGCAAGATTGAGTAACTTAAACTGAAAAAATTGCCAATACGCCGGTGCTGAGACTAGCTTGAACATCAGTCCGGCAACTAGAGGATAAAGTGGACTCCAATAGAGCGAAACTGTTTTAGCAAAATCGCCTTGGCTAAAATAGTAGGCCATATCAAAATACTGTTGCGAGTCGGCAAAAAACAGCTCAAAGCGAGAGTTCCAGGCTTGCAAGGCGCCCCAGACTATGGCGGCGAGATAAACTATAACTCGATACCAAAAGACCTTGTCGCCCAATTACATTCCCTCAGAACTTGGTCTAGGCTAACTTTCGCTCTATCTTCTTCCAGCTGCGAAAGCGCCATATGCGCTTCAGTGTCCAGATCGTGCCCGGAAGGGGATCAAGCTTGCTATCGCCAATGCGGTCTCTATATTCAATAAATATTTCTGTACACTTGTAGCCAGCTCGAGCGGGTCCGATATAAAGCTCTACAGGCAATGCCATACCGACGGGATCATAGTTAAAGTCGCGCACCAATTGCTTAGTATAAGCACGCATACCAGTATGAACGTCGGTTGTTGTCACTCCACAAATCAACCAACTGAGCTTGGCGAAAGTCCAGTTGGCAATGTAGTTAGCCAATCGCATGGTTGGCGGTCGGCAGGGCAGTCGTGAGGCACTGACAATGTCAAAGCCTTCCTTCATCTTCTCCATAAGAATGGGAATGGTCTCGACCGGATAAGTATCGTCACAATCTAAGGTAACGATAACATCACCAGTAGAAGCTCTCAAACCGGCGTCGAAAGCGTTGCCATAGCCGCGCGGCGGAAACTGCCTAACTAATTTGCAGCCCAGCCTTTCGGCAATTTCAGGAGTGCTGTCTGAGCTGCTATCAACAACTACTATTTCACAGTCACCACAGACTCTTCGAACATCGTTGACGACTTTCTCAATGGCCTTTTCTTCATTGAGGGTGAGCATCATTACAGATAGACTAGGCATAGCACTTTTTGCCATCAGCCAACGCTCCCGGGGCGCGCATAGACAGCTAGAATATCCGCTCCTTCCATGCGTTTGCCAGCATCATAGAGGTGCTGTACTCCCAAAAACCCTCTAAAAATATGAGAAATCGTTTCGGTGTGAATCGGCACTAGACCTACTTGTTCAAACATACTATTGAGCGAGCGCACCGAGAAATAGCTAGTATGATCGAGCTTATACGAGTAGTACATGTCACCAAGAATGGTGGCTTCCATCGACTCAAGGTTAGGAGTGCGAATAACTACAACACCGTCATCAGAAAGAAACTGAGTGACATACTTGAGAGCATCGAGGTGACGATCTAGATGTTCAATTACGTCCCAAAGAGTGATGATGTTGAATTTCTGACCAGCCTTAGCATGCTTTTCTACGTCAAAGATAGAGCCTAGCCACGTCTCAAAGCCAAAACCATTTTTGCAATGTTCGATGGCATCGGTAGAAACGTCAATACCATAATGGCTCAAGCCAAACTCGGCAGCGGCAGCACGAAATAGACCAATAGCCGAACCAACGTCGAGCAATGAGGCATCGGCCGGATTCTTCAACCATTTTTCAGCTCTAGCCCCGCTGACATCGAGAACATGAGCGGCATAACGACGAGCCTTCTGCATGCGCCAATCAGTGTGCTGCAAGTATTGCTTCATGCCATAGTGGCTGTCAGGCCGATCATCAAAATAAGCAGTATCGTATTCAATACTATTGGCATGCACTGTATTCTTCTCTGAAGGATTAACCAGCCAGGCGAAACCAGTAGATTTGCAGCCAACCACAGCGCGCGAAAGATTGCCACTGATTGAACCGGCATAAATGGTATCGGCTTTGTTGCCGAGAAAATCGGCTCCCCAGGCCCCAGCTGCAGCCATTTCTTGTAATCGCCCGGCCTTTGGTGGAAAGACCTTAAGAGCCGCTAAGCGCAGACACTCAATTTTCGCCTCCATCGGAATCTGCGACGGCAAAAGTTGACCATGACGCTCCAGCGACTGCTCCACCCATTCTTCAATCAACTCGGTCACTTTTTCTTCGGGCACTTCTAATAAACGAACAAAGCCATTAGCCATATGCTCATGATCATCAGCAAACTGCACTTGACCATCTACGACATAGAGCACACCAATTGACTCTCGCACCCATTTGCCATTTTTGTTTCTGCCGGTTTTAGTAAGTTTTCTAAACTCTGAGCCGGTTTTGCTTTCTGTTTTCAACTTTAGTACCTCTGCAAGTGATCTTTAATTGGCGTTCTCAAGCATACGAGCCGAGACTGTTTTGGAAGAGCGAAGAATACCGTCTGAGTTATAGTAAATGAACTCGGCAAAACGCCCACAAAGCTCAATTCCTTCGCTTTTGCAGTAGGCGTAAATGATATCAAGATTCTTTTCACGGTCAATATCATAAATTGGATAGGCATATTTTGTGCGTTTTACCGTTGTAGCAATCACATCTTTTTTATCAATCAGTCCTTCGCGTGCCAGCCCATCAACTGTTTCTCTAGTGACATCAGCGTCGCTCATGGCCCACAAATCGCTGCTTTCACGAGCGGTAATCTCGGCCTGAATAGAAGAACAGCCAGGCGGACAATAATTTTCACCATAATAATCAAGGCAGCTGATGCGATGGAAAATCAAATCCATTTGGGGGAAATAGAGACCCAATCGGTTCAGGGTAGACTTCTTCTTTAGACCAACCAAGACCACTATCAGCGAATTGTACTGTAGTGAGTCGACGGCGCGCTGCACCTCTGGTGGTGCACCTTCTAACGCCCGCATAAAATCAAAGATGGGCATCGCACAAACGAGCTTCTGATATTCACGCTCTTGTGTCCCGTCAGAAACAATCCAACTATTGGCTTTGCGCACGATTCTTTTGACAGCAAAATTCTTAGTTACTCTGTCGCTGACAAGCTCTTCGAAGGTATCGGGAAGAACCTGAAAACCACCAGACTTGGGGTAGTGGAAATAAAGCTGGTGTGTGTATCCTTCAGATTCAACGCCCAATGCCGATTTGACCACATCAGCCACAGACGGCTTGGGCACGCGCTCAACCCAATGAGTGCCCATTTCTGATGGTGGTGTTTTCCAGATTTTAGTATTGTATGGAATCAGATAGTTGTCAGCAAGGCCCTTGCCAAAAGTATTATAAATCCAGTCTTCGAAATTGTTCTGCGGCCGTTGGGGGTTTTCAAGAAAATTATATAGACAGTCAAACTTGTCTTGCGGGTCTAAAACCGAAAGTCCGTTCTCGAAGGGAAACTTAACCAAGCGATTCTTAAACCAGATCGAGACATTGCGAAAATGTCGATCAACTTTGCCCTTTAAAAGCTCTAGCTCGAAATCAAGAATTTCTTGGTCTTTGGAAAAAATGATGTGCCCACCCATATCGAAAGTAAATCCTTCGTGTTGGTAGCTACGACACAATCCTCCACAAGAATCATCCTTCTCCAAAACCTCGCTATCTTCGCCGAGGAAGTAGGACAGACTAAGACCAGCCAGTCCTCCGCCCAAAATCCCGAACTGCTTGACCATTCAAAACTCCATAGTGTCCTTGCATGATTTACCACACTTGACGCTCAATATCTCAAGGTGCATAAGAGTAGCCGGTTTGGGCATACAATAGAAACACTTGCCATTCAGGGGTCAAAGTTTATGTCACTAACAGCTGACACTCTCAAAATCAAGATTTTCGGAGACGGTGCAGACAAAGATACAATTCTCAAGCTCAATCAAGATCCGTTGATTGCTGGTTTCACGACCAATCCCACACTGATGCGCAAGGCCGGGGTAACCGACTATGAGACCTTCGCCCACGAAGTCTTGGCCTTGGTCAAAGAAAAACCAATCTCTTTTGAAGTCTTTTCTGATCAATTTGATGAGATGGAAAAGCAGGCCACAGTAATTGCTAGCTGGGGCAGCAACGTCAATGTCAAAGTGACAATCACCAATACCAAGGGTGAGTCTAGTCTTCCCCTAATAAAGAGACTTTCTTCACGGGGCATTAAACTCAACATTACAGCGATGACAACTTTCGAACAAGTAGAGAGTGTAGCGGAAGCACTGACAAGCGGTGCTGGCGGCATTGTCTCAATCTTTGCTGGTCGAATCGCCGACTCAGGCGTAGACCCCATGCCGATTATGAGCAAATGCGTTGATCTACTCAAAGACCACGCTAACGTAGAAGTGCTCTGGGCGAGCCCGAGAGAGCTATACAACATAGTTCAAGCTGATCAAATAGGCTGCGATATCGTCACTGTAACCAATGACATTCTCAAGAAATTGCCACTTCTCGGTGGCGACTTAAATCGAGTTTCCCTCGACACTGTCAAGATGTTTTTCGATGACGCCCAAGCCGCGCAGTATTCTATAGAAACCAAGAAGGCTTTGGCCAACAGTTAACAGTTAGTGCTGCTTGAGAAGGTGTTCTTCCAATTCTTTCAAGCCTTGCGGTGTTCCAACTTCATAGAAACGCTGCTTAACTTCGTAGCAAGCCAACTGGCGAGCTGCTATTAAACGCTGAACGACCAGCGAAAGATCAAATGCTTGCTGCTCGCTAAAGCTACTAAACGCTTCGCTAGAAAAAATACTGAGACCAAAATCGACATGCACCATGTCAGCACTAGGACTGTCTTTGTTGTAAGCAGTGACTAGCTCACCTTCAATCTTCAAATTGCTTGGTATAAAGCGGTTTTCGTTGCGGTAGACAGTAATTAGAGCGGGTTTGCCCAGACGAAAATAAGATTGGATAATCGGCGAAAAATCAACCTCTAGCCATGAGTCGCCGTAAACCATAGCAAAAGGAGAGCCGACCAGTTTACTGGCCTTGAGCAAGGCGCCACCGGTGCCCAAGAGCTTTCCACCATTTTCCCCGTCACTATCGTATGAAAATTCTACAGCAAGGCCAAATCGACTGCCGTCACCAACAAAGTCTGTCAAAGGCTGAGCATTGTGGCCGACACAGAGGACAACTTGACGCACACCTTGCTCTTTCAACAGCAATAATTGATGAGCAATAAACGGTTGACCACAAACTGCCACCATCGACTTTGGCAGACCTGAATTAATCGAATTAAGCCGAGTACCCAACCCACCCGCCAGAATTAGCACCGGAAGCTCGTTAGACAAGTTGTGACTCCGTTTTACTCTAGTCTAGTTTACCAGCGAGCAAATGACTGTCAGCGATCATAGCTTCAATTGAACGCTCTATGGCTTGGCGACAAGTGTGCTTGCAGGTCCAACCAAGACTGCGAATTTTATCGGTATTCATACGAACAATCGGCACATCGCCCTTCCAGCCGCGGTCTCCGCCAGCAAAACTGAGCTTAACCTTGGCCCCAGGGCCAAGCACCTTTTCTATGGCAATCTCCGCTATTTCTTTGACGGAGATATAATCGCCCGTTCCCACATTGAAGACAGCAAAGGGTGATTCAACCTTTTCACCGGCAAGTAATACGGCTGCCATAATATCTTCGATATAAACATAAGACTTGCTCTGGCTGCCGTCTCCCAAGATAGGCAATTCTTCAGGATTAGCCCGCAACTTGCGAATAAAATCGAGCCCCACACCATGAGTCTGCCTCGGGCCGACAACATTACCAAAACGGAAAGCCACACCACTGATGCCAAACATGTGGGCGTAAGCTGCTATCAAACCTTCACCAGCAAGCTTACTAGCACCATAGGTAGAGATTGGAATCATCGGGCCATAGTCTTCAGGCACGGCCAGCAAGCCGACATCACCATATACGCCACTGCCTGATGCATACAAAATCTTCTTAGTGCCTGTGCGCCGCATGGCCTCTACAATTAACTGGGTCAAAATAGTGCCTTGATCAAAGTCGATCATGGGCTCGCTGGCAGCCTTAGCAATGTCTGGGTTAGAGGCCAGATGAATCACTGTATCGTGACCAGCCATGGCTTCTACCAATAGTGTCAAATCAGTGATTTCGCCACGAACGATATTGAGGCGCTTAGCCTTTGCCGCTTCGGCCACTGAATTTTCTAAATGCCAGTGCTGACCAGAAGAGAAATTATCAAAAACTGTAATCAGTTTGATTTGTGGCTTAGCCAACAGATGCTCGACAAAGTGGCTACCAATAAATCCAGCCCCACCAGCAATGAAGACTCTTTCAATCACCGTTACTTCTCCCCATTGAGCATGCGCTCAGGCAATAATTTTAGTTCCTTCAAAGTCAAACTTGAATCTTAGCTCTGGCGCACCAGCATTGGCCATTGCCTCTCTCAGCTTTTGCTTTTGTTCAGTATAGAACAAGAGGAAACCACCGCCCCCAGCCCCCATAAGCTTGCCACCGACAGCACCGGCGTCTCTACCAATTTTATATAGATCGTCGATTCTCGAATTAGTAATACCACGCGACCTTTGGCGCTTACGCTCCCAGTGCTCGTGCATTAACTCGCCAAAGGCGTACAAGTGACCTTCTTCGAGGGAGTGCTTAATGCGCTGGCCAAGCTCTTTGATGTAATGTAGATTCTCAAGCATTTCCGCATTGGCATCTTTACTTTTGTCATCTTGGTCTTTCAGAAAAGCTGAGCCAGAGCGGGAATAACCAGTGAAGAAGATAGCAAGGTTGTCTTCAAGAGTATAAATGGTCTGCTGCGACAAATTAGCCGGATGGGCATCAACAGTACCATCGCAGGCCACTTCAAAGCAGGTAATTCCGCCATAAGCCGCGATATATTGGTCTTGTTTCCCGACCGGCTCTTTAAGCATATTGATTTCGATGTTGCACGATTGCTCGGCTAAATCGTGAGGACTCACCAGCAGGTTCTTGTTATAGGCATGCAAGCCTTTCAAAAGAGCAGTAGTAAAGCTTCCCGAAGACCCCAAACCAGTGCCGGCTGGAATATCAGCCATGCTCGTTATTTCAATGTTCGGACCTTGGTTCATCTGTTCTAGAGCACAGCGCACGATTGGATGCTTTACGTCTTGAGCCGTCAGCACTCGCTCAAGCTGCGAGTATTTGATCACATAGTCATCACTCCAAGACTGGTGAATAAGCACATACATATACTTATCGATGGCGGCGGACATAAAAGATCCGCCAAAGCTTTCGTAATACGACGGCAGATCAGTTCCGCCTCCGCCAATTGAAATGCGCATCGGGCTGCGAGCAATAATCATACGGTTTCTACTGAGACGCTTTCCCACTTGCCAGAGTTAACTTGCAAGGCTGGATGTGAGACCAAGAAATGCCAGACTACAGCCTGGAAGCCCTCGGTCAAAGGAGTAACATGTTCTGGACTGACATTCGGAATGACAATGGCCACGTCAGCCGCGGTAGCAGCATAGCCGCCATCTTTCCCGACAACAGCAACTATGGTAGCGCCTTTATCTTTGGCAAGCTTCATGGCATTAACTAAATTCATGCTGATGTTCTTTTCAAGACTGCCTCCGCCCACGGAGAAAACAAGAAGTCCATCACGGGCGGTCAATTTGCTCACTGCAAGCCAGTTTGCGATAGTAACATCCCAGCCTTCATCATTAACCCGAGCAGTTAACTCTGAAATATTATCGTAGGGTGCATAGGCTTCAATATTGCACATCTTGCGAAAATCGCAGGTGGCATGAGAGGCATGACCCGCTCCTCCGCCGGAGCCCACAATAAACAGGCGACCTTCTCGCTCTCTCACAGCAGCCAAGGCGAGCGCGGCTTGCTCTAGTGCACCACGGTCTAGACCCTCAACGACCTTTTGACAATGCATCAAAAATTGCTCAGCAAACATTTAAACCTGCTTTCAGAAGCCTAACACTCATTTATTACCGTCGATTATAGCCAAAATTTCCTCTAGGCTGTCGACCACAAAGTCTGGCTGACAACCCGATGGTTGATTATAAAACTGTCTCAGATAAACAGTACGAATACCAGCGGCAGAGCCAGCTAGTACATCCTTTGCACTATCTCCTATAAAAATTGCTTTGGCCCGATCTATTGCGTATTTCTCCACCAAGTAATTGAGCATGCCTGGTTTAGGTTTGCGACAGAGGCACTGATCTTGATTGTCATGGACACAATAGACAACCTCTTTGAATTTAAATCTCTCTTGCAGCGATTCAGTCATCTCGGTCAATGCCGCCTGGCTAAGCAAGCCTCTGCTGACATCTGGTTGATTGGAAACTACAAACAAACTGAGATCGAAGTTATTGATTTGCTGAAAAGCTGAGACAAAGTCCTGCCGCAAGCGAAACTCATCTAGAGTGCGCGGGCTCGATACTAAGCCCGCCCTCAAAACAACTTCGTTTATGACACCATCTCGATCGAAGAAAACTGTATCCACACTGGGTATCCAATATATTCCTTACATTTCCGGCAGCCAGAGATTAAATTTGACTGGCGACCAGTTAAGCAGTCTGCATAATCAAATTTATGCCGTTGCCCGATTTAATGTGCCCGCTTTACTATCGACAGAAACCTCACAGTTAAGCTTCGCACCTCTACCTTTACAGATGGGCTACCACCATCACCGTATTTAATACCGTCATTCTTTCGAGTAGCCGGCCTTCATTTACAGCCACCCGTCTTGACAAGCGACCCCTCGCCGTTTTGGCTATGAGCGCGGCAAAACGCGATAAAATAGTGTTTGCTTAAATCTACTCAGTATCTTGTTGAATGAAAAAAAGTTTTTCCAGAATCTGGGTCTTAGCCTACTTGACCGCGCTGGCAGTGCCAACGTTCTGTTTCATTGCCGCCAGCCTGATATTATTCAATCAAAACGAGCTACAGATAAGGGTTCAAGATGGCTCAGTAGCAGCTCAAGACTTCGTGCACTATTACATATTTGGCCGTATGGCAGCCTCTCCTGATGCCCACCTGGTCTATAGCGAGGTGGCACAGTCACGCTGGTTCCACGATCTGGTGCTACAAATCACTGGATTTTCAACCAACCAATCTTATTGGTGTCTTTTTGCTCCTATGGTCTTTCCCTTCTGCCTACCGTTGGCCTTAATGAGCCTCAAGCAGGCTTTCATTGCCTTTGTGATATTGAGCGCACTAGCGCTATGTAGCTGTTTTCCCATGGCCCTCAATGCTCTAGGTAAGCGCTCCTTCGCTAGCAATGCTGCCATTATTTTTTGCCTGATAGCAAACACCCAAGGACTGCTGAGTATTGCCAAAGGGCAACCTTCGTTCCTTCTACTCGCTCTAGAATCGCTTTTCTTCTGGGGGTGGATAAAGAGAAAAGACTGGGTAACGGGACTAGCAGTAGGCATACTCTTTTTCAAGCCTCACTATGGCCTTTTCTTCGTCACACCAATATTGATGGCACGCCGCTGGAAAGCGCTAATAGTTTGTACTCTGACGACAGCACTTTTGATGTTTCTTGGGGGCTTAATTATTGGCTTTGATAACGTCATCAACTTTCCCCAGATTATTACGCAAAAAGATATCGGCAGCTGCCTCGGAATGGTTTCGCTGCGCTACCTCGCCACCCTGTACTTTCCCGACCTGCTCGCCCTTCACATCTCACTAGGTATTATGGTTGTTGGCTTGATACTCAATGTAATTATGTGGTGGCAGGGCGAGAAAAATGCACTAGATCAGACATGGCTTATCTGCTGCACAACACTGATTTGCATACTAGCTAGCCCCCACACCTACCACTACGATCTCATTATGCTAGGCCTCTTGGCGGTATCCATCATTCCCGCCAGATCGCAACAAACACCAATAGCGAAAGTCAGTTATGCGGTCTATCGAACACTCCTGATCGCCTCACCTGGGCTATATTGGATCTCAATACTCGTGCTCCCGAAAATAGGTGAAGTGGGCTCGCCCTACGATCCAATTCAATCGATAATATCAATAGTGCTCAACTTCACTCTCTTGGCTCTAGCTCTGGTCTGTTTGTTCGACAAGCCAACAAAATCTGTCAGCGAAACAGACACAGAAACAGCAACAGAAACAAACACATGCATACACTAAAACCCTATTGGCTAGCGGCAATTAGTATTTTTAGTTTCTTAGTTGTGCGCATCTTTTTTCTGCCCAGCAATATTATCAATCCTGATTGCTCGATGTTTCTCAAAACTGGTCAGCTAGTCATAGCCGGCGCCCGCCCATATATAGACTTTATCGAATTAAATCCGCCTCTAGTCTTTTACATCCACGCCATTCCAGCTTTGTTTGCCAAATTATCAGGCCTGCCAGCAGAAACATGTCTGTATATTTTCACCCTAATGCTCTTTGGTCTATCACTAGCTCTCTGTTGGAATTTACTAAAAGGCGACACTTCAAATGCAGTAAATTTCGGCCCCGTACTCTTGGCCTTTTGCCTGGGCAACCTGATCTGCTATGAGTGGATACAATTCGGACAACGGCAACAATTATTAGCCAATGCCTTATTGCCGTTCTTTGTCTGCCGTTACCTAAGATGGCAAGGCGGAGGCGTAAAAATAAATCCGACCACCGCCGTCATAAGCGGACTGTACTGCGGCACGCTCACCAGCCTGCTGCCTCAATATGCCGCCATTATTGTCAGTCTAGAATTGTTCTATATCTTGCGTCTGCGCCAATTGCGCCCACTAATATCAGCTGAAACCATTGCCTTTGTTGGCAGTGTCATTGCCTATGGCTTATTTGTATTTTCACAAGAAACCATTCGAGTAGAATTTCTCGGACGCTGGATGCCCATGGTAAGCCAAGGATATGGCCTCTACAACTGGCCCTGGTCTATGCAATTATTGCAACTCACCGTCAGTGGTATCTTGCCGATTTCTGCTATTGCCTTGTTGATAATATTGCGATTGAAGCCGTGGAAAAAACAGAATCAGGGCCTGCTAGCAGCCATCGGCGTATTTTATCTGGGCAGTATCATCGTTTTAATTTTGCAAGGCAAAAGCATTCTCAATCAAACCATTCCCCTCATGTATGGCAGCTTAATGCTGTGCTGCTCTGTCACTCTGCCAAGTAATTTCAAGGGCACACTAATCACTTCGCTCCTTGCCCTGCTCTGCTTTATGCTCCCGGTATGGGCTTTGCCTAACGTAATCTCGCAAAATCAGACATGGCAAATCATGACAGCCAAAATTGTGGCCACACTAGAGAAAGAAAGCAGCAGTCAAGACCGAGTCAGTATGCTCTCTTTATCATTACCAGACTCGTATCCGGCCCTACCCACGGCTGGACGCGAGAGCGGCAGTCGTTACTTCTTTGTCTTCCCCCTGCTCATGACCAACTACCTAGCTAAAAAACACGCAGGCACAGAGGCGGCAGAAAAATGGCACGCAGAAGGACAAAGATTCATCGCCGACTTAGATAGCGACTTGCACACTAACAAGCCACGCATTATTTTGATTCAAGAAAATATTATCCCGATGGCAGACATATCAGTGCGTCAATATTTAGAAACGACGCCCTTTTGGCAGACCTTAGGCCAAAACTATCAATATGCCTACCAAGTAAAAGCCGGTCCCAGTGAACTCTCTCTCTGGAAACGCCGCTTAGACAATAAGCCCTAATTCTTTGCGGCAACGGCCTCGACATGACGCCCCTGTAGCAAGTAGGGCATGATGCTGTCGCGTTGGAATTGTTCACGGAAGCGCCAGAAGAAAGCATCTTGGAAGTAATGAATGTTCGACATGGCAATACTACAGCCCATCAGCAGCTTAAAGTAAAAGCTGCCTGGCGAAAAATCAAGGCGAGCAGCGTGGGTGATCAAATAAATACCAAGAGAACCAACGCAAAGAATAGTCATGAGCAATTGAGCATTAAGGGGAAGATCAAATTTTCTATTTTGATCTTGATACTTGTAGCGAATAAGAATGATATTGAGACCAATATACTGGCACCAGTGCATAGTTCCAGGAATAAGGAAAGCAGTCTCCACCCGTTGACCAGGAAAAACGAAAGGCACAAAATAGAGCACCGACGTCACCCAGAAAACAAAAGCTGGCACATTAATACTGGCACCAGCATTTACCTGTTTCAAAATATTGTTCAAATAACGAGCTATGTCGTACAAGGCCAATAGGGCCAGGCCAATAAAGACAGCTAGAGCCAAATTATTTTCTGCCCCAGAAAAGAGCTGGCGATAGAAGAAAACAGAAACGAAAAATATTGCGGGAGTCCAGAGACTGCGTGATAGCAAGTCTCTGTTAGGCAAGGCTTCATTGGCGTTCTTATTGTGATAGAGAAGGACAATACCAAGATTCTGCTGGACAAAATGCTGCACGCCCCAGAAGGTAGTGATAGTTAAACAGAGCCAGGGTGTGGCCACAGCCAAGAACAAAGTGACGATGCCGACCAAAAGCGGTGCAAAATAGTAGAGGGCTATGCGACTGCGATCTTGAGTCCAGTATTGATTATTCTTCTTGTCAAAATAGAAAAACCAGGTTGGCCCTTGATGCATCGGCCCAATGCCGAAAGCGTTGACAATAAATAAGAAAAGCAGACTAGGGCAGGCGACAGACGGCAGCTGCAAACAAATACTAGCGGCAATAGCGAGTAGAAGCGGTGCGAAGAACCAGAGCAGGTCGAACTCTCGACTTGCCATCCACGGGAAGCAAAACTTATCACTTTTAACTGCTTGGGAAGAGGAAGTCATAAGCTCCTTTGACAAGACCATAAAGCACCTCATGATCTATACCCATGTTAGGCTATCATATGAAAGTTGTATAAAAATTGAAGAACAAACATTGCAGAGATAAATGGCGATTGACACAGAGTTCAGAGAAAGAAAACCCAACAAGACAACCGGCTTCAAGGCGAAACGGTTGGGCCTTTTGGCTGATTTTAACTGCCGTTGTAGCCCTTAATCTAATTCGCACATTACCTTGGTTTCCCCGAGTAATAATGGTTCCAGAAGACGACTCCTGGGATCTAATGCTCAATCTCTTTGCTAAGCGCGGGGCCCTGAGCGGCGTCGACTATATTTTCACTTTTGGTCCCCTGGGCTTCCTCTACAACAAGACTTACTTTCCTGATACCTACACCCTCAAACTCTTACTGCAGGGCTTACTTTGCGCCCTGACCACGGCGGTTATGGTGCTACAGGGTCGACGCCTGTTCACAAAATGGCCCTTCACAATCGCCTGGATCTTCTGCCTGGTTGCTCTTTACGGCTTCTTTGGCGACGTCTTCTTTCTCGCCATACCAGTATTGCTAGTCAACCAATATTTTCTGCTTGACGACGCCAAAACAAGTTACAAGTGCAAGGCATCTGGCATAACAATTCTCCTGGTTGCACTGCTTGCCCTGACCGCCTTAGTTAAATTTACCTTCTTCGTGGCCGCCACTTGGGTGATTGCCTTCATTGCCCTCGATGAATTGCTCAAGAAAAAACCGCCTATTTTGCTTTTTCTCTTTGGCATAGTTTTTCTGGCCGGCTGGATGCTCTGCGGTCAGCCCCTGACGAATCTGCCAACTTATATCAGCACCTCGCTAGCGGTGGCCGCAGGTCACAGCGAAGCCATGTCTTGGTCTGAAGCCAATTGGCAAATACCAATTTTGGCCACCATTGCCGCAACAGGCTTGCTGCTCATAAGCTTTACCGGTCTTGCCCATAAACGAATGGGCAAGACCTTCCCCGTCGCACTTTTAGCTGAAAGCGGGCTTTTTTTTTGACCTTCAAGGCCGCCTATGTGCGCCAAACCCTCGATCATCAAGTAATTGCCCCATCAGTTTTTGGCTTTGCCGCTCTAGCACTGATGCCATTTTTCCTTCAAGAAAAGAGCAAACCAATTAAGGTCACAGCCTTGATTTCATTGGCTAGTATGCTCTTCATCGCCATACCGGCCAACATGCCAATGCCAGGCATTCCGCCGCTGCTAATCTATCCCACAATGCTTTTTAGCAACCTCTACGATACAGCCTTGCGCCTGCATCAGTGCCCCTCAGTATTGCTAGGCCAATCAAAGATAACAGCAGATTATCAGAAGCGCATGAGCACAATCAAAGAGAAGAACAGCCTGCCAGAGCTGACTGGTACAGTCGACCTAATGCCGGCGCAGCTCAATGTCATCATTGCCAACAATTACAATTATCAGCCCAGACCGGTGATACAAAGCTATCTGGCTTATAAAGAATCGCTGATAGAAACGAACAAGAACTACTGGGCCACAGAAAAAGCTTCTGACTATGTGGTCTTGCAAAAAATGGAAGACACATACGGTTACTTTCCAACCCTGCACGATGGGCCCTCGTGGATCGAACTACTAAGCCGATATGAGCCGACTTGGTGTCAACCCAGCGGTCTAATTGTCAAAAAGCGTGCTCAGCCTCGTACCATCACCTTAAAAGCTCTAGAAACCATCGAAACAAAATTAGGTGATCCCGTTAAGATTGCTACCACTGACAAAAACAAAATTGTTTTCGCCAAAATCAACGTCAAAATCACGCCCCTGGGCTCTTTGCAAAAGCTATTCTTCCGCATCTATCCAACCACCATTGCCGTGCAACTGAAAAACGGCAAGAAAGAGAGCTATGTTGCCCCCACAGACAATCTCAGAGCTGGTTTTATCTTGTCACCTTTCGTCCGTGAGCCGGAGGAGATAACGGCCCTATATGCAAATGCCCAAGCCCTGCACAAT
>CALROJ020000021.1:0-99727 GCA_943369735.1 bacterium Ga0077546
TCGCTGTCGCGAGCCCGGGCAGAAGCGTAACTTCGCACTCACCCTAAATCTAGCTCGATTTCTTGACTGAAATTAAACCCTGACTAACCAAGAGTCCAATTCTGTGCGGTTCACAAGGGCTATACTATATGAGAGCATAATCCAGGCGAGTAAAAATAAAGTCGAGAAGTTCAAAAAAAAGAAGCGACTGAAACTACTCAACCCAAAGGTCTCGCAGAGTCAGTCGCCTCCTCCTCACAAATCACATGCTAGACAAAGCTAGCAGCGCTTTAACAAACGCTATGCTACAGCGCTTACTTCTTGCCGTCCTTGGCCGGAGTCTTCGCAGGCGTGCCTGGCCCAGTGGCAGGTGTAGCGGCCGGAGCAGCTCCAGGGGCAGTCGCGGGAGTGTTACCGCCAGCCTTCTTCATCTTTTCGATGGCTTCCTGCTGCTGCTGACGGGCCCAGCGCTCCTCTTCCGAACGACCACGGCCGCCGAGAGGGTTTTCGTTTGTAGACATTGACTCATCCTTGAGTTCGTTGTGTTCGAGTTGTTTTGGAAAAAAATCTGCCCCGAGCAGAAAGACCAACGACAGCCAAAGCTGCCGCAGTCTTAACCACCCGGGGCAGAAGTTCACTTACGCATGCACTTACGGTAGTAAGAACCGTTAGGGTTCATGCGGTGCTTGCCGTCCTTGGGGAAACTCCAGACATTGCTCACTTCGCGCAGAAGCGGCACAATAAGGTTATCGAAGCCATCGTCGCTACGCAGGCAGTTACGCAGAGAAATACGAACGTGCATGCGCAGGGTGCGGTTGGCGATCTGCTTACCGGGCTTGTCGCTTGCAGCGCAGGCGTTGCCAATGACGGGAGTGTGGCGGAAAGATCGAGACATAGTGCAGTGCTCCTTAAAAGCACCGCACCAACGGTCACCTGCAATCTCCTGAGCGGATTGCTCAAGATTGCTCCCTTCGAAGTTTTCGAAGTCTAGAGCAGACGATTAATTGCAGGGGTTGGTGAGGTGCTAGAAGAGAGCACCAAACCGGGTATGGCGATTGTGTTTGGGCATAGGTTTTCCTTGTTTGTTTTGAGCGATCAGACCAGGAGCATCACCAGCCAGCCAACCACAGTCATGGTCAACGAGGCGCCCAGAGCAGTGCCGAAGTTGCGCACCAAGAGCACGCCGGGCATGATCTTGCCGACAATGACAATGGCAACAGCCTGAACCAGGCAAGCCACCAAGCCAGCCACTACCATCGTAGCAGTAGGGACGGCAGTGGCGATGCCAACCAAGGCCAGCAGATGCCAGCCGATGTGATTGACCAAGGCGATGGCAACCAGCGCCAGAAGGCCGCGGAAGGCGCTGCCTTGACGTACCGCGACACCACCGTCGGTGACCTTCGGTACGAGCCAGAGAAGTGCCGCAAGAAGCAGCACCACGTGAATGAAAAGATTGAGCAACATAGTAGTTTCCTTTTCTATTCGAATCGTCGCGAGACTTTCGAATTCAAATTTTTGTTTAAATCAAGCTAGAAAGACACCTCAACTGTCCTCGTCCTCATCCACCGGCTTGGCCAGCTGATGGTAAGGTTGCACAAGGCTGTCGAAGATAGTTTTGATGCGGTAGTGCTCTTCATCGGTGAGAGTACGATTGAGGTAAATTACCTTGTCGCACTCCATCAACATGTCAGCGATTTCAGGCGGACCGTTGCGACCATAGAGATACCAATACTTCGCTTCCAGCGAGGTCTTGGTCTCAATCAGATAGAGCTTGCGAATGATGCGAGCGAGCGCCACGTAGTTTTCACGACTGCGGTCTCCTGCTTCCATCTTGGCCCAGACAGCATCAAACTGCCGCCGCGCCTTAAAAAAGCGAGACGGGCCCAGCAAGCGCTTCACAGCCACGGGCAGAAGATTGTAGAACTGGCGACAGAGCCTCCAGAAGAAGCAGAATCCGATCAGTCCACCCAGAATGTAAGCCAACGTTATCCAGCCGTGCAGGCCGTGAAGAATCACGAGCTTGCCTTCCTGAATGAACTTGCGACCATCCCAGGTCTTCGAAGTGTAGGGTGCGATGGTCGGCAAATCCACGGTGACGTCTTCGTTAGACGCCAGCACTCGATAACTAACATTGGCCTTGAGGTCAAGCTGGGGCGCCACAGAGAAGCTCTGCAACTTTAGCTTGACGCGGTAAACCTTGCTGCCATCGGCTTTCGTCAACTCAAAGATGTCTGGTGTTCCAGCCATTTCGAAATCGCCAGCCAGAGCAATGCTGTGCATGTCGATCACTGTGCCAGGCTTCTGCTTCATGTAAACAGTGACAGACAGAACATCGCCGATACGCCAGCCGAAGTCGCGATCGAGAGCGGCCACAATCTCTGGCGTGTTCGATGAGGCGGCCAAGACGCCGACCGGAGTCTGCGCGTCTGAAGGGAATTTGGGCCACTCTGTGCGATCATTCCAGAACAAAAGCGTGCAGCAGCCTACGGCCAAGGCCAGAACCAGAGCAGCCAGACCGAAACTGGAGAAGAAACCGAGTTTTGTTTTCTTGTTCATCGTGGCTCCCTCCTTTCATGATCAGGCTTTGCCTTAGACTTGCGACCATCGGGCTGATTGGGAATGACCACGGCGGCAACAAAAGCCAGCACTGAAACAAGCAGCAGCCAGGGAAAAAATTCGTACTGGCCAGGAACGTGTTTCACTTCCATGCGCGAAATCATGCTGGTCATGGAGAAGTCGTTGACTTCAACCAGACGCACATAGCGACCGCCAGTGGCATTCTTGAGCAAGAGCAAAACGTTCTCTTCCAGCTTGGAAGTGACAATTTCGCCTTTGACCTCGTACCACTGATGACCAGCGTTCATGTTCTGGTCGGTGGGCGACAACAGCGTGACCGGAATCGCCGAAGGCGAGGTCTTACCCAGGCCGACAATTATCAGGTCGATGTCACGCTTCTTCAGCTCTTTGACGACCCCGTTCATCTCTGACAGTTCAGAATCGTTGCCACCGTCAGAGAAGAGCACAATCACTCGTCTGTGGCTAGGCTTCGAATCGAGATCGAAGAGACGGAAGGCCATGTTGAAGGCCTTGCCCAACTCGCTGCCTTCGCCTGGAGCAGAACCCACAGTCATAGCGCGATTGAGCACCCATTTGAGGGCCGGCAGGTCATCAGTGAGGAAGGCCTGAGGAAAGGCTTCACCAGAGAATGTCACCACCCCCAAGCGGTTGTAGTTGAGCGAACCGACAACTTCTTTCATCAGCAGGAATTTGGCCATGTCGAGCCGACGACCATCGTCGTAGGGCTGCGGCAACTTGCCTTTGTAGTCGGGCACGGCCATAGAGCGACTGACGTCGACCACAGCAATGACGTCGATGGTGCCCATAGGAAATTCGGTTTTACCCGAATCCATCGTCGGTCGACTGAGCGCAAGAACAAGGCCCGCCAGGCACAAAGCCACAGCAACAGCCTTAGCAATCAAGCGCGAAACTGGGATTTTCTCATTGAACCGGGCAATCAGCTCAGGTTCGCCGAACTGGTCGTGAACCGCAGCAGAGCGGCTTCTGGCGAGCCAAAAGGTGAACCCGACAAGAAGCGGAATCAAGGCCAGGAACCAGAGCAACTCGGGGTTGCCGAAGTGAAGGCCAAGACTGAAATGTAAGTTTTGCATATAGTTGGCCTTCTAAATTCCCTTCTTGCCGTCTTTTCCAGCTTGACCGCCGGGGGCAGAAGTATCGCCTTCGCCTGCACCTGCACCACCAGAGCCACCACGCGCTGAGAGCAACCGCTCCAGATTGTATTTGGCCACCATATGGTCAGGATTGTGACGAAGAGCTTGTTTGTAAGCTTCGATTGCCATGAAATTTTGCTTGGTGCGTTCATGGGTCAAAGCGAGGAGAAATTGAATCTCACCGGCAATGAGGTTGTCGGACGGCTTGATTTGGCCGTCTTCAGAACTCAATGCAGAGTAAGCCTTAGAGAGATTTTCTTTGGCCGCAGCATAGTCTTCCTGCTGGTAAGCAATCAGACCGGCATCGTACCAGGCGTACTCGGGCGCAGCCACTTCAGACTTGGCGGCCGAGACATAATCTCCCTGAAACATGGGCACCGTGTACATCACAGCGCGACGCAGTCCGAGGGCAAGCACCGCCAAACAGGCAATCGTGGCAATGACCGAGAACATCAAGCGGCGCCTGGCAACAAAGTTAATTAGACTTGTCATAAAAAACTCCTGTCAATGCTAGACATTGAGCTATTTGTTATTGGTTAAGAACGATTGCCTCGGCGAGACCGGCCAGGACAAGGAGGAGGATGGCAGCAATGGCGAAGGCAGCGAACCGCTCATCGCGCTTTTCGCTGGAGTACACCGATACGCTACTGCGCTCCATCTGATCGATGGCGGTGAAAACGAGCTGCAAGTCACCAGCAGTTTCGACGCGAAACACTTTACCGCCCACATCATCGGCAAGCCGCATGATGTCTACGTATCGCTGAGCCAGAGTGGGGCCGACGCCGATGACGTAAAGGCGAATGTTGTTATCGTTGATCTTGCTGCGCAGGCGGTCCATTGCTCCTGAATTGATATCGTCTTCGCCGTCGCTGACAATAATCAACACTTTGCTCTTGGCCTGACCCATTTCTTTGAAATGGTCAACCGCAGCGTCAATTGGACCTGGGTCATAGCTACCGAAGTTGGTGCCACCGCCAAGATCATCGGCGAAGCGAATCTTGCGGTAAATCATCTTCAGGTCGTGGGTGAGCGGCCAAGAAAAGTAGGGAGCGAAGTCAAAGAGCAGCACACCAACGCGGTCGCCAGCATTGACGATGTAGCGGTTGCGAATGAAGTCGAGCACGGCAGCTTGAGCCACCTGCAGACGAGTGACACGATCAGCACCATAGGGCCCGCGAGCGGGGGATTTGGTCGGGTCTTTGTCAGCAGTTTTGCCAGGATATTCGCGGTCGAGATCGGTCTCGCCCACGATGCTCTTTGGCAATTCACCAGGGATTGGCGCGCCCATGGAGCCAGAGCGGTCGACAGCAATGATGATGTCGCGGGCCTGAACAGACTGGTTGGGTTCGTAGTAGACGCGTTGTGGTCGAGCCAGAGCTAGGCAGAGGGCGATGAAAGACAAAGCCAGCAGCAAGCGGGGCAGGACGACGAAGAAGCGGCTACCAAAACCAACGGGGGCTTGGTCGACTCGGGGAAGCCCGAATTTGCCAACACGCCGGAGAACGAACCAGAGGACAGGTAATACGAGTATGGCCAAGAGCCATAACGGTTGTGAAAGAACCATATAGTTAGCCTTGATTGATTTGGAACTAGTATTGGAACTAGCTAAGGGAGAAGCAGTAATCCCTGCAGCGCGTAGCCACCTTGCTCAAGCAGTCATCCGCCAACCGTCGTTGCACCACGAAGCCCTCGGCCTCAATGAAAATGCTGGTTAGGTTGTTACTGGCTGACTAGAATGGAAATGGCGTATGTCTGATGCTGGGGAGAGAGAAAATAGAACAGTCGAAGACTAGATGGTCAGAATTACCCTTCTCAAGACACTAAAGTAATAGCCATAGTTAAAATAACCAAAGTTAGCTGTTAAACTACGCGCGCGTGCCCCCGGAACCTAACAGGCCAGATAAACGCCAGTTAACCGGGATTGCGCTAGCTACGCTATCAGGAAAGACTTGGGCACTTTTATGGGTTTGAGTGTGAGGATAGCGACAAGCGGGTAGGAAAATTGTGGGAGCGCAAGTTCCCTTTACTATTCTCATTTTAGGCATCTCTCACATTGTCCGCTCGGTATCTAGACTTACTAACAGGTCTTACTAATAGGTCTTACTAAAAGGACTCGCTAAATGGCCCTCCACGATTCATTCAAGTCTTCGGCTAACGCTAACGTCAGACTGGCAAAGCTTTCCTCTGTTCCAGAAGAACAAGATTTGAGCTTTGCTATGACCCAGGCCAACAAACATCCAAAGGCCACAATTGAACTGCCTTGGAAATCACCGCTATCAACTACTACATTTGTGCTCAAAGTGAGCATAGCCTTGGGTTCAGACGAAGGACCCCGCTGGACCCTTCACGCTGGCGATTCGCCAGATTCAGCAGCGCTCTGGAGCCACGACAGCATGGATACTGGCTTGATTCAGAGCCTAATTTCGGCCGAAAGTGACCCACAGAGAGCGCTTAATTCATACGTTGACACCAATAAAAAAGGTGACGACTCGATCTGGATTAAGCAGCCAGAGAAGCCAGCTCCACCAGTAGAGAGAGCGGCACCAAAAGTCAATTTACCCCAACCGGTTGATTTAGACAAAGCGGCACTAGATCTACTACAACAGCAAATGCGCCGGCCCGAAACTGGCATGATGTCTGAAGCTGCATTCTGTTGGCTGCTACTACAAGAATTCAATCGCTTCCAGCGCAATCAGACTCCCCACGCCATCATTATGATCGAGCTTGGCTTAAAACTGACCGGTGGCGCTATGTCGCTGCCTCCAGTAAGGGTCTTGCATGAAGTGGCAAATCGTGTTCAAGCAGTATGCCGTCCCCTCGACACACTCTGCCATTACAAAGACCCGAAGCTAGCCTTGATGCTTCCCCATACAGGCTCGAATGATGCCATGCAAATCGCCATGCGCATTGACGAGACACTAATGGACTCACCCCTCGGACCAGGGCTTGATGCTAGCAACGTAGTCATACACTTTGGTATCGCCAGTATGCCTGATACTTGCAGCCACCCAGGTATCCTCATAGCCACGGCTCTAGAGGCTCTTGAGCAAGGAAAGAAAACCAATAACACAGTGGTGCTCTTTCCTAGTTCATAATCAAAAATTCAAACGAAAGAGCTTTTCAAACTCTCTTAAATTGACTGCCTGCGGAGTACATTTCACCGCGACATTGCGCAACTGTCGAGGCAGAACACCCTTAAGATGAGCAATCTGTCCGAACAATCGCGAGCGCATTACAATTCGCCGAGCCTTCTCTTGGCGGATTGTTTGATAGTGCCGAAAGGCCTCTTCTGGAGTAGCATATTGGTCCATCATCTTGGCCAATAAATAGCCATCTTCAACGGCTTGGGCGCCACCTTGACCTAAGTTTGGAGTGGTGGCATGGGCGGCATCACCTAGTAAAACAATTTTTCCACTGTACCACTTGGGCAAGATTGGAAGATCCGACAAATCAGTGCGAATAACAGTTGTCGCCGAAGCTACGAGTTTATGCACAGCAGCAGGGAAAGTAGCGAAGAGGTCTTGAAGCGCTGCAATTTCAACTATGGGGTCGGCTCTAGTAAATGTCTCGCTCAAAGCTGGCATATCAGCTGTGGCATACCAGTAAACATGATCAGGGCTGACGTGGGAAAAACCAAAACGCCTTCCTTCACCCCAAATTTCCACACTGCTTTTCTTCCACTGCTCAGGCAGCTCGGCTCTAACCACAGCCCGCCAAGACGTCTGCCCTGAATAATTTGGTTGAGCAGTAGGAAAAATACTTTGGCGAACGGCAGAGTGCAATCCGTCCGCTGCCACTAAACAATCGGCATAAATATTTTCCCTCTGAAAAAACGAAACTGCGACCTGCTGATAATGCGCCTCTGCAGCCTTTAGATCAGCACTATTAGGCGAGCTACCTTCTGGCATGGCCCCCTGACAGCGGTATCCATAAAATAAATTCACTGCAGTATTCATCGCCCTCTCTTGCAAAGCATCAAGCAAAATTTGGTGCAGGCATGAGCGCTTTATCGCCACAATTGAGTAAGCAAATTTTTGCTTTATCTCTGCCAGACTTACTTTCATCAGCGATCCGGAGAGATAATCTAGCAAATCAATTTCGTTGAGTTCGTAGCCTGCCGCCAAAATTTTCTCGGCCAAACCCAGCCTTGCAAACACTTGCATAGCATTAGCTGGAACCCAGATGCCAGCTCCGCTGGTGGTTATACCGGAAGCAGCTGCCGAGCCAGTTTCGACAAAAGACTCAACTGGCCTGGACTCATAGACACAAGAAGAAATCTTGTACTGCTGCAGAGCTAGAGCGGCGGTCAAACCGCCAATACCACCACCAACAATTGCTACACTCTTACTAGGATTCATCTACGGATTTCGGCCCAAAGCTACCACCCAGCAAGTATAACTCTGCTCCAAACTATCTTCTTGAATGAATCCCGTAACTGTCATTTATTCTTCAAAAAATCTGACAGATTTTAAAAGCCGCTTACAGTGTATGTGTAGTGTCGGTGAGTGCCCACAGAACCTAAATTCAACTACGTCACCTAGTATTCAAAAGCAAAAAATCAATCGCAAAGTTCCATCTAACCCTTTTAGAGCTTGCCGAAGCAAGCCAGGACTAGAACGGAACTTCGCGATTGATGTGTCACTCAAGAAGGGTGAATGCAAAACCACCGGCTGAGCGATCATCAATATCAACACCCGATTATTTAGCATCAGGCGCTGCAATAGATGGTATCTCGGCAGGGGCAGCAGTAACAGGGGCAGCCACAACGGTAGTAGTAGCCGGTGCAGTCGATTCATCAACAGTTGGCGCTGTTGCAGGAGCAGAAGTCGGCGCAGGAACAGCAACCACAGCAGCGTTTACATTCTGCGTCGGACACGAGCTATCGTAGTCGCCTGCCGTAGTGGTGGCCAAGTTGAACTGAGACAAGACCTGCACATAGGTAGCGTGCGAAGACGAGATTCCGTAACCGCGCGTGTAGATCTCAGCGATCACCTGCGCGAGTGTGGAGTCTTTATCGACTGCAGCGCCAAATTCGTACCAGAGCAATTCACCAGCACGATGAGCCACGCCAGCAGCATAACTAGGCAAGAAATAATCTTTACCACAGAGCCGCTTGCAATGCAGACGCTGATAGAAAGCCAACCGACGCTTGCGCATGGTGGTTTCATCAACGCTCAAGTTAGCTTCCTTGGTCGATTCGATTTCGAGGAAGAGACCAATTTGAGTCTGATGGTAGCTGGCCTTAAGCACTTGAATCAATTCTTTCATGTGCTTGCTGCCGACACCAGAAGAGCGCTTGGTCTGGTCTGTGGCAATATAAGCAAGCAAAGAAAAATTGCTCATAGGTGTGACTAGGGAGAAACACAAGAGTTCGCCAGCGGCATTCGTGGTGCGGTGCAGCAGCATGGTGTTGTTGCTAATCATCACCTGAACATCAGCCAGAGGCATTCTTTCATCTTGCGGAAAAGCAGTTTCGTAGAGCTTGCTCCAGTCACTCTCTTGACCGTTACTGGGTTGGCAGAGTTGTGCGGAGCTAGAGTTTTTGACGTTTGTCATATAGTTGTTCCATTACCGCTGACGTTGATGGCTAGAGGCCGTCAAACGAATGGCAGTTGACCGCAAGTCTAAAAGCACGCATTGAATCAGTGTTAATTACGCATTCAATTCGTAGTCGAGTCCTGCTCAAACCGTTCCGCCCGAAGAAGCAGAAATGAGGTTGAAACAGTAGTGCTTTGAGGTTTGAGGTCTTTGAGTGGTTGAGAATTTAGTGAAGGAAAAAGAAAAGGCACATCAACTTAGCCTTTAGGCCCACTGCACTCAATAGGGTCAAAGGCAACAGACCAGAGGCTCAGACCAAGCTCAGACAAGACAACCTCATGACAATCCCAAATCAGTCTTGAACAAAGACCCGAAATCGTTGCTAGCCATACTTCTTCAAAAGCGCTAGCAAGCCCCGTCCGCCTGACATCCAAAAGCTTGAGCAAAAGCCACTCTCCGCTCTTGCAACTTTTCCATAGCTATAGCTCGCGCAAGCTCCTGACTACTCCCCTCGAAACCAGCAGCGCTAGTGATTACTTTAGGCCTTGATTGCTAGCAATTAGCGCAGTACTGGCCAATATTTAGCAAAATGCTTGCGCACTTCGCTAATACGTTCATCCACTAAGTCGCTGTTGCGATCACCGGTGACATGCTCACTGTTGCTAGCAGCTCCAGGCATCAAATAAGAAGCATGCACCGCACCACTTTCAGACTCGTTAGCAGCATTGAGAACCCGCATAGTAGCGATAGCCGAATCAGATAGGGAGCGAGTGTTGTAGCCCCCTTCAAGGAAGACAACTGTTGGGGCACCGACCTGCATCGATAGGTCGCGCACGCGCTGCGACAACATGGCGTATCCAGAGGTGGTAATGCGTTGTTGTCCAAGGGGGTCATCCTGGTGGGCGTCATATCCAGCTGATACCATAATCAAATCAGGCTTAAATGAGTCGCAAACAGGCTTAACTAGACGGTCAAAAGCATGCAGATAGCCACGATCACCCGTACCTTTTGGTAGGGGAATATTCATGTTGTAGCCACGGCCTTCGCCAGTGCCATCTTCAAGATACCAACCAGAATCATAGGGCCAAAACGGATACTGCTGGAAGGAGACGAAGAATACCGATGGATCGTCATAAAAAGCCCACTGGGTGCCATTGCCATGATGAACATCCCAATCGATAATAAACACTTTCTTATAGCCTAAACGCTGAGCATAGCGCGCCGAAACAGCGATATTGTTAAACAGACAAAAGCCCATGGGCTTATCAACCAAGGCGTGATGGCCTGGCGGTCTAACCGATACAAAGGCACTGTCATACTCCCCAGCCTTGATCGCATCCAACGCAGTCAAGCCAGCTCCAGCAGCGAGTTTGGCAATATCATAAGTGGCGGCACTCATAAAAGTATCAGCATCTAGTTGCACTAAATTATGGTTAGCAGCAGCCTTCAAAGCATCTTCTTGCAAGTGCTGGATATAAGACTCTTTGTGCACGTAAGCTATTTCTTCTTCTACCGCAGAGCGAGGCTCTAACTGACGCACTGAATTGTCTAAGGCCGCTTTGAGGAAAGCACTATCAATTGCCGCAAGTCTTTGAGGCGACTCAGGATGAGCATCGGGAGTAATGTGATTGAGAAAGCGCGGATCGCGCACGAGAGCCAATCTGGACATCTGTGTTCCTCTGCAATTTGGTCAAAGTATATACAAGCAAGGCAAATTATAGCTCGCTTTTCCTGCCATTTCTAAGCCCCTACAATTTGCAGTGCGATCAAGGCACGTCACTTAACAATTCAAGGGCAGAATGTTAAGTAAGTCAGCTGCTTCATTCTAATTGTTGGGACAACTACGCAACTTCCGTGTCCGTGCGCTTGTTCTCATCCCATAACTAGCTTAGGTTGAACTATAACTCCCATGCATTTTATTGCTTACCCATGCTTTCACAAGCAATTTCTCGACAAAAAAATCATTCACTAAAACAAAACAAACATGACACTAAGTATCATTCTAATCAGTCTAGGCACTGGTTTTAGCTACCTACTGGTAGCGACAGTTTATCTCATCGCCTGCTACGTCCTCATCAAGACCTTAAAAAAGGGCGGCAATGGCAAGACTGGAATTTTCCTGGCAGCTGGGCTCTGCATGTTAATGGTTCTGCAAATTTCGCACTGGTACAAACTTGAAGTCGAAAGAGAAAAGCAAAACTCTGAATTGGTTGAGCGCTCGCCAGAAATCTACACATTGCTCAGCGACAATTTCCAACAGTTCGACAAGAATCAAGACGGACAAATCGATGCCGGGGAACTGGCGCACTACAAAACAACTTGCAGCTGCAGTACAGCCACAGTCACTTACCTCAATGCCAAATTGCACAGTATTGGTAACTTGCGCGCAGTATCCGGCAGCGATAGCTTGATGTTTACCATCAACAGAGAAGACCTTGAGGCTTTAAAACGAGCGGCCCTGGAATCTTTTCAAACGACTCAATAATAAGACTTGAGCTTGCGAGATTCTCACGCGTCCGTAATGCCTCAACTAAAAGCTGAACTTGGATCAAAAAAGGAAGATTTTCTCGAAAAAATCTTCCTTTTTTTTAAACTCATCGAACAACACAGCTAAGAACAAAAGAACAAGTAACAACAGCAATCTGAGCAAAAAAACTTGCTTATACTATATGGCTGACTAGACCGAGCAAAAAAAGAATCGCGAGAGACCCGAAGGGCCTTTCGCGATTCATAAAGATTGCTTGCCTGAAGACAAGCTCTTTTAAAAACGTCTTGGTCTTAGACGATTGAGGGCCTACATTCTCTACATTCTCTGCATTGTCGCCTGTTTAGCGCCCGAAAATGTGCAGCATGTCGTTGAACAGACCGTAGAGCATGAGGCTGATCAGCAATGCCCCAAAGATGCCATAGAGCTTGCCCTTGAGCTTGGCGTCGACGGGCTTGCCACCACGAACCTTCTCGATCAAGAAGAAGACGATGTGGCCACCATCGAGAATCGGCAAAGGCAAAATGTTCATGACGGCGAGGTTGATCGAAATCACCACCAAGAACCAGACGAAGTTGAAAACGCCCTGATTGACGGCATCTGCACCCATCTGCACAATTCCGACAATGCCACGCACTTCCATGTCTTGGTCAGATACACCGGCAGGCTTATCGACGATTCCCAGCATCATGCCGAAACCTTTGAAGGTCATCGTAATCATGTTGCCAGTGAGCTTAGCGGCATCGCCAGCAGCTTTGCCGACAGAAACAGGGTTGTAGACCTGTTCACCGTTGACACCAATAGCGATACCAATCTTGCCAGCAGCGTCGGGGGTAAGCGAAATCGCCACCTTGTCGTTGTTGGGGCCGCGAGTGACCACAACTTCCACCGGAACGCCCTTGTTGGCCTGAATGGCCTTTGTCAGGTCTTCTGGGGTGACAATCTTGCCACCGCCGACCGAAACCAACTGGTCATTGGCCTGCAAGCCAGCATCGCGAGCGATGGTGACCTGCGTGGTCGAAACGTCTTTGATGTAGGTACTGTGTACGTTGTAACCCGGCTCGCCAATGAAGGCGAACAGCGCAAAGAGCATGATCACCGCAGAGACGACGTTGAAGACAACGCCGGCAGCAGCAACGCAGATGCGCTGCCAAACCGGAAAGACCTTGAGGTTCTTGGCGGCGTCAGGGTCGTCCTTGAGCAGCTCCTGAGCGGTTGTTTCATCCTGAAGTTCAGGAATAGAAACATAGCCGCCCGCCAGAATAGGTGCCAAGCGAAATTCGGTGTCCCAGAATTTGCCCAGGACAATCGACCACTTGCGCGGGCCAAAGCCGATGGAGAAAACCGGCGTCTTGAAACCGAAGAGGCGGGCGACGAACCAGTGACCGAGTTCGTGAATGGTGATCAGTAAGCAGAGCCCCAGCACCATCACGGCAATCGAAGTGAAGCCAGAGAGAGAGGAGAAAAACATTGCAGCATCCCCGAGAACCGGAGAAACTGCAGCTGAAAGAGTTGATGTCATCATAGTTGTTCCTAGAGTAAAAGGGAGCGCGGTCCTAGCAGGTCTGCAATAGCTCTGGGCTAACACCCCGGGCAATTGCCGACGAACTTCAGCCCCGCGCTCCCTTTATTTTTGTTGTTTTAGAACTGCCTAAGGCTAGATTTTAGGCCTGACCGGAGTCCGCATCAGGTTTGCTCACAACCGGGGCAACCGCAGCCGGAGCCGCGTCACCCTTGTCGGCAGCAGAAGTATCACCTTCGCTGCCAGCTTCGACAGCGTGAGGAACAATCTCAGCGATTGTCGGCGTTACGATCGGCAGCACCACCGCAGGCGGGGTGACAGCACACACGGTCTCATTCCGCAGGGCGACAAATTCGAAGCCCAGCAGCGTTTCCTTTTCCATCAGCACGTCGACGATCTTCATGAAGCATCCCTTGTCCCGAAGCAGGAGGGCTTTCACCTCATCCAGACACTCGGTAACAATGCGCTTCACTTCCACGTCAATGGCGTTGGCCAAGTCAGGGCTGAGCTGGTGTCCACTGGCCATGGAGCGGCCAAGGAACGGGTTGCCACCACCTTCGCCGATGGAGATCGGACCAAGGTTGGACATGCCGAATTCGGTCACCATGCGCAGAGCAATGCCCCACGACTGTTTGAAGTCGTTGGACGCGCCGGTGTCGATGGTATTGAGGAAGACTTCCTGAGCCGCACGACCACCCATGGCCATACGGATACGGGCACGCAGGTTCTGCTCGGTCATGCCGTAGCTGTCACCAACTGGCATCGCCATGGTGTAGCCGAGGGCACGAGCGCGAGGAACGATGGTGATCTTGGTAACCGGGTAACCACCCAGTTCACGCTCGAACTGGTCCTGAGAAACCCAGGCGTGACCCAGTTCGTGTACCGCGGTGTTGAGCATGTCGAGACGCGACATGCGCTTGGCGCGGCCTTCCTTGGCAGGGCCCATCTGAACGCGGTCAGCCGCTTCATCAAGGTCATGCAGGCTGATCAGCTCGGGCACCTGCTTGGTGGCTTCGCCTTTGCTGATCTTCTTCGCTTCCATCAAAGCGAGGATTTCTTTCTCGATGCGGCGGTCGGCCACACGAGTAGCTTCGTTCATCAGCTCAGCCAGCTGGGCGCCGCTGAAGCCGGGGGTGTTGCTGGCGATCATGTCGAGGGAGACGCCGGGGGCCAATTTCTTGCCCTTGGCGTGCACCTTGAGGATGCCTTCGCGACCAAACTTGTCGGGCGAATCGACCAGGACGTGCAGACCGAAACGACCAGGACGCGTCAGCGCCGGGTCGAGAATGTCAGGACGGTTGGTGGCGGCCATGAAGATGATGCCTTCATTGTCGTTGAAACCGTCCATTTCAACCAGAATCTGGTTGAGGGTCTGTTCGCGCTCATCGTTACCGCCACCAACACCGGTGCCACGCTGGCGACCGACGGCGTCGATTTCGTCGATAAAGACCACCGAAGGACGCTTGGCGCGTGCCTTGGCGAAAAGTTCGCGAACACGTGCGGCACCAACGCCGACGTACATTTCGACGAAGTCAGAGCCGGAAACCATGTGGAATTCCGCATCGGCCTCGCCTGCAACAGCCTTGGCGATAAGGGTTTTACCGTTGCCGGGGTCACCGATCAACAGTACGCCAGACGGCGCCTTACCACCAAGTCGCTTGAGGCGACCGGGATTGCGGAGATAGCTGACGACTTCCATCAGCTCCTGTTTGGCTTCATCAGCACCAGCAACGTCAGCGAAAGTGACACGCTGAGTGGACTTCTGCTGTTCTTTGATCTGGCTCAGCTGGGTACGCTGGGCACCGGCAGCATTGCGCTGGGCGCGGATGAACCAGATGAAAAGGCCGACCATGAGCAACATGGGAAGCCAACCGATCAGGCCGTCCAGGAAGGTACGGTCATCGGCACGGTTCTTGGTGTCGTTGGCGACATTGCCCTTGGTGGCGGCATCGAGCAGCTGAGCTGCGCCGGCCTGACCAGGGATCTCGACGCGCACCTTGCGACCGTCTTTGTACTCAGCGTTGACGAACTGCACGTTACCGGCTTCGTCCTTGACGAACTGCAGCTTGGTGATTGAGCCAGGCGTAGTGCTGAGGTCGCGATAGAGCGTGTCATAGCTCATCGGCACCGGCTTGCCATCGGCAGGCGGGGCGGTCTTGGCCGGAACGTTGACGACAGTGCCATCCGGCTGAGTCTGAGTGACACTGGGTGGATTGGATGCATTCTGGATGCCGGAGATCGGCCCCCAGAGCATCGCGGCTACGACGGCGATCGCGAAAATCACCATCAGATTCTTGAGTTTCATATTGTTTTTCTCTTGTTAGAGGTTGGGGAGAATGGCTTCTCCAAGACTTCACAGAGACACGACAGCACTAGTTAGACCCGTAGGCTAGACCCATAGGCCTGACCCGCAAGAATACTCAGTTGTTGCCATGTCTCCGGAAAGAAAGGAAATGATGGTGCCTTAAGCGGCTTCGTCAGCCTTGGGCTTGCGAATGACGCCGTACTTGATCATCTTGTTGCGCGTCACTTCTTCAGCAGTCTTGTTGCCCCACTCACGGGCGGCGGTCAGCTGCTGGAAGAGCGACTGCTCAATGGGCTGGCCCACCTTCGCCCATTCGGCGATGGTCGAACCATAAGGCTTGTCGGAGTCACCGTGCAGGCGAACGCCCTTGGCGGTGAGGTAGGCTTCGCCTGTGACCACATTGAAGGTGTATTCGATGCGGTCGCTGGTGAGCGCTTCGAGTTCATCCTTGGTGGCGCGCAGGGCGATGGATGCCAGACGAGCGGGCTTGCCGATGGCGGCCCACTGCTGGCGGGTGCGCTCGGTGCCGGCGACAACACTGCCGTCGGAAGCGAGCACGATACGGGCGTAGGCGGCGTCGGCATCGACAGTGTAGCGATACTCGCCGACGCTCTTGCGATGGCCATTGGCCATCTCGAGAGACTTGATGTGCGACTTCAGTCCGAAGACCATGAAGCCCTTTTCTTTCTTCAAGACTTTGTCGGCGTCGACCGCTGCAGAAGAATTGCTGCGGTGCTGATTGGATGTGCTGTTCATGTTGTGTCCTGTTCTGTTTGCTGGTGGATTGATTGAACGCGTCTACCGCTGGCTAGAAAAGGCCGGCGGAAGCGTGGTTAGATTTTTGAGAAGTACTCTTCCTCATCGGACTTCAAGGTTTGAACGCAATTGCGGTCATACCATCTGGCTACGCAGTGACACTGAGTTCTCAACAGGGAACTCGCGTTTCACGTTTGGCGTTCAATCCGGGCACAAAATTGCACGGTCGACGCTGAACAGAAAGCATTAAAGGTGTCAGGAGGAAAGCTTCATGGCCGAAGCCACTTCGCATGGTTCTGGATGCTGGATGGTTGCAATAACCCCGGCTTCTCACTTGGAAACATTCCCAAAGGTATATTTGGCGTAGGTGCTGAAATGTAGAGCTTTGGGAGACCAGAGAGGTTAAGGGGGAGGAAGAGTATTCAAGAACATATTAAGAACTAGCTCTTAGTTCAAGAATAACTTGATAAGTAAGCTTAAAGAGTCGCGCGCGCGAGACTGAAACTGACATAACCTTGTGGCAGTGCGGGCTTTTCACCGCGTTGTCATTAGCAGACAGGCCATCAAGAAGCATATAGCAGAGCCCAGTCAGCTTGACATCAAAGTCGGAATTTTCAGCTTTTTTTGTACGATAAACCAGTCACATTCGCCACTTGCAAGCCTGATTTGGTCTGCTTTGCTGCTAAATTAGCAAGAGTAAAAACCAACGCTGGCTGTCAAGCGCCACTGCGAATGCACCATCTAAAATTCATTCCACACAGTTTTATAGAGCGCAATGAAATAGACCTAAACGAAAAGCGCACAAAAGTAAGAGGCCAAAAGAAGAAATGCTCAAAGAACTATTCGGCACAGACAAACCAGTAATAGGCGTAGTGCACTTAATGCCTCTACCTGGCTCGCCTCGCTACTCTGGCGACTTAGAAACAGTGCTTCTCAGAGCAGAACAAGAAGCCACTGCACTATCTAGTGGTGGCGCCAACGGTATCATTGTTGAAAACTTCTTCGATGCCCCTTTTACAAAAAACAGAGTAGACACTGCTACTGCTTGCGCCATGACTCTAGCAATTAAGCGCATCGCTACTATTTGCGATCTCCCTCTGGGCGTCAACGTCTTACGCAACGATGGCCTTACGGCTTTAGCCATTGCCGCCACTGCGGGCGCTCAATTCATCCGCGTCAATGTACTTAGTGGTGCCATGGTCACCGACCAAGGCTTAATCGAAGGCGAAGCCCACGACCTGCATATGTATAGAAGACAACTTTCTGCGCAAAATTCAGTGCGCATTTTAGCCGACGTTATGGTCAAGCACGCTTCTCCTCTAGGTCAAGATAACGACATAGCTCAATCAGCCAAAGACACGGTTTTACGCGGTCTAGCCGACGGAGTAATTGTCAGCGGCGCAGCTACAGGCTCACCACCAAATTGGGATGACCTGAAAAAAGTGCGCGAAGCACTACCAAATACACCAATTATGATCGGTAGCGGCTCTAGCGCTGAGAATTGCGCCGCTCTTCTTGCCATTGCTGATGGTATCATTGTCGCCAGCTCACTAAAGCGTCAAGGCTTAGTAGAAAACCCCATTGACGTAGAGCGTGTGCGCAGCTTAGTTAAAGCTGTGCAAGTAACCCAAGCGGAATAGACTTAAGTAGTAAAGGCCCTACCTGTAAAAGCCATAACGGCCTAAGCCTATGTCTCGGTTCCCCGACGTCCTAAATTTCCTGTCCAGGCGGGCTCTTGGAGCTACCAAAACCACCAGAAGCAGCTTGTAATGGCGCTTTGATTTCACCTAAAGCCTTGTCCAAGTCGGCATCGGCTTGATACATCCAGCATTTGACCCGATCTACCCAAATCACCATATCAACTATGGCGTGCGAAAGATCGACATTATCTTGCTTCAAGCGCGCCACCACCCAATCGGGCAAGCTGACTTGATTTTCCTTTGTGGCATTAACAGGAGTGACCATCTCCGCTAGCCCCTCAGAGAGCCAGATAGCAATGGTATGAACGAAATCGCGCCTAGAAAAATTCAAATTAACAAGAGCATCGGCAAGAGTACGCACTCCGTCTAGACGCTCTAGGCCTGGGTTAATCATTAAAGTAGAGGCATAGTTGCCGGTCGAAGCCAGAGATCGCAATACTGTTTTAGGAGAGACACCAAGGGAATCTAAGTAATATTTGTCATCGGCGTAGCTCAGGCCTTCCTTAATCATGCGTTCAAAAGTTTGCTCAGCACTATTGAGCGAAATCGAGCGGGGCAGACCATCAATTGAGCCTTCAGTAAAGCCAAAACTGCCACTTTGCCAGAGAAAAAGCTCATAAAGTGCTTCCAGACCGGTCATTCCTTCCATCTCTACATGGATAGGCTGACCGCGCTCAATGACAATGGCGGCGATGCGCGCCCCCTGAGTAAGGGAGATTTTTCCGGTCAGTCCGCCACTCCTGACAAGCTGCAACAAGTTAGAAAAACTAACTTTTGATAGCTCACCTGATAACTGCATCTATGTTCACCGGCTTAACTAGCTGACTGGGCCTGGGGTTGCTAACATTCAGGCATTTTAAGTATACCCGAAGCTTTACTTAACAGGCTCACTCAACCGTACCTTGAGCGCCCCTGCAATTGTTATACTGAGCCCCTTATCATATGTGTTTAGGAGCTAATGTCGTGGCCGCGCAAAAGAACGTGCAAGAAGAAGTCAAGCAAAACCAGTATCAAGGTGAAGAAGAAGAACAAGACGATAAATTGTTCGAAGGGGACCGCTCCCGCTGGTACACCGACACTGTGCTCAACGCCGAGCTAGCTGACTACGCTCCGGTCAAAGGCTGCATGGTGATTCGACCTTACGGCTATGCTCTCTGGGAAAACATTAAAGACGCCCTCGATGGCATGATCAAAGAAACTGGCCACCAGAATGCCTATTTCCCATTGCTTATCCCCGAATCTTTCATGACCAAAGAAGCTCAACACGTTGAAGGCTTCGCTCCTGAATGCGCTGTTGTCACCCATGGTGGCGGCAAGAAACTAGAAGAGCCACTCTTCATCAGACCAACATCTGAAACCATCATCAACTTCATGTTCGCCAAATGGGTGCAGTCCTGGCGTGATTTGCCACTGTTGATTAACCAATGGGCCAACGTTGTCCGTTGGGAAATGCGCACAAGATTGTTCTTGCGCACTGCTGAATTTCTCTGGCAGGAAGGCCACACGGCTCACGCCACTGAAATAGAAGCAGAAGAAGAAGCAAGAAAAATGCTGGAAGTTTACCGCACGCTAGCTGAAGATTGGCTCGCTCTGCCAGTTATTACTGGTGAAAAAACCGACCGCGAACGTTTTGCTGGAGCCGTTAGAACCTATTGCATAGAAGCCATGATGCGCGATGGCAAGGCTTTGCAAGCCGGAACATCACACTTCTTAGGTCAAAATTTTGCCAAGGCTTTCGATATCAAATTCCAAAGCCAAGCAGGAGAACTAGAATATGCCTGGCAAACAAGCTGGGGCGTATCTACTCGTTTAATCGGAGCTGTGGTGCTCGGCCACGGTGATGATAAGGGCTTAGTCCTGCCACCACGTATTGCTCCAATTCAAGTCGTGATTGTGCCTATCTACAAAACTGATGAAGAGAAGGCTTTGGTACTGGGTCGCTGCAATGAAATCTTTGCCGAACTTAAAAAAGCTGGCATTCGCGTTCATTTAGACGACCGCGACAACTGTACTCCTGGTTTCAAATTCAATCACTGGGAACTGCGTGGCGTACCACTAAGACTGAATATCGGACCAAGAGACGTAGCTGGCAACGTGGTTGAAATTGCTCGTCGCGATACTTCCGAAAAAATTCGTGGGGTCGCTCAAGCTGGTTTAGTCAACGAGCTAACCGGCCTGCTATCAGCGGTGCAGAAGAATATTTTTGACAAGGCCCTAGCTTTCCGTAAGAGCAAAACAGTGAAAGCAGCAAGCTACGACGAGCTGAAGAAAATACTTTCTGAAAGCAACGTCTTTGTTGAATGTCACTGGGACGGTAGCGGCGACGACGAAGGCAAAATCAAAGAGGAAACCAAAGCGACCATTCGCGCCATTCCTTTTGCATTCGAGCCAGTACAGGGCACCTGTATGTACACCGGCAAGCCCACCACTCGCCGCGTGATCTTTGCGCGCTCGTACTAGAGTTAGAAAGCTAGCGATTTAGGCTGGTAATAGTCTCGACAACAAAAGGCTAAGGCAATTTACTTTGCTTTAGCCTTTGAGTTTTCAAAGACGGCGTTGCTGACGACAGCAGAAGCTCTATCCTCTTTTTGGAGGAGTTGACCGGCTTCCGAGCTGCTTAGCTTAAGTCTTTTGCTTCTGCTGCCAACGGTTACTTCGACTGTCTTATCGTGCCGTTGAGAGACATCAAAGTACTCTCCGCGCAAAAAACTTCCAAGGCACATCATCGAACCAGTTGATGAGCCCTCTTGGCGGTCAGCCTGTTTGCCTTTAGCCCGGCAGAGAAATTCCTTCGAAATTTCCCTACAAGTCCAAAACTCTAGTTTCCCGAGAAGAACAAAAGCGCGCAAAAACAAGCATATCTAGCATTACAAGCTATTAACTATATGAAACAATAGAACAGATCCAAAAAAAATAAAAAACCAGCTAGCTGAATAGAACCGAAAGCAGGAGAGCAGGCCGAATTGCCTGCTCCCCTGCCGGTCCGAAAAAGCGCTATTGCTAGCGCCTAAACGTCGTCTTCGCCGCGCTTGCGTGCTTCATCGAAGCCGTCGCCGATGAAGCAAATCGGAAAGAGAAATCCGATGATCATCAGGCCGACGCAAGGGCCTTTGACGTAGACGTTGCCGATCCACTCGTAGTGGTAGGCGATCCAGCCCGATGCCACCATCAGGATGATGCCCGTGAAGCACAGGACGAGCTTGGGCCAGGGTGGCGGGTTGGCAGGCCCGTTGTCCCGCGGTCCGGTCATGAATCTGCTCATAGTAATATCCTCCTTACTTGTTGTCGGCGGGCGCGGGCAGAGCGATGGGCTCAGCTCCGGCTTCGCCGTAGGTCAGGTTGAAAATACGCTTGAGGTCCGGCTCAAGCAAAGTCTCGTGTTCGTCGACTGCGTCGACCAGCTGCTTGAGCTGGTCGAGGTTGCCTTGGATCACTTCGAAGGCCTTCGCCTTACCGGCGTCGAGCAGCTTCTGCACCTCGGCCAGAACGCGCGCCTTGAACTCGTCAGAGACGAGGCCGGCGGCGGTCAGAGCCTGCAGGTTGAACATGCCCATGGGGGACATGCCGTACTTGGTGACCATGTCGACAGCGATATCGGTCGCCATCTTCACGTCCATCGAAATGCCCGAGTCTTCTTGCCCGTTGCGCATGATCGAGGTCGACGCCGAGCCGCCCATGAGGACAGCCAGGCGCATGGTCAGATGCTCTCTGGTGTTGAGCATCTCGAAGTCGTCCGGGAAGGCCACGTGACCACCAGACTGACCGCGAGGGATGATCGTGAAGCGCAGCGGAGCACGCCCCGAGAGCTTCATGTAGACGAGGGCGTGGCCGCTCTCGTGCACCTTGACCGTGTCCAGCTCCATGAAGGTGAGGACAGCGCGCTGTCCATCACGCCGGGCACCGAACATGGTCTTCAGAACCGCCTCGTCGAGGATGGCCTGAGTGACCTTCTTGAGGCCGGCACGCACCGTGAGGATTTTGGCCTCGTTGGCGATGTTGGCCACATGGGCGCCGGAAGCACCAGGGCAAGCCTTGGCTGCCACCGACAGGTTGACGTCGGCTTCGCGCAGGCGCTCGGGCAGGTAGATGCCGAGCAGGGCCTCACGGTCCTTGCGCGTCGGGTTGAAGAATTCGATGTGGCGGTCGAAACGGCCGGGACGAATGGCCGCCGGGTCAAGGATGTCCTTGCGGTTCGTGGCCGCGAAGGTGAAGACGCGCGGACGGGCGACGATGCCGTCCATTTCCTTGAGCAGCTGGTTGAGGGTCGACTCGGTTTCCTGAGCGCCGCCGGCCGAAGAGCCACGGGCACGTGCCACGGCATCGAACTCGTCGATGAAGAGAATGGCGCCACCGTAGATGGTGACCAGGTAGTCCAGGTCGTCGAAGAGCGTACGAACGCGGCTAGCGCCAACGCCGACGAACATCTCGACGAATTCCGAACCAGCGATCTCGATCACCGGCAGATTGCAGGTCGAAGCAAGGGTGCGGGCGAGCATGGTCTTGCCGGTACCGTGCGCACCGTGCATGAGCACGCCGCGGGGCAGTTTGGCTTCCAGGCTGGCGTACTCATCGGGATGCTGGAGGAAGTGCAGGAATTCCTGAATCTCCACCTTGGCCTCGCTCTGACCAATCACCTTGTCGAAGGTAAGATTGGTGAAGCGGTGGTCGCCGGGCAGAATCCGGGTGCCGACATCGCAGGTCATGGGCTTCAGCTTGATCTTCTGACCATTGACTTCGATTTCCACTTCCGGCTGCGGCTTCTTCTTGTCGCGGCGACCGTTCAGCTGGTTGATGGGCGAGAGGCGAGCCTGGGTGCGCACCATCTGCTCTTCACGCTCGCCTGCGTCGGCTTGCTTGCGCCAGCGCACTTGATTGCGGAAAGCCAGTGCGATGAAAAGAACGCCGATGATGAGGAGACCCGAGTGCAGCATCCAACCAGCGAAGCCGGTGATCTGCTCGGGGTGAATGTTCGACACGATGGTGGTGACGGTACGACCATTCACGACCTTGTTGGGGTCAGGGAGAAGCGGACCGTTGCCAAGCCAGAAGAAGAAGCAGCCGGCACCGATGATGAACATCAGCGCGTTACCAATCTTCTTCCAAGCTTCCCTGTCGTTGAATTTTGGTTGATCAGACATGATTGAAATCCTTTCATTCGCTAGCCGTAGAAACGGCGTTTGTAAATGGGCAGAAAAGAGACGGCTATGCATCACACGGCGCGAAGCAAAGCGTTGGAATAGCTAGAGAACCTGTCAGAAATTCGGATGCCTTTTTGAAACTCGCCAGCGAAAGCCACAGGCAAGAACAGGCATGGTTCGTACAATCTCAGAGACAGTTTGGAATCGGAGTTGAGACTGACCGGCATCAAGAGGGTGCCTGCGGCAGCCATCCGGAAGACATAATCTTCAGGAGTTATTTAGGCTACGGGGGCGCAGGTATTGAAGTCGGGTATTTGTCTCAAAAACACAAAAAGAAAGGGATATAGAGAAATTAGCAATTAAGCCTAGGGAATTTCATTAGGACAGACGTTAATGTTTTATACACCTTTTCTCTTTACATCCCTTAGTAATCATATAAACCCCTACCAGTATTTACTCTTGACCAATTTAGCGCTGTAGCTAAGTGGGGCAAATACGGGAGGTAGCTAGGTTAACGCAACTTACGCGGGCGTTACTATTGCACCTGCGCCACTGCAAATTTGCTCAATTGAGAAATTAGGCAAGGCATTCCAGTGTTGATATCGCCTGAATGTCGGTGGCGGTTCAAGCAGAGAAATTCGCAGGAAAAACTCGATTTCAGGTGTCGCTCTTTAAAAGCAAATATGCCATCAGATTTGGTGCCAGCGAAAACTACAGAAAAATTCTCGTGAAATTTCGCTGTCAATGCAGCAAATCGAATTTGCAAGGATCTGGTGCGGAAAAACTATCCTCACGCTCCCCCGTGTTTTCAAAAATTGCAAACTAGACCTTTATCAAGATGATACCCAGCAGAAAACGCAATACCACCACCGAAAACTGATTGGTAGACGAGAGAAGTCCCTGCGGAACTAGAAAAAAGACAGCAAAATCGCTGCAACTTTTAGCGCAGCTGAATAATCTTGGCTACCGGGCCCGTCAAATACCACCAGCGAAAGGCAAGCTAGAACCCAATTCTACGGGCTTTTGTGTCGGTCAGCGAGCTGCGCTGAGTGTTACGGGCCATTGACAACGGCCGCGCACCGACAAGCACTGCAGAATAATTAGAATCAACGAAGCTAGTTATGCTTGTGTCTTAGAACTTGATTCTCATACTTTATGAGTTCCCCCGTTGATCTATTTTCTGAGATTTAATCACTGCCCACCCTGCGCCGTTAGCCTGCCGCCCTGCCACCGAAGAGCATCACAGCCTCATTCTCAGAGACTGCCGTTTCAGACTGGCACTGAAAATCGAAGCAATTATCAGCAAGTAAAACTGGTCTATAATCAAGCCTATGTTTGATTTACTAGAATTAGCCCTCGACGCTGCTAAACAATTTGGTGCCACTTACGCTGATGTCCGCTTGATTGAGCAAGAATCAGAATTGATTCAGACCAAAAATCTTGCAGTTAGTCTCTTCAACCGTGGCGACAACATTGGACTCGGTATCCGCGTCATCGCAGACGGTGGTTGGGGCTTCGCCTCGACACAGAAACTTAGCAAGAAAGCCATTCTCGACTGCACAAGACGAGCAGTGGAAGTAGCCAAGGCCAGCGGCACTGTCATGAAAAATCCAGTACTACTGGCTTCAGAACCGGCCTGGAATGCCACCTGGGTATCGCCACACCTGATTGACCCATTCACAGTAAGCGTCGACGACAAGCTTGAAGTGCTGATCAGTGCAGCGAAGACAATGCTCGCGGTTAAGGGGGTGACTCTAGCCCAAGGCATGTTGCATTTCATCCGTGATGATAAATTCTTCGCCAACAGCGAAGGTACCAGGCTTAGGCAAACCTCCATCCGCACAGGCTGCATGATTGAAGCCAATTCTTCCAGCAGTGAAGACCGCCAGCGCCGTTCATACCCCTGTGCCTTTGGTCAGTACGAGCAAGCTGGATACGAGATGGTGCAAAAATGGGATTTACCTGGACACGCTGAACAGATTGCCCACGAAGCTGTCGCTCTGCTAACAGCACCGCTTTGTCCTCAGGGCGAAATCGACACCATAATCGGCTCGTCCCAGCTCGGCCTGCAAATCCACGAATCAATGGGTCACCCCAGCGAGTTAGACCGCGCCCTTGGTCAAGAAATCAATTTCGCTGGTGCTTCCTTCCTCACCCCAGATCAACGAGGTCAGCTGCGTTACGGTTCGGAAATCGTCAACCTTGTTGCTGATGCGACGACCCCTGGAGCGCTCGGCTCCTTCGGCTTTGATGATGAGGGTGTGGCGGCGCAATGCACTTACCTGGTAAGGAATGGTCTGTTCGAAGGCTATTTGAGCTCTCGCGACACAGCCCATCTGATTGGCCTTGACCGCTCCGGTGGCGCCATGCGTGCCGAGAGTTGGAACTTTGCTCCGATCATCCGCATGACTAATATTTCGCTCTTACCTGGCGCCAGTGGTTCCCTAGAAGATCTCATTGCCGACACAGGCGATGGACTCTACATGGAAACCAACAAGTCTTGGTCAATAGATAGCATGCGCTATAACTTCCAGTTTTCTACTGAAATTGCCTGGAAAATCAAAGACGGCAAACGCGGCGAAATCTTGAAGAACCCAAGTTACAGCGGCATCACACCAGTGTTCTGGAATACTTGCGATGCTATTTGCGACAGCAGTCAGAACACTTACTGGGGCACACCCAATTGTGGCAAAGGTCAGCCCATGCAAACAATGTGGACCGGTCACGGTGCTAGCCCAGCTCGTTTTCGCAAGCTGACCGTGGGCATAGCGCAGTCCTGACCAAAAAGAAAAGAGAGCTATGAATCAAGAGGGTACCAAATGCTGAACGAAAGCCAATGTCGAAAATTAGTCGATGCGGCAATTGAGCACGCCCTCAAGCATTCCAGCAAGAAAAAGCCCATCGAAGTTGAAGTTAGCATCACCGGTTCCAACCTAGCCACGTCTCGCTTTGCTAACAATGAGATGACGCAGAACCAAGCCCCTGATGCCAACGTTGTTGCTGTTCGCCTGCTGCGCGATGGCCGCCAAGCTCGGCTCGAAACTCTCGACCTGAGCGAAAGTGGAATAGAGCGCTTAGTGGAAAGTGCGCTAGAAGCAGTGCGACTGCTTGAAGCAGACGAAGATATTTTGCCCTTGGTCAGCCTTAAAGAAATAGCAAAGGCACTAAACAAAGCCAATGTGGACAAAGCAGAAAGCGACAAAAGAGAAAGCGGCAAAGCAAAGAAAGCTGCTGCTAGCATCGCGGCAATTGCCCGATATGACCCAGCTACAGCCGAGCTGACTGCTCTCGACCGGGCCAAAGAAGTGGGCAAAATCATCAAGCAAGCGGAAGCTGAAGATGTTTCTGCAGCTGGCGTTTATTGCAGCGGCGCAAGTTATATCGCTATCGGCAACAGCAACGGTTTATTTCAGTTTCACCAAGAAAGCACGGCAGCCTGCTCAATCACCATTACTGCAGACGGTGCCACCAGTTGGGTACTCGACCACGGGCCAGAGGCTCGGGCGGTAAAGACTGAAGTAATGGCTGAGCGGGCCATAGCCAAAGCCAAGCAAGCCCGCCAGCCAGAAGATCTACCACCAGGAAAATACTTGGCCATCTTAGAACCCGCTGCAGTTATAGACTTACTCAGTTATCTCTGGTGGGATTTCAGCGCTACTAGTCACATTGACAAACTTTCTTGCTTGCTTGATAAAGTCGGCGAAAAAGTCTTCGGTGAAAACATCACAGTAATTGACGATGTCACCAACAAGAACCAGTGTGGTTGTCCCTTTGACGGCGAAGGCGTGGGGCGTCAAACAATTAAGCTGGTCGAGAACGGTGTGATCAAGAATCTCGTTCACAGCCGTCAATCTGCTAAGAAAATGCAGACTAAAACCACGGGTCATAGCATGACCCAACCGTCAGCGATGGGCGAAATGCCTCTCAACATAGTGCTTGAGGGGGGCATCTCCTCCATCGAAGACATGATTCAACAAGTACAAGGCGACCAAGAGGCCGTCTTGCTAACTCGCGTTTGGTACGTGCGTGAGGTTGATCCTTCAACCAAACTTCTTACCGGTATGACGCGAGACGGCACGTTTCTTGTGAAAAATGGAGCAGTAGTAAAACCAGTTAAAAACTTGCGTTTCAACGTTAGTCTTCTGCAGCTGCTGAACAATGTAATTGCTCTAGGACCCTCAGTGAGAGCCGCTGGTGCCGAAGGCATCGAAATTCCGGCGGTTGTTCCAGCGATGATGGTGAAAGACTTCAATTTCACTGAAGGCACCCGCTTCTAAGAACTAGTTTTTCAGACTAGTTTCTCAGACTAGTTCTTAGAGACAACACAAAATTCTTCAACAAGCTCTAGACTCCGATTTTGGCTGTCTAGATTTAGTTCTATCAACCCTCAACTCTTTGGAGTAGTGCCATGACGCACCAAACAAAAGGGATCGACCTCGTCCTCGGGGCGGGTGGTGTTAAAGGCTTTGGCCATATCGGCGTGCTCCGTGCGCTCCGTGACCTCAAGGTCGAAATCAGCTCAGTCACCGGTGTTTCCGTTGGCTCGCTGATCGCCGCCATGTACACAAACGGTCTTTCCCTCGATCAAATATTTGCCGAAATGTACGACGGCATGAAGAATCGCAATGATCCGACGATTCTTCTCAAGACTCTCAGCTTTCCCGACCCCATCAGCTTCATGGTGGGCGGTTCTATCGACCTCACTGGTCCGATGCGCGAAATGGTGGCGAGGCTCAACCTCAAGACCAACGACCGCCTCAAGATCGTCAGTTGCGATTATTTCCGCAAAGAGCCTGTACTCTTTGCTGGCGAAAACTATGACCTGGCCAAGGCAATCACTGCTTCTTGCGCCCTTCCCACGGTGATGCGGCCGGTCTGGCAGATGTCCGAAGGCGGCCTCAGGCTCTTGGTGGACGGCGCAGTCTATCACTACAACCCGACCGACTTCTGCTCGGGTGAAGCGATCGTCAGCTCCTTTCTGCCGGCCACCGAGATGACCAGCGAATGGCAGCAGCCCATCGATCTCTACTTTCACTACCGTGAGATGTTCATGCCCATCGCCGGTCAGCGTCGCTACGTTGACCCCAGCCGGCATGTCGTCATCGACATCGGGCTGCCCGATGTGGCAGGGCTGAACTACGGTCTCAGCCTGGCCAAGTGTCAGGAAATGGAACAGGACGGCTACGACCGCACCATCAAGGCAGTGACGGCAGCGCGAGCGGCCGGCCGCCTCGATGCCAAGGTCGAAGTGACAGCCTGAAACCGTCAACTTAGCGCAGCAAGACTTCAACCTCGGTTGAGGCCTTGCTGCGCACTTCTCACTCTAATTCTAAAGAAGACCCAGTGCCTGCCACTGGCTCACTGTTCTTCGGAAGGAAATATATTATGTTTTCACGTCTAACAAAAACGACTCAGTCGTTGGCCTATCTGGCTCTTATCTATGTCAGCTGGAAGTGGTTCACAGGCGAACTCGACTGGAATTTCTCCATTGCCTGCGTTTCTCTTTCGGCACTCTGGCTCGGTCTCACCGCCTATGATTCCCGGGCCTTGTTCCGCAGTTACTTTGACTTGCTCTCCCGGCTCAAGGTGATACTGCCTCTGCTTTTCGGTCTCACACTGTCAGGCTTGGCCCTGTTTGCGCCCAACCATGCCACAGAGACTGTTCTCAGCTGGAACATTCTTACCTGGCTGTTGGTCAAACTGACCCCCCTCAAACTCTTTGCTATCGCTGAGATTGTCGGCTGGGGCTTGCTCTACTTCAGCTACCGGCGCAACAAGAATCGCTACAAGACCCAAGGTCATGGCCCTCTTCCTAAGGGTGCCTGGGTCAATCCGCATCCCGATGCCCTGCAAGACGGTGATTTGATTTTGACCAGCGGACGCGTGGCTAAGCAGCTGCGCGAAACAGTTGGCCATGGCGAAATGGTGATAGAAATCAACGGCAAGCGCTCCACCTGGAGTTCTTTCATGGACCGCGGCGCTGTGGTGCAAGACCTCAAAGAAGTGGCCGAAACCAACTTCAAGTACGGTCACTACATTGCTCTGCGCCTGACAAAGCCGCTGGACGACCGGCAGAAGCTGATTGCGCCGCAGTTGGTAGCAATCATGCTTGAGCAGAACAAGCAGTGGAAGGAAGCAACATTGGCTCGACGCCAGGCTTTCTATCAGCGCTTCCATCTGCCGCAGTTTCTCTGCAACCTGATTGACAAGAAAGTACCGGTCAGCGGTTACGACTGGTGGGGCCTCTTCACCGGTCGCCTAGCCAGCGACCACTGGACTTGCATTGGTGCCGTGCTCGACCTCTACGGCCGCCTTGGTATCAAAACCAATACCTACGGCACAGGCCTTTTTGGCCTGGGCACCGGTCTGCTCGACCCGATCATGCCGGTTCGTTTCCTTGGTGACAAAGCCTTCCATCTGCTCAACGACAGCGACAGGCTGGCCTTCGAGACAAAGAAAGAGAAGAGTACTTAAGAGCCAATACTAGAAGCCAATATCAGAACCTACAAAGTTCTGCCCGTTTTCCCCTAGCAAAAAGGCTTCGGCTAGCTAGGCTATTTTCTCTTCTTCGCTTTGCTCGACTAGCTCTGGCTTCTCACCAAGCCAGAGCTACTACAACAAAAAATAAATGCAACCTGTTGCATCTCCTCAAGGAGATATCCATGATCACAATCTACCGGTCAATCATAGTTGTAGCTCTGGCTACAATCAGTTTCCTTTCTCTCGGTGTCACTACCACCAACACCAAAGCTGCGGCAGAGGCGGCAGCTCAAACCAGCATTGCAGCCCAGAGCGCAACCAACACGGCCGCTCCCGCCCTCGGCACGCCAGCACTGGCAGCCACCACACTGCAAGCCCCAGCAGCATCCGGGCCGGCGGCGAGCTATATCACCAACAGCGCTCCACTGACCACAACGCAGGAGGTCTGGGCAGCTGCCAAACAGCCAACTCTGACAATGGTGCTGGTTGTGCTCGGCCTGATACTGGCTATCTATTTTCTGCGCCGCCACCTGAAAAACAATCAGGCCAAGCAAGAAGCGGCAGAGCGCTCCAGCCTGGGCCGGTCTGATGACGACTACTACGGCGAACAAATGCACAACCGCCGCAGTTCAGACCGTCAGCCAGACAGCCGCTACGACTCTGACTACCGCAATGACTTCAACAGTACGACCGGTGGTGGCAACAGTAAGAATCCGGCCCAGCTGATCTTGCCCAACGCCCCTGGCAAGAACACTTTTGCCGACGTGGCCGGGCAGCCAGAAGCAATTTCTCGCCTGCGCGAAGTTTGCGAATGGCTGAAAGAACCAGAAGTCTACAATCGTCACGACGCCCAGTTGCCCCGCGGCATACTGCTGGTGGGCCCGCCCGGTACAGGTAAGACCTTGCTGGCTCGGGCGCTGGCTGGTGAAGCCGATGCTTCGATGTACCACACAACGGGCTCATCTTTCGTTGAAATGTACGTTGGTGTCGGCGCAAGCCGCGTCCGTACACTCTTCGAAGATGCGCGCAAACAGCGGCAGCGCACCCAAAAGCCTGTGCTGATTTTCATCGACGAAATCGATGCTGTCGGTGGCGCTCGCGGCAACGGAACGAGCAGCAACAGTGAACGCGAACAGACGCTCAACCAGCTGCTCACCGAGATGGACGGCTTCAAAGAAAACGAAGGCATTATTGTACTGGCGGCGACAAACCGCTCAGACATGCTCGATGCCGCCCTCAAGCGCAAAGGCCGTTTCGACCTGGAAGTGTTCGTCGACCTGCCTGATGTCAGCGGTCGCGAAGCAATTTTCAAAGTGCATTCGCGCAAAAAGAAGCTGGCCGCTACTGTCGACTTCGCCCTGATTGCCCGTCGCACCTTCGGCTTCAGCGGAGCTGATATCGAGGCTGCCTGCAACGAAGCTGCTGTAATTGCAGCACGCCAGCAGAGCGGTCTGGATAAGAAGTCCAAGGCTGAAGCAGCTGCCAAAGCAGAAGCCGAAGCCAAGGCCACCGGTAATACCCAGGTGCTTATCGCTCCACCAGCCAGCAACGCCGGCAGCAATGTTGGCAACAATGTTGGCAGCACACCCAACACCTCCAATGGCCGGGGCAACCACCAAGGTAACTACAGGGGCCAGGGTGACTATAAGTACCAGGCACCGGTGCCACCAGTTGCAGTTGAAATCAAAGCGCCCGGAGCGGTGACACTGATCACCACCGAGATGCTGGACGAAGCAATTTCGATTGTCGAAGCAGGCGAAGCGCGCAAAGATCGGCTCCAGGCCATGACGCTTGAAGACAAGCAGCAGACAGCCTTCCACGAGCTGGGTCATGCGGTGGTCACTTTGGTGCTCAAGGGTGACCCGATCACCAAGATCACCATCCTGCCACGGGGTCGGGCCCTCGGCTATGTCCAGACCCACACTGAAGCTGACCGCTGGAACATGACCAAAGAGCAGATGCTCAAGCGCATCACCTCAGCCATGGCCGGTCGCATCGCCCAAGAAATCTTCATGAACACTATCGACACTGGTGCCTCATCTGACTTCCAGCAAGCGAACAACATGGCAAAGCTCATGGTCACTCAGTTTGGCATGTCCAAACTCGGTCGCATTTATCTGGCCGACAGCCAGACGCCAGTGGCAATGCAGGTTGGCCCCAAGCTGGCCGATGCTATCGACAGCGAAGTGCAGGCCATCGTGCAACAGTGCGAAGAGCAGGCGCGGGAGCTGTTGACCAAATACGAAACTCCGATTCGCGCCTTGTCTGGTGCTCTGGTCGAGAAAGAAACCCTGCTCGGCCCCGACTTTGTGGCGCGCTGGGAGGCTCTCACCGTAACCACTGCTTGAAGAAAAACGACGAAACCGGCACGGCAAGCGTGGCAACCTGAAAAAGAATAAGATTAAATGGTGGCAGAAGTGCATAGCCGAAAAGCATCGCAACTGGTATCATCGAATTAAGGTTGCCACTACCTGTGAGGGCGGTGGTCAACATATATCGATTCGGATAGAGGAGAGCCAGACAACGCTGGTTCACCGAGGGCTTTGCCATGGACTTAGAAAGATTTCGCCGCCAATTTGGTACCAGGTTTGTCAACCTGGCCAAAGATTCACCGCTGCTTTTGCGCGATATTCGGCTCTTGCAAGAGAGGGGCGTTTCCATTCGCCGCTTAAACGGTAAGAGTTACGCCTATTCTCGCTCCAGCACCGAAAGCAATGCCGCCGGCTTAATCTGTATCGGCTCCCTGGCCTCCCCACTAGATAAGGTAATCCTGCTCGCTCACGAAGCGCACCACATCCTTCGTGGGCGAGCCCCTAGTGACCCAGACCCAACCAATATGTCGCGCCGCCGCTTCGTCAGCCTCTGTATGCAAGAAGAGGCACGGGCAATGCTGCACGAATGCCGCGTCACAGAACAACTCTACGACGCTGGCCACCGCCTTCCCTTCAAGCACATGTCTTATATGGCCAGCTACTTCCGTGGCGGCTATGGGGCAATCAGGGCGATGATTGAGGAAGATTGCACAATCATGGATGACATCAGTCATTCTGAAGACTACGGCAGAAGGTACGACTCAAAGCACCGCAACTTGCTTAGAGCCAAAGCCAATGCCGCTACAGCGAGACGCCGCCGCAAAGCTGCTTAGCTTGTCCATATTGCTCAACTTTTAAAAGTTGTTCGGCTTGGACCCGCAGCACTAAGCGCCGTCATTTTAATTATCAATTGCTCGCCAGCGCTCACCACAGCTCGCGAGAAATTCTCTTTTTAGGAACTCTTATGAATAAGATTCCAGACTCGCGCCGTATGCCAGCTTTGCTGCGCTTGACGCTAGTCACTCTAAGCATCACCTTTTCTCTTCTAATCATTTGCTCCTGGCTGGGCTTCGCCAACAGCGCCGGTGAATACGGTCGCGCTTTCCGCCGGACCATCAGCACCCAGACTGGTTTCTGCCTGACCTGCAAGCTCAACGACATCGACCCCAAATTGCCCTTTGTCAAAGCACTTCAGAGCGACAGCATCGACAACGAACTAGTGCTTAAGGCAACCGCCTACGGCGAAGCCAACGGCATGCAAATTTTGCTGCAAGGCAACCAATTTGAGTACACCCTCTATGCCGCCGGCGAACGCCTCGTGCTCTTCAAAACCGCGGCCACCCCTGAGGGCCTGGCTCAAGCGCCCGATTTGCTTTCTGCTCTGGTCGACCAAAAAATCAGCCAGCTCAGTCAAGGCCCACACCGTGCCACGTTCAGCCAGAACAATGAATTTGTCGACAAGCAATCTGAGTTTGTCAAAGGCATACCGGTAGAAACCAAACAGGCTTTGACAGCACGCAAGCCTAAGCTCAATGAGCTCTATGGCATCGAAGCTGCACTGAACAGTTCCGTGCCGTCAAATGTCGCACCGGGCAGCAAGTTCGGTGTCAAGTTCTACTTCTTGCAAGACCAACTCTACAAAGGCAACAAAGACGCTGCCGCCTACTATGTATACAAAGACAAAGACGGGCGGGCAGCTGTCTATATTGCTCCTGGTGCCCTAGACAAACTTTGGCCCACAGAAGCTGATGTACCGGCCTGGGCAGTGAAGCAGCGCACTGCTAAAGATGGGGTCTACTACGACACCATCGAATCGCTGATGATGCATGAACTGGCGCACAATCACCAAAGCCGCATGGGCTGGGATGATAGCGACAAGAAGAAGGTGAGCGAAATGGCCCCTCTGACTGGGTTCTTTATGTTTCGCGAAGCCGATGGCAGAACCGTTTACTTCATCAAAGTCAAAGTCACGAGCACTTCTACCGACGGCCAAAGCTCGGAGGCTATTGAGTTCTATCGCCTTGAGGGTGGCCTTGATCACAGCGCCGGCAAACGCTGGTTGCGGGTCAATCAAGATGGGCAATGGTTGACAGAAAATGGCATTGCGGCACCAACCGCTGAGGCAGCAAAAGTACTAAGCAACAGTCAGGTCAAAGCGGCTGCTGTTGTCACACCGGCCAGCGACTATTTCGACAGTCCGGCTGAAGTTGAGGCCGAAGCAATGAAGCTCTACCGCCTCGGTGGGGCCTCCCGGCGCATGCTGCTCATCAAAGCCCCAGTGCTCTACCGTCTGGTCGAAGCAGAAGATCAAAACGAAATCAATTTGCGTTTTGGTTCAATTCGCGTCAAAGAAGAGCGCGCCCTGATTGCGCCAAGCGAAGACACAGCCATCGACAGTCAGGTTTTACTTTTCGGAAAACCGGCCACTGGACAGTCTAGCCCTAACCAGGCCACGACAGCTCAAGCTGCCACAAAAGCAATCGAACGCCTGGAGCCTCTCTATATCAGAACTTGGAACGGCAAAATTGTGCCGTACTCAGGAGAAGTTGCAAGAGAAATCTTGAGCCAGGAAGTTCTCACAATCAAAGCAGGAGAATGAAATGCTTGCATCGATGCTACTTTCTATTGAACTGGCAGCAGTGTTCTTCACACTGATTTTCTGCGCTTACTGGATGACCAACAAGATTGCCCAAGAGCACACTGCCTTCGTCAGCGGCAGCACTATCACCAGGAAATCTCAAGGCTTTGCCCTTGGGCTGGCGCTTTTCACTGCGGCCAAGTGCGCCATCATCGACCCGCTGGCCACTCTGCTGCCCTTTGATCTCAGCCCTGAAGCGGCAGCCAATGTCACCGGCTTGGTCTATTTCGCCCTTGGTCTGGCGGCTATTCACGGCGCCAGCCATGTGGTCAAGAACGGCCTGAGACCGGTTACGGTGCCAGCTGTCATTTGCTTCGGCTTGTTTGCTGCTGCAGTAATCTTCATGAGAATGATCTCGCTTCTCTGATCTCAGCAAAAAACAATTCTTCCTTCGTCTCTCTCCTCTCATCTATCCACCTTCTATCGTTGGAGACAAAATGAATTCAACTACCAAGAGCAAGGCTTTTGCCATGCTCTTTTCTCTTTGCCTTACATCGGCCTCTTATCTAGCCTTTGGCCTGACCTTTGGTTTGGCTTCTGCTTTGGCTTTTAGCACCACAGTAAATGCCGCCGTGCCAGAAGTCTCAGTGCAACAGCTACTGAATATGGTGCCCGGCAGCGGTCCAATTGTCGTCGAGTTTTACGATCCGACTGACGTCGACGCCTCCGGCGAATGCGCCAAGCAGAAGCCCATTTTCGAGAAAGTGGCGGCTGACTATGCCGGCAAAGCCACCTTCGTGCGGCTCGACATCAGCAAGGCAAGGGCCTTCGCTGAAAGCGGCAGATTCACAGTTTGCCCCAGCCACCTCTTTCTCGATCACAATAAGGCTGAACCCAATCGCATTTCAAAGCGACACTGGGGTTTGCTCAGCGAGCAAGATTTTCACGACTTGCTCAAAGAATATTTCAATGTGCAGTAGTTTCGAATTGCAATAAATAGCAGTCACTGCATTTTGAACAAAGCTTTTGAGACGGGTAGCAAGTTAAGTTGATTTGGTTGGAAGAGCGATCTTCTACCAATCAACTTCTTAGCTTGCCACCCGTCTTTTTTTAGACTTAATTCTTGACATCCTACCCCGAAAATGTTGCTGCTCAAGCTGTTCCGCTCTATTTGGCATTTTATGGGCAGGCCAATGGGAGCCACACCATTGTCACTGATAATCCAGCCAATGCATAATCATTCTGGGTTCTGATTTCATGTCTATGATTTGCATTTTTATTTCTTGCTGACCGTTTGCAAATTATGCTGCTTCTTTTTCTTGGTTCCAGGCATCTTCAATTCCTCTTCATCCCTACCTATCAGAGAATCAAGATGGACAATTCCTGCAAACCTATAAAAGTACTACCCATTGATAGATTCGGCTTAGCCACTGAATCTTCCGACTGCGACAATGACAAAACCGCTCGCCGTTTGCTTGATGCGGTTGCCCCTACTACAGTAAAAATTGAAACCGGTGATAAGCCATTTCCGCGCACAGATAGCGAGTCGAAGGTCGGCTCCGGTTTGTTTGTTAACGACGGTACCGAAGTCTTGACCAATGCCCATGTAGGATTGTCTGGAGCCTTTGTTGACGTGATAACCAATGATGGCAAAAGATATCACGCTCAGCTAATCAAGCTCGACGAAATCAATGACCTCGCTAGGTTCAAAGTAATGGGCTTGCCAGCCGATCCAAGCCGTGCAGCGAAAGTTGACCTTAGCGCGCTTAAGCCAGAAGAGGAACTAGTCACCTACGGCCATCCGGGGGGCGCTCCTGATCTCTGGGCTTCCACAGGCAACTACAAAGGGAAAGCTTCACTGGAATCCCTAGTGCCAGACCCCAAAGCCTATCCCGATTTGGTTGCCCTGATAGCGATGAAAAATTCAGCAGATCCGCTACTAGCAAAAATGGCGAGAGACTATCTCGCCTCAGAGCGAATTATTCAAAGAGCGCATATTGAACACGGAAATTCTGGTGGTCCATCCTTCGATGGCTCACAGCACCTGCGGGCCGTAGCCGCTAATCGCATCAGTACAACACGTTCGCTTTTTATTCCGGCCGACAAAGTCAAAGCAGCAATTGAATTGCCAGAGCAAAAATTCAAATTTAACTATCAAGCCTTGAACGATGGCAACAGCAAACTAACATCAATAGAACGTCTTGATGGCAGTAAGGCGCCACCAATTGTGCTGCAAGCAGAGAGAGAAAAGACGCAAATAGATCTACCCAAGCACAGCACGGACCAGAGTAGAATCGACATCAGTAGTATTTTCTCCCATGGTGTTGGTATTGACCTAAGAAATCTGGAAAGCAACCGAAAAATGCTAGGGGCTAGTCAGCCTGATCTTGAACCTAATTCGGTAAATATTCCGGAAAGCAATCTGAGATCTAGCCTCTGGCCTAGCCTGACAGACAATCCTGTCGGTCGTGAAACTTTCAGAAATCCACTTCTGCGCTTGAATTATTACGAACAAAAAGCAAAGCTTTAGGGCCTTGCTTTCGACGATATCACTAGTAATTTTGGTCTGATCTACGCCATTTTAGCCAATCGTCAGAGGAGGAAGAGTGGAACGAGACGAAAGGTTACCAACGGGTTCTGTGCAATGACGCGGGTTGGTCACTAGTGAACCATTTTTACAAGGATACAGAGTGAGGGCCAGTTGCGACAGGTTCTCGCGAGCCGAAGCAGCAGTGTTGTCGCCTTGGCTAGTAACAGTTGAATCGGCTGTTCTTTCAATTTCGTTGGCCATGATTTTAGTCTCGCTTGTGTTGGGGGAACGTCTCTAATATGCATGCAATCGATAACTGAGTTGTAACTAAAAACATTTTTCGCCTGGCTGCTACGCGCTATAGTATAACGTTCAATTAAAAAAAGATAACAAGGAAGCCAGATGGGAAGCGGAGTTGAACGCCAGGCCGAGAACCTGTTCAAAATAGAAAAAAGATGGTGCGCAGCCCTCCCTAGGGAAAACTGCGCACCACTCAAAAGTTACTTACAGACTTGGTCGATTGCTATAGTGCTGGCGCCACCAACTGAGCGAGCCCTTCTTGCCGATGACAATGTTGGGCAGATGCTTGGAATGTTCATAGCCGTAGCTGATGAAATCATGCAATTCAGTGCCGACATCCAAGCCCAGACCTTGCGAAACCGGGCCAGGAGCCGCAGTATCCCAATAGCCGAGGGTGGGACGAATGTGCACGAAAACATCTGCCTTGTCGATCAAAAGCTCATAGACATCGATGCCAATGCTCGAAGCAACAACAATTTCGACGTCGGGCAACTGGCTCACCCAGGGGTTGGCAGCAAGATCGTTCTTGCTAATCAGCAGCCGCACCTTACCATCAGTGGAAAGCGCAGCCAGAGGGACAACCTTTGAGACAGTCAATGAGCCTGAGATAGCAGTTTCAGCAGAAGCAGCAGGTTCAGCAGCAACAGCGCTTTCAACAGCGGTCCCGGCGGACGCAAGTTCAGCCGCGGCGACATAGCGATAGGTGCCGAGCCCAGGGCCACCCAGCAAAGCTTGCTTGTAGGCCGGCATGTAGAAGCAGCCGAACAATTCACGTCCGTCATGCTCGAGGCCAATCATGACACAGTATTTGCCAGTGCCATCGACATAGTATTTGGTACCGTCGATAGGGTCAACGATCCAACGACGCTTACCGTCGTTGCTGCTGTGCCAGGGTGCCTCTTCCGACAAGACCACATCGTTGGGGAAGCGCTCAGACAGCTCTTTCACGATCAGTTCAGACAGAGCTTTGTCAGCACTGGTGACCAAATCGGTTGCCGAGGTCTTTTCCTCAACAGTGGCGCCAGCACGCATTGCCACAGCAATGTTACCAGCGCGCACGGCCAAGTTGAGCACGAAGTGAATATCGGCTTCAGTCAGAGCAAAGTCAGCCGGAATCAGGATCTGGCTTGTCGCAGTTTTTCCTTCGATCATGTAGTTCCATTCTCTTGTTGTGCTCTCAGCGGCCGGGCAGGCGCTGACGCAGGGCCTGCGGCACAAAGCCGACGATGACGTTTTCGATTTCAGTCTTGTGGCGGCGATACTGCACACCGAGGAAGATCACACCAATGCCCGCCAGAATCAGGGCGAAGGGGAAGAAGATCGAGTTGGAGAACAGGCTCCAGAGCAAGTGACCAACGTAGAAGATGGCACCGACCGAACCCGCCAGCAAGAAGACCTTGCGAGCGAGAATGACCGAGGCAAACATCATCAGCACGTTGATAACAAAGTAGGCAAAGCGGCCCAGCTCAGAGCCCGAGTCGAGCAGGCTGAGCGGAATCCAAAAGGCAGCGACGCCAAAGAGATAGCCCCACCACGAATAGTCTTCGTCACGGCCGAAATGCGAATCGACCACCGTAGCCGAGGCCAGAAGAACGGCACCCATGGTCACTGAGACCCAGGTGAAATAGTTCGAGCCGAAGCCGAAGAAGACATTGTTGTCACCAGAGACGATACCGGCGACAGTCATTGTCAAAAGCCAGAGCGAACCGAAAACCGGGGCGCTGAGCAGCGATACCTTGACCAGACGCAAAGCGACAAGGCCAGCTGCGAGAGTAGCAAGCTCCAACAGCAAGGGCTCTTGCAAGCCGTGCAGAGAAGCTTCAAGGTGGCTGAAGTTGAGACCAGCGGCGACAGTGGCTGGCACCATGAGAACGGCCAGAAGGAAGAGCACAGCGCCGGCCAGACGCTGACCATTGTGGAAACGCAGCTTGTAGCCGAGGCCAGCGAAGGCACCGGTGTAGAGCAAAGTCATGACGAACACGGCACCCATGCCGAAGCTGTCATTGGCCAGGCTGAGGAACCAGCCCATTGCCATCATCACCAGCACGCCGCCGGCGTAGTAGAGCAGTTGCGCGATGTCGAAGCTGCCCTTGGGCTGCTGCGCACGGGCAGACTGTTGCAACATCGACCAGAGACTGTCGACGTCTTGGGTCGCCATGGCGCCCTTTTGAGCAGCGGCGACGAGGTCGCTTTTGCCGATTGATACACGACTATTTGTCATTGAAGCACCTTTGTTAGTTGCTTTGAAATTTGCAGGGGAAGTTGAATGAGAAGTTGATGCTTAGGGAGCCGCAACCAGCAGGGGTGCCAGCACGAACATCATCAGCAGGTAGAACATGCCGGTGACGAGAGTTGGCGCCAGGGCGGCCTTGAAGGCAGCAGAACCCGAATCAACCCGCAGGATGTTGGGCATGAAGCGACCGAGCAACATGGTGGAGAACCAGTTGGACAGCTGCAAAAGCACGATCAGAACCAAAGCCGAGATAGCCAGAACGGCTGTGGTGGGAGGAGCAGAAGCTACACCAACACCAAGCAAAACCAGAAGCGGCACTAAGGTGACCGAAGCCAGAAGCGAAAGACCGAAGAGCAGCACCTGACTGGTGAAACTCATGGCCAGACCGAAGAGCAGCTTGTGACCGACAGCCACAGGCTGGAAGGCAACGGCGCCGCTGCTGAATTTGGGAGCGATGAACTGATAGACCGCACTGAAGAGGCAGGCGGACAGAATCAGCGAGATAACTGTTTGCATATTGAGCTTTCTAAGGAGTTTAATTCTCTAGCTAAAACCAAACATCCAACCAAAGAGCTTGCGGCAACCGGAGACTCTTCACACCTCAAAGAAGGAGTGAGTGGAGAGAACAATGGTTACTAGCTATGGCTGTTAGGTAAGTTTAGTCAAGAGAAGAGTGGGTTGAAAGAAGCACTAAAGCACTACCAGATAAGAGCTCATGATTTCAGTAACTAATAAGGCTTACTATGTAATCTATTTCTCAATGTTAGCGATAGCCAGCGCTAACCTGCAAGAAGAGCCAATGTTTCTAGAACAGGGCTGCGTGGGCCATCAACGGGCTCACGCCGAAACCAACCCAAAATGCCCGAGACGATTGCACAGATTAAACTTTGACCTCTTAACAACCTATTACTTGGATCTCTAATATCTAGGGCTTTAGGGTTAGATATCACTTCAACTCTTAAAACCTACAGGTTTATTTCTCTCAAACAATCTTTTTTCACCAGCAGGTAGAACCTCAGCTCTCATTCCCCGCAGACCGCGAGGAACTCAGCAGCACGAACTTCTCACCCGCCTAACCGCCATGTCTTGAACACTCCGGTGCTCAGGTCGTGTCACATAAAGGAAACCAACTATGGATATGACCCTCGTCTACGGGCTGGTGGCTGCTTTTGCTGTCAGCGTCGTTTCACTGATCGGTGTCTTGGCATTGGTGAGCAAGCGCTTCCCTCTGGCCAACGCCACCCCATTCTTCCTCAGCTTGGCCGCTGGAGCCATGGTCGGCAACGCTCTTTTTCACTTGATTCCGGAAGGTTTCGAGCACTACATCGAGAGCGATGGCGCCAACGGTCTGCAATTCGTCTCTCTGTTGATCATTGGCGGCTTCTTTGCCTTCTTCGCCATCGACCTCCTGCTGCACTCCGTCGGCAAGCACGACCAGCCCCACGCTAAGCCCATCGGTTATCTGGTCATGCTGGGCGATACCCTGGAGAACTTTGTCGACGGCATCGTCATCGGTAGCGCTTTTCTGCTCAGCCCTGAAATTGGCATTGCCACCACGATTGCTGTGGTCGTGCACGAGATTCCCATCGAGCTTGGCGACTTTGCCGTGCTCATGCATTCGGGTTTCTCGCGCAAGAAGGCGCTGATTTGGAACTTCACCTCTGGCATGATCTCACTCATCGGTGTGGTCGCTGCCTGGTATTTCGGACAACACATCGAGGGCTTCCCCCACCTCATGGGTCCGATTGCTGCTGGTGCGTTTCTTTACATGGCTGGTTCGTCGCTCATCCCGGCGATTCGCGAAGATGCACACTTCTCCAAAGCTGGCGTGCATTTGCTCATTGCCATTCTCGGCGCCGGCATCATGTATTCGCTGTTGTTCCTCGAGTAAGCGGCAAACGCAAGAACACCAGGGACTGCAATAGGCCCACAGCAAGGGAAGGGGTTCGGTTGGTCTAACAACCACTGAGCCCCTTCTTCTCTGTGTTCTGCTTCTCTTTGTTCTTCTTCTCTTTGTTCTCATTGCTGTGCTTTTTCTAGCTGTGGCAAAGCCTTATTCTTCGTGGCTTGATTTCAATCATTCTTTTTCTGAGGCTTTTTAAAAGCAATTTTTCTACTACATTTTATAATATTTATTTTTATAGTAAAACAATTCACTGGCTCAAAGTGACAGGCAATTTTACAAATCGATTATGTCTCGCGCGTGTGCGTCACTTCAATTTGTTGTTGAAAACGAATAATGACTCGTAAGACTACGACCGCCTTGTTGTTTGAGTTTCTTATCCCTGGCAAAGATGTTTGTATCTCTCTTTCCAACAACAAGAATAAGTAATACTTCTACCCACCTAAACTATCACACCATCCCATAGCGCCAATAGCACGACAGCTGTCGAGCCTTGCTGCACGAGGGAATGGATTATCGAAAAAAAGAAAGAGATGACCTAAGCGAAAGGACAGACTATGTCTAAGAAATCTGACGAAATAGCAGCTCGTCGTGCCGCTCTCGGACTAAAAGTAATCAGTAACGAAGCGCTAGCGGCAGCCTCCACCCCGATTTCATCTCGCAACCGCTCGGCTCAGGACAACATGGTCGGCAATGGCTTCGAGCGTCGTCGCCCGGCAAGTACTGAAATCACAGCCCGCTCCGGTGTTCCTAGCAGTAGCGATTATCCCCGTGGCAATTTCGACAAGCCCAGTGCTATCAAGGTCGCCGCCGTTAATGGCAACACTGAAGACATTGAGGTCAAGGCTGCCACCTTCGCCCAATGGCTGGAAGAGCAATATCACGCCAACATTGCTCCCTTCGCCTTTCTCTCTGATGTGGCGCTCAACGTCAACGACCTGCCCGATGAATCCGTGGTCGAACAGGCGTGCCAAATGCTGCGCGGCAAAGGTTGGCAAATCGATGTGCATTACTTCAATAGTGCTGGCTGCCGTGCTGGTTCTGTCACCATGATGCACCCAGACTCGGTCGGCTTCTAAGTCAACCAATTCTCTACAATTCCGCCAATGAAATGGCTGTTCAGAACAATCACCGACTGAATCACTGCAGCCATGCTTTAGGGCATGGCTGCAGTAGACAGTTCTCCTTACCTGTAGCAGACTCAGTCGAATTTTAAAAAGCAGCCTTCAACTACTTATCCTAGTACCACAAGAACCAAGTCACCGCAAATTTTCCAAGCGTTTAGATTTCTGATCACAGCCAGAGTCTTCGGCCCGAAAAAATCGGATCCATTGCCAATCGCAATTTTTCTTGGAGAAGAAAAGTAACAGCTTCGCGCGAGCGGAGAAAGATAGTAGTGCCATTAGTTAGCGAGAGACGACTTGTGTAAATTGAGTAAATCAATAATCATGCGCTTTTCTTTGAAGAAGAGCTTCAAGCCTGCATCAAGAGCTCTTTCTTTGTGTTTGCTTTATTCTCTCACTCATAGATAAGCTCGAATTCTAATTTCCTTTTACCGCAATAGCACCCGAGATTCAAAACTAACAAGCAACAAGCAGAAACAACTACCTACCTATGAACAGAAACACACTGCCCCGCGAGCTGGAGCGAAACACACTTTGGCTAGTCACGATCAACAACAAACCAGAAGTGATTGCTACTGGAGCCGCTGGTAACGCCGACGGCAGCGCTCAAGGCTTCTTTCTACCAGGAAACGAAGACTTCCACGAACTCAGTCAAATTGAAGCAGTGCTGCGGCCAATCACAATCGACTCTAGCTTGATCGCTCGCCCCGCTGGCTTCTGCCCACCTGCTGCTAGCCTTTGGCTCGTAGTTGTGGAATGCCGCTACAACGTAGTGAAAGTATCAGACGACGGCATTGGCTTCTTCATTCCTGGTCAAGAACCTTGCTGGCTACTGCCGCACGTAGCCGAGTGGTTGCAACAAATATTCCCCGCTTGAATATTGCAAATGCTGGAAATTTTTCTGGCGAAATTATTCTGCCGGGCCAAGATTTTCGCCAAGAGCTAGCAAAACGTCAGTCGGGAGAAAACTTCACGCTCTAAAGAAAAACTGAGGACTAGCCAGGTTTTCTGGTCCTCAATCTTACTAACGAATAGATCACAAACGTAATAAATTCAACTCAATCATATGAACTCAATTGCTACAAATTCTTTGCCAACACCAGGCGAGCTTCCACTCACTGTTTTAATCGTCGGCTTGTGGATTATCGGCACAGCGGCTGCCGCTTGGCGTGCCGAATTGAAAGCCGGGCGCAAGAGCGAAATCTTCGAACTGATTTACTTTGTGCTGTTGGCACCAACCGCGGTTGCATTTGCTATCAGGCAAGGTTTGAATTCGCCGGGCATGATCGTGCTCAGCCTGGGATGCGTCTTTGGGCCAATCACACTCTACTTACTGGTGCACTACTACAATTGCAAACGCGCCTGGCAATTGGCACCAGCTCTACACACCTGGCTCATCGAAAACTTTGCCCTATTGGATGCAGATGGCGACGGCTTGGTTAACCGCGATGACATTGACAGAGTTTGGTACCTGCTGAAACAGACAGAGGCTAAAGGCGGTGGCCAGTCACAGACCTGCAGAAATGACAGGAAGATGGCTGGCTATGCTGGTTACTTTCTCTGCGATATTGGTCATGTGACAAGTGCGATTCTGGTTGGCTCACCGATGGCTGGTGCCATGACCAGAATTAAAGTCTATGGCATGAACTTGGCAGACGTGGAGGCCTTTCCCGAAAAAGCACTGCTGCGCTACCAACGGGAGTTCCCTCGCGGTTGAAGCAGAAACGCACAAATTCGCCAACAGCAGGAAGGACTGGAGCAAGGCTGAATCCACGGTCAGACTAAGTATAGGCTTGGTCTAGAGAAGCACTGGCAACCAGGGTGTTCATACTTCTATGAACACCCTGGTTGGCTATTTCTCCGGTTGTTTTTGTTTTGTTCAGTCATTTCTCGAGCTTGTCAAAAAAAAGCACCACTTCTACTCTTTTATATAGTAATCAAGATCAAAAAAATTCCGGGCTGGGGCTGCGGCTGTCTGCAAGCGTGAGCTTACAAACAACCAACAGCCCCAGCTGCGGAATCGACCGATAGAACACTGCCGCTCAAGATTGCCTAGGCATTCTTGATACGGCAGTGCTTCCAGTCTAGGTTAAGGGTTGACCTTGAGTCCGATTGGCTGTTTTAGCTGTTCGGGGCGAAGGCGAAGGCCAACTTGTCATTGTCGACGCACGGGCCTTTGCAGACCTGCGAGCCGAGCATGATGACCTTGCCGAAGAGACGCTGACTGATGGAGCGAGCATCCTCATCGGATGTCACTTCCCCCGTCTGTGCGGTGGAACCCAGATGGGGCTGCCGCAGCGACGGGAGAATGGGGGCGTCCATGTGACTGCCCTTTCCGTAACACGTGTTTCCGTTCATGGTAATAAACCTCACTTTGAGTTTTGGGTTGCGGGGTTGAGAGAGAGAGAGGCTAACGTAGCCTTACTTGTCTTCCACTTCGAGGCCGTCCGTATCCAGCTGGAACAGATACGACAGGAACGTCGTAGCGTACGCACCGGAGCGGAGGCTGAAGCAGAAGCTCACCACCTCGTCGTGAACTTCGAATGACAGATCGTTCACGAAGATGAAGGCAGGGCGGCGAGGACCGGGCCGACCGTTGAAGTTCGACAGGAAGATTTCCTTGGTCTTCCGATCGAGTTGGTCAGGCACAGCCTGGGGGCACCACTGCCGATAGAATGCCACGGACCGCTCATCCCCCGGGAAATACAAGGGAATGGTCGGCTCGCCGTCTTTGTCGGTGTCGAGCGACTTCACCGAGATCTTGGCTCCCTCGTCGTTGACGTCGCCCAGGAGCTGGTTGAACCAGTAACCCTGGAAAGCGCCCACCGACAGAGAGAGGTCGTCCTTCAGCTCACGAACCGCACGTTCGATGCACTTCGTGCTGAGGATCTTGTTGACCAGCTTGTACTCGATGAACATGTTCGCCGTCTTGTACAGAGGCTTGCCACGGAAGCCAATCGTCTCGAGCAGTTTCTTCATGTCGAGGAAGCAGTAGAACTGCTCGGCGACACTCTGTCCCTTCTCTTCGGCGATGCGCTCAGCTTCCGCCCACTTGGCCGCCAGCTGCCGGCGCAGCTCGTTGGCCTTGGGGTGGTCGTTGTTCTCGACCACTTCACAGATGAAGCGCTTGATGCCAGCTTCCAACCCGTTTTCGATCAGGTCGACGCCAACACCGAGCAGATTCTGCCGACGCCCCAGACGCTGCCGTCCGAAGAAATTCGGCACACGAGGGACGCGCTTGCCCTTGTGGTCACGCATGAGGAACTCCAGGCGCGGGGCCAGGTATTCCTCGAGCTGCTCGCGCGTCTTGCCGGCGACGATCAGCTTGATCTGGAAGTGGTTGCCTTCCAGGTGGCCCTTGCCGAGCTTCTTGGTGCATCGACGTGCATCTTTGATAAAGAAACCATGCTCCCGCAGGACGTTCTCGTCCGGGAAGCAGTGACGCCGCACATGCTCGAGTTCCACGCCCTCGATAACCACCATCTGCGCACTACGTGCGGTGCGGTCCTTGAGACCCGCTGCGGTGATGTTCTTGGCCGGGATGTTGAGCAGTCTGGCCAGCCCCTCGATGGCGGCTGGGGTAGTGTGGCGATACTTGACCAGGGTGACTGCGACCAGGGGGCCCTTGGCAGAATCGAGGTCTTCCGGATTGGGGAAGTCCGACTCCACCGACACCGTGCACTGAAGCCCCGGCTGCCGTTCCTGGACGACGAAGTCATCGGGGTCGGCCTTGTGCTGCGCAGCCCACACATCGAAGTTTCCTGCGAAGTTGCGGACGGCAGCGGTGGGCACGAAGCCGATACCTGACGTCATTGTGATGTCGTTAATCTTAGCCATGTTATACACCTCTAGGTTTTTGATCCGTTCTTGCGAGCGCAGCGGTTGCTGCATCCATGTGCGGACCGACGTTTGATAAACCGAAGAGCTGAACGGGCCCCGCGTGCTAATGCGGAACCCTGTTGCAGCGTACGGCAGGCTCACCACGGTTGTGATGAACCTGTCAGGCTGCTCCTTGTGAAGAGCCTGAAGCGGGTAAGACCGTTCACTTTTCGCCTAGTTGGCGATCAGCTAGTAGGCGGCCGGAGCCTCAGGAAGAAGGTCGATCAGGTCCTCCATACTCTTCACGACCAGGACACCGTCGGGGATGACGGCAGGGTCGTACTTGCGATTGCGATCGACGAGACACGCTTTCATTCCCACCGCGAGCGCAGGCAGGATGTCGTTTTCCAGATGGTCGCCGATCATCAGGCAATCACCAGGGTGGGCATTGTTGCGGATGTACGCCCGACGGTAGATTTCAGGATCAGGCTTGCTGACCCCTTCTACGAAGGAATACACACGCAGCTCTTCCGGGAAGTACTTGCCGAGATTGTCTTCAGCGAACAAGCAATCCACCGGGAATGACCACAAGTTGGATACGAGGCTCAGCTTGAAGCCGCGGGCCTTGAGCACCTTCAACGCATTCTTGGCGTCGAAGAAAACTCCCGAGCACGACGACTCCTGGTCCACCACGTCCTGGAACTGTTCAACCTGTTGCGGGTTGACAGAGAGGTCGAAGCGACTGGCAACTGAGCGAAGAAAACCGACCGCGTCGCGAACGTCTGTTGTCAGACAAACATTCAAAAACGCGGGATCCACCGACCGCAAATCCTTGGGGTCAATGGTATCTGTTTTGTAGCCGAGAATCCTCTGAGCGTCGAGGATCGGTTCACGGTTGTCTGACCGTGCTACCGTTCCCCAAAGGTCGACACAGAGCGTACTGATACCCGACAGTGTCGAGCGCCAGTAGTCCGCAGAGTTCTTGGCCAGCTGAACTGATGCTGTGTTCATAGTCTGGCTCCTTTTCTTTTAAATGGCTTGAGCTGCCGGCCGACTCACTAGTGCGGTCGACTGCTCTTCAAAATGCTGGGATGGGGCCCGGTCCTAGGCACACGAATGCCTAACAAGAGAACCGGGCTCACTAGTTACACTGGGCATGCCTTAGGGCTATGCAGTGAGACCGTCTGGTCAGACCACGTAGTTCACTTCAGCAAAGATGCCCCGAGGGATGCGGCGGTCGAGATTGGCACCGAGGGTGTGGCAGAGAGCGACCCGCCTCATGGAAGAGTCGAGGTCGGCATGCAACACCACGAAACCCATCTTGATCAGCTTGCGAGCGGCAGCCACCAGAGTCGGCGGACAGCTGCGTTGCGACATGGCGGCGAGGAGGTCGGTTTCGTCGGCCGTGATTGCCTTCTTATCGAATGCGTGGCCGGAGAAGTTTTTCACCTCGTCGTACTGGAAAGACACCACCAGATGTGCGAGTGCATCGGTGGCGAAGTTGACACGGCCGGCGCCAAGAACGACGTCGACATTGCCTTGGGCGTAAGCCGCTGCCGCACGGTCAGGAGTGAGGTTGTCGGGGCCGTACTGAGCGTGAGTTGCCGTCAGAGGTTCCGCGTCATCGCCGTCAGGAATGTCACTGCGCAGCAGGGCCGCGACGACAAGCTTGACCGACATTGGCATCTGATAGATGGCGCGGGCGTTGGCAGAGATGGGCTGGGAGATGCTGGCGCAGGTGACGCAGAAGACACCGCCATCGTCCAGCTTGTTTGCACGACAGGCGTCACCATCGTGGCCAGAGATGGCGCACGGTAGGCAGACGTCAGTTCCGATGATTCTGAGCTGTTTTGGATTTGTCATAGTTTCTCTTTTCAAAAGCCTTTTGATGCCAACTACCACTACAACAGCAGAGCGTCCCTGGGCCGAACACCGAACGATTCAACAGACAACCCTGCAGATGCTTCGTCCGCCAACAAGATGCTGGAAGATTTAGCGGTGAGGATGGTGCGCTGGTTTGGTGTTTAAGGGAACTGAAGAAACTCTTGATGTATGTGTGTAGAAGGATAGTTGGACCTTAAGCTAAAGTTATCAAGAGAAGCAATAGTTATTTCGCCCACGTCATTAAAGTTTATGCTTGGAGGTGGCGCCCCTGGCGCTATGCACAGCTGCTGTGCGGTGACTCTGAGGCCATGGAGTGAGGAGATTTAGAGGCTCAGTAAGCTCTTTTAGTTAAAACGATAAAGCTAGTAGAGCCTCATCCAGAGCGCGTATTTACCACACTGAGAGCTGCTTAATGAACTAGCAAGGCTCGCTCAGAGCAAGTTTCGGCCAGAAAAATGAAACTCTCGTGCTCTAGCAAACTGTAGAGTAGTTGAAAGAAATCGCACTAGCGCAGCTTCGCCATTGTTAGGGAAAATCCGAAAAGCTATCTTGCACAAGCCACGCGAGCCTCTTTACAACTCAAGATACCTAGCCTGTCTTTGATTGCAGTTCCAAAGAGGAACAACCGTTGCGCTAACCAAAATTTCATTAACCGCATCTAATTATTCAGCTATTTGTTCTAGCAGGGTCATATATCTACGGTAGACATACTGTCTCTCTTTTATAAATCTCTGGAATCGTAAATATCACGCGCTAACTCTTCTCCAACTCTCCACTCTCACTCTTCTGCTTCTCACCAATTTTTTGTGTGAGCGGTATGAGTCTGTCTGTCGGTGCTGTTGGCTTTCGTTTTGAAGAATGCGTGGGTTGTTTACGGTTTCTTTGGCGAGTGGCACGGGTTCGAGGCAAAGGTTCGGTCAATTTCGAATTCGATTTTGAACAACTAAACGCCTCTAGCTCTTCTGTTTCTTCTAACAGTCGTCTCAAACCAGAAGCTCAATTCCGTCGGTGCCATCCCGGTACCTGAATGAGAGCTTCATAAAGAACATGGAGTCATACTATGAACATTCGTGAAAAGCTCATCCACGGGCTCAACTCTGCCTACAGCGTCGAGCCCGTCGTTTCGCCCAAGTCGCTCTACACCAGTGCCGTTTCTCGCCTGGCCGAGCTCTACCCTGACCTGAACGTGCCCGGTTATGACCGCAATGGTCACATCCGCCACCTCTCCGGTCCCTCTGGCATGTTCGCGCAGCCGTTCCTCGGCAATGCCGCTCTGCATGCCCGCAACTTCCTTGCCAGCAGCACCATCCAGCAGGCCTTCAGCCTGAGCAATGTCTCGCTCGCCGACGGCGTTTCGGAAGAAATGCCTTTCGGTCATCGGGTCGCCTACGCTCAGCAGATCGTCCTCAAGGATGGCACCAAGCTTTCTGTCCGCGGCGCGCACATCCACGTGTCGATGGACAAGAACGGCAAGATCTTCAACGTCACCTCGACCCTCAAGTTCGGCCGTCGCCCGGCTGCGCTCGGCAAGGTGATTTCGGCTGACGACGCCATCGCTCTGGCGAAGGTCAAGTTCGCTTCCCTCACTCGCCGCCTCAGCAAGGACGACAAGCAGTACGCCAAGGACCTCAAGGGTGCCATCAACACCTGCTCGGCCACGGCGAACCTGGTGCTCTCCGAGCATGCCGGCAAGTTCGACGCCATCTACGAAGTCCAGCTCTCCACCTGCGAACCGCGTCAAGTGATGCTGTTCCTCGTCAAGGCGAAGACCAAGGAAGTGGTGTACCACCAGTCGCTCCTGCACTACTCGGTGTCGAGTCCTGCCACCACGGCTGGTCTCAACCGCGTTCCGGCGAAGTGCTTCCTGCGCATCCCCGATCCCAAGGTGGCTATCCCGAAGCAGGTCGTCGACCACTTCGTCGAGAACCTCCCGGATCCGAAGCTGCTCAAGAACGAGCGCTTCGACATGAAGGTGAAGGTCGGTCGCAAGTGGGAGACGTTGGCCTGCAAGGCTGACGGCACCTTCAACTTCGACGCCGTCAAGGAAGTCGATGCCTTCACTGCGGTGGCGACGTTCGTTGCCATCAACACGCAGATGGTCTTCTTCGAGGCCATGGGCATGAAGAAGCAGGACCGGCCCATCCCGGTCTTCGTCAACGACTCGAGCGTCACCGACAATGCCTATTTCGATCCGGAAGGATACGAGATTCACCTCGGCATTGGTTCCGGCCTGCCCAACGGTCTGAACAAGGTGATCGGCTTCGACCTCGGCGTTTCCTGGCACGAGAATGGCCACCACGTGGTCATGCTGCAGGCGCCGGGCAAGGACCTTCCTGGGCCGGAAGGTGGTGCGCTGCATGAGAGCACTGGCGACATGTGCCAGCTGATCATGCAGTACTGGTTCGCGCTCGTCTTCGGTTCGACCAGCAGTCAGGCTCTGACGGTTGCCGAGATCAAGGCGGACAAGCGTATCATCGGCCTGTATGCGCTGCCGCCCAACGGCATCCGCATCCAGCGCAACACCAAGACGGTCCGTGACAAGACCGGCGAGGTGCACGATGACGGTGAGATCTCGGGTGCGGCCACGGCTGACATCCTGGAAGCCTTCCTCACCGGTGATGCTTCGGCTGATGCAGCCAAGCTCAAGGCGCAGCTCGAGCTGTACGTGAAGACCTACCTGCTGGCTCTGGCCCTCGTGCCCCCCAGCAAGGTGACCTTCCGCGACATGCGCCGGGCGTTCGTCAGCGCGGATGGCCAGCTCAGTGCCGGTGCCAACAAGGCCGTCATCGAGAAGGGCTTCAATGATCACGGCATCACTGCCGGGACCACGCCCGTCGCCGGCAACACCGGTGGCTCTGGCAAGACTGGCAAGGGTCGTCGTCGCAAGGGCTAAGGCCATCAAAGGCTAAGGCTCAAGCTGGCGATACCTACCACTAGGTAAGGCAAGCAAAGTTAGAAGGGGGCGTGGTCCAAAAGACTGCGCTCCCTTCGAAGCTTTTGTTCTCAGCACCGATTTAAGCGTGCGTATTTCAACGTTCACATCCAAGGAGAAACTTCATGACCGGACTTATCATCATCATCATCCTCGGCGCCCTCGTCTATGGCGCTCACAAGAACGGCTTCGCCACCAGCGAAGGCAACAAGGTGTTGGGCGGCGTCTGCGCAGGCATCGGCGCCAAGCTCAACCTGGCACCGAATCTGGTGCGCGTCCTCACCGTACTGGCCGGCCTGATCTCGGGCGGCTTCGTGCTGGTGCTCTACGTGCTGCTGTGGATCTCGCTGCCGAAGCGCTAAGGCGCTGAACAGCAAGAAGCCTTAGACAAGGCAAGAGAAAGGCAGGTGACCAGCTGAGCTCACGCTCAACTGTTTCGCCTGTTTTTCTTTTGCTTAGCAATTAATAGACCGGTCTACTAATTAACACAAATAAGAAAATTATGTTGATTCCAATCTGCTATTTCTTTGGCATTTCAAACAAATGTTTTTCCGCTGGGCGACCTTGAATAGCCTTCGCCTTCTTGCGATCTTGTTCGGCCAGATTTAATTGACCTAGCTGTTCATAGGCCTTGGCCCGCCCTTCGTAACTTGCCCGAGCGGTTTCAGGAGACTCATCTATAGCCACGCTATAGTCTTTAATTGCTTCTTTCCATTTGTGCAAAGCGGCATACTCACAGGCTCTATAATAATAGCCATCATCATCAAGTGGATTTGCCTTGATCAGAATATGACAATCACTCAAGGCCTTATCGTGCTGCCCCAAGCGGCTCAGCAAGCGAGCTCGACTCAACAAATCACGATAAGAATCGGGCTCAAGCTTAAGAATGAGATTGAGATCGCTCAACACGTCTTTCGGCCTTCCTAGACGGTCATAGATATTTGCGCGCGATCTAATCGTTGCTATCTCGTTTGGATGCAGCTTTAGCCTGGTGTTCAAGTCTTGCAGCGCCTTTGGAAACTGCTTCACTTCCAAATAAAACATCGCTCGATACTTGTAGAGGTCGGCATCATTCGGATTTTGTGAAATCGCTTTGTTTAAATAAGCGACGGCCTCGTCAAACTTTCCAGACTCGGCCAAGGCCAGGGCAAGATAGCTATAGCAATCGGGCACAGTAGGGTCAATTGCCAGAGCTTTTTTGAGATATGCCATTGCCTCATTATTTCTGTTCAAATAGTAGAGGCTAGCGGCCGCCACGACATAGGCTTCAGCCAACAACGGTTTAGCAGCTAGAGACTGATTACTGTCGGCTAAGGCTCTAGCAATGTCAGACTTGGCGTGCCACACTTTAGCTCTACATAGAAGCGGCCAGCTCAAACCAGGATTAGCTAAAATCAAGCGATCACAACGCTTTATCGCTTCCGGATATTGACGAGTATCAATAAGCTTTTGAATTTCGCCAACATAAGGTGGCGCCAAGTGACCACCATCACTATTGTACTTGTCTGCTGCTAACAGCGGAGCTGGAATAGAGAGCATCACCGCAAAGGCAGCCCCTGCAAGCACAATCCCGCCCAATACGAAAGGCCGTAACACTAACAAAATCGGATGATAGCGACTCGATACACCGCTACGCAGACAATTACGGCGACAATTACTCCGACATTGAGGTAGTTTAAACTTGAGCATGGGCTTTGCCAACGTTAGCTTCTTGGACAAGAGGCCACGTAGCATACCAGAGCTAAATAAGCAGAGAGCAGTTTGTTGCAAAAAAATGCCCGTAAATTGCCAAACTTCTTGGCTATAGTTATTTACGTCCCCCAGAAAACCAGCACAAAAGCCGCACCACATAAGGTGCCAAATTTATTTTTAAAATTTACTGCCTACTTGCGCATCGAGACAAAAGTCTCCATGCGTTTTTTCGCATTTTGCCACCACCTATAGTGGCGCCGCGCTAACTGTATAATTGAATTTAATGTCAAAATCAGCAGAACAAACCAGGCGCCGCTAGCGGCTCTCGCACTAGTATACCGAGCAGTGCCGCGCGAGAAAGCAGCCGCTAGTATTGCATCAATTATTTCGCAGCACCCATCAGAATATAACTGTTTTAGCCATTTCGCAGTCGATTGCGAAGGGCAGGCCATCGCGCTAACTCTTCCATTTCGTCAGAGCCGACCATATTCACCAACCTGCGCCAGCCAACTTTCAGCACACCATGCGCCTCTCACTGGGGTAATTACTAACCATTGATAAATGTATTTGAGTTTATCTACTGTTTTATATATCCCTTTTAACTTTATTCAAGAGCTTTCAAAAACACCAGCGAACCACACCAAAGCTTTTCACTCACCCCTTCAACAGACAATCGCTTGTCTGACGAACCCTCACATCTGAAAGGAGAACACCATGAAATGGCGATGTTAGAGAACTAAAACCTCCGACCGTGACAGTGCTACCACCCACTGTGTTAGTCGGAACAAATCCAAGAGATTGACGGCGGTAGACGAAGAGCAATCTTCTGAAACAGTCATATTTTGGTTCTACAATTCAGTGTCGTCATGCTGAATTGGGAGGTACCCATTGCTGGCCGTGGACCCGGTTGAGTAGTGGTGTATCAATATTTTGACGCACAGCACAGGCCACCCCGAAAACATGACCTAATGCTGCGGACCTAAAGGTGAAAACTCAGTTAAATGAGTCGCTCACCGGCTTTTCGAAAATATATAAATACTTTCGATTAGTTTAGATGTAGTTTTCACTCAATGGACAAAACCTGGGCCTGTGCTTCAGGTGTGAGTCCTATAGCAGACTTCCGACTTGAGTGATGTTAGCCGGATATGGCTAATACATTACTGAGTTAGCCGAGGGGCGGTCTGCTAGAGCCGAGGGCGCTTCTTTCTCACCTAAATTATCGAGAAAGAGGCAATCATATTTTAAACTATATAGAGCCTGTCCTCGAGGCTCGAGCAGCAATTGATGAGTCGTCAACTCAGAGATTGCTGTGAGCATCATTGCTTTCACCGGCGGTGATCCCAAACAACCCTAACCCGCAAGCCTTCGGGTAAGCGGCGCTACAGATACAAGCCAGTGTGCTGCTTTTCTTCAGAGAAATTTCTATATAAATAGAAATATTCTCTACTGAGATTAGCAGCACCAGTCGAGTTCGGCTCTGGGGTCGAGCTTCTACCAGTCGCGCCTAGCGAGCGCGGTCATGACTGACAAACATGACTCCCGAGGGAGATTTGACGATTGGTCCAAATCGTTAAACCTGCCAATGCCAGGAATGAGAACCGGCATAGGGACTAGCTTAGAGAGGTGCTTTCGCAAGCAGAAATGCAAGCAAGAAGGCTCGGCGATGGTACTCCTGTCGCGACACCCTCTCTATCTCCATCAGCCTCCCCCGCAACATCAACTCCATCGGAACACAAATGAGCATCACTTTCACCATCATCGGCTTGATCATGATCGCCGCCGCCTTCCCCCTGTCGAAGCTGGAAAAGAGCGGCGGCACCTTCGGCGGCTTCGGCCCCGGCGTCACCATCAAGTACGGTCGCCTGCTGGCGCTGATCGCCTGCATCGGCGGTGCCGCGCTGATCTTGAAGGGCGCCGGCGCCTTCTGACTGAGCCACCAGTTCAGACCTGCGGCTGAACTCTGAACTGTCCCCCGCAACTACACAAGGAAGCACCTTGAACAAACTCTCCAATCTCAGAGGCTATAGCAGCGGCGAACTCGAGTGCGCCATCGATCGCGAGCTGAAGCCGCTGTGCATGTGCATCTACTACCCCGACCTCAACAACAACATCAGCGGCCCGCTGCGTCCCCTCGATCGGCCGCTGCCCATCGCTCTGGAGCTGCCCCCACGGCGCTCCTACGGCCGCATCGACAGCCTCGACAACTCGATCTGGCTGTTCCGCTACGACACCAGCTACACGATCATCTGCACGGCCCCGGTGCTGCAGCGCAAGCTCGATGCTCTGGCGGTGCTGAGCGACGACGACATCGTCTTCTCCACGCCGCAGAAAGACGGCTCTGGACTGGTCATGCTCAAGTTCAGCAACCATGACAGCCTCACCTTGGCCGTCACGGTGCTGCGCCATACGCTCTACGCCCTGCAAGCGGCCAGCGACAACGGCGAGGTCTGGCGCATCTGAACTGCAAGTAAACGCAGTGTAGAGAGCCCGACAGCTGCTCAATCATTCAAAGGAGAAATCATGGCCAAATTCACACAGCAGGCGCAAGTACAAGTGCCGGTGAGCAAGAAAGTGGCCTTCTCCTTTGGTGAGAAAGGTCCAGACAGCAAGAAAGACCTGGGCGGCAAGGGTGCTGGTCTGGTCGAACTGGTCAAGCTCGGCGCCCGGGTTCCGCACGGCTTCACCATCACCACCGCCGTTGCCCGCGCTTACGCCCAAGAAGGCGTGATGCCCAAGCGCGTGGTCTTCCACCTGCAGCAACAAGTGGCAGCGCTGGAAAAGGCAACTGGCAAGCGCTTTGGCGCGGCGGTCGAAGTGGGCACCATGCCCCTGATTGTCTCGGTGCGCTCTGGTGCGGAAGTATCGATGCCCGGCATGATGGACACGGTGCTCAACCTCGGCCTCAACTGGGCAACGACCAAGGCCCTGGCCATCACAGTCGATGGGCGCTTCGCCTGGGATTCGTATCAGCGCTTTCTCAACATGTTCGGCGAAGTGGTGCTGGGCATCAAGAAGGAACTGTTCGACGACTGCAAAAACCGGCTGCTCACGCGGCACGGTGTCAGCGAAATCGAGCAGTTGAGCGTTGCTGGTCTGACCGAACTGTGCGGCCGCTACCTGGCTCTGACAGAAGAAGAAAGCGGCAAGCCCTTCCCGCATTGCGCCCGGGAGCAACTGCTCATGGCCATGGAAGCCGTTCTGCGTTCGTGGAACAACCCGCGTGCCCAAGAGTACCGCCGCCTCAATCGCATCAGCGGCAACCTTGGCACTGCGGTCAACATCCAAGCCATGGTCATGGGCAACCGTGATCAGAATTCCTGCTCGGGCGTGGCCTTCAGCCGCAATGTCGTGACGGGGGCTAGCGGCATGTGGGGAGAATTTCTGGTGCGGGGCCAGGGCGAAGATGTGGTGGCTGGTATCCGCAAGGCGCCAGACATTGCCTTGATGCGGCAATGGAACCAGGGTGTATACCTGGAACTGGCTCAGCTGGTGGCAAAGATGGAGAGGCATCGTCAGCGGCCGGTGGAAATCGAATTCACCGTCGAGTCTGGCGTGCTCTACATCCTCCAGGTGCGCGATGCCAAATGCACAGCAGCAGCGGCAGCCAGTGTGGCAGTGCAGTTCGTCTGGGAGAAGCGCTGGAACAAGGAACAAGCCTTGGCCTATGTCTCGAAAGAGGCCGTGGCAGCCCTCAAGGCACCAGGCTTTCACCCCATGTACCTGGCTACCGCGATCAAGCGCAACCTCATTGGCCGCGGCATCTCTGCATCACCGGGGGCAGCCTTTGGCAAGGTGGTGACGACCTCGCAAGCAGCAGTCGAAGCTGCGGCTCGCGGTGAAAAAGTAGTGCTGGTGCGCCCCGACACTTCTCCTGATGACCTCTCGGGCATGATCGCTGCGGTTGCCATCGTCACCTATGTCGGTGGTGCCACGAGCCATGCGGCAGTGGTAGCGCGCGGTTTGGCTAAGCCGGCTGTGGTTTCCCTCAATCTGGAGGTGGGTCAAAAGCTCACCGACGGCATGGAAGTCTCAGTGGACGGCAGTGGCCTGGTGCTGCTCGGTGAAGTGGAAATGGCAGAGCAAGTCAACAAAAAGGAGGTGAACATTTTCCTCAAGTGGTTCGCCCACGAGGAAGCGAAAAACTGGCCCAAGCCGCGCCTGAACTTCGACTACGTGGAGCAGTCTGAACGAGTGGAGACGCTCATCGCTGATTTCTACTTGAGCGATGCCATGGCCCGCGAAGCCCAAGGCAAAGTGCTGGAACTGGAAGCTCGAACCATGCGCAACCAGGTGCACAGTGCTGTCGCCGAGCGGCTAGCAATGTACATGGCCACTGCCATAGGTGGCGAACTCTCGCACTGCAAGACCAAGTGCGACCACAGCGGGGAACTGCAGGTAGAGCACGAACTGCTGCGCGCGCACTACGGCGTTGACTTCAACGACGAAAGCGCTTGGGTGCGGCCGAATGTGGTGAAGCGTCTGCGCCAGCTCAGCGCCGCTGACCACGTGCGATTCGCCGAAGTAGCCGTTACTTGCTTCACCACGGTGACGTGGCGGTCTGCCTATGGTGGAAAAAGCTGGGGCGCCATTGCCGAAGCACTGCTGGGTTTCTTGAACGGCACGCTTAGCCACAGCGTCTTTGCCGACCATGCTTTCGACCTGCAACACAATCGTGGGTCGGTGTTTGGCAAGAATCAGATGGTGACAGGTGATCGTGATCAGATTCACGACCTGCTCGAAAGCAAGAAGCACGCGCGCACCATGGAAGAACTCTTCAAGAAGTTCATCATCCACGACACCTGCGACAAGTACGACCGCGACGACAGGCAAATGGCATCAGCAGCGGTTGTGGCGCTCTATGAGCGGGGGCGCAAGCTCTCGCTCTGGGCGACCGCTTTGACCAGCACATGCAAAACTTTCAAAGGAGAGCTCTCATGAATGACAGAACAAAACGCAAGGCAAAGAGGAGGTCGGCCCAAGCGCCGCCCTCGAAGCCTATCTTGAAGCCAACTTCAAAGCCAGCCTCGCGCGCACCACAACCGCCCTACCGTGGCAACCCGGTGCGCGTTGGCCCCTACACGGTGCTGGCTGGTGGCACTCGCTACCTGGAGAGCGCCGACCTGGACAAGGCCGACGTGCTCGTCCCTCTGACCGGCTGCAAGGAACTCAACTTCGGTGAGCTCTACTTGCTCACCGCAGAAGAGCAACCGTCTGGCATCACGTCGCTGTCGCCCGGCAAGACCCACAAGGTCTTGGTGGGCAAGCTGCCAGACTTCGGCGGCGTACCCGACAACTGGGAGGCCTTCTTGCGCGACCTGGTGATACCACTGTTGGCATCAGGCGCAACACTGCTGGGTTTCTGCTTCGCCAGTCAAGGTCGCACGGGCACGTTCTTGGCTTCGCTGATTGCCATGCTCGAACCCGAGGTTGACGACCCCATTGCAGCGGTGCGTGAGCGCCACTGCGAACATGCTGTCGAGAGCGTGGCGCAAGCCGAAGCCATCTTCGCCATCAAGGGCACACCCGTGCCCGACTTCTACCGCCAGACCCTGAGAAGCTGAGTAATTTGAGGCTTCATCAGCATTTAGCCTAGTAACTCAAGGAGCAAACCAAATGGCTGACCAAACTCCCGTCGACCAGAAGTATGTGATCAAGATGTCCAATGGCCAGGGCCACGTCGAGTGGTACATGGGCCTGAGCGTGCGAACGCAAGCGCTTTCGGTCGACGAAGCGCGTACCTTCAGCAGCCAGGCTGCGGCCGAGGAGAAAGCAACGGAAATCACCCGGGCGAGCATGCTCTCCTCATTCTCCGGCGCCTTCTGCGTCGACGGCCGCTGGTTCATCGAAACCACGGTGGAGCCGCTCCCCTGAAGTGGTGAGCTAGCTCCGCCTTCCCTTCATCCACCCTTCTCCCAACTCACGAAAGACAACATCATGTTCAAGACCAAGCTGCACGTCTCCGGCACCGAAGGCACCCACAACTACGCCGTCATCGCTGCCAGCCCCCTGGGCATCGTCGCCGTGCGCCTGCTCAACAGCGACTGCTTCCGCGTGCGCGTCGAGCCGGACAGCACCGAGGGCGCCAACACCATCGCCAAGACCCTGAGCCGCACCACTGGCTGGAAGCAGCCCGGCGACAGCAACCAGAACCGCTTCTCCATCGTCGCCTCGGCCAGCCAGCTGCACGGCGTCGTCGCCAAGGCCGTGGATGCCCTCAGCACCGGTGCCAACAGCGACGACTGGAAGAGCGGTGACAACGACTGGTCTGCTGCTCTCGCCGCCGTGGCCATGGTGGGCAGCACCGACCGCGACGAGCTGATCGAGCGCCTGCGTCAGGCCAAGGTCGGCGGCGTCAACAGCGCCAGCAACTGGACCACCACCACCCTGGTGGCCAAGCTCATCGCCCTCACCTACGACAACGGCGCCAGCGGCGAGCACCACGCCCTCGTCGCCAAGGTCAAGGCCAGCGGCATCCCCGGCGCCAACCTGGCCAGCCAGTGGTCCACCGAGACCCTGCGCAAGAAGGCCTTGCTGGGCTGAAACAAAAGTCAGGCCTGACGGCTGGAAGTACGCAGGCACCGGCCGATACAGCTAGCAGTTCCACAGACCTGATCAAATGGAAACACCTGAGGTGTTTCCATTACACCACTGTACCAACTCGGAGCAAACACATGAGCACCAACGCCAACTCTTCTGACAACAGCTGCCCCTGGACCCTGATCGAGGGCTTCCAGCACGCCACCATCGACGGCGGCACCATGCTGCGCATCGACGACACCTGGCACGACGGCAAGTGCATCGACTACGTTCTGCAGCTGCTCGCCGACCGCGGATGGGAGAATCTGCACCGCATCAGCATTCGCATGGGTGCCACCTACGGCAGCGCCTCGGAGGTCGACCGCCAAGGCGCCATCGCCGACCTCCAGACCTACGCCGCCTTCCTCTACCAAGGTCGCCTGAAGAAGCCGATTGCCGCCAGCGAACTGGGCCACCCCGAAGCCGGCCGGCGCCCCTTCCCCCGCGGCATCCGCAGCTATGCGACCGAGGCGACGCCGACCAAGAGCTGACCGCAAGCTGAGCTGCCAGCACAAGCCAAAGCATAAGCCCTAAAGAAGGCCCCGCGAGAAGGAGAGTGTTGCCCCAAAAGCACCTCTCCTTCTCGTTTTTCTTCTCGCTCTATTTCTTAGCGTTCTTCTGCTTCGCCTTCTTTTTTCTTCGCACCAAACATGCTTTTCTTTTTCAAGCCTTTTCTTTTTCAAATCCTGTAATAGACCAGTCTAATTTAAAACAAAGAGTACAACAATTTCAAGCAGCCATGGGGTAGAATCACTGCTGTTGGCAGTTTAAGACCTGAGAGCAAATGAAGAAGCACGACATCAAACTAATTGTCTTTGACATGGGCCACGTCTTCGTCGACTTCGAATGGGAAATTGTTTGCCAAGGTTTTTACACCAGAGCAGGAATTACAAAAGAACAGTTCAAGCCAATCTTGAAGCATATTGGCTCCCTTGGTTATGAAAATGGCCATATCGACACCTCCGCCTTCTTACATGCCATCAATGAACAAATGGCTAGTCATGGCAATCTACACCCGATCAGCGAAGAAGAATTCCATCAACTGTGGAATGCCACTTTTCGCGAGAACAATGAGATGGCCAATCTCATGCAAGACCTGAGAAAGCAACACAAACTCTACCTCTTGTCTAATACCAATGAGTCGCACTGGCAATATTTAGATCAAAATTTCCAAGTCAGTCGCCACTTTGAAGAGTTGATTCTCTCCTATAAAGTTGGTCATAGCAAACCACAGCACGAGATCTATCAGGAAGTGTTACGCCGCAGCAATCTAGCTGCCCATCAATGTCTTTTCATTGACGACCTTGAACCCAACATTGAAGCTGGCACACAGGTAGGAATGAACGTTGTGCACTTCAAAGATATAAACGACTTGCTGAGCCGCTTTGAGCACTTTGGCATTAGCGCTACTTGAGCGCCCTCAAATCAAATCGCATTACTTGCCGAGATTGCCAAACAACTCATCGATGCCAGACTCAGCTGCCTCATCCATGTTGAGCGCTTGATAGGACGAAACAGTTTTAAATCCTTGCGGCACCGTAAGCCAATCTTTAGGCGCCTCAGTGATTCTGCAGTTATTAGTAGCCACAAGGGTGGTTCTAGCATGACCCAAACAGCTATAGCCGTAACTCAATGGCAGCAGTGGAATCATTGGCGCGCCGTCAATCTTCTCTAAAATGTTGTAGATAACCGTGGGCACATGCAGATCAACTCCCTGAAACTCAGCTTTGCGAGGAAATCTGTCGCTGAATTTCTTGCCTTTGAACAAAGCAATTTGTTGTTTTGTCCATGCATCAGGCGTACTGTATGTCTGGCAGACTAAGCCATTAACTTCTTTTGTCCCACTAGGCACAAGGGGAAACTTTGATGCTGAAGGCAAGCCAATCAAGGTCAGACTCTTGAGCATAACGTCAGCAGGTGCAAATTTTTCTAGAGTTGGTTTCCAAACTGTCTTGGCTCGCACATTGTAAGCAACCACATCGAATTTTGGTGCCTGAGCAAGAATGATTATTCCAGAGCGAGGGCATTCAGTGCGCAAGCCATTCTTATTGAGATAAACATCAATGTCACCAAAGACGATGCCGTGCTGTTGCAACTTCCAAACTTGACCAGGCCCCGGTTTTTTTCCACTAATCAAATCGGTGAAGCCGGTCTTATGGCTCGCTGAAACATTAGCACTAGGTGGAGCAGCAGACGCTGTCGGCAGAACGAGGCAAAAACAAGCAGCCAGAAATAGTTTTACTGAAACTCGAATTTGACCTTGAACACGAACTTTAACTGAAGGTGAATGTTGAACTCTGACTGGAACTTGAGCTAAAACTGACACTTTTGCCTCATCAAACAGCTTGCAAAACACAGAACATCCCAGTCGAATCAAAGCCAGCATTGACTCGACGACAGTACTATTGAAGCAGATTTTCGTAACACTCGGAGCTTGTTGCGCCAACTCCGCTAGACAAAACGTACACAAACATTACACAGAAGATCCCCTTGGCATCACCATCAAAAGCCTTGCCCTGTATGAGTCCAGCTATTTAGTTTAAGCTCAGCTCAGCAAGATATATAAGAAAGAAGCATTCAAGATGCTCTTATCTCTTTTTATAACTAACACTTCATTTGAGCTAGCAGAGGCTTTGATCTAGGTTCCATACGTTCTTATTCCCCCCTTTCCTTACAGCTTACTTCCAAACCGAAACCGCCAAGCCACAGCCTATCTCGATGTCATAACTCATCTGCACCATGCAGGGGTATTGAGCTCGGTTTCGCAAGAACTTCCATTGACCAAGCTTCGCAGACTGTCGCTCAGTCTGAGACCACGGCCAGTGCATTGGTAAGCAAGCTAACACCTATCAACACTTGAAACGTCAACGGAGATCCTGATGGACCATTGTCAAAAACAACGCATCAAATTCACTGCACTGCGCGGGCTGCTCTCAGTCACCGCCGGTGTTATCTGTTGGTTCTTGCTCGGAGCCGCCGCCACCAAGTTCGGCCTCAGCATCACAGCCAATCAAACTCTCTTTGTCGGCGCTGCAATCACCATCATCGGTTGGTTCAGCACCAAGCGCATGTTCCGGTTCACGGAAGAGTGCATGAGCATGAAGGAAGGCAAAGGCGAGCGCAACCTCAAACCGGCGACCAGGAGTAATCCTCCGCTCGACCGTCTGGCCACTCGCCCAGCAACCGCCGTCAAGACTCTCAAGCCCGCGGCCGATTGTCCGCTGGAAATGGTCAATGGTGGCAAGCTCGTCGCCAAAAGCCGCGTCACTGTCACCATCAACAAAACCGACGACGGTCGTACCGTTTCGGTGGTGATGAAGGGCATTGGCAGCGGTGAATTCAAGGGCGACAGCGGTGTGCGTGCACGCCTCGAGAGCATCCCCGGCATCAAGTGGTCGTTCCCCAAGAACGATTCGGCCAATGGAGTTCGCACCATGGAAGGTGTGATCACACCTGCTGCCGTCAACGACAAAGTCGCTGCCGGCTTGATCGAGGCCGCCAACCGCATCGGTTAAGCCTCCGCAACAACTTACCTGGCGATGGCGCAAGGCCACTATTGGCAATGCGTCATCGCCCTCCCATCAACACGTCTTTTACTGCTCTAGTCAACCACTAGATAAAGCCATGACAATATTCCTCATCGTCGGCCTCGTCCTCTCGCTACTCGGCATGCTCACAACCGAGCAAGTTTCCAAATTCATCGGCCCCAAAGGTACCGGCGGTCTTGGTGACCACCTGCGAGTGATTCTGTCAGTCGCCTGGTTTGCCCTGGGAAAGCTCTTCTGCTTGATCTTCGCCTTGATCTTCGCACTGGGCCTCGCCATTCTCTACTGAGAACCCAGCCGAGAGAAGCGCAACCGACCTCCTGATTTTCTAGCAAAAGAGCTTGTCACTTTTCAGTTGAAATTCGGCTGCCTTCCTTGGGCAAGTCGATGTTTTAACAGCGAAAAGTGGCAAGCTCTTTTTTTTCCCCAGCAATTTTACTTACTTCTCTTTTACTCACTTATATAGTATATCCAAAATCAAGAAAAGATTGGAGAATCAACTAGCTCGCTAAAACTCCCAATCAATTCTTGAAGGTGCAACCAAAGACAGCTAGTTACACCTTCAAGCATCACTACTAAGTGTTTAGTGCTTGCTTCATACAGCTCACTTTCTTACTTCTTTGCACTAGCACGTTTTTGCTCTTGTGCCTGCCTGAACGCAGCCAACTCGCAGCCGACACCGTCGACAATGTCGCTGGCAGCATCATAAGAGCAACTGTTCAAAGCAGCACGAGCCTCCTTGTGAGCAGCTTCAAAGCGCTCTATCAGCGCAGCAAATTCAACATCGTCCTGGCGCGCAGCAGTGGCGGCCTCACGGCGTAAGCCACGGAGCAAGGCATTGAGTGATGCGAGCGAAACGAAAGCGTAGGCCTTTCGCTCGCTTGCCTGCCAGTGGATATAGAAGTTTACAGCGACTAAGCTAAGGGCAATGACAAAGAGCACCAGGGTAACAATTGTACCGGGCATGGAAATTCTCCAATAAAATGAGTACTACGTTTTAGAATGCGGCTATTTCAAACTAATCAAAAATTCAACTAGTTCGTGCCAACATCAGTCCATTAGACTGATGCTCTCGCCATCGCGCTTGATGTTATAGCGAGGCAGGTAGATGCTGGTGAACCGTGCTTTGCTAAAGGGCTTCCGCCAACTGCGTCCGCTGCCAGCAATTTGCTGACGCACAATAGTGCTGACGTAAATTACGCCTTTGGCCGAGAGTTCAGCTATAAAGCCGAGGGCGTGATAGGTTTTACAGTCACAAGGCGAACGAACCGTTTCGACCATCTCGCTTACCACAAAGCGATAACCAGTCAGCATAGCCGTGAGTTGGCGTTGATGCGGATAGCTTCCTTGCTCAACCTTCTCATTGCACAGAATAAGCACAGCACTCGATGGTTTCGACTCCGGCTTGAGCCAGTAAGTACCGTCACCTTGACGAACAAGCTCGGCGTTGTAAATGCGCTCATCACCGCTATCAATCAGCTGATCAATCAACTCACTCGTGAGAAAGACCCTCTGCCCCTCTTGCTTATCGATTGCAGCAAGAGAAACATAACTTTGAGAACCAAGGACAAAAGGAAAACCTGCCACTGTTCGATAATCAAATACTTCAATGCATTTCATTACAATCTCCTAAATTAGTCGATGTGGAACTTCCGCACCACAGTGCCGACGGGCACGCGGAATTCCTGGCTGACGATTTCCGTCCGATAGTTGGTGCCGAGAGCCCAGGGGTACAGCGGCGAAGTCTGGTCGGCTTCGCGCATGATGGCTTTCCAGGAGCCAGTGTCATTCAACGCCGGATCTTCGATCATATTTACCAGGCCCTCGGCAGGCACTGAGCTAGGTACGAGACGGCCAGTATCCGTGCTCAGCAAGAAGTTGTATCTGGAGCTGCCGAAGCTCCAAATTAAGGTTCCGGAGATGCCGTTCGAGCCGCGCATGACCACAAGCTTGGCTGGCCCATAGACGACGTCACGCATGGGCACCATGTAGGCGATGACGAGGAGTGCAATTAGCAGACCGACGATAGCGCCGCCCGCAGTGCCTACGCTGACGCCGACCAAGTTGCTGCAGACGGATTTTCCGGTTTCACGCTTGCAGCACGAAGCGATGATGATGCCGACGACGAGACCAAGGGCAGCAAAAAGCATGATGGTATTCATGGTTACTTCCTTTTTACAATTGTCTGTGATGTTAATGGGAAGAGAGCAGTTCTGCGCGCTTAGCGATTTCAGAAGAGATCTCGTCAATAATTTTTTCAGCCGCTCGGTAGTTATTGCGCCTCAAAAGAGCGCGGGCCTCAGTACAAGCAATGTCGACCCGAGAAATTAAGGCGACAAGCTCTTTATCGTTCTTAAATTCAGGTTTTAAAGACTGGCTGTGCAAGGCCTTGAGCATCCCATCAAGAAACGCCAGCTCACGGTAGGCCGAACGCTGTTTGATCACTACAAGAAGGAAGTAAGTTCCGAAAGCCAGGATGGCACTGAAGCAAAGAAGAAAGAGCACGAGATACAAATCAACATTGGGGATGAAACCGTTAAATGCACGCATGGAAAATTTCCCATATAAAACTCCCGTACATGGCGGAAATACTTTGGTTTGCCGGAGGGGAGCAATTAGCGACAGGCAGAGCACGTCTGGTGCTCAAAGAAAATGCCACCAATAGAGGTGGCAACAGAAACGCCAGCCAAACAAAGAAGCAAATCTACGATTGCCACAAGCGCGCGACTGCCGCTGGTGGTGTTGCTGAACCGTATAATTTGGCCCAAAAGCGCTTGATTTCAACAGGTTTAGAAGAGCGTTTGCAGTAACGCAAGTACTCTTCTTTCTCAGCCTCGCTCATGGCGTCCATCTCCTTGCCGTTACAAATACTGACGAGCACGAGTCGCAAAGAAGCGCTACGCCAGCCTGGAATCAGTTCGTCAGCAAGACCATCCACTCGAATTACTTGCGGACGGCCATAAGCATCAACAGCTCCAAATGATTCGTCCAGCACATAGAAACGGCCTCTGCCGATCCGAGCAATTTTGTGCACAATATTTCCATCGTGAAAAGCCGAAGGCACAGTCACTTCAATCACAGTAGGACCACAAAGCCAGCTCAGCGGCGAAAGCCATTTGCCAGCAGGGGGGTCAATCGCGGCACCTAGTGAATAGTAGAAGACAACAGGCTGTCGCAGCTGATACCAGTGCCTTCCACTGTCGAAAGATATTGCTGTTGCTTGACCGTTATCGAGGTTGACCAGCATATTTTGGTTGTAAAAGTCAGCTATGTGAGGCGCTGTATTGTTTGACGAAGATGCAGCTGAAGGTGATTTGGTCATTTTTACCACTCCAAAAAATTGTTCAAATAAAAGCATTTGCCGCGCGAAGGTTAACCAACTTGGCTTAGGCTGCGTTTAGCAATCTCAGCGGCTGTATTGGCGGCGATCTCTTCGGCCCAAGAATAGATACCCAAAACCAGCGCCAGACGAGCCCAGCTGAGATTTTCTTTGACAAGGCAAATTACAGCAGCAAGCCGCTGATCGTCCTCATGCTGTGGTGCAGCAGCAGCATGATCGCGCAAAATATCAAGCGCAGATTCTAGCAAAGTCACCGCCAGGTATGCTTTGTCTTTACGCGCCTTGGCGCTCCGGGCATCAGAATAGCAGTGGTAAAACTCCACCAGAACTCCAATGAAAGGAATAACAAGAAGGTAATTAATGGGGTCGGACATGAAGTCTCCAATTCTAATTTTGCGATCTTGCGATCGCGATTAAGGTGCTAGGTAAATGAATCAAGGTCCACTAGAGCTGTCAGAGGCTTCAAAGGCCGAGAGGATACATCGACCCTATCCAAGCTCCGTAGGAAGGACGCAACTTAATCGCTCGCCTTGCGAAAGGCGTGCAATGCGAAGTAGAACACTTGCTGAGTGACGATGAAGGCCACGGACACCCATGTGGAGCCGTCGGAAAAGGAGTACGGGGCAGGTTTTTCCGGAATTGCGAGAAAAGCAAAAGCGACGGCAGCGACCAGGCATGCACCATAGACCAGCAGGTGAAGCCCCAACGATCCATCGTCAATGCGCTCAATGCGTGGGTGAAGCAGGGTTGCGGGAGTGAGCATGACCAGCAGCAGAACGGCGGCGATGCTTACGCCGACGTCATACGGCAAAATGTTGAGGCAAGCGAACATGCTGGCGACGCCGACGATATACGCAGGAAAAATCAGGTAAACAGGACGTGAGATCATAATGACCTTTCTAGTAAGTTAAAATGGAAAGTTGCAATCAAGGGCGAGGCTGTCAGCTGCCCCGCAATTATTACTGTTGCCATTTGGCCATGCGCTCTTCTCGACTAGCTCGGAAGTCTTCCACTAAAGCTGCGGCGTCTTTTTCGCGAGACTTCCACAACTTGCGCAGCTTCCGCCTAAATGCCTCATGTATTCTTTGCTCAGCCTCTTTCGCTGCCGCTTTGTTTTGCTCACTGGAAAATTTCCACAGTGCCTTAATTGGCTTGAAAGCAAGCTGAAAAGTCTCTTCAGCTTGCTTGTCAGCTGCATCAAAAGCCGCACGAATAGCCTCTCTTTCTTTCTCGAAGCGATCCCTCTCTGGTCCAAAGGGAATGGCATCGTGACTGGAGTTCTCCGGCATAGAACAAGCGGTCGTTGCCACGGCGAGTGCCGCTACTAGTGCCTGATCGCGCTCAACCCTAGCCAAATCAAAGGCACGATGCAAAACATCGGTGTGCGGCTGAGTGGCATCATTGTACAGATCATCAATCTTTCTTTGAGCGTTCTCAAAGCAAGCAGTTGCCAGCTTGTTGGCGGCATCTCGCCTGCCCTCATGTTCTCGTTGCCGCTCACAATATTCGATATCAAGGGCCCGCCTGGCTGCCTCAAAGGTCTCTTGAGCCTTTCTGGCGTCGGCCATGTATGCTAGCAATTGTTCGCACTGATCAGCAGGTTTATCTCCATTTTGCATGCTATTTTCTCTCCAAGTTTTACAGCTGATGAATTGAAAAAGGTTACTGCGAGTGGCGGCGATGGGCGAGGTGCGAAAGCATGACTTTGGTGCCACCGAGCTTGTACTGCCTAAGCGCAGAGCAGCCAATCAACGAAAGCGCCTCAACACTGCGGCCTAGAGTCAATTGCCTTAATCCCTTGAGATTAGACAAAGAGACGATTTTGACATTGCAGTCTATGGCCAATTGGCTCAGCTCCGAACAATCAGCAAACAACAAATTCTCGATATCAGACTCGCTCGATACGACCACACGGTACAACGTAGAACATCTCGTGAAGTAAGCCTGCTTGATACCAATAGGCAGTCGCACTTCAGCAATTGCTGTGCCATGACTGACAGCCAAATACGTCAGACCACTGGGCAAATCCAAATCCAGCAGGGAGTTACAGCCAGACAGCGACAAACTCTTGACACTACTCGGTAGCAGCAATTTTTTCAGCCCTGCGCAGCCTGCCAAATAAACCTCTTCAACACCCAACGGTATAGCCAGCTGAGATAGCCGCGGGCAGCCGCTGATGTTAACGACCTTAAAGCCACTCGGAATATGCAATTCGTCCAAGTCGGCGCAGTCAATCAAGTTAAAGACACTATGGTCTGATCTGGACCGCCGTGCACCAATGACGTCCCCTGGATTCCTTGCATTCGTTGTGTATCTTGCATTCATTGGTCAGTCTTTCAAAAAAGTTGAGAGCACTAAGGCTTGCGCCGCTCGGCAAAACACTGCATCAAAGCAATAACAGTGCTGTCCATGTCCCTTACGACTGCTCCCTTACAAGCCCTGACATGCGAACCATTGCGACGAAAAACTATCGCACCAGCGCGAGCAACCACCGTTGATTCTTCCAAGGCAAAAACCGTTGAACCGTTCCAAGCAACCACCTTAGAGTCGCTAGTAGCCATGACTATCGAACCGTCCTTGGCATAAACTCTCGAACCATCATGAGCATTAACGAATGAGCCTTTGCAGGCAATCACTCGCGATCCAACGTAGGCCTCAACAAATGAGCCACTTTCGGCTATCACCTTTGAAGCCATTTCGGCAATAACAGTGGCACCTGCGTTAGCCACAACCAGAGAACCTGCGTCGGCTATGACTGTACAGCCTGATTCCGTTATCACCGTCGAGCCTTCGGAAGCATAAACCTGCGAGCCCTTACCTGCGGTGACAAAAGAACCAGGACGAGCAAACACAATTGAACCACTTGCGGCATAGACCTTTGAGCCCTTCTTCGCTGTTACAATTTCATCAGCTGCGGCGCAGAGATTATCGCCACGTTTGGCTGTGATCTTTGTCCGCACTCTTTCATTCTGCATGAACTTTCCTTTGCAAATTTGTTGATCGAATGAATTCTTCAGGGCGAGCCATTAAGCAAATTCACTAGCGAGACTGCGAATGACGTGGGCTTCAACCCGTGAAATAATTGAAGGATTGGCATCTAACATCGCCAGAGCACGATTGAGAGCCACCGCTGCTGCTGCTTTATTGCCAGCACCACGCTCACAAAGACAGAGATAGTAGTAGACATAAATGGCAGAGGCGCCAGCTTGGCTGCCGTTCTCGGTAACAATTTCACAAGCTTTCCCAGCTACTGCTCTTGCTTCGCTTGGCTTGTTCAGGTGCTCTAGATAGTTCTTGCAGAGCGAAACGGAGATATCGACCAAACCGATGGCATTGGCGCCGTACAACTTCGCATGCAGGGCAAGCTGTTCTTCCCAATGAGCCACGGCCGGCTCGAATTCTCTTCCGTTGCAGCAGATTCGTGCAAGAAGCCCATGTACATGCTCAAGAAGAGCGTCCACACTGGGACTGTCCACAGATTTTTCATCAGCCAACAGGTCCAGCAGAGCAATGGCACCATTGTATTGCAGGCGAGCTTCGGCCACAGCTGTCACCCTCTGATATTTTTGCCCGTTGTTGACCATAACCACGGCGTGAGCAAGTAAGCGTTGAAACGAAGAACGTTTGTTCATCTCTGTTCCTTTCAAATCAGTAAGTTAGTAGAAAAATTAGCGATATTTGCAGCCGGGAGCCAGGTCGGCGCGACCATGAGTGATGAAGAAATGCTCTTCAGCAGTTTTAGCGGTGTAGCCCTGACCATTCGGTGCTCTGGTGACAGAGTAAAATTTCTCTTCAACGGGAGGGAAGGGAGCGCTGACTTGGTAAGTTCCAGGGACGAGGTCGATGCGACCAATACCGATGTAATAGGCGTCGTCAGGAGACTCGGCGTTGTAGTAATTTTTGTCCTTGGGGTTATAGGCGGGTGAGCCCATGGTGATTCCTTTCAAAAGTAATGATGCTACGGCGGGGCTTGTTTCTCACAGACGGCACGGCCCAAGACACAATTAGTGCTTGAAAATTATGTCGATAGTTCAGAGATGGGGGTGTTCTCTAAAATTCTCTGGTGATGAAACAAGTCATGTAATAAATAATGAATACCTATTGCTACCTGAACGCCCCGCTTGGCAACAAGCAAATATGCCAGATTTTAGGGTCACGCGAGTTGCTGCTAACCTTAAGAAAGAGCTATGCTGTGCAAGCTATGAAATTACCAACCTCGCTTCAACAAGCCGAAAATATTCAAGAAGATATTGTTAGCTGGCGCCGCCAACTCAACAGCATTCCAGAACTGGCATTTTCAGAAGTAGAAACAGCCAAACTTGTTAGCGAAAAGCTGGCCTCATTTGGTTTTAGCGTAACGCCTATTGCCGGAACGGGCATCCTTGCCCAAATAGGCAGTGGTCACACCCTTGCCATACAAGTGGCCATGGATGCCCTTAATGTGACTATACCAGGCCAAAGCGAAAGCTCAGTTTTACACGCCTGCGGCCATGACGCCAATATGGCCTGCGTCTTAGGCGCCGCTCGTATTTTAGCCAGGCGCATAAGAGGAAGAGCCGATGTCGGCCTGCGCATTATTATGCAACCAGGTAGCGAAGCGACTTTGCTATCACGCCACGAAGGCGCTGACAGGGTAACTAAAGCCGGTGCATTAGAAGAAACCTTTGCCGTTCTCAGCTTGCATGTCGATGCCACTGTTCGCACAAAAAGAGCCGCTCTTGTACAACCAGCTAAAAAGGAAACCGACATAGCAGATAGCGCTAATGGCCGCAGCAGTGCCGCTATAGTCAATTTGCTGCGGCAATGCAGTGAAGAAATTTTAGGCGCCGACAATGTTAGCTTAGTCAATCGCACCACATATGCCGACGATTTTGGCCGTTATCTTGAACTAAAGCCCGGCGCCATCCTCTACCTTGGAGTTGGCCTTCCGGGCTGTATTCGCAATCATCATGCTCACGATTTTCTTATCGACGAATCTGCACTTCATCTGGGTTCAGCCATATTGACCGATACAGCATTGAAACTGCTAGAGATTGAACCTCGTCTAATTGGCTAGGTTTTCTCTCTATTAAATGACTATGCCACCATCAACGTTGATCACTTGTCCAGTGATCCATCGAGCATCGCCTGATGCGACGAAGGCAACAACATCGGCAATATCCTCTGGTTGACCCAATCTACCTAGAGCAGTTTTATCAATCATGTATTGGTGACCTTCTTCAGGAACGCCATTTTTAAACATATCAGTGACAGTGACACCTGGCGAAACAGAGTTGACTGTAATCTGGCGCTTACCTAGATCTTGAGCCCATATTCTAGAGAGAGTATCAAGGGCCGATTTGGTAGCCGAATAAAGGCTAGCACCAGTCATAGTGGCATCAGCGGCCCCAGACGAAATATTGATGATACGACCACCGTCATTCATATGTGGAAGAGCAGCGATTGTAGTGGCAATTACGCCTTTGACATTAACGTCAAACAAACGATCAAACTGCTCAGCATCGATTGCGTCAATCGGCCCCATTTCAAAAACGCCAGCATTGTTGACGAGAATATCAATTTTGCCATTACCAAATGTCTTTGTGATCTCAGCAACAAATGCTGCACTGTCTTGCGCCGAGGTGACATTAGCTTTGACGGCCACGGCCTCTGACCCAAGCGCCGTGATTTCGGCCACAACTCTGTCGGCAGCGTCTTTGTTACTGGCATAACTAAGAGCGACCCTAGCACCCTCTGCTGCCAATTTAAGAGCGATAGCTGCACCAATGCCTCGCGACCCACCAGTAACCAAGGCAACTTTGCCTTCTAGCCTTTTAGCGGCCCCTGTTTTAATTTGTTCTTGAACTGCTGTCATGCGTCCTCCTGGACCAATGTCTGATTTTGCTGAGCCTTCGACTATTCGCTGTGCTCGAATTTTATTTGTGCACAATAAGTCAATATTAGACCGGTCGGCTACAAACTGTCAAGCCTTTAGCACAAAGCTTACAAGAAAAGTCGAAAAGGACTGCCAGCTATACGTTTTCAGGTTTACAGAGATTTTTCGCAGGTTTTTCCCTACACGCCCGAAGCCCCCGAACAACAACAAATCAGACGACACCGCGGTTGTCAACAGAAACAACTAATAAAATTAGTGCAACAGCCAATTCCATGTACAAAAAAGCCATTGAATATCACTCAATCAATACAAATGCTATATATCAAAGTGCGCTTCCTGACAGCATTTGCCGCTGATTTGCCAACAGGCGCCGTGCTATACTAAATATGCTGTGATGCTGCTATCAAGCAACACGAGCGGTTACTACCAAGTAAGGTCCTCAAAATTGACCGAACCAGGCAGTTCACTGACAACAATCAATTCATGGAACTCTCTAAACAGTGCCATGGAGCGTCACATCAACTTTGAAAAAGCCTCATTTCATACCCCTGGTCACAAAGGCCGCCTCGACGAACTATTCGCTTCAGGGACGTGGCTCAATGCCCCCAGCGACCTAACTGAGTTACCAGGGCTAGACGAACTTTCCCAACCGCAAGGGGTGCTCAGTGACATCGAGCAAACCTGCAGCAAGATCTGGGGTAGTTCTTCCACTTATCTTTCTGTCAATGGTGCTTCGGCAGCATTGATGGCAGCGATTTTGGCCGCTCGCGAACTGGGCGACAGCATTCTTATGCCTCGCAATGCTCACCGCGCAGCCATTCAAGCAATTACTCTGGCTGGCCTGACACCAATTTGGTATGAACCAATCTGGGAAACGAGCTGGGGCTTCTGGGGCAGCGCCACAGTAAATGCTGTGGAACACGCTCTGAAAGAAGCGCAAAAAGAAACAAGACAAGCTTCGAGATCAGAAACAAAAGCAAATGAACAAGCAGCAAAAGTCGCCGCTCTATTAGTTGTCTCTCCCACCTATCAAGGCGCCCTTAGCGATATAGAAGGTTTAGCCAATCTAGCGCATGCACACGGTGTTGCCCTCATAGTAGACGAAGCTCACGGCGCACATTTTGTAGCCGGAGACAAACGCTCGGCTCTCACCTGCGGCGCCGATGCTGTTGCCCACTCATTGCATAAGACATTACCCGGCCTCACCCAAACGGGATTAGTTCACCTCAGCAAAAATAGTTTGCTCAATCCTGATTCAGTAAGGCGTTCGCTCAATCTGCTTACGAGCTCAAGCCCAAGCTATCTACTTCTTACATCTATTGAACGCACAGCAAAATATTTAGCCAGTCCGCTCGGTGCTGAACTACTTAATCATGTCAGCGAACTCAAAACATTACTGGAAGGCAAAATTAAGAGTGCCGGTGCACTGCGAATCTATGCCAACAGCAACAATTCGAGCAACAATAGTGTCACCAGCCGTGGCACCACACCAACGCATATACTCGTTAGCCCTGAACAAGAAGAAGCAGCCAATCTCTATAACTTCTTGATTGATCGTGGCATTTTTCCTGAAGCTATTCTCGGTCAAGGCGTACTATTTATGCTTGGAGCCGGCAGCCAGGAAAAAGATGTAGAGATACTTGGTCAAGCACTAATCGCCTTTACTGCCCAAGAAAAGCCCGTCAGCCCGCTGTTTTCTCTGGCAAATAAAACACTCATTCAAAAGCCTGGTTTTGAACCAGTACTTACCCCCGATCAAGCGCTCAAACAGAAAACTCATGTCGTAGCAAGGCAAGAGGCCCAGGGTCAAATCTCGGCGGAGATCGTTTGCCCATGTCCACCAGGAATCCCGGTGCTTATACCCGGCCAAAAAATTACCGAGGAGGTGCTTGAATTGACTGAGAACAAACAGTTCACAGTCATAGCCAACTAAGCGTGTTCAGCGCCTTTGCGCATCGTTCGACTACCACGGAGATACTAAATGGACGTGATTGCTCCAGCCGACGATTTAACCTCTTTCTTAGAGATTCTGCCACCAGAAATGCAGAAAGCAATCGAGAAAGACACCCATGGCCTCTACGAAGTAGTAATGGATTTAGGCCGCCTGCCTGAAGCTCGCTATCTCGATAGACATACGCTCTATCTATCAGACCAACCAATTACCCATGACGACCTCGAAGCAGCAGTAGCGAGAGTCGGTCAATTCTCAAACGACAACCGCGCTGGCATCGAAAGAACTTTGCACAGAATTTCAGCTCTGCGCAACCGTGCTGGCAAGATCATTGGTCTCACCTGCCGCGTCGGTCGTGCTATTTCAGGAACAATCGAAGTAATTCGCGATCTAGTTGAGTCAGGCAAGTCAATTCTATTTCTCGGACCACCAGGGGTTGGCAAAACAACCAAATTAAGAGAAATGGCTCGGGTACTGGCCGACGAGTTGATGAAACGAGTAATCGTTATTGATACTTCTAACGAAATTGCTGGCGACGGCGACGTACCTCACCCAGCAATCGGTAAAGCAAGGCGTATGCAAGTTCCTCGCTCAGAGCAACAAGCTGCCGTAATGATTGAAGCGGTAGAAAACCATACCCCCGAAGTGATCGTTATCGACGAAATCGGAACCGAAGAAGAAGCCCAAGCAGCAAGAACAATTGCTGAACGCGGCGTCACTTTGATTGGCACCGCCCACGGTAGCGCCCTCGACAACTTGCTCAAGAACCCCACTCTCGTTGACTTGGTTGGCGGCATTCAAACCGTTACCCTCGGCGACGATGAAGCAAGAAGAAGAGGCACGCAAAAAACAGTGTTGGAGCGCTCTGCTGAACCAACATTTGATATCTGTATCGAAATTCTCGACAGACAGACTCTGGCAGTTCACCGCAACGTCGCCGAAGCTGTAGATCAACTATTGCGCGGCTGGCAAATACATCCGGAGATTCGTCGTCGCGACGAAGCCACTGGCAGTTTTGCCGTAGTACAAAAACCAGAGCCAACGGTTACTGTTTCAATGGTCGAAGGCCTAGAGCCTTTTTCCAGCGACTGGGCCTCTCCCAAAGAGACTCACCTCAAGGTCTATCCATACGCCGTCAGCAAGGGGCTGTTAGAACGCGTGGTAAAGACCCTACAGTTGCCAGTGGAAGTGGTAAAGGGAATTGACGAAGCCGATGCAATTCTCGCACTGCGCAGCTATGCTCGGGCCGGCGCCAAGATCTTCAGCCTCGCTGAAGCTCAAGGAGTGCCAGTCTATGTAGTTAAGAGCAATAACTTGCCACAAATTCAAAAAGCACTAAGAGAAGCACTCCATCTTGAAGAATCGAGTATTGGTTCAGTTGATATCGAAGGCGATATTGACGAAACCGAGGTCGCTTTAGAAGAAGCTCGGCAGGCCATTGGCCGGGTGATGGATCGGCTTGAGCCAACTGAACTCACTCCCCGCAAAGCGTATATAAGAAGATTGCAGCACCAATTAGTGGAACGTTTCAATCTTTCAAGCCGCAGCGTAGGAGACGAACCGCAAAGACGTCTGCGTATTCTGCCACCAGCAGGTGCCCAGCAGAATTTGGGTTATATCTAGGTTCGAATTAAAGTCGAATCAAGACTAACTCTAGCTCTTAGCTCCTCAAAACGAAGAAAAAGCCGGATATTTAAGTATCCGGCTTTTTCTTACATAGAAGAAGAAAAGCTCAGCCGAACCACAAAATCTCTGCTGTCACAATGCTGTCACGTTTGTTTCACGTAGTTGCCACTATTGTTGCTACATCGAATCGCTTGTCGCAAGAAACCACCGCAATTGACTTGACCGCCCCCAACTTAGTAGGTGAACCATGGCTGATATAGATTTCCAACCGTCAAAAGTTGAACGAGAAAACGTTGGCAAAACCACTGACAATGCCTCTAGCAATGCCCAGAACGAAATCAACTCTGACCGTGGAAATATTCCCAATACCGGCAAAGCAGAGATCGCGAGCCAAACTGAAGCTATGACCAAAGGCAACAACCCAATCTTGCCCGCCTTCGACATGTCAGACTTTGGCGATGGAAAACAGTCGAAAGACAACGGCTCCGCGACATCAAACAGCCCCTCTAGCAGTGACGCTAGCACCAACCGCGAGCAGTCGAAAGACGGTAGTTCAGCGACATCAAACAGCCCCTCTGGCAGTGACGCTAGCAACGACAGCAAGCAGTCGAAAGACGGTAGTTCAGCAACATCAAGTAGCCCCTCGAGCAGTGACGCCAGCACAAGCCGCGAGCAATCAAAAGACGGTAGTTCAGCGACATCTATTGATTCGGGCGCACATGCAATCAGCGGCGGAGCTGGCACAGACAGCGCCGCCTCTAGCATAGACAATTCCCCCTCAGTCTCAGCCCCTGGCGGTAGCATGGACAGTAGCCCCTCAGTCTCAACCCAAGGCTCGTCGCCGGAGGCTCAAGGAACTGACTCCCCCATCGGCAGCAGTGGCAAAGATGGCAGCACGAAACCCACGAGCGATGTTCCAACCCAGACGGGTTCAGACAAAGTAATCTTCACACCACCATCGTCAACAGGGAACGTCACCTCGGCCGGTTCGCAAACATCAGCCAGCCCATAAGACCTGGCGCTGGCGCCATAGAACGCCACGACAATGAACCGACAACTCACAAAAGCAATAGCTCTAGCCCTGGCTGGAGCTATTGCTTTTAAAACAAATGTTTAGAACTAGTCGTTTAGGACTGGCCTGACAACCAAATTGTCTTTAAACATCGGTAGACAATCGATTAAGATTAGGCAGCGTTAGGCAACGTCAAGTAAAACTTGGCGGCCCTGTATTCAACACTTAATAGAAGGCAAAAGTATGAAAAATCAATCCCGCTGGAGAACCGCTCGGGGCATGGCAACCTGGCTCAAGGTCGTCCTAATTGCAGCAGGACTTTGCCTGGTCGGCTTTATCGGTCTTTGCGTGTTTATGTTTATGGGTTTTCAAAGTGTCACTAGTCCGGCAAAAGTCAAAGAAGCAGCGGCAATTTTCATGACTATTGCCGATCCACTGCCAAGCGGATTTCAATATAAGTTCGGCGCTAATTTCTTTGACACCCCGATGGTTGTCATTCAAGGTGACGATACCAAAGCTATTTACACTTTCTTCACTGTGCCTGAGACAGCAAATACCAAAACTGCCACCACACCAGAACAAGCAATTGATGAAATTGCCAATGGCGGCGCGGCCCCAAGCGCACCAGGTGCTCCCGGTGTACCAAGCACTAGCCCAACCGGCAGCGGTGCAACAGCAGCGAAAAAGCTGAAAGTTAGCTCTCACTCAACACTAGATGTCGCGGGACAGAAAATGCCATACGTTATTGGTAACGCCGAGCAAGCAACAAGACCAGACGGCAAGGTTGATAACACTTTCTTTGGTGCTCTCAAATCAACGACAAGCGGAAAGATTATTTTCGTCATGGCTCAATCGATAGACACCTCAGCTGAACCGCAGCCTCTAACAATCGAGACAGTGAAAAAACTGACTGATTCAATCACTAAGTTCTAGTTAGCTGCAACTGCAGAAAAAAAGGGTTAAAAGACTACTGCATTTTGCGGCAGACTTTTAACCCTTTTATTTTGTCGCGCTTAACCCCGGTAGACACATACGCTTGATTGCAGGGACAAATTTTAGACATGGTTTAGACATTTCGCCATAGTTTAATTGCCCAATAGAGACCCAACCAATTTCTTTGGCAGGCTAAATTATGAGTAGATTTTATGCGGCTCTTCCGTCTAGTAACAAAATGAAAAAACTTTGTCACTCAAATGATGATTTGCAAACGTCCTTGCAGACCCTCTGCCTCTTTATAGCCGTAGGCATTGTCACATTCATTTTGTTCTGCATATCAGACGTAGTGACTGAAGTAGTTTCATATATTACCACTGGATTTTTTAATGACACTTTCGCAAGCGAGGACTGGCTTCAGTCAACTGTTTTCACTGCTTTCGTCAGCACCTCAGCAATATTGAGTCTGACTATTTTTGGGAAGGTTTATCTACGTTCTAAATTTGGACCTCCAACGTATGTTCATTCATTCGTGATCGACCTTCCTCAAATATTTGCCATACGATTGTGCCAAAATTACATGACAGAACTAGTCTCTGATGACTCTTGGCTGCTCGATAGCGACGCCAAGCGAATAATTGGACTGATGAGAGAGACATGTCGCTCGTCAACATATGTAGAGCTCACTACAATGGCGATAGAGCAAGAACGAACACTAATTGTCGTCAGAGCTGCCACTGTCCCTGCTGGCAGAGCAGCACTTCTAAGCGGCTTCTTTTGTGATTTTGGTAAATGCCGAGAAGCTGCCTGCAGCGTGATGGAAATATTTAGTTCATACATTAGTCACTGCAGGCTGCAGGAAATCAACTCCATGTTTGTTAGAAAAGCTGATGAGGTCTCTATCGGCTGGTGTCCGCCACCAATGTACCTAAAGACTAGTCAGCTCCAGGAAGAACTTTCCTGCAAGATGTGAAAAGCTCAGTCCATATTAGAGAGGTCAAAGTAATTTCAAATGAGCAAAAAAAAGATCTCCGACGTATTGGCAGAAATACTTGTTGCTCAAGGAAAACTCTACCAAGCAGAAATACCCATGCTTGTAGAGGCCTCAGCTAAGTCTGGAATACCTCTTGGTCGCATATTGGTGACTACTCAGAGGCTCAGCGAGTTAGAACTTGAATCAGCTTTAACTGCTGCAAAAATTGTGCTCAATAGCCAGATTTCAATAATTAGAGCGGCAGTTATCCTTGCTCATTGCTTCAAGATTCAACTCCCTTTCCAGCTACTCTGGCAAAGAGATGATTTAAAGACAAGCAATAGTGTAGTTTTGCTCATGATCGCTTCTGCACTTCTTGACCCCACTGAAGTGCTGAAACTAGCCAATAGAAGTACTCCTCATCAAATCATTGGAGGCAAAGATCTTTTCAACTCTGGTCTAATCACGCTGGGAGAGTGGCAGGAAGCGCTCGAATTTGTCTTGCAAATCAAACGAAAAGAACTGTCAGTGCGCCAGGCTTTGTTCGAGTGCAATGAGCTAAGCATTACTGGCGACAGGCCGGCGGTAACCAACCTGAATACCGAAAGACAACGGCTCGGCTATCTGCTTATGCAGGCTGGTCTGGTCAATTCAAATGAACTTCTGGGTGCATTGGAATGCGGACTAGACAACGATGAACTTCTCGGCCACGTACTGGTGCATAGAAAAATAATTACAGCAGCGGAATTAAGAATAGCGCTGAGAATACAAACTGATATTCAATCAAAAATGATTTCGCATGCCCAATTCAATGATTGGCTTACAAATTCGAATCTGGCTAACCTGCACTATTCAGTCAATCAAGTCGCTTGAGCATTTAGAAAGTGGAAATCGGAGGACATCTAATGAGCGAGGTCCTGCCCAGGATCAACCTGCCAGAATGATAAACGCCATAAAGGAAATTATGAACAGTGGTTCGCAAGACTCAATATTCACTGCTGCCCAATATAAGGTGTTTACGGCAAATTAACCCCATATCATCACGCTTGACGCATGCGATAACCTACTTTGGGGATATTTTCAATGATATCACCATTGGTATCACCAATTTTCTGGCGTATACGCTTAATTGATGAACGCAGCGCGTTTAATGAGGCCTCATCATCTACATGCCAAACTCGATCAAGTAAGGCGTCGTTACTGAATGTTTGTGCCGGATGTCGCATCAGCAGTTCCAATAATTCAAAATCACGCGGTTGCATGAACACTTCAATTCCATTTCGCGACACTTTGCGGGTAATTGTGTCAAGCTCAATACATCCATGGCGAAGTGTGTTTGAGAGAGCCGTATCTATTGGCCGCCTCAGCAGTGCTCTAACCCGTGCCAATAGTTCCCGACTATCAAAAGGCTTAGTCAGATAATCATCCGCGCCCGAATCTAATCCGCTTGTTCTATCAATTATTTCGCCATTTCCTGTCAGCATCAGTACCGGTGTTTTTCCACCACCTCTGCGATACTCACTGCAAACAGTTTTCCCATCCACGTCTGCTAGATTGACGTCGAGAATAATCAGATCAAATTGGGCATTGGCAAGCCTATATAGAGCCTCCTGGCCGAATTCAACAGCCTCAACGGTATGCCGCTCAGCTCTTAGAAGTAATGCCACGGAATACTGAAGCTCTGCATCGTCTTCAAGGTAGAGAATTTTTGCCATTACCGATTATTCCGACGTGAGAAACTACCGCTTAACTATATAGCTCACCGATGCAAAACCTGTATATTATATGACCAAAGACAAAATGAAGTTCCAATTTGCTACGTAGAGCATAATGCAATTAAGGTATTCGCTAACTTTTAAGGTAATCGCTCTGGTAACCTTGCCACTTGTTTTTGAGTTGGCTTGTGTTTACATGCTGGCAAAATTTGCTAACGACGCAGAAAAAGAAGCTGAGCAAGCCGAACACTACCGTCTCGTGAGCGATGAGATTAGCGCCATTGTTTCTACCGCATTTAGGGTTAGTCACAGCGCATCCGATTGGCGCACTACTATTGATACAGTGCCGAATGGGGCGTCAAATTCTAGCGTATCTGCGATGATTCAGCATGTCGATAAGTTGGTCGAATTAACCAAAGGCGATCAGCAATTTCATGGTGCGGCGTTGCGCCTCAGAGATTTGTTTTCTCGTGTGCAAAGTTCTTGGTCTCGAGCGTCTCGAGCTCTTGTCGCCGGAAATCGCGTTGAATACGTGAGTCTATGCAAGGAGCTTCGAAGCATTAAGTTCGAAGTTTACCAAGTTCTTTCTGACGAGTTAATCGATCTCGGCCGGCAAACTGCAAGCATACGCGCAAAAGCGCACGAGCAAGTCGTTTTAGAAAGACAAAAATTAAGACAGGCTCTATTTGGTATGGCGGCTGGAAATATTGTTATTTTTTCAGTGATCGCCTTTGTACTAACTCGCCGCATAACTTTTCGTCTCTCGTTACTAGCCAATAATGCTGCACGCATTGCTCAAGGGCAGTCACTTCATGCTCCTGATACAGGAGCGGATGAAATTGGAGAAGTTGACACGAGCTTCCATATCATGGCGAATGATTTGAAAAAGGCAGAGCAAGCGCGTCAGGATTTTATAGCCATGGTGACACATGACTTACGCACCCCTCTGACAGCCATGAAAAACATTGGCAAAACGCTACAAAGCGGAGCCGCAGGAGAACTGCCCGACAGCGCTATTGCGATGCTGAAAAAGTCTGATATCGCCGGCACTCGAATGATCAATTTAATCAACGATTTTCTCAACATTGAGAAAATTCGCCATGGGCAATTTGTCTTAAATCCATCACTGGTGCTGATTGAAGAGTTGTTTCAGCTCTGTGAGGAAATCACAAAGCCTATGGCTGACGAAAAGTCTGTGACGCTTGTCTGGCAGAACGTCGAATGCGAAATTTTCGTTGATGCTGAACGTATCTTGCAAGTTCTCGTCAACTTGGTCTGCAATGCAATCAAATTTTCCAAACAGGGCGGAGAGGTGCTCATCGGCGCAAGCCCTTGCAAAAACAATGCTGGAGAAGTGGAGATAAGTGTAAAAGACTTTGGTCGGGGCATTCCAGAAGAGATGCTCGACAAAGTTTTTGAACGATATCAGCAAGTTGAGGCGTCGGATCTACTTGTTAAAGGAGGCTCCGGATTAGGACTATCAATCTGCAAGGCTATAGTTGAACTTCACGGCGGACAAATTTGGGCGACTTCTAAGCCTGGCGAAGGTACTGCAGTAGTCTTTCGATTGCCGCTTTTAAAAGATTGAGACTCAACCCTAAATCTGACAATCTTGTTCTAATTGCTCCTTTCGCTGATTCCAATTGGCTTCAAGCTCATTCACTTCTTCAATACTAGCCTCATCAGGTAGGCGAAGTTCACGAGCCCTACGAATTCTTTCGATATCTTCCTGACTCGCATCTGGACTGAGGCCCATCTGCCTTATCATTTGCACGTAAGAAATATCAATCAAAGAAGTATCAGGGTCTAGACCCATGGCAATGGTTTCTTCGTGCCGTTGCAGTTCTGAAATCAAGGGATGTACTTGCTCGGCAGTTGCTTGCTCAGGATTAGGTAAACCAACAGAAACAGCGCCCCAGTAGGTCCGCAGAGCACTTTCGGCATCTGTTCTTTCTTGACCAGTAAGGCCTTCTGCATACTTGTCAATTTGCTCCTTCTGGGCCTGCAAAATCTGTTCGCTTGATGCATCTGGGGCTATTTGCAATACTTCCGCCCATCTTTTTTGCGCGGGATGATTAGCCTGTTTTGTTATTTCTTCAGCAGTTAATGATTCGTCTAGGCCATAAAGGCGAGCATTCAGAATTTCATTTGCTCTCTCGGGCCGAATATTCTCATCGAGCTTGTAGAGTAATTCAGTCTTGCGATTAGATCGACTGGCTTCAGAGGCATCTGCTGGCAAACCCAATCTTTCGTTTTCAATTCTCTGATCAACTTGTTTAGTGCAGGTGGAGTTTTTGTCACTGGCCGCTAATTTAGGTTGAGGCTGAGGCAGATCGAAAACTTGAGCAATTCTTGGTCTTTGAGAATGTTCTGACGAAAAAGCTAAAGTAGTTTTGGCCGTGTCAGCGCTTAGCTCCGCTCCCCAGCCCAATGTCACGCCATATTTTTTGGCATAACTTGATTTGAACCTATCGAGCTCTGCCTGAGGGGCAGCTCCAGACTCAGCCTGAAGAATGAAATTATGAGGCAGTTCTTTCGGCGAAAATTCAAGAAGTTGGCTGACAGTGTAGCGCTGAAGAGCCTGATCGACTTTTGAATTAGGGCTGGATTGGCTAGTGTCTATAGGTCTAGCTGTTGCAGCAGCATCCAAGCCCACAATTGTTTTTGTCTGCGCTAAATCATAAATTTCAAATGGCGGCACCATTGAAGTTTGCAAAGTCGTTTGCGTGGCACTGTCACTCAATGAGAGCACACCAGGACGGGACATTCCCGATGCAACTTCGCTAAGTAAATTGAGCTGATTAGCTGGCTTAACTTTCACAGCATCTGCAAAAATGTCTTCTTTTAGTAGCTGTTCTGCTTCTACTTTGGCCATCACTTTACTCTCAGCTTGACCCACAACCTTATACCGGGTTTTACCGGCAAGCTAATTAATTGTGAGCTCCCAGCCTGATTTGAGCCTAAATCAGTCGTCTTCATTAGTGCTTCGCCCATTTCTCAGGCGAAAAAAAGGTCGTCACGGTGACGGCCTTTTTAAATGCTTTCAATTGGATCTAGATTTACTCTAGATTTACTCTACATTGCTTGTAGCGCTATGAAAAGCGCAACTGCTCTCCATCGACAACAGAGGCAAGACTGGCTCTTTGACTAGTTTGCATCAATCTTTCAACTCTCATCTGAGCAGCTTGCATCAAATAAGTATTGTTATCCATCATTTTCACTAGGTCTTCAGCACTGCAGCCTTTAGACACTCTCTCGCTCTGCTCTGCTAGACGGGTGATCGAATCCATATGGAAGCCAGGCACACCTTGAGGATGTCGTTCAGGATTGAGAGCCAATTTCAATAGACTAGCACCAGTATCGCTTTCAACACTGAGGTCAACTTTCGGCAGGCTTTGCTCATCCAAAATGCGAGACGTAGCACGGCGCTCGACCATTTCGCTGCCCTGCAAGCCTTCAACATTATTGTTATTTCTGTCGGGCGTTTCGCCGTGATGTTGAACCATGATGAAATTCCTTATCGCAAAATCTATATACCACGCCAGGCGATTAATTATCTTGACAACCGCTTAATTCAACGACCGATGGGGAATCAGTCAAGTGCATCGCTGCATCTGAAAAGATAATATGGTGTCAAGGGGAGCTAAACAATGCGAGGGCTCTCATGTTCGACGTCTCTTTGGGGGAGGAGTCCCACTGAAAGTAGATGGATTTAAGCTTTCTTCGCCAGAATCAGTCGAAATCGCGTCAGCAGCCCCCACAGATCCCGAATTGCTAGCTGTGCCAGAAGTACTAGCTGAACTAGAAGTAGTGGCAGCTTGGCCGACACTAGCACTGTGGCCAGCAGCACTGTCTTCAGCCCCGTTAGTAGCCTCATGCAAAGCCGCTTCAGCCGCCATAGCCATTTGTCCCAGTGGGGTTTGCTCTTCCATACTTATCTGAGCTTCCATATCGGCCTGTTGTTTCGAACTAGTCAGCTGATCCATACTAGTCAGCTGATCCATGCTGGCCAACTGATCTGCCAACATTCCCACCGGCCCGGCCACATCATTAGTAGCCACCGCCGTTGCCTCTAGCTCAAACGAAAGCGAAACAGCAAAGGGGTTGGGAGCAAATTCGTCACGTTGCTGAGTCAAATTGCCATCCAGCAATTCGCTCAGTAAGTCGTCTTCGATTGCGGCAGCGGCGGCCTGAGCTGCTGCCTTCTCCATGGCTACAGCCTCTTCTGCTGTCATGGCAGGAATATTGGTCTGGCTAACCCTTGGGGGCAGCGGAGCGGGGGGCGGCACAAAGGTCGGCTTGCGCTCAACGGCCTCGTCAATTTCATCAGGAGGAGGCAGCATCGGCTCATCGAAGAGCTTATTAGAGCGACGCCGGGCCCGGGGCTTCTCTTCAGATTTTTCTTCTGGTTTGTCTTGGGGCGCAGCACTAACTAAATCAGATTTCTCACCAGCAGCCTCTGGCGAGAAATCAGTAACAGCAGCGCCAGCCAAGTCAGCGCCTATTTGCGCCTCACCCTGAGCTTTCTTGGCTTCTTTGGCGTTCATTTTATCTTGAACGTCTTCAGCCTCTAACTGCTCCGGTGTCAGTAGTTTGTCTAAGGCTATCGGCTCAACAAACGAAGGTAAGCCGCCTGCACCGGGGCCTGCACCTAGTTCAAGTTCTAATTTCTGATCTACGTCTAGCTCTGGGTTCAGCTCTTGCTCTGCATAGTCGTAGCCAGAGTCATAATCTTCAGCCGATTCTTCATAAGCAGAGGCCTCTAATTCGGCCGCCCCTTGCTCGTCTAACTCAGCAGATTCGCTTGGATTTTCTACCGTCTTGCGCCGACCACGACTGGCCTCGACGGGCTCGTCTTCTACACTTTCATCGAGGGCGCCCAGCCTAGGTGAAATGGCAAAAGCGCGGTCGGCCAGCTCTTCCATGTCGTCCATGATATCGCGGTAGCCACTTAAGCGATCAGCGGCATTAAATGGAGTGCTAAAGCGGGCGCTAGAACCAGCTCCAATACCAGAGCCACTAAAGGAAGAATATTTGCCAAGGCCGTAGCCAAAGCCGCCCAAATTACTCGAAGGCAGCATTTGGGGCAAGGTACTGGTATCGCTAGCTTCTTGAAAATCGCTGGCTCCAGTGCCAATATCGAGGCTAGACGCAGCTGAACCAACTACGCTAGCTGTAGACGGACCACTGCCCAGACCAGAGGTGGTGCTGGCACCAATGCTGTTGGTATAAGCGGCTGTTGAGAATCCAGAGCCACCGGCGGGCGCCCAGTCAAAATCATCATCAGGAGCGGCCACGGCAAAGTCTTTTCTTTCAGCGAAATTTCCAGCTAAAGCGCTAGAGGAGGCACCTAAAGCTGAGTTTGGCAGTTCAGTCGGGCCAGAAAGCTCATCAAGGAAGGATTTAAGCTCATTGTGAATGCGATCAAGGTCGCCCAACACCGGTGCGGCGGCTAAAGAAACCTGCTCATCTGTGGGTTGACCATAGCCTCCGCCTTCAGAGTCAATCCCCATGGCAAGTTCGAGCACTTTTTGCTTGACATAGGCGCTCACAGACTTAAAACCGCGTTCCCGCGCCAATTTCTGCAGTTGTTCGAACTGCTGTGCTTTCAAATTGACTACGATCTGATGCTCGCGCATTGGCCCATTGCTTCCTTTACTGTCATTCTAGCCGAGAAACACCAAACACCAACAGCCCTCTGTTGAAAAGACTGTTCAATTGCACATTTATTCGCCCCGCCGCCGCCAGTAATCTAAAAGAGTCAATCGGGTGAAGACACAAAGTCAGAATTAAGGATAGAAAAGCAATGGACAATCGCGAATATGCCAGACAAGAGAAACTCAGTAGAATCGACGAGCAAGAAAACTGCGGCTCGCACCCTAGCGCACATCTCTGGCAAGATGCCTACAGAGAGACAATGTCTACCATTGCCAAAGAGCAAAAATCGAGCACAGAAGCCCTGGGCACCGTAGGAAATTACATCAAACAGCACCCTAGCGACAGCGGCGTGCAAGCAATGTTAGGCGTTGGTGGAGCTGCCTTTGCTATCACTGCAGCAGTAGTCGAATCTCCAGTAATAATTGGTGCAGCCACTCTCGGTGCTGTTGCCTGCGGTGGTGGTTTCATTTGGTCAGGAGCCAATAGTGCCATGAAGCATTACACGGGCAAAGACTTGCGCGGGCAATAAATCTAATCCCCTGCCACCATCATCGAAGCAATCTTAATTGTCGGAGAAACAGTGCTAGAGCGGAAAATCAAGTCATTGCCGATGGCATCAATGTTGGCAAACATCTCTAGCATATTGCCAGCAATGGTTATGCCTTCCACAGGAAAAGTTAGCTCACCGTTCTCAATCCACAGACCAGATGCGCCCCGGGAATAATCGCCAGTAACAACGTTAAAACCAGGCCCAGAGACACTTGTCAAATAGAGCCCATTACCAACGGAAGCAATAATTTCTTCAGGAGTAAGCTTGCCCGGAGCAAAATACAAATTACCAGTGCTGCCACTATTAGGAGTGGTGCTCAGTTTACGGGCCGAATAGCTACTGAGCAAATAGGTGTTGAGCTTACCGTTTTCCACCAATGTGCGCTTCAGGGCTGGCATACCTTCGCCGTCGTAAGGGCGTGAGCCCAAGCCGCCAATCATCAGCGGGTCATCGATAATAGTGACCGCTTCGCTAGCAACCATCTGGTCGATTTTCCCGGCCAAGAAAGAGCTATTGCGATAGACATGAGAACCAGCTGTAGCACCGACAAACTGGGCCAGCAACTGGGCGGCCATCAGTGGATCAAACACCACTGGCACTACTTGAGACTTAACTTTTTTCGCCCCTAACATACGAAGAGCACGCTTGGCTGCAGTAATGCCAACTTGCTCAGGAGATTCTAATTTGCCGTAGCTCAAAGCTCCCGAAGACCAGCCGCCCACTTGCATCTGGTCACCCGCTGAGGCAACTACAGCGGCACTAATAGAACAGTGAGTACTGCTATACGTGCCAATAAATCCATGGGAATTGGCGTAGACAGTAGATCCGCTCCAATCAGTAAAGCTAGCACCACGCGAATTGGTAATGCGCTCGTCATAGCCGCGAGCAGCTGCTTCGGCAGCCAGAGCTATTTGAATCTTCTCTTCAGTAGTTATTTTGGCGATGGCATCATCAGTCAATCCCAAATCGGGTATCTTCTTAGCCAAATATTTTGCTTCGGGCAATCCAGCAAATGGATCTTCTTCAGATGCACTGGCCATGGCAATTGTATTGCGAACAAGCTCGGTCAAAGCTGGTCGACGCAAATCAGATGTTGAGGTAGATGCACTCTTTTTGCCCACATAGGCTTCAAACTGCAAGCTGCGACTGTTAGCTCCTTCAAGGGTCTCTACTTCGCCCAAACGCACACCGGTATCCACCGAATTAGAATAAGAAATGCGCACATCACATTCAGTTGCACCCAGTCGTTTGCCTTCTTTTATAACGAACTCGGCAATGGGAATCATAGTATTTTTGCTGCTAGTCATTACTGCGAGCCACCAACTGTGACACCATTAATACGGATAGTGGGCATGCCTACACCGACTGGTACACCTTGGCCAGCCTTGCCGCAAGTGCCGATACCGCGATCAAGGGATAGGTCATTGCCGACCATAGTGACGTTGTGTAAGGCCTTCGGCCCGTTACCAATCAATGTCGCCCCCTTAACTGTGCGAGTGATTTTGCCATTCTCAATTAAATAAGCTCCAACAGCACTAAAGGTGAAATTGCCATTGGTGATATCGACTTGACCACCACCAAAATTGGCCGCGTACAGCCCATATTTAACCGAAGCAATGATCTCTTCAGGAGTGGACTCGCCCCCAGCCATATATGTATTGGTCATGCGGGGAATGGGCGCGTAGCGATAATCTTGCCGACGGCCATTGCCGGTCACCCCCGACTTCATTAAGCCAGCATTTTTCTTATCTTGCAGATAGTTTTTCAAAACACCATTCTCAATGAGAACAGTGCGACCTGTGGCTGTTCCTTCATCATCAAAATTGAGCGAACCACGGCGGTCTTGCATCGTGCCATCGTCAATTACTGTCACCAGTGGCGATGCTACAGCTTCACCCATAAGGCTTGAAAAAGCAGAAGTGCCCATACGGTTAAAGTCACCCTCGAGGCCGTGACCGACAGCCTCGTGAATCAACACTCCAGGCCAACCTGAGCCCAAGACCACATCCATCACACCAGCCGGGGCGGGTGTAGAAGCAAGCAAATCGATGGCCATTTTGGCAGCGATATGAGCATGTTCTTGCCACATATTGTCTTCAGCCAAGACACTAAATTCATAGCGTCCACCACCGCCTGAGCTACCAGTTTCCTTGCGGCCGTTCTCTTCCGCCAAACAGCTAACCGAAATACGGACAAGCGGTCTAAGATCTACAAAAATTTGCTCTAACGAATTGACGATTATGATCGTGTAGCTCTCGCAAGCCACAGACACAGTGACGTTTTGAATGCGGGCATCATAGAGGCGAACTTCTTTATCAATCTTGCGCAGAAGGTCAATTTTCTCTTGCAGAGCAATATCTACTGGGCTATTGAGAATGGGATATAAATTGTGTTGGCCCGAACTGTTAGCGGCATCCAAATCTACATTAAGCCCGCTGTTGGCAATGCCCGAAGCATGCTCAGTGATAGCACGGGCTACTTTGGCGCATTGCAAGAGATTAGTAACATTGACGTGGCCAGTGTGTGAATAACCTGTTTTATCGCCCACAACCACTCTTACGCCAGCTCCGCTTGTAGTAGAACTAGACGTATTCTTCAGTACTCCCTGGTCAAAAGTGAGGCCCTGAGCAGTTCCGGCTTGAAAATAAATATCGCAGAAAACACCTTGTTTCTTGCCCTGTTCACCACGAGTAGCAGTATCTAAAACTCTCTGCACTTGCTCGGCAGTAAGGCCAAACAATTTTTGTAGTTGAGTTTCTGCAGCTTCAATAATCATTCTCGGGGTTCTCATTTGTCATCGGCTGGTATAACAACAACGATAACTCTCTTCTGTCGTTTCAGCATGATTTACGATGATGAAAATTAGCGCTTGAGAACATACTGGCGCCAGTTGCGCCAATCTCGAAGCAGCGGCAAAAACCACTGATATATACGAAGTAAGCGGCCTCTCACTTATTTCAGGCGAGGTCAAAGCCTACAGAAGCCTTACCGGCACCAACTTTCCTTCAATTGTGTCGACAGATTACAAAGCGCAACATTTCGCAATTAGAAATCTCTTCGCTGTATTAAGAGCCATGAAAAGCGAAAGTAATATGCCTTTTCTCTTTAACTCCCAACAGCAACTTTTGATCTAAACAACCAACCCCGTCTCTTACCTCTGCACCCTTCCCACCACCGTTCCACTTTCTGGCGCCGGCTGTATAACACCGCACCAGTGAAATCGGCAGTGAACGAGAAATGAAGGCGTCAGAGTTCAAGAGAGACCACCTGGAGGCATTGCCCATGTCTGCTACTCCCGAAAAAATCATCGTTCTCAAGGCCTTCTTCCCCGCATCTGCGGCCCGTTCCTTCCATGTCTCGTGCGAAGTCGGCGACGTTCTCATTGTCGAACAAGAACACGACCACGGCACCATGTGCACGAAGAACGGCGTGATGTGCTTTCTCCTCGAAGAGGAAGTCTACAAGTACTGCCGTCGCGAAACCGTTTAAGAAACCGTCCTCCCACCTCGACCACCACCCTGAAAGTTCAAATGAACAATCGCACTGCTCTCTCTCCCTCTGCAGTCCTCTCCTACGCGCAGCTCTTGCAAGAGGCCCGCGACCAATTCGCCATCGGTGTCTGCATCGAAGCGGCAGAGAAGGTCAGCGAAGCAATCTTGGCCATGGAAGGCACCTTGTCTTTCGCCGCCAACAATCCTCATCTGGCCGACGCCTACGCCCTGCAAGCGGCCATCTGCACCGAAGTGCGCAAGACTTATCACGGAAACGACACCAAGCAGCGCTACATGCGCCTCTCGCTCGATGCCTATCGGTCGGAAATCGCCTGCCGCGCACTCGGTTGCGAAACCGAAGCCCTGGCAAAGGCGCACTTTCTCTACGGTCGCACTCTGGCAGCCGATCTCGGCGACAGTCGTGGCTACCACGAAATTGCCAAGGCGATGAATATTCTCGCCACCCTGGCCGATCGCGACGGCGTCGAAATCAAGGCTCCCTGGCTGTACTGAAGCCGGTCAGCCTTCACTGCTTCGCCCACAACCAGTTCAACAGCAATCATCAGGAGACAACATGCTACGAACAATCAATCAGGGTCTTGTCCTCAATGCCATCATGGAGTCTGGCTTCGGCTGCACCTATGACCATTTCGACATCGCCCGTTTCGTCAAGAACGACGGCCAGGGCAACACCGCCCGGCTCGAAGTCACTTCCATGCACCTGCAAGAAGCGCCGCCCGCCTCCGAGTTGGCCGACTTCTTGAAGAAGCGCGACCGCTTCGACATCGTCGCCAGCATCGGCTACGACCTCTCGCGCCTGCCGCAGATGTTGGCAGAAGTCGCTCTGCGCCTCGTTTCGGAAGGCTGCATTCTCCGTCTACCCGATGAGCAGATGTTTCCCCATGGCAAATTTCCCGGCGGTGCCTGCGCTCTTTTGACGCGCACCGTGGTCGTGCCCTCGGCCAACCCCAGGCGCTCGCTGATCATCCAGGTGACCGTGCGGGCCTACTACGAACGAAGCTAGGCTTCTAAGTCTTCGCAAATTTCTCAAGTTTTTACGACCCACCTAAGCCAGAAATGGCTTAGGTTTTCATTTGGAGCACCAAATGTTTCCCTACCTTTCCCAAATCAAACCCGGAGCCGATATCGGCCCCGACCAATTCGAAAAGACCTTCGGCAAAGCCCCTGCTGCCGAACTGAAGAAGTGCAAAGTCACTCGCATCGTCAACAAAGGCGGCACCATCTCGGTCACCACTGCGGCGGTACAGGAAATGCCTCTCGCTCGCGGCGGCAAGATGCGACTGGCCAAGAGCTTCTCCTTTCAGTTCGCCAGTCAGTCGAAGAAAATCACGATCAGCAAAGTCAAGGGTATCGAAGCCACCAGATCCGATGCCCCCGGCTGGGTCAATCTGCTTGCCATCGAACTGACGGCAAGCGGTGACAAAGTCATCATTGCCTGCAAGGTGAGCAAGCTGTTCTTCAGCTTGACTCTGAGCGAGACCTACACGCTCAAAGAAATCGAAGCGCTTGGCTGGAAAATGCCGGCGTAACCACCCAAAACCCCCAAACACTACACTACAAAATGAGCCAAATCATCATCCACGGCCAAGTCGTCACGGCTGCCAAACTGGTCGCAGCGATTGGCAGCCTTAAGACCAATGCCGAAATCCACGCCCAAGCACTGCGCGATTTCTCCGAAGAAAGCGACGAGCTGACCCGCGCCTACCGCGTCGCCAACTGCCTCAGCGGCAACTGCGTCGTGGAAATCGCCAACAAGGCCATGAGCCAAGCGCTAGTCGACGAAACCGGGCAAGCATCCGGCATCGCCGCTGAGCTGACCACCATCATCTTCAACCAGCACGACGCGCACTACGTCGCCTGGGGCGACTGCAAAGACGGCAAACCGCCGGCTCTCCCCACCGACATGGCCACGCGAAAAGCGGCTCTGCCCGCTGCCCTGGCGGCGCTGCAGAGCTCTGTGGCCGCCGGCACCACCAAGGTGGAAGCCTTGACCGACGGCCCCACCAAGGTCGACGCCAAAGCTCTGCTCGAAACCATCGCCGCCATCGTCAAGGGTGCCGGTGAATCGCTGCAGTTCGCCGAGAACACCTACAGCATCACCGTCACCAAAGCGGACGCCGACCTGGCTATGGCCAACACCATGGCGCAGCTGCTCGCCGCTGGCAAGACTGCCGACGAAGCCCAAGGCATCATCGATCGTGCTGTGGGCACCACCGATGCCGAGCGCATCGACTACATTCGCAAGGCGTCGGAAGCCCCGCTCTGCCTGGGCAGCGAAGGCACCATGAACGGTGGCACGCTCTCGACCGAACAAGAAATCGCCATCGGCGTCGAAGCGGTCAAGCGTCTGGATGCGCTGATCGTCTAAAGCTGCTGAACAAGCGCAGTTAGAGCGCAGAAAAAGCCGAAGTTTCGGCAAGCAATAACTAGCCCTTTGGGTTAGCTTAGAGGGGGTCCTCAACTGATGTTGGGGACCCGCTTTTCTTGTTAGCTTTCGAGCTGCAGTAGAGAGCGAAAGTGGCTGCGAGAAACGTAATTATATTTTTTTGGAACCCAATAATAGACTGGTCTAATTGCAATTTTACAGGTAATCATAAACGGAAAAGAACCGAAAATTCTGCCTGGTGCTGAAGATTCGAAAATCAGAATAGCTGCACAAAAAAATGTAATTGCCCAAGTCTTCCACTATCAGATAAGCTTGGCTTATAGAACTTCTTTGAAGTGGTGAACCTTGGATTTAGTTGTAAACAAAGTTTTGAAAAATGTAGCTCTCCAGTACTCAACATTGAGTTCATATCAAGACATTGCTGTTGTCGAAACAACATTTGCTCGTGCATCCACTTCGCCTTGGATAACTAGAAAGCTATGCAGAACTATTTACAAAGCGCCAAATCTCTTTAGATTCGAGAGAAGATTTTCAGTGTCACAGAGCCCTGACTCGAAAGATCAGGTTCTAGTTGTCTTATTTGACGGAAAAAATGGCTATAGGACCGATGCAAACGGCAAGACAGGCAACATAATGGGCTTGCTATCTATATTTCACACCCCGGAAAAAATCATTAACCAATGCTTGGCAGATTGCTTTGTTTTTTCTGGTGGAAGCCTTCAGTATATTCATCCTCTTTTTTTTCAACACATACAGGGCCAGAACAGACTAGAAAGAAAGTCGTGGATAAGCGATCTAAGAGATGAGAACAACTACATTTTGCAAGACGGTAACTTGCGCATAGCAGTATCAAGAGACCGCTATCTGCTGAATGAGTTTATACACGATGACTTAAAAGATGATTGCCTAACAAGAACGAGAATTAGTCCTATTACTTTAAATGCAGAAATCAACGACCGTCTATTCGATAAAAACCTTCTTGAACAAGACACCAAGAGCGGATTGATATTAGCAGAGGCAAAACAAAGCGTTGGCCCATTCTTTGAAAAGAAAGAGGTCGCTACCTAAAGCGACCCGGTCCCCAACTTCTGAACGGCAGAACAAAAATATCAGGCTTGTCTAGGCTTTGAGCTAGGTGAATCACTATTCGCTTTTCATACGGAGTTTCATTTGGTGGCAGCGGTAGTGGCGCGCACTTGTCGATTAAATTAAGCGCCGCGCGATCGATTTCAAGCCACCTTGGCATTCTGGACTCCAACAAAGCAAATTCGCCTTTCCTGCCCAACAGGAACTCACAATAAAATCCGGTACTGCCCATGCCATTCTTCACCTGCTCGTAGCCTGGCTGCGAAATGATTCGTTGTCGTAGAATTTGAAACCAAGGTTGAAGGGCATCCTGAGCTTCATAGAAGGCAGGGTCATTAGGGGGCATAGCCGTCGCGCTCTGAACAAACAAAGTAAAAATGGAAGTGACAAAAACAACGGTCAAAATTGCCTTCATCACTTCCACTCCACACCGATATTTGAACCGACACTTCATTCTGCTTGCCGAGCCCGATTCTGTAAACCAGTGGTGGGGGAGTACACCACTGTCGGCGAAGCGCTTTTACTGCATCCAGTCAATTGCTTTCTTATTTTCGCCTTTCTCACAACTGGTTCTGTCACAGCCTGGCTCTTTGATGAATCTCATATCCTTCAGGGAGTTTCAGACGTGTCCGAAGCCAGAGAGATACTCAACAAAGAACATCTAGGAATGGCTATTGCTGGTCTTATAGCCGGTGGCTTGTCTATCTTGCTGATAGACCAAATCAAAAAGAAAATCGCTAAACGGCAGTCTTCAACTTCAGGATGTCGCGCAAATTCAGGAAAAGCTCTATAGGCCGCCGCAAAAGCCTTGGAGCCAGATCTCCCAATCCGTCAATTCCTGAATTTACACGACCCAAATGTTGGCGCGCTCGCACAGCTGGCGATGAGGCTAAGAATGCCCGGGCTTCCCTACCGTCGCCCCTGCATTTCTACTTCGAATTGCCCTTCAGCATTCCGCCTCTCTGACTCCACTACCCCATTTAATCTAATTGTTAGCGCGAGCTAACCTAGCTCCTATATGTCGCGCAGAAGCTTAAATCCGCCCGTAGGTAAGCAATTAACCCTAACAAGGCTTATAAACCGTTGCTTGTCATGAGGTTGATTCATTAGCCTTAACTCACTATTCCAACTCTTTAACTTAAGAACCAAAAACGACCTAACCAATAACTCTGCCTACCTTCCATGCGCCCTTAATCAGCTCTTCTGCTGATCGCATCGAACACGGTTTGAAGTATTGGCGGTTGTTTGCGGTTTTCCTGCAGGTTCCCGTGGAACCAGCCAAGCCATCGAAAGATAGGTCTGGATTGAGTGATTGGAGTAGCAACGTTTGTGTAACCAGAGGAAACCCGCACTGCAGCGCAGTTGTGGCGATTACTCACATCCCAAAACAAAGGAAACTACCATGACAATGCAAAAGCTCAACCTCAAGCTCACCACCGCCGCCGCTGTTCGCAACACCCCCAAGGACCCCAAGGATGCTCCGGCTCCTGGCCACGAACACCACACCAACATCGACGTCGCCGGCACCGGCAGCGATGATTTCAACTTCCCGTCGCCGGAAGAGCTGGTCAAGCGTTCGCTCCGGCGTGCCGCTCGTGAAGCCAAGAACCAGCGCAAGCGCGACCGCAAGGCCGGCAAGACCAGCACCACCCCGAGCGCTTCCGACACCTCCGAAACCACCGGTTCCGATGGTCAGGATGACGGCAAGAGCCTCATCGGCACACTGGTGATTCCTCAACCGGCCAAAGTCGTTCCCGCAGGTCAGACCCGCGAGAGCTACACCGACGGCCAGACCATCCTGCAGGGCGCCGACGGCTTCCAAGCCCTGATGATCGCTCGTCAGTTCGACGGCTACTACGAAGAGCGCTTCGGCGACATGGCTTCGCTCTTCACCTGGGGCATCGCCAACATGGAGGCCAAGTACAAGCCGGTGGTCATCAGTCTCGACCGCCAGCTCGGCAAGTTGCAGGAAAGCTACAAGAAGGCTCTGCCGAAACTCGTGGAAGACCTGGCCAAGCGCAACCCCAAGGCGCCGATCATGGCAGTGATGCAGAAGGCCGTTCAGCTCATCGACAAGGAGCTGATGCAGATCCTCTACGTGCTCAACGTTTACGCCGAGAGCATCAAGCAGGGTCGCGACGGTCGTTTCACCAGCGAGCTGGGCGCGGTGGCGGTCTTCTTCGAAGACGCCTTCAACCTCTACACCGCCGGTGACATGCACTGCACTGCCGACGGCAGCAAGCTGCCCCAGCAGCTGCCGATGGAGAACTACAGCGTCGGTGACGTCTTCATGCCGCGTGTGACCGCCTCTGGCCTCGCCACCCTCCCGGGTGCCCGTGGTCCGGTCGGCGCCAATGCGTTGCAAGTTCCCTTCGAGATGCTCGACATCTTGATGCTCGTGCTCCCGCTCCTGGGTCACGAGGCGCGCCACAACGTCTACCACGACGTCAAGGGCCTGGAAGAAGAGTCGCTGGAAGTGGTCGAGAAGGCCATCCGCGATGCCCACGCCGCCGGCACGATCAAGTTCGCCGCCGACGAAATGGAAGTCAACGGTGACAAGGTGCCCACCATCGAGATGGTCGTGAAGTTGTTCTGCGAATGGCTCGGGGAAATCGACGCTGACGTTGTCGGCGGCGTGCTCTTCTCGGGCGAAGCGTTCGGCGACAACATGATCATGTCGTTCCCGGCGATGATGGTGCGCAGCGGCAAGGTCTCCTCGAAGGAGAACCTGCTGCGCAACGAGTCGCGCTACCACCTGGTGCCTCAGAAGGACGGTTCGGTCGGTCTGGTGTTCGAAGAGCACCCGGTCGATTTCGTGCGCGTCAAGCTGGTCGCCGCAACCCTGGAGGAAATCGGTTTCGCCAAGGCCGGAACCCGTCTGCGCGAGCTGGCCGACTTCATGGTCGGTGACACCATCCCCACCGAGGTGATCTACAAGGACGCCGAGGGCAAGGAAGACCTGGTCATCAAGTTCAATACGGCAGACCTCGTCGCGGTCGGTCCGGTGGTGGCGAAAGCCCTCATCCGTACCCCGATGAAGAGCCTGGCGGGCAAGAGCAACGGTGACCTGGTGATGTGGAACGCCCATCGCCAGACCAAGGTGGAGGCGCTCGCCGACATCCTGGTGAAGGGTTCGTCGGAACTGCCGGACAACCACGGCAGCATCTTCGCCACCTACGTCGGCTCGGCCGCTACCAACGCCTTCCTCCGTCTTGTCGCAAGCAAGGTGGACCCGGCTACGGCGGCGAGCACGGTCAACGTCAACGCACTGAAGATGGTGGCAGCGCTTCGCAGCCATGTCACCAATCAGTGCCCGGTGCCGGTCGCACCCGCAACGGTCGTTGCCCCTGCGGCGACTGTCGTGGCCGAAGCCGCGGTGGTCACCGTGGTCGAACCGGTGGTGGCTCAGCCTGCCACTGGTGCGGCTGTCGAAGCGAATCCGGCTCCGGCTGGTGACGCCAAGACGGAAGCGGCCAAGTCGTAAGACTGGTCAAGCAGCGGTCAAGCAGTAAGGAAGCAATCTAGGTAGCAGTCAGTTCAATCTGACAACAACAAGACGGCGGTGGAGCAATCTGCTGTCGTCTTGTTGTGCGGCCTAGAGGGCTGCCTGTTTTCAGTATTTCTTATAACCACTTGGCTCAACGCATGAAAGTGCGTTCCTCTGACTAGGCGAGGAAGAGACCAAGACAATTGCCTGGAAATTCACTGGAGAAACATATCATGTCACGTTCAAACTTCATCGTCGGTCTCAATCCCGCCGCCCGCGCCAAGGTCTTCGACCAAGTGCAGGAGGTCGGCGTTCGCATCCACCCCAACGGCGAGCGTGAGGAATTCGACCGTATCGTCGACGTTCCTCGTCGCGACGTTCACGTCGAAATCATCGGCACCATTCGCGGTGCCTTCGGCGCTGGCATCATCGCCAGTTTGCACCGTTACACCTTCCACTACTCCGGGCGCGTGTACGAGGAATACGTCCAGGTCGCTCCCTGGCGCGGCGGTCCGGACTTCTTCATCGCCCTGAAGGACAAGCGCGGTCGCGTGCTCAAGACCACGGTCTGGCCGCGCAGCGAGACCGGCATGTCGGAAGACACGAACAACCTCGGCGCTCGCGAAGACCTGTCCCACAGCAACTCGTAAGCTCACAGCGAGCAGCCCGCAACTAACAGCGAGCAGTTGGTAGGGCAACCTACCAATTGCTTCGCTGCTTCTTTTTCACCTTCACACCTGGAGAAATTTCCTATGGACTTCGCCATTCGTTTGTTCTTTCTCGTCGCCGGCAGCATCATCAAGAAGCTCGCCCTGCCCTTCATCGGCATCCTCGCCGTGGCTATCCTCGTTGTCGGCGGCATCGCTTCGGCTTCGGGCGGCGCCTTCGGCGTGGCAGCGCTCTACACCCTCTACGCTGGCCTGGCCGTCGCCGTCCTCGGCACCATCATCGGTGCAGTGACGACTGTCTTCGGCAGGTGGTAAGCACTACCTCTCTTTTTGTCAACTCCTAAACCATGGAGAATGAAATGACCGATTCTGCCAATCCCGCCGCCAACGAAGCGGCTTCCGCCCTCTCCCCGCTCTCTCCGTATGATCAGCTGCTCGCAGCTGGTCGCACGGCGATGCTGGCGCTCTACCCCGAACACACCAAGGCCATCGAGTCGGGCAAGCGCTCGCGCATCGAAGAGGGCTTCACCTCCGACGCGCTCGGCGAGAAGGACAAGTGCATGTTCCCGCACCGCCTCGACGACGACAAGCTGCGCGAAGAGATCGGCGACAATCCGGCGGCCATTTTCGAAGGCCTGTCGCAGTCGATGATCGACTTCTACCGCCGCAAGCTGAACGACGCCAAGTAACACCGGCGCCAACAACAACCCGTCACAAGAAAACAGGAGATCACCATGAACAGTCTGCTCATCGACGATCTCCGCATTCCCGGAGACGCGCGCAACAAGAAGAACATCCCGGCTGACGCTGTGGTGGCCCGCAACTATGCAGACGGCATCAAGCTTCTGCAAGCTGGCTGCCACGGCGAGCCCTTCGACGTCCTCTATCTCGACCATGACCTGGCCGACTTCAGCGGACCCGAAGGCAAGGAGATGACCGGCTATCACATCATGTGCTGGTTGGAAGAATTTCCGCAGTACCTGCCCAAAGAGAACATCATCATCGTCTCCGACAATTCCTCCGGGATGCTTCGGATGCGGCAGGTGATCAACAAGCTCTACGGCCGGGATTACTGATTTCTCTAATAATAAAACCGGAGACAAACTATGAGAAACGGCAAAACCGTGTTTGTCGACTGCAATGACACTCTCATTGCAGTGCGACACGCAAGCCGCAACGACGTGGTGCCCGAAGGCTTCAAGTCAATCGAACGCGGCGGTCAGTGGTATCACGTGCAAGCCCGGCCCAGCGCCGACGCTTTCCTCAAAGCGGTGGCAGCAGAAGCCTGCAACATTGTCGTCCTCACCGGCGGCAGTTCTCGCATCCAACATCTGCTGTTGGCGCTCACCGACCTCGACGAAGAACTCGACCAAGTGATTGGCTTCGAATCGTCCGGCCGCGTCGAACTGCCCGCTTCCTGGGTGCTGGTTGACGACTTGCAAGGCGGCAGTACCTCGTTCGAGGAAAAGCTCGGCATGCTCGGCTTCAAGCGCAAGGACATCGGCGAGGCGCTTTACAAGGCTCTGGTGGAGAAGCACTGCATTCAGTGTCGGCCTTTCAAGGGTGGCGATGACTCGGCACCACTGACTGGCCTGCTGGAAGAAGTGCGAACGAAGCTGTCAGCCTAAGCCATTGAAAAGACAGTCGGAACTTCTTGCAAAAGAAGCCCCCGACTGTTTTTTCTTTTTTTCGCTCTATGGCTTTATATAGTAAATTCTTACAACTATAAAAAGTAATAGGCCGGAAAAACCTGGAATATGCATAAATTGCAAAATGTGGCCGTTAATTTGTTGCTAGAAGTGGCTCAAATAAATGCTCTTGCGGCCTGGTCGCTTTAGTCTACTAATTTAAAATTCGCCAGCAACTAAAGCTCGAAACCAAGAGTATCTCTTGCAT
>CALROJ020000022.1:0-99097 GCA_943369735.1 bacterium Ga0077546
GATCGTCAAAAATATTCCTATGCCGCTGCTGATTAAGTTTTTGCCCCAGATTGCCTTCTGGCAGGCTTACTATCTGGCTGTGGTTTGTGTGCGTGGTGGGCAAGTCCTGCCTTGGCTAGAAGGCAGTTTTAAAGCCTTATTGCTGTTTCCTAAAATGCTTGGTAAGCGCGCTCAAATAAATAAAAAGCGCAAAGTTAGCCTCAAGTATTTCGAAGACGTTATTGTTGAATCAGAAAATGATTTAACAGCTGCCCGCGATCGCCTATATAAAAAAAAGTGACTGAGACCATTAAGGGTGCTCGTTAGGTCCTAAGTGTGAATGAGAATTGGGTGGTGCTGACGCTCCGTCGCCACTGAGTGAGTTGGCGGCGTAGTCAAGATCCTCGATAGTTTGAGTGAGTTGAGAAGTGGCCGACTTGATTGGTGAGTAGGCCTTGGTAAATTTACGCATACGTAATTGCTCTAAGCCCAAGCGCATTTGGCCGAGTGCTTCTTCTGTGCGTTCGATGGCTGCAGCTACAGCGTCTTGAACTAAGTCGATTTTGTGGCTTGTGTCTTTTGAGCGACAGTTTTGGCAATATCCTAAAATGTCGAAACGACTTGTGGTGTGATCAAAACCTTTGCGCTGGGCCACAGCTTTGCCGAAGCCGCGAATTAGTTCGTCGTAAAACTCGATTGTCATGCCGCAGGCCAAGCATATTAGATGGTCGTGAGCAGGCCCTTCTTCAGCCGCTTCATAGCGCAAGCCGCGATCGCCACTAACTGTAATGACGTTACCATCAGCCTTGAGTCGATTGAGGGTGCGATAAACGGTTGATAGACTTACCTTTAAACCACGTTCGACAGCCAGCTCGTACACCTCGGGGGCGGTTAAGTGGTCTCCCCTCGGAATTGCTTTGACGATAGCTTCGATTGCTTCTTGAGTGGAGAGCAATCTGTTTTTTGTTTCATCCATACATATATGTTCGCCGATTTCGCGCCAGAGTGATCATAGCTTTCAACATATTCAATTGCATTTCTCTGATTCTAATTGAGAATGATTTCTAAATCGTGAAAATTGGGCCTTTGCCCCGACTCGTCTTAGTTTCGCTTTATTTTCAAGAGCTTATTTGAGCTTTCTTGGAAATGTCATTTTGTCTCAATTGAGATTGGGAATCATCGCCTTAGATGCTAGGTAGGATGGGTCTGGGTGTGCTTTTCCTTTTGTTTTTTCCTTGCGCCTTTATATTTTCTTTAGACATGTTTGATTGACACTCACTATTGAGAGTGATAACTTTCAATAGTTGCTAATGAGAATAATTCGCAATTGCCAACGGAGTACTTGTGCTCCACAGGCGGATGGAGGAATTCTCGGCAGATAGTCGTTGTTTAACGGCATTTGCATGAGCAATCAGAGCTTTAGTACTTTATTCAAACAGCATTGGAGATCACCGTGAAATCTAACAAGTCAAATAACAAGCGCAGCAAACGTGGCCAGAGCATGGTTGAGTATGCTCTCGGCATTGGTTGCGTAGCCGCTCTTTGCGTCGTTGCTCTTGGTTCCCTCGGTCACATTTCTGGTGACATGATTAGAAACGTTGAGCAAGCCACTAACTATGGCGGCCAAACTTCAGCCGATGTCGGTCGCACTATCAAAGTCGGCGCCACTCCATGGGTTCTTCAATAGACCTGGTTGTTTATGTAGTTTGAAGAGTGTTTGCTTGGCAAGCGCTCTTCGAACTTTTAAGGTAACTAATGTCAAAATCTAGTTCTAGTTGTAAGTCAAAGAGACAAACATATTACGGTAGGGGCAAGCGCTGCTCCTGCCGTAATTTGCGTATATCAAGTGGTCAGTCAATGGTTGAATTCGCTTTTGCAATTCCTTTTTTGCTGCTGATCGTGCTTACCATTATGTATTTTGGCCGGGTATTTTATACAAAACAGGCAGTGGCAATGGCCTGCCAGGAAGCGGCTCGACTCGCTAGTCGTACTCCTGAACTCAGTGATGCCCAAGTACGCGAGAGCTTAACGGGCTTCTCAACTAGCGGTGATGTTGTCAATTCAACCTCTGTTGTTGCTCAGCAGCTCGGCTCAGCCCGGCTCTTGTCCCAAGGCACCACTGGCAACTTGCCGCCAGGTGCCAAGGTTAAGGTTTTACCCTTTGATTCTGACGGCACTATTGAAGATCAAGTAGCGCCAGGAACTGTGGCTGTGCGCATTGAATATCCTTTTGTTTTTGTTGGTAGTGCCTTCTCAACTGGTGCCAGCGAATTTGGAAATTCAGTCGGGGTTTATACCGGTGCCGGTGGTTCGCCTGTTTCTTTTCTCAATTTTCCGATATCTGAGAGAGCGGTTTCTTTCACCGAGGTTTACCAGCAGTAGTAACTAATTAGTTCTATTTCGAGGTGTCTATGCGTACGTCAAGCCCAGCAACTAGCTCAGAAATATCATCGGTTTCTTCATTACTTGGACGCGAACGCCTTCCATCCAAGAATGTTGCGCCGCGAGCTTTCAACTTGGTGCCAATTCTGATAGCACTAGTGGTGATTCTTGTTTTAGTGGCAGCAGCTCGTACCTTCGCTCCGCATGCACCAGTGGCTAAGACTGTCCAGATTGTAGGCGCTGGGCAAGATATTTTCCCTGGTACTCGTATTACTTTTCATGATTTGCACTATGTGATTGTGCCTGACTCATACTACAGCGACGATATGTTCACCAAAACAAATTTGCTCGTAGGTCGAGTGGCTAATACTTATATAGGTAAGGGCGAGCCAATAGTCAGCGCCAACCTTTTTGCTGGTAAAGATGGCATAGCTCAGCGAATCGAGAATCACGAAAGGGCTATTACCCTGAAGTTAGACGACTATGCCTTAGTTGATCACAGTATCAATAGTGGTGACAAGGTTGATGTAATCGTCACCAGCACTCTAGATGGAAAGAAATATAGCAAGACTGTTTGTCAAAGCGTTCCTGTGTTATTCAGCTATCCACGGGAGGCCTTACACAGCTCGTCATTGAGAGGTCAAGAAAGCAGCCGCATTACTTTGGCTGTAAGCTCAGAACAAGCAGAGCTTCTGGCGCTTGCCGAAGAGAGTGGCAAAATTAAGTTGGTTTTGCGCAATCGTTTATCATCAGAGCTACCTCATCTTGCCGGTTATGGCGAATCTGACTTGCTTCCTGCTAAGGCTTTAGAAGCAAGAGATCGTTTGAAACTAACTTCTGAAAGGCAAGTTGCATCTAATTCTGGTGTTGGCGCCAATGCCACCTTGTTGCCACCACCGCCACTGACAGCTGGTCTTTTAGGCATGCCTTCGCCTCTTCCAACTTCTATTGATGAGGCTTTAGTTCCTCTATCTCCTATTGGCAAGACTGCTAGATGGGTTGTAGAAGTCTTCTCTGGTAGCAAAAGAGATTTGTATGAAATTCCACAGTCGACACATCAATAGTAATAGGTTTCCGCGTAAGACAAGAGGTGCTGTCCTACCTCTTGTCGCCTTTATTATCGTTCTTGGTGTGGCCTTCATGGCTTTTTCTGTTGATGTTATGCGCACTGCTTATGCCTCTTCAGCGGTGCGGTATGGAGCTGAAGCTGCTGCTCTTGGTGCTTTTTCGGCTAGTTTGACTAGGCCTGAGCAAATCTTCAATCGCAGTCAAGCTGAAGCTAATATCCGCCAAACTATTGACCAAGCTTCTGGAGTGATCGATAACTTCGCCTGGAATAGCGCCCCCTATGGTCCTGATTCTTCCAGGCAGGGAGCGGAGGCTGCAGAGAGTGCTATACGGTTTGATGCTAGCGACGTTAGCATCGTTAACAACCCTAACACAGCTGATAGCGGCGATTATTTTTTACAAGTACGAGGTCGGCGTGATGGCAGCGATGCACTCAAGCTTTTCTTCTTGCCAATGATTTACGCTTTTAGCGGTGGACCTTCGAGCGGTGTAAGCGCAGGTTTGCCTGGTAATGCTGTACCTCCAGAGTCGCGCTCGGCCAGCCCGCACAGATTAGTAGAAGTCATTGCTCAGCCGGCTTCGCGCATTGGGGCTGGTGTGCCTCGAGGTAATACTTCTGGTCGTGAGCGCGACCTTAGTGGTTTTGCTACTTTGCCAGTTGCGCTAAGTAACTTGCAGTTTCGCCCTCTGGCAGATCCCAGTGTCGGGCTTTCAACTGCTTCATTCAAACTAATTTTGGCCCCTAGTGTTGGTGCTCTGCAAGCTAATACTATGCGCGGTGCCTTGGTTAATTTGACCCGTTCGTCATCTTCACTTAGCTATTACAATGATGCTTCGAGCAATGCCTCTGTAAATCAGCTTCTCGCCAATTTGGCCTACTTCGCTCCCACTATCAGCAATAATGAGATTCCTTCGGCTTTAGTTGAACGAGGCAGTCATCTTTCAGCCTTCAATTTAAGTTCTAGTTCTAGTTTGTTTTCGTCAGCGACAGTGCAACAACAATTGCTTACTCAACTGCAAAAATTGCCGGTGGGGCGCTCTTATATTTTTCCAGTTCTAGCCAACGACCCTAGTTTTGTAGCTTCAGGTTTAGCTAGTGCTCAGGGCAATGAAGTAGTGGGCTTTGCTCGCTTAAGACTGCTTGCCACTCCCGTGGTGTTTGATCAAACAATCGCTCTCACAGTCATGCTTGAGCCTGATTCTGTGGCCTTGCGCAATGCTAGTTTTGCCAATGCCAGGGCTGTCGTTCCTAGTAATACTTCTAGTGGTACTTCTAGTAATGGGATGCTACCGGCACCGGTGATGCCATTTAGCGCCAGAGTTTTACTTTCAGATGGTATAGGCATCAGCACGAGGCCACACTCTGTGGTTATGGCTCCATCTCTTTCACCTCGCGTTATGGTGAATTAGATGATCTTGAGCAAGAGCAAGCTGCAAACTACAGCCTCACAGAGTACCGCAAAGATTATTGGAGTTCTTGGTGCCAAAGGTGGTGTCGGTGCCACAACTATAAGCATTAATTTGGCAGCTGCCCTAGCCTTAAGTTCGACAAAAGAAACGATCTCTTTGCTCGATGCCAATTTGCAACAGCCTGATGCTGCATGCCTTTTGAATTGCAATCTGCGTTACTCGTTGCTTGACCTGACACGCCGTTCGGCTGAAGTACTACAAATTGATCCTGAAGTGATTGCGGCTTGCGCCGAGAATATCGTTTTAGAGCCAGCTAAATTGGGTCACCAGTTTCGCCTATTTAGCCCGCCCATAGATGCCAATCAAGCTCTGCAAGTCTCATTAGCCGATGTCGGTCGCCTGCTCGGCATATTCAAAGGCCTTCCGGGTTCGTGTGTGGTTGATTTGCCACGACTGGTTAATCTTGATTTGGTTTCGATGCTTGATCTTTGTGATTGCATTGTCTTAGTGCTTGAGCCCACCGTGACAGCTCTTGCTGCTGCCCGCCGTTGGTTTGACGTTTTTCAAGATTTAGGCATTACTAATGATCGTTTAGTGGCTGTTCTTAACCGCTCAGGTGGCAAGTTGAAGGAGATTGAAAAACAGCTTTCTGCCGATCTCAATGGTGTTCCCTTATTGCGTTTGCCTAATGCCTATGAAGCTTGCGAGAGCGCTTCTATCGAAGGCGTTCCAGTCATAGCAAAGTATCCGCGCATTGCTTTTTCTAAGGCCATCGATGATTTACTCGTGGTCTGCCAAAGGGCCGGCCTAGATGTTATTTCTTCAGAGCAGGAGAAATAGTATGTCTAAGTTGCGCAAACTCCTAACAAGCCAAAGTCAGAACTCAACGCCTTTACCGCCAGCGAAAGATGCGCTCGCCAGTAGCCCTGCTGTTGACCAGTCAAGAATGACAGCGGCCCTTGTTGGGGCGCCAAGCGAAGTAGTCTCTGAGAAAAAAGTAGGTCTGTCTCTCAGTCGTCGCATCAGCAAAATTTCTGAGGCTGAAGCCAATGGCGAGCGTGAATCTAATCTCTATCATGATCTCAAATCGAAGATTCATGAACGATTGATCGAGACAATTGATGTCTCTGTTCTCACGCAGCTTGACGGCAGTGAAGCCTTAGAAGAAGCAATTGAGGGCACTATTCGCCTACTGATTGCCGAAGAAAGATTGCCCCTTTCGACTACTGAGCGCGACAACTTAGCTCAAGAAGTGCTTTACGAAACTCTTGGCTTGGGGCCGCTTGAACCTCTTTTGTCTGATCCTATGGTCAACGACATTTTGGTCAATGGTTCGCAGAGTGTGTGGATTGACCGCGATGGCAAGCTGGTTGAAACTGCTATTCGCTTTAAGGATGATCGGCACTTACTGCATATTATCAATCGTATCGTCGCTCGAATTGGCCGGCGTATAGACGAGTCGTCACCTATTGTCGATGCTCGTCTGCCTGATGGTTCCCGCGTTAACGCTATTATTCCACCGCTTTCTTTAGATGGGCCGGTGCTTTCAATTCGGCGCTTCCGTCCTGTGCCATTTGCCTTTGAAGACTTGATCGGCAGAAATGCCCTGACTAAGAATATGGCTGATTTTCTGCAGCAAGCCGTTAAGGCTAGGCTCAATATTTTAATTTCTGGTGGCACATCAGCCGGTAAGACAACTTTGCTCAATGTATTGTCATCTTATATTGGTGACAATGAGCGCATAGTCACCATCGAAGATACTGCTGAATTGCGCTTGCAGCAGCGGCATGTCATTCGCCTTGAGTCTCGACCTGCTAATACCGAGGGCAGTGGTGCTGTCGGTCAACGTGAGCTAGTCAAGAATGCTTTGCGAATGAGGCCTGACCGAATTGTAGTAGGCGAGGTACGCGGACCAGAGGCCCTAGACATGCTTCAGGCCATGAATACTGGTCACGAAGGATCGCTCACCACGGTGCACGCTAATAGTGGTCGTGATGCTCTCAGTCGTATTGAAACATTGGTTTTATTGTCGGGTGTTGAGCTTTCTCAGCGTAGCATTCGCGAGCAAATAGGCTCAGCCTTCGATCTGGTTGTTCAAGTTAAACGTCTATCTGATGGTACGAGACGAGTGGTCAGCATCACTGAAGTGACAGGAGTACAAGAAGGCGTCGTCGGCATGCAAGATCTTTTTGAGTTTCGCCAAATCGGGGCTGGTCATGACGGCAACTCGATTGGATTTCATAATGCTTGTGGTATCAGACCGCTTAAGTCAGAACGCTTTGTTGAACACGGATTACCGCTGCCTTCTTATTGGTTCGAGCCCGAGGATGAGAGCCGGTTTGGCTATCAGTTTAAAGAAGCTCAAGAGGCTGAAGATGAAAGGTCTTCAAGTCACGTCGACCCGTCAATAAGTGATGGTGCCCAGTGAACATAGTTAACATGAATATAGCTAACTTGATTGCTGTTTTGGTTTTTTCTATATTAGCTGGCGTGCTGGCTGTTCGGTTAATCAAAATCTCTAAACGGAGAAAGCAAGTTGCACTGCGTGTGCAGCAAGCACTGAGCAGCTCTGCCGGTAAGCCACTAGAGAAACCTGCTTTAGTTGCTGCAGCTGGCAACTATGATGACCTGGCCAGTGCCACTAGTGCTGGCTCTGGTCGCAGCATTAGTAACGCTTCTAGTGGCACTTCTAGTAGCACACGGGCACTATTCGTTTCGATTCTTAAGCCAAAGGTCGTTATTCCTAAGTTCGCTCGCTTGTCGGCACCACTTTGGCTAGTGCGCTTGGTTGAGCAGTCTGCGATCGCCATGACTGTTTCTGATTTTGTTTTAGTTCTATTCGCCTGCGCCCTAGTGCCGGGCTTGATTGCTTACATATTTGCTGTGCCTGAGCTAATTTGTTTGGCACTATCTCTTGTTTGTTGTTCTTTTCCGATGATTTATATTGTTGTGCTGGCCACGCGCAAGCGCACTAAGTTTATTGAACAACTGCCCGATGCCATTGATTTGATGGTTTCTGTTCTGCGCACAGGCCATAGCGTGGCACAAGCCGTGCGCTCTGTCGGCAAAGAATCGGCTCAGCCGCTAGGTGAGGAATTCTCCCAGATTTTGCAACGCATTAATTTGGGGCAGCCGTTTGGTGAAGCTCTTAGCTCCACAGTAGCTAAGTACAAGTCAGATGAGCTTGATTTGATTAGACGGGCTATCACAATTCAAGCTGAGGTGGGCGGCAGTCTAGCTGAGCTTTTAGAGAAGACTAATTTGACTCTGCGGCAAAGGCTTAAGCTCAAAAGACAGGTGCGTGTCTTAACCAGCCAAAGTCGATTGACCGGAATTATCGTCGGGCTTTTGCCTCTGATGTTGGGAAGTGCTCTTGAGTTTCTTAGTCCTGGTTATTTAGAGCCTTTATTTACGAGCGATCTTGGGCGTATGTTGCTAGCACTAGCAGTAGTGCTTGAGGTTGTTGGCATAGTGTTGATCAATAAGATGACTGAGGTGAAAATTTAGCATGCTTTCTGCCTTCGCTCAATTTCTGACAACTTACCCAGAGCTCGCTGCTGCTGCCGTTCTTCTAATCGTGCTCTTGCTCTTGGTATTGCTCCAGCCCAAAGCTAGTGGCAAACAGGCTAATGCTAATCAGGTAAATTCTTTTTTGTTGCCTGCAATTTTGACCGAACCAGCCGTCTATATAATGAGGCTTGCTCCGGGTAATTATCTTGTTTGGTTGCAGCAGCGTTTGGTTTTTGCTGGATTGCGCAATAACCTTTATTTTGGCAGTCTTTGTGCCTCTAAGGTTTATCCATGCTTGCTCACTTTGTTTTTGCCCCTATTTGTTCATCCGGGCTTTGCTTTGTTGGCACTGGTAGTACTGTTTTTCTCGCCCGACTGCCTTTTAGCTTTCTTAGCCAAGAAACGCCAGCAGTCGGTGGCCGATAGTCTGCCTCAAGTGATTGATTTGATGGTGCTTTGTGTTGATGCGGGGTTGGGTCTTGATGCCACTATTCAGAAAGTAGCCAGTGAGAGAACGGCCTTGTCATCGGCTATCAACGATGAGCTTTTGACTTTGAGCCGGGATGTTCTATTGGGTATGAATCGCGAGAAGGCCTATCAAGAGCTTTATAACCGCACAGGTGTTGACGAACTACGCTCTCTTTCTGCTGCTCTAAACCAAAGTGCCCAGCTTGGCATCAGCGTTTCTAAGGTATTGCGCAATCAGGCCGAGTTTTTGCGTAACAAACTGGGTCAGAAGGCTGAAGAGAAAGCGGCCAGGCTGCCTGTACTGATGGCCTTTCCTCTTTGGTTTTGCATCATGCCAACATTGATGGTGTTGGTGCTTGCTCCCTCCCTTATAATCTTCTTTGAACAAGTTCGACCCTTGACTGGTTTGGGCATGGGCCAGTAGTAACCAAAGAGTTGGAAAGCACTTGAAAATCAGTATCAACAAAGAGAGCGCCGTTCCAATTAGAGATCAACTAATTGAGCAGCTGGGCCTGCAGATTGCTTCGGGTACTCTTGCTGCCCACGAAAAGCTGCCAAGCATCCGTGCTTTGGCTGACCGCTTAGGTGTCCATTACAGCACCATTACAGCAGCCTACAACCATATGGCCGAGGTCGGCTTGCTAGAAGTTAGGCAAGGTAGTGGTGTGCGGGTTGCCTCCACGGGTCGCAAGTCAGAAGCCGAGGATGCCACTCTCAATTTAGATGAAATGTTTAGTGAGTTTGTCGCTAGAGCTTCAGAACGGGGTTATTCAAATGAGCAGGTGCAAGCTTGTCTAGCCACTTTGAAGGCGCGCAAACCGGTCAAGCGCATTCTTGCGGTTGATGCCAACAAAGATTTTCACAAAGTAATTGTCGGTGAGCTTGCTCCGCATTTTAAGATTCCCGTTGAGACTATTACTCCTCTTGAGTTATTAGCAGATCTTGGTCAAATGAAAGAGTCACTGCTGGTGGCTAGCCTCTATCATTTGTTTTCATTTCAAAAGCATGTCACTGACTTAACTCGGCTGGTGGCATGCAATATTGAGCCAGCTAGAGTAGAGCTTGAAGCCGTTGCCAATTTACCGGCTCAGAGTCTAGTAGTTTTAGTTTCTGTTTCTCCTACCCTGCTGCACATGGCATCGAATTTGGTGGCAGCCATGCGGGGAGAAGAAGTGGCAGTGAGGGCAATTGGTCGCGATGAACAACAAGAACTGAAATATATTGTTAAGCATGCCAATCTGTTTGTTTGTGACAGCTTGAGTGAAGAGACTGTGGCGGCCCTTGTGCCGCGCAATAAAATCAAAGCATTCAAGCTCTATTCGCCATCAACCATTGAGCGCATAAAAGATAGATTGGCTAAGTGGGGCTAAGTTCTTACTTGCAAGACTTATTTGCGTTCAGAGACTCCGAGGCCTGGGCTTTCTGGTAGGCGTAAATAACCATCTTCGTAAACGGCACCCTGATAGGGGTCGTTGCGCAAAAGCAAGGCGCCATCTAAGTCTAGATAGTCGCATAAGCTAGAGAGATGGGCCGCTGCAGTGACACCAATTGATGACTCAATCATCATGCCGAACATAATTTTCATTGAGTGAGCACGAGCTGTTGCAATCACTCTAATTGCTTCCAGTAAACCACCACACTTAGCTAGTTTGACAACAACTCCATCTACAGCACCGGCGAGTCTTGCTACATCATTGGCGCGGCAGACACTTTCGTCGGCGAATATTGGAATAGCTGCGTTTTGTCTCACTAGACGAAAATCTTCAGCCAAGGCATTTTTCGGTAATGGTTGTTCGATGAATTCGACGCCATTTTCGGCTAGAAATTTTGACATTTCAATTGCTTGCTTGACCGTCCAACCACCATTGGCGTCAACGCGCAGCGGCATATTTGGAGCCATCTTTCGAACGCTTTTTATTATTTGATGATCGTAGTTTGTGCCTACTTTTACTTTGAGCATTTTATAGCCTGCTTCAACGGCCTCTTTGGTTTTGCGTTCGATCATTTCAGGCGAATCAATGCCGATAGTAAAGTCGGTCATTGGATAGGCATGGCCGGAGAGACCGAGCATTTTATAGGTAGGCTGACTACATATTTTTCCTGCTAAATCATGCAGCGCCATTTCGATAGCGGCCTTGGCAGAAAAATTGCCGGCGATCATAAGATCCATGCGTCTTGAAACTTCTACTGCTGCAAACGGGTCGCAGCCTAAAATCTCTTCTTGCTTAGAGGCAATTTGCTCTAGCACTGCGAGCACTGTGGCTGGTGTTTCGCTGTGATAGCTCGCCGGAGAAGCTTCACCAAGGCCGACATAGTTTTCGTACGAAAGTTTTACTAAGGCATTATGAGAAACCGCAGAGGTGCCATAAGAAATGCCAAAAGGGTAGGCTAGAGTTAAATCTAGTGCTTCAAAGCTGAGAGAAATTGACTTCGATTTTGTGTTAGTAGCTGATTTCACAGACTTTCCTTATTAGGTCTTGGCTGGGGTCAGAGAAAAATCTTCGATGGCTTGAAAGAGTACATCGGCAGAGAATCTCACCGGGTCGGTGGTGGGCAATTTCGTTTCAGCACTTATTTCAGCAATGGCCGCTTGCGCTTCAGTTTCGCTTAAATCGCTTGTGTTGAGAGCGATAGCGATTACTTTGCTTGGTCTGAGATAGGCTGCTATCGATTCGTAGGTTTTGATCAATGTGTTTAAATCTGAAATAGCGAAATTCGTTCCCTTAATGTGAGTGCGGCTGGGTCGATGGCAGAGAATCATGGCCTGGGGGCAGGCGCCATGTACAAGAGCCATGGTTACTCCAGAAAAACCAGGATGGGCTAATGAGCCTTGACCTTCAACTAGTACTAGTGGCGCTTCTTGGGCTGCTTCTAGAACCATCATTTCAGTGGCGCCCGCCATAAAGTCGCCGATTACTCGATCTATGGCAATGCCCTGACCGCAGATCATAATTCCGGTCTGTCCAGTGGCAACGAATGCTGCTTGCCTGCCCTGTTTGGTTGCTGAGCGTTGAATCTCAAGAGCAGCTGTCATCTTGCCCACTGAGCAGTCACTGCCAATAGTAAGCACCACAAGGCTGTCTTTGCCTTTGTATTTGCCGCCATCGAGCACTCTACCTGCTGCCACTGGCAGGTTTTCAGGTGGTTTGCGCACGTCGAATAGTCGTTTGCCGTGTTTCTTTGCCGCCGCAACTATGTTGGCATCGTCTTCAAGGAAGTCATGGAGGCCATTTACGACATCTAAGCCTCCTGCCAATGCCTTGACTATGTCGGCGCGCCAATGGTCGGGCATGGCGCCGCCATTCCAGGCTGTGCCTAGCAGCAGAGCGTCGGCTCCGAGCGCCAGAGCTTCTTCTATAGTGCCGACAATAGGGGCCTTTGCATCTATTCCTGTAACAGACTTAATTGAGTTGCCAACTTGGCTTTGATCAATTACACAAGTTATAGGATTCTTGGCGTAACGGAGCACCCCTTCAGCGGTTTTTGAGCTGCCTTTGCCGAATTCTCCAGGGGCATAGAGTGCCAAGCGGGCGGTTTCTTCGATATACATATATGTTTCGAGTAAGTTTTGGGATGTTTTTAGTTTTGTGTTTTTAAGTTTGCGGTTTTTAAGATCGGTGAGGATTTCACATTATTGCCCGCCAAAGGCATTAGAATTATAAGGCTCAGTTTAAAATTAGAGTTAGTGATTTATACCGCTTGGCACATGTCAAGATAGTTGGGAGACCTTTTCTGGGATGGCTATTGACGATAACGACGCCCTGACCCCTCCAACAGAGGAGTCATCAAAAGAAAAAGAAGATCGCCAGTCTAAGGCGAAGGCTTTTTATCGGGCTATGTATGCAGGTGGTGACACTCCTGACCCTGAAACTTTTGGCCTTGATTTGGGCAAAGCCCCGGCTGGCCAAAATGATAAAGGCCATCAACTGGCAATAAACAATCTTGAAAATGCCTTGAGAGACTCAGAAGGTAAAGCTAGCGAATGGGAAAATTCATACAAACGCTTGGCTGCCGACTTCGAAAACTATCGCAAACGCATTGACCGCGAGCGCGAAGAATTCCAAGCAATAGGAATGCAAAAGGCCCTTGAGGCGATTTTGCCAGCTCTTGATGACTTAGATATGGCCCAGTCGAAATTGACCGAAAAGACTGAGCCTAAAGTTATGCTCGACAGCTTGAAAATGGTTTGTAACCGTTTTGGACGCTGCTTAGAGCAAGTTGGTATCAAGCAAATGCAACCAATTGGCGAGCCATTTGATCCGATGTATCACGAGCCCGTACAAGAAGTGCCTACTAATGAAGTGCCCGACGGCGCTGTGGCTCATCAGTTGCGCAATGGCTATATGTTCCGCGATAAAGTTTTAAGACCAGCTCTCGTTAACGTGGCGGTTGCTCTTACTGGTGAAGCAGCTGAGGCATACGAGCGGGCCCAAGCGGAAAAAGCCAGTGCAGCCTCTGCCCCAGAGACTTCAGAAGTTATCGATATCACTCCTGTTGTCACCGCGGTGGCAGAAGAAGAAACTATGGTTCCTTCTTCTGGTACGGAGACTTCTGAGAGCCTTGAATCTATTGGCAATGAGAGAAGTACTCAAGATATTCCCTTTGAAGAAATCAAAGCTGCTTACGAAGCTTCGCTTTCAGCTAGCGATTCTGACTCTGCTTCTGCCGGTCAAGCTGAGGATGAGGCCGCTAAGGCCACTAACGAAAGTAAGGTCTACGATCTTACTGACGTTGAAGAGTAACTGCTCTTGTGTATGAATTTGGATTCTAGACTCTGATGAGTGATGACAAAATTATTGGCATTGACCTAGGCACCACATATTCGTGTGTGGCTGTTATGGAAGTCGGAAAGCCAGTCATCATTGAAAATTCAGAGGGCGCTCGCACAACACCGTCTGTAGTGGCATTCACTAAAGCTGGTGATAGGCTTGTGGGCCAACTGGCAAAACGGCAGGCTGTAACCAATCCTACTCGCACAGTGCAGTCTATTAAGCGTGAGATGGGCACTAACTATCGCGTGCAAGTAGACGGTGTTTCTCATAGCCCAGAGCAGATATCAGCGATGGTGCTGCAGAAAATCAAGGCAGATGCCGAAGCCTATTTGGGTGAGAAAGTGACAAGAGCAGTAATTACTGTTCCTGCCTATTTTAATGACGCTCAAAGGCAAGCTACGCGAGATGCCGGCCAAATTGCCGGTCTCGAAGTTATGCGCATTATCAATGAACCGACTGCCAGTGCTTTGGCCTACGGTCTTAACAAGCTCAACGAGCATGCCGTTGTCTTGGTTTTTGATCTTGGTGGCGGCACCTTTGATGTCAGTATTCTGGAGATTACTGAAGGCGTCTTTGAAGTGCAGGCAACTAGTGGTAATAACCGCCTTGGCGGTGATGACTTCGACCAAGCGATCATCGATTATTTGGTAGAAGAGTTTAAGAAGCAGACTGGGCTTGATATTGCTGGCGATTTGATGGCCGTGCAAAGGCTTAAAGAAACTGCTGAAAAAACTAAGATTGAGCTTTCTTCGGCACTTGTTTCAGAAGTGCATTTACCGTTTTTGACTGCCGATCAAAGTGGACCTAAGCATTTAGAAACAACAATTACTAGAGCTAAGTTTAACGAAATTACTGCTGGCTTGGTTGAAGCAACTATCGGTCCATTGCAGCAAGCGCTCGAAGACTCAGGTTTGAGCCCTCAAGATATTGAACACATAATTTTGGTTGGTGGATCAACTCGCATACCAGCTGTGCAAGACATGATTCGTCGCTTCTTCCAGAAAGAACCTTCTAAGTCTGTCAATCCTGATGAAGCTGTAGCTCTTGGTGCTGCCATTCAAGCTTCAATTTTGGCTGGTGATTTGCAAGATGTACTATTGCTTGATGTCATTCCGCTGTCCCTGGGAATTGAGACAGCTGGTGGTTTGTTTACCCGCATCATCGAGCGCAATACCACTATTCCTACTAGTCGCACCATGACTTTTACAACGACTGAAGATGCCCAAACCTCGGTTGAAGTTCACGCTTTGCAGGGTGAGCGTGAGTTGGCCGCAGACAACAAATCATTGGCCAAGTTTCATCTGACCGGCATCCCTGGTGCTCCTCGCGGTGTGCCGAAGATTGAAGTAACCTTTGATATTGATGCTGATGGTATTGTGCACTGCTCAGCGCGTGATCATGGCTCTGGTATTAAACATTCTGTCACCATTCAACGGACCACTGGTTTGAGCCCGGGTGAAGTTGAGCATTTACAGCGCGAAGCTGAAGAATTTGCTGATCAAGATAAGCTTGTGCGTGAACGCATTTCGACTCGTGTCCATGCCGAGTCTATGTGCGCTGAAGCTGAGCGCACCGTAACAAAATACGGTGACCGTGTTGATAAAGTGCATGTCGACAAAGTTATGAAGGCTGTAGAACTTGTTAAGGAAGCCCTTGCCCAAGACAATGCTGCTGAATTGAAGCAATTGGTTGCCGGTCTTGATGTGTCACTGCTCGATTTGGGTCGCGTTATTCACTCAGGTAATCGCCAGTCTCAGCCGCGCAAGGAAGACCGTCAGTCGACAGTGCCAAATAGCGCTAAAAAGAAGCCTAGTTATGGTGACGAGCGTCCCATTGAACTGGGGGAGGTCGGCCGGCCGAGCCAGCAAGTGTTGAACTCGCTGATCGATAAAGACTTATCGCTTGAGCATGATTTATCTCTAGACGTCGATTTAGTGCTCGATAAAAATAGTGAAGGATTGGATTAAGGCAAAGAAAAATTTTGCGACAGAACTTCTTTTTTGACCTTTAATAAGAAGAGCTGTAAAAATGATGATGGATTGATTTGAACCAAAGGTGCTCGCTTGGAAACTATGGCAAAACGTGATTATTACGAAGTTCTAGGTCTAGCCCGTGGGGCTTCATCGGACGAGATAAAGAAGTCTTTTCGCAATCGCGCCAGACAACTTCACCCCGATAACAAAGAGAGTGGCGATGAAGCTGCTTTTAAAGAACTAGCTGAAGCCTATGAAGTGCTTTCTGATGAGCAGAAGAAAGCTTCTTACGACCGCTATGGCCATGAAGGCGTGAAGGGATCTACACGCGACTTTGATAACGTCGATTTCAGTTCGTTCCAGGGCTTTGGCATGGAAGACATTATCGATGCTCTTTTTGGCGGCGGCATGCGTGGTGGTTTCTCTAGCGGCGGTGGCGGACGTTCTGGACCGCGTCAGGGTGCTCACTTGCGCTATGACCTCGATTTGGAATTTCTTGATTCTGTTTTTGGTTTAGAGAAGAAGATAACGGTCAAGCGTCTAGAAGACTGCACGACCTGTGAAGGCAGTGGTGCCACTCCGGGCAGTAATCTTTCTACCTGCAATACATGCCAGGGTCAAGGTCAAGTGAAACAGCTGGTCAATATGCTGTTTATGCAGAGCTATCAGATTATTGCTTGCCCTGATTGCGCTGGTTCTGGTAAGAAAATTGAGAAACCTTGCAAAGATTGTAAGGGTGCAGGTCAAACCAGAAAGTCACGTGAGTTCGACGTTAAGGTGCCAGCCGGTGTTAAAGACGGCGATCGCCTAAAGCTCCAAGGGGCCGGTGATAAGGGGCCTCGTGGTGGTGTTTACGGTGACCTATTTGTTGTTTTGAATGTCAAAGACCATCCTGAATTTGTTCGTGATGGCTTCACCATCCATGTTAAGCAACCGATTAGTTTCTCAATGGCTGCTCTAGGTGCTGAAATTTTAGTGCCCACAGTGGAAGGTGCTAAGGTTCTCAAAGTGCCTGCTGGTACTCAATCTTCAAGCCAGTTGGTGATGCGCGATTTGGGTGTGCCACACTTAAATAATCCTTCTCGGCGCGGCGATCATGTGGTGCATGTGGTTGTTGAAACACCGACTAAACTAAGTGGCGAAGAACGTAAATTGCTTGAGCAATTGGCTGAAATTCGCCACGAGAAATTGAAGGTAAGTGCTCCTGTTCCTGATAAAACAGAGACTGCTAGCGCAAAAGATGCTTCTTCACACTCGGAGCATAAAGAGGATCACAAGAAAGATTCAAGTACTAGCACCAGCAATAGTAGTAAGAAGAAAAAGTCGCAAGAGAAGGATTCTGAGCCTGCTGAGGCTGAAGATAAAGGAATCTTAGATAAAATTGTCGACGTATTTAGGCATAAAGACTAAAGGCTTGCAAGCTTTCGACTCTAGCAGTACAAGAAATTTCTTTGAGTCGAGGCTCGTGAATTTTTCGTTTGTCTTGAGGCTGTTCGCTTCAATAGTTCTTCTGCTGGCTGGATTCTCGCTCTCTTTGCCGGCTTTTGCTACCCGACAAAGTCCTGAACTTGTTACTGCTCTAAAGGTTATTTTCCCTGATTGTCGCATGCGCCTTGACGGTGCCTTAGAGACGAAAGAGGGTGATTTGTACTTGCCTGTAATGCCAGCGCAAGTACTGAAAAAGCCCCAGGTGAAGCTGCTTGAAGTTTATCCCCTGCAGCAGCCTGTCAAAGTTAAGCCGCAGGTGCTTTTCTTTGATAATGGTGTGACATTTATTCGGGTGCTCGTCAGCGGCAAGAGCAGAACTTTTCTACCGCTTACCGCTCTCAGTGAAAAAGGACGCAAGATAGTCTTGGCTGGTCATCTAACCGAAGATTTGATTGTGCCTGAAGGTTTTGTTTTGCCACCTATATATAAATCGGTGGTAGGTCAAACTGCAGTTGTATTGGCTGAACCGGCGAAAGAGTCTGCTGCTAACCCTGTTAATTCTACAGGTCCAATAAAGCCAAGCAATAGCCAGGCAAAGTCTCAACGGCTAGGGCTTTTTCTCACATCGCGCAATTCTGGCAATATTACACTTGTCGATCAGGCGAACTGGAAGAAAATCAGTGATTTCCCCACGGAAGGAACACCAGCAGGTATGGCTTGTGTAGCTGGCAGGCTCTATATTGCCGACATAAGCAAAAATCGCATACTAATTCTTGACACTATTGCTAAACAGTTTGTTGGCCAAATAAATTTGTTGCCTAAGTCTGCACCAAAATCTATCGTGGCCATGGGCAGCGGAAAATTGTTGTACGTATCCGAAAGTGGAAGCGCTGATATTGCTGTTGTTGAGGTCGATTCCAGTAAGGTCCTGCTTCGCACAAAAGTGCCGCCAGGACCAGGTCGTATGGCTATTACGCCTAACGGCAATACTATTCTGGTTTTGAACACTATCACTGGACAGGTAACTTTTGTTTCTACTTTAAATCAAAGAGTGTTGGGCAGCATTGTTGTTGGTGCTAATCCAACGGCTGTAGTGATTTCACCTGACGGTAAAACGGCCTACGTATCTTGTCGTGGTGAGCTCAATCATATTGCCGTAATTGATATTGCCAAACGAGGCATTCTCGCCAATATCAAAACTGGGAATGGACCAACTGGACTGGCAATTTCGGCTGATGGCGGCACTCTCTATAATGCCATCGCTAAAGACAATATGATTGCTGTTTTTGACACTGCCACCAAAGCTTCAGTTAAGCAAATAAAGCTGCCCCTTGATATTGATTTTCCAGGCAATATTTTTCTATTACCAGATGGAAAAAAGTTGATTGTCTCTAGTGCAACCACAACAGCTTTCGGTGTACTTAATATTGAGACTGGTGAATTCGAGTGTCAGCCTGTAATCGGTCACAGCTCTGACGAAATAATCTCTGCGCCAATTGAATAAAAAAACAAATAGTCGCTAAAATGTCTTTTCATTTTTCCAGCTATTTATTTTTCAGTTGCCGAATCAGATCTGATTCTTTTGCTTTCAAAGCCTCTTCATAAGCTGTTTGATTGCTGGTTACGACCATTGTTATGAGAACGGCAATACCGAGAATAACTATGAGCATTACTAGCGGTGGAACCATAAGTGGTGGTCTTTTGCCTCGCACCCACATAGGTTCACCTGATTAATCGCGATTAGGATTGGGGGCGCCGTCTGTGTGCACCTTGTTGAGGAAGCGTGTGATTGAGCCTTGATAAAGCAAATCGACCGTACCAGTGGGGCCGTTTCTTTGTTTGGCAATAATAATTTCGGCTTCGCCCCGTTGTTCAGTTTCAGGGTTGTAGTATTCGTCTCGATAAATGAACATGACTAAGTCGGCGTCTTGCTCGATTGAGCCAGATTCTCTCAAGTCTGAAAGCATTGGTCGCTTGTTCTGGCGAGCTTCAACTGCCCGAGAGAGCTGCGAGAGCGCAATTACAGGCACCGATAATTCGCGGGCTAAAGTTTTCAGCGAACGTGAAATTTCAGATACTTCTTGTACGCGGTTATCTGTAGCTTTGCGGCCTTGCAATAACTGAATGTAGTCGATGATGATCATGCCGAGAGCTTTATTCTCAGCTTTAAGTCGGCGGCACTTGGCGCGAATTTCAAGAACGTTAACCATGGCTGAGTCATCAATAAAGATTGGTGCTTCGCCCAGGCGGCCCATGGCCATTGCTAAGGCCTGCCAGTCGTTGGTGTGAAGGTGGCCAGTGCGCAGACGGTTAGAGTCAATTTTTGCTTCAGCACAGAGCATTCTCTGTACAAGTGATTCTTTGGACATTTCTAGTGAGAAAATAGCACAAGGTACGCCATGTTCAACAGCGCAGGCCTGGGCGATATTGAGCACAAAAGCCGTTTTACCCATTGAAGGACGAGCGGCAATGATCACTAAATCTGACGGTTGGAAGCCCGAGGTCATGGCGTCAAGATCGTAGAAGCCAGAAGGGGTGCCAGAAAGCGTATCTTTGTTTTCGTAGCGTTCTTCGATTTTTTGAAATGAAGCTTCAACGATGTGTTTGATGTGCACCATTTGCTGCATGTTGCGGCGCTGGGCGAGGTTGAAGATCATGTGCTCAGCTTTGTCTAAAGCTGTGTCAGCATCGGTTTCTTCATAACAGCTACCAACAATTTCGGTGCCGGCTTTAATCAAACTGCGCAGTAGTGCTTTCTCTTGCACTAACTTAGCGTAATACTCAAGGTTGGCCGTGGTGGCCACAGAGCGAGATAGATCGGTAATGTAAAGGCGGCCACCCACCAGCTCAAGCTTGCCCTGGTCTTGAAGGAAGGCTGAAATAGTGACGATATCGATGGGCTCGTTCTTCTCGTAAAGGTCTAGAACGGCGGCATAAATGACTTGGTGGGCCTTTCTGTAAAAATACTCAGGCTCAAGCACGTCTACTACACGCGAAACGCCATCACCGCTGACGAGTAGGGCCCCCAGAACGGCCTGCTCAGCATCAAGAGACTGCGGTGGCAATCTCTCCATGGTGGAATCAGTCATAGGTGATAGTTCTGCGCTCATGAATACTTAAACGCTCGCTTACCGAAAATAGTTCAATATAAGGTGATTGCTTCAGTTTAAAGCAAAATTTGATCTTGGCGCCTAAACAAAATAAAAGTTAGGGGCCTTTTTATAGGCCCCTAATATCTTTAATATATGCGATCGCTAGTCGGACTATATCAGTCGTCGTCGAGAGAGGACATGTCGCCAGTTGGCAAGCCTAGTTCCCAGGCTTTGAGCAAGCGCCGCATAATCTTGCCGGAGCGGGTCTTAGGCAAGGTCTCTTTTACTTCGATTTCGCGAGGATAAGCATGTGCCGCTAGTGTCTTCTTGCAATGCTCTTTGATTTCATCGAGCAGCTCGTCGGTGACTTTGACGTCATTCGACATGACGATGAATGCTTTGATGATTTCACCGCGTTCATGGTCTGGCTTGCCGATCACGCCGGCTTCTGCCACAGCATAGTGTTCAACTAGAGCTGACTCGACTTCAAATGGGCCAACTCTATGGCCTGATGTATTGATAACGTCATCAGCCCGGCCAACGAACCAGAAATAACCATCTTCATCCTTCCAGGCATTGTCGCCGGAGAAGTACCAGCCAGGTATTTTGAAATACTCATGGAATTTGGGCTCGTTGCGCCAGACTGTTCTGAGCATGGCTGGCCAGCCTGGTCTGACCACTAGGCGACCGAGTTCACCGGCTTCTAGTTCTTCGCCGTCGTCGTCAACGATGGCACCATAGACGCCCGGCAGAGGCTTGCCCATAGAGCCAGGCTTAATTGGGTTGCACGGTAGGTTGGCAATTAATTGCATACCAGTTTCAGTTTGCCACCAATTGTCGTGGATTGGCAGACCGTAGACTTTCATGCCCCAACGCACCACTTCTGGGTTGAGCGGCTCGCCTACAGAGAGAATATGACGCAGGCTCGCCAGCGAATGTTCGAAGACAACATCGTCGCCAGCTTTCATTAGCATGCGCAGAGCTGTTGGAGCTGTGTACCAGACAGTGACTTTGAGCTTATCGATTACTTGATACCAGCTGGCAGCATCGAAACGGCCTTCGTAGCTGACACAAGAAGCACCATTTGACCAAGGGCCAAAGATACCGTAGACGGTACCAGTCACCCAGCCTGGATCGGCTGTGCACCAGTAGATATCATCGTCTTTAAGATCTAGCACCCACTTGGTGGTCATGTGCTGACCAAGAATGTCGTTGTGAACGTGCACCACACCTTTCGGTTTGCCAGTGGTGCCTGAGGTGTAAAGCAAATAGAGCGGATCTTCTGGATCCATTGGCTCGCACTTCAGTTCAGTAGATTGATTGGCAACTAGTGTGTTGTAGCAAAGTTCGCCGTTCTTCAAATCTTTTTCTTTGGCATCGACAATGATCAAGTGCTCAAGGTCTGGTAGCTCTTTCTTGATACCGTCTATCTTGTCTTTGAGAGACGGATTAGTGATCACTACTTTGGCTTCTGAATCTTGCAAGCGGTCGCGCAAGGCGTCGGGACCGAAAGCAGAGAACAGAGGCCCAGCGATGGCACCAATTTTAGCGATAGCAATGGTTGCTATATAAAGCTCTGCCACCCGGGGCAGGAAGACAAAAACGCGATCGCCTTTTTTGACGCCGATAGATTTAAGTGCATTGCCAAGACGATTGGCTGCTTCGTAAATTTCAAGGAAGGTGAATTTGCTCAGCTCGCCGCTGGGATCTACTGAGTAGAGAGCGACCTTGTTTTTGCGGCCATTAACGAGATGGCGGTCCACGGCATTGTAAGCGGCGTTGACTTTGCCACCGGCAAAGTAAGAGATTTCGCGCTTAGCATCTTCCCAAGAAAAGGTGTTGTAGGTTGTCTCGTAGTCTTCTAAGTTGCAGCGCACGGGAAATTTTTTGATGATTTCTTGCCTGACGCCCTTTGGGGTTTTGTGCGGATCCATAGACTTTTCATCCGCTGTTTTAGCAGCATTATTGGCTTTGTGGCCCGTAGACTTTGTACTAGGGCTGTTTGTACCCTTAGGACCCTTTTCGACAACCTTCATAAATTCCTCCAAAGGGCGGATTGCTTGATTCTAGAAACATAGACTCTAGAAATTTGATTCTTGAATATCGGACAGCTAGTGTAACGCTTGTTAAGGTTCATTGCTCAGCTTTAAGGCCTGCCTGGTCTTAAAATTATGAAAGCTGGGTTGGTAATATTAAACTTTAAACAGAGTCTCTTTACTGGGTACATAGCACATAGTCAGTCAAATCTAAGGTAAGCGTAAATGTCTCAAGTCTGGACCGATCACAAAGACGCCGCCAATAAGGCTCTCGATGCCAAAGATTGGGAAGTTGCTATCAAAGAATGGCAAGGCGCCCTAGAAGAAGCCGAGAAGTTTGCCAAAGGTGATGGCCGCTTGGTTGCATCAATTGAAGGCCTGGCACAGGTGCAGTTTCTAAAAGGCAACCATGCTGAGGCAGAATCACTTTACAAGCGAGCCTTGGCCTTGAGAGAAAGTGCCCAAGGCAATGACCACCAAGACATTGCCACAGTGCTCAATAACCTAGGTGCAGTTTATTTTAAACGGGGCTTCTACAAAGATGCCATGAGTCATTTCGAGCGCTCTTTGGCCTTGCGGCGCAAGTGTTTTCCAGCAGAGCATTTAGAAGTGGGTAAGTCGCTCTATCATCTCGCTCTGGTCTGTCACGCTGAGCAGCGCTATGACGAGGCAGATGGGCACTATCGCAAGACTCTTGATATCAAGAATAAGTCTCTCGGAAACAATCATCCAGACTTGATCAATTTGCTGCGAAATTACGCCCATCTATTGCGCAAGACTTCACGCGATTCCATTGCTTCGCAAATGGAACAATTCGCCAGTGGTATTGAGTCTAAGCAGAAGGCCTAAAGCATTAAGAACTGAGACCAATTGAAAACCGAGAGCAATTGAAAACTATTTGCCCATATCCTGACTGCCGTTCAACTTTTGAAGTGGTGGGTGAACAATATCAGCAAAGTGATCGCTTCGGCTGCGGTCAATGTCCTGCCTGCCAGCGGGATTGTGTTGCCCGTCCCGCTGAGCTGATTAGCGCCTTGGCTAACAAAAGAGGTCTAGACTTAGGTCTCGATCGAACAATCATAGCCCCTGATCCGGATGTTGCTAAATTGGTAGTGGTGCTCGATGATATTCGCAGCCTGCACAATGTTGGTGCTGTTTTTCGTACTGCTGATGCAGCTGGTTTTTCGCATGTCTATCTCAGTGGTATCACTGGAGTGCCACCACGAAAGGAAATTGCTAAAGTCAGCCTTGGTGCCGAAGATTGGCTGCCATATTCTTACCACTTGTTTCTTCCTGAAATACTGCTGCCTCTCAAGGCTGCTGGCTATAGCATAGTTGCTCTAGAAAGAGAGCAAAACTCCTGCTCCCTTTATCAGGCCCTGACTGGTGGTGCTTTAAAATTGCCGCTCTGTTTGCTCGTGGGCAATGAAGTTCAAGGCGTATCAGTTGAGGCTCTAGCGCTCTGTGACGATATTTGCCACCTTAATATGCGTGGCAAAAAAGAATCACTAAATGCTTCTGTCGCTTTTGGTGTGGCCGCTTATTTTTTGGCTGAGACTTTACTCTAGCAAAATTGTCTTGTTCATCCAAAGACGGCGAATTGCATAACCAGGCACAGTACTGTTAGCAATGAGAAAATTATGCCAGCTATAAGGGCAGCCTTAGAACCAGAGGCAACTTCTTCGCCTTTGATATCGAAGCCAACCATTCGTGCCCGGACAAAAGATAGGGCAGAAAGCGCAGCCAAAAAGATTGGTAGCAAGTGGTGCATTAGAAACAGAGGGAGCACTGCATCGGCAGTGAGATAGACAGTAGTTGGCTTTTCTGGCGGTTTGGCTTTGGCGATTGAGCTTAGCTCTTTTGCTGCTGCTGGTGCAGCTTGGCTGTCAGTTGGCTTTTGAATGGCCAGGCTGTCTTTTTGTTTGGCTGTCTTCTTAGATCTTTTTCCATTCTTGGCCACTACCTTCGGTTTGTTCTCGATTTCGCTTGGAGCGGCATTGGAAATCTGATTGCTAGCCGATAGGACAAAAATTTGATCGTTGTCGGCGGTGAGGAAGTGACCTTCTCTATTGCTGCCACGTACGAAAAATTTTGTGCATTTGAGAATATTGTTTTCGTTGTAGAGTGCCCCATAGCAGCCAATATAGCCTGGTAGCGACGTTTCTTCATTTCCTAGATGCACGCCACCTTCTAGGTTGAGCTTCATGGTTGTGCCGTCTTTGTCAGTGGTGCGGTCAGACAGGATCGGAATGCTCAAGGCTTTGCCGTTGTAAGGGCTGCTATAAGAAAATTGAAATTCTGCACCAGGTGGGACCGTTCTTGGGTACTCACCGTTGTTGAGCCAAAAAAGTTGAGCATAATTGGCGAGCTGACGCATTTTTTCTATGACACGATTATCAGGACCGCTAGTCAGATAATAAGTGATGCCATCCTCACTCTTTATGGCAGACGAACTGTCTGCCATCCATATTTGTCTCTCGGTAGCTGATTGAGCCAGGGCGCTCAATAAATCGCCCCAGTTGTTCTTTATCCGCTTAAGGCGAATTCTAGTGGCTGCGTCTTGGTTGGCGATTATGACTTCTGTTTCCAGAAGTCTTAACTGCTTTTTTTGGTCAGGTGACTCATAGACGGTTGTTGTGCCCTTAGATGCGGCCGCTCCTGGCTTCACCGCTACTTTACTTGAGAATAAGTAGATCACTAGGCCAATGAGCACAGAAGCGGCTATCAGCGGAATGCCAAAGTCTTTCAATAAACGACCAGTGCGAATGCGGCTTTGCTCGCTAACTGATGGTCGCCGGCCTTTAGCGTTTGAACGTGTGTTGACCTTGCTGCGATTGGTCAGGCTTGCTATTGCATCGGCTGTATAGGGTTCTTCCTCAAGATTTTCATACTGCTCAAATTGGTTTGACTCTGGTCGAGCCAGAGCATTGCCATAGCTAGCTTTTGCTTCAATGCCATTGCTGCGCTGCGGGGGTGATGGCATGGGTACAAGGGAAGGATTGAGAGCTAGAGCCTCTTGCGCATCAATTTGAGGAAAGTGCACTCCACTGGTTTCGTTAAATTTGGCTGATTGACTAAAACCAGTTTTGCTAGCTGGGGCCACTGGCATGTCTTTGAGCATTTCTCTAGCGAAGGCTTGCATGGCTGTTTCGCCTAATGATCCTTGTGAGACTTCCATTTGGTTGAACTGGGCGTTGGACTGAGCATTAAATTGGGGGTTTAGTGCAATATTTTGGTCGACGGCGGGAAGCTGGCTGTTGGTAGCTGCTGCCTGCTGCTGTAACTGGTTTTGTATTTGTTGCTGTACTTGTTTAAGAACCTGTTTGTGCACCTGCGGTTCTGGAGGGCCAACTTCTGACACACCTGTTTGTTCGGCGCCAATATTGGCGGCATTAGTAGCAAGACTGTTGGGTTGGTTTTGAGCTTGGCTTTGCGCCTGACTTTGAGCTTGTCCCTGATATATAGACGGATCATCGTACTGCGAGCGCATGGCTCCTTGGTTCCGCATTAGGTTGACGAGATAAGTATGTCTTTCTATCAGGCGGACAGCCAGCGGATTGTCAGCCTGCATGCATTGTTTGGCCGTGGCAATTGCTGATTCGACGATGTGCAATGCGTCTTCTGTCTTGCCCATCATCTCGTTTGTTTCGGCAATCTTGAGCAGCATGCTCACCATGTCAGGATGAACTCGACCAAGGATTTTTTCACCAATTCTCACTAGTCGCCAGTTGGTTCTAAGTGAGTCGTCGTAGCGGCCCACTGACTGATAAGCATCGGCGAGATTTTGCAGGCACTCGGCTAGCTCTGGTGCTTCTGGTCCATTTTGGCGCTCAAGTCCTATTAACGAGCTTTCAAATAAAGGAACGGCTTCGTCAAAGCGGCCTGCTCTAGCAAGCAAATTGGCCTGTTCTAAGTTGTTGCTGGCAGCCTGTGCGGGCATTCGAAAGTTTTCGCTTTGCATGTCCGTTACTGACCTGGGATATTTGTCTTGGAATTCAATATGATCACAGCATTATTCACATTGGGTTCATACCCACAATGCTAATCTCTTCCACCCTGTCATTTTCTACCAAGTCAGCGAGATATTAGGAGTATATAGTGGCCAAGGCAAATGCAACCATCAAGCAAAATATTGAGTGGAGATATCATCGCTCTGGATGTTCTACCTGTCAGAAGACTCAAGATTTTCTTGAGCAGCATAATCTTGGGGCTCTAGAGATGGTTGAAGCCAAGAAGAAGGCTCTTCGGGCAGAAGAAGCCCTTAAGTTGGCGCAATCGGTTGACGAGATTTATGCCACCAAGGGCAGTAATCGGGTCTATTTCAATCTAAAGCAAGAAAAACCGGAGCAAGACAAGCTACTGGCAGCTATGTTAGGACCTACGGGGAATCTAAGAGCGCCAATTCTGAAGAAGGGTAGGGTACTTTTGGTGGGCTTTGACCAGGAAAATTACAGCAAAATTCTCTTGGATTGATGTTCCTTAAAAGTTAGCAAAAAAGAGGGCCTAGTTTGTCAGGCCCTCTCTTTTTTAAATTCTTTGAGTTTAATATTAGCCAGCTTGTTGGTCGTCGAAGTTTGTGTCATCGGTGAGGAAGCCGATTACTAGACCACTCACAGCGCCTACGACTAAGCCCCATGCTAGTCCGCCCTTCCAGCCGAACATTGGAACCACGCTTACAGGTAAAGGCCAGACTTTTATCACTTCAAACGAACCAGCTACTACAAGGGCCGAAATGATGCCGATGATAAACATCGCGGCAATGGGAAGTGAGGAACTAGTGGCTTTCTTGGTACCCATTTGTTACGTCCTAATGCACTCTTGACTGAAATACAAAGCAAATTGTAGCACCGCTAAGGTTGAAGCTCCAGGTTTCTCTCTGGCTTTACAGTGTAAATACATACTTCAAACTTCAAAAAATCTCATACTCTCTAAAAATTGCCTGTAAAATTTCGGCCGACTTCCATAGTCTCAACCTTACTTAGTCTTTCTCTGACTCAACAGGCCAAGGCCAGCAATCGTTTTAGCGTCTTGTATTTGGCCATTGTGCACCATCGCCCAGGCTTCGCTTAAGGTCAGTTCGATGACATCGGTTTCTTCGTCGAAGTCAAGATTTTTACCTTTGTAAGTGAGATTTTCGGCAAGGTAGATATATATAATTTCATTGCAAAATCCTGGCGCACTGTACATTCTTGATAGTTCTTGCCAGCTTTCTGCATGATAACCGGTTTCTTCTGTCAGCTCCCGTTGGGCTGCTGGATATGGATCTTCCCCTGCTTCAATTCGACCTGCTGGTAGCTCAATTAGTTCTCTGTCAACTGAATAGCGATACTGCTTGACCAGTATTACTTTGTCTTCGCTAGTCATACCAGCAATGACTACACCGCCATTGTGTTCAACCACTTCTCTTGTGGCTAGTGTGTTGTCAACATTGAGTGTGTCCACACGCAAATTGATGATTGTGCCTTCCCAGATACGTTCGGTTGATACGCAATGATCTTTGGTAAAAAGCATTAGTTCCTCATGAGCGTCAAAGTAACGGCTTATCGTAAAGCAAAGCATTGGCCGAGGCAATCATCTAGAATTTAGTGGTGATAATCACTTTCGAGTTCGTACAGTAAATAGAAGTTGAACTACCAGCAAAGTCTTGACTACATAAAGTCGCTCGTTCCGACTTTAGAGCGACCAAGCCTTGGGCGTATTGAAGAATTCTTCAATGCGCAAGGCCAGCCGCAATCAATGCTTGAATGTTTTCATGTTGGTGGCACTAATGGTAAAGGTTCAGTAGTTACACTGATTGCTTCGATGCTTGAGGCCTTGGGCAATCGCTGCGGTAAGTTCACCGGCCCCCATCTGCTTTCTTTCAATGAGCGCTTTGTCGTCAACGGTCAAGCTATTGGCCCTGAACAATTTGCACAGGTAGCTAGTCTTACCAGAGATTTGTCAGATCAGTTTGCCCTTGATCATCCTGATTTTGGTGCCCTCACTTGGTTTGAGTTTCTTACGGCTATGGCCGTCGCTTACTTTAGGCAAGAGCAGGTTCGTTACAGCGTTTTCGAGGTTGGTATGGGCGGCCGCTTTGATGCCACCAACATTTTGACTAATGTCAGAGCTACAGTTCTGACAAATGTAGATCTCGATCATATGCAGTTTCTCGGTGATACCAGAGAGAAAATTACATTTGAAAAATCTGGAATTATTAAAGCAAATATTCCTGTTGTCACTACCTGCGATGGCGCAGCCTTGGCCGTAATCACTAACCGAGCCAGGGAGTTGCAATGCCCAGTGTACGCGCTTTCTCAGCCAAACGTCAGCCATGATCTTGGTCAATTGTTTCATAATTTTGAGATTCAGTACTTTGGTCTAGAGCATGAAAAGTCATCAGTTAGTGATTTTGTTGAACTACTGAAAAATGAGTTTTTTATTGAAGAAGGCTCTCAATCACTCTTCGTTTCTGGCTTGAGTGGTTCATATCAAAGGGTCAATATGCTTACTGCACTTGTTGCCCTAGGTGCTAGTGGGGTTCTGACTGAACTCTTGAACGCTAGCATAGATCGGCGGCAAGCTACCATTCAATTGCTGAAGACTGGTCTGTCAAAGGCTAGCTGGCCAGGGCGGTTTGAAATATTTGAAGAGCCGATAAAAATGATCCTGGATGGTGCTCATAATCCCCATGGTGCCAAAGCTTTACGAGCGGCGCTGCTAGAAAAATTTGGTTTCGTAAAATTCGTATTTATTCTCACTTGTTTTGAAAATAAAAATGCCGATGAATTACTGCAGTCGCTGCTTGCCCCTGGTGATTCGATTATTGCCTTTGCTCCATTGAGTGAAAGAAAAATGCATAGGCCTGAAGCTTTGGTGCAATTAGCTCGGGGCTTAGGCGCTCAAGGTCATGTGGTCGACAGTTATGCCGAAGCTGTGGCGCGAGGTCAAGAAATATTGGCAAACACGGCTATTTATGCACCCTATCTGATTGCTACTGGTTCGTTTGCCACGGTGCGTGAAGCTACCTGCTTTGCCAAGGAGCAATAAGCAAAACTTCAGTCTTTTTCTCTAAGACTATGTAAAATCGAAGCAGTTCAGGGGTGATAATTTGAATTCTGACTACACGTTCAATCTGGCTGGGCACATCCGGCATCAAGGCCTGTCTTTGGCTGGCGTAAGGGTCTTGCTTTTTGATCAGTTCGCTCATGAGAGTGATAGTTTGGTTGGAGCTGAGCCTCTACGCGAGCTTAAGACCGGCGTCAAGGGTGACTTCTCTTTCTCGGTTAAGACCGGCGTTTATCGCCTTGAGGTGGTACCAGCCTCGGCCACTCGCATTCTTGGCCATTCTCTTTCAGAGATAAAAGTAACCACTAACACTAATCTCAATATTTCTTTGGCAACAGGTTCGATTGTTTCTGGTCGAATAAATACCTTATCTAGCCAGAGTTCCGATTTAACAGTAGAAATGTTGACTGCTACTGAAGTTGTTGTATTAGGTATTGAACCATCTTCGTATAAAGCGATCAGCCCTGTGGCAGAGGACGGTAGCTTTAGCTTGGTTGTACCTCGGGGCAAATATCACATTGCCTTGCGTTGCTCTCAACCTGAGATAGATGGCCGAGAAATTCTGACTCCAGCTAAGTTCAAGCTTGTTTCAACCCATAGTGATGTTATAACAATTTCAAACGACGTTGATTTAACTCTTGAATGGCCCGAACTCTTTCTGTTTGAAGGCGAAATTGTCGATCACTTGGGCCAACCTGTGGCTAATGCTTTGGTCACTGTTGGACCAGCGGCCTCAAGACATAGCTTGCTTTTGAGCGAACTGAGCTTTTCTGCCAAAACCATAAGTGATGAAGGCGGGCGATTTCAACTATCTCTAGAATCAGGCGCATACGATATTGTCATTGAGCCGCCAGATTCTTTATTGTTTGGCTGTGCTGCGAAAGATTTGAATGTTACTGCCGGCTGCCACCATCACTTCATACTGGCTCAAGGTCACCGCCTTAAAGGGCAAGTTGTCTTTGATGATCATCTGCTTTCACAGAGTCTGGTGCGCGTGCAAAGTCTTGATGGACAGAAGCACGAGTACATTTCTCGCACAGATTGCGATGGTCAGTTTGCTATTACAGTGCCGGGAGGAAGCTACAAATTGATTGTGCAGGCTCACCCGAAAGATTCACCACCAGTAACCATTGATGGTGCCCAGTATAGTGCTTTGGCTCCGTGGACCCGCAATATCATCGTTGGTGGAGATACTCATGTGGCGGTTCGATTGGCTTTGGGAACGGCTTTAAGAGGTCGTATTTGTGATGATTCTGGTCAGGCTCGTTCAAGCGTAAAGGTTTCTATTTATGCCGCTCACGCTGATCAAACTCCAACTCAATTCTTAGTCGAGGGGCGATCTGCCTTAGCTTATGGTATTACTGATGGTGAAGGCTGCTATGGCTTATTTTTGGCCCCCGGTCAATACTGGCTGGTGGTGCATAAAGATTTTGCCAATGCCAAGTTGATTGAGATTGCCACTGAGCCAGTAACTGAAGATATCGTTTGGCACGGCTGGTCGCAAATAAAATTTGAGGTTATTGGTGAAGATAATCAGGGTATACCTCGCTGTCAGGTCTTCTACCAGCCTTATGGTTCTGACTTAGATCTCGCTCTAGAAGATTCGCTATCTAGTCGAGGCGCACTAGCGCTGCCTCATGGCTATGTCCTCACTGGCGAGCAGGGGAGCTGCCTGTTGACTTTGCCGTCAGGTGTTTATACATTTAGATTTACTCCACCTGACGCTGGCTCATTTCAAGAAAAGACAATCCGCCAACTTTCTATTAGCGCTGACCTTAGTCGTCGTGTGACATTAGAGCTTAAGAGCTCTCAAGCTTTGAGTAATTGAATGAACAGCAGTTTCAGTAAACCAGTAGCGATAATGTTTTTGAAAGTGGCATTAACTGCTGGTTTTGCTGCTTTGCCTCCTTCTCTATTGAGCGCCTGTGGTAATACTAATATTGGTCAGCCAGTTTCTGTCAGTGTCGCTCCCCTAGCCGTGCATACAAGTTATTTCAAAGATAGTAAATCAAGAGACTTTCGTTCTCTTGATGAAAACGTTACTAAAGACCCTAACTATGATGCTTTTACAATTTGGTTTTATCATTGTTTCGCCGATTTTCAGACGCAAGATGAACATATTGATGATACTGTTGGTGCCTCAACGGTGCGGCTAAAAATTAAAGCTGTGCAAATTAGATTGAGTTGTCCTATTACAATTTGGTTAGCTCAAGACTCTACGGCCTTGGTGCGTGAGCACGAAAATGGCCATGTCTATATTTGTCGCAAAGTCTATGCCCGGGCGCCGGTTGTTGTTAAGCAGGCTGCTGCTGCGGTTGTGGGCCAGAGTTATAACGGAATGGGCAAAAGCATGGCTGAGGCTAGGCGCATGGCTATCGCTCAAGCTGAAGGTGATATAGCCTTGGTTTTTCGTGAAAAAATTGTCGACTTAGCTGACGAAATATCCGCTTCGTATGACAGACTTTGCAGCGATGAAATTGCTCGAGGCTCATCTGTAAATAAACGTTCACAGCAAGCAATTGCTGACCAAGCCTGCCAGCAATTGTTTGATAGGGCTGTGAAGTTTCTCTGATGAAGAGCTTAGTGCAGTCTGCTTCTAATAGCGTTTAGTTTTTGAGTGAATTTTTGCGCTTCTGCTGCGCGGTCATTCTTAGCCAGAATCGAGGCAATGCGTTCGTAAACACCCTCAATTCTTGCACTATACGGATCTCCCAGCTCATCTTCTTGGCGTTTCAATGCTCTATCGGGGTCGGTCAAAATCTCACTTTCTGGCATGGTTGAAGCCCCGACCTGACGGCCGCCAGATTTGCCTTTCTTCACTTCGGTGGTAGCTACCGTAGGCGTAGACTTGGTTGGCTTGATTTCTTTGGCGTTTTTGGCTCGCTCTTCTTGCTCGTCGAGGGCAGAGATTAGCTTGACGATTGAAGTGTGAGCTTGTTCATCGCTACCAATCGAAACTAGGCGTTCGACATCAAAGAACGCGCGCAAGAAAGGTCCTACTCCAACTCCTTTGCTGTCTAGGCTTTTCAATTTGTCTAGAGCTTTGTCACGCAAGTCTTTGTCTGCACCATCAGCAGTGGCAAGAGTTTGCACATCAACTTTAGTAGTTATGGTGACAATTTGCACTGGTGTTAGAGCTGAATTCAAGCTGTTATCTAAGCTTTTGAGTTGGTTAGCATCAAAGTCTATTTGTTTGAAAGTACCTTTCATGGCTGGATCGGCAAAACTGATTTTGATTTTTTTAGCAGAAGTCCCCGCAGTTTCTATAGCTTTTTCGGCAATTTTCAGTGCCTCATAGCGCATATCACGTTCGCTCATGTCGTTATCGGCATCGGCGATCACTTCTAGTGTGTCACCAACCATGGTAGTGTCGATACGCTTGTTGCTGCGAGCTGATTCTTTTTGTTGAAGGTAGGCAGAAAGTCGGCTTGCTGGATCGTTTACTTCATCGTCTTTGATTGACAGTGAGGCTAGCAATTGTTCTTTGCCCATTTGACCAGAGCCAAAAGCTTTGACGTCTCCGGCTGTCACCGACACTACTTTGCGCTTATTGATATTGGCAGCGCTGTGAAAATAAACCGTGACTCTGCCTATGTCTGAAGGCGCAAGGTCCATTGCTGTTTTGGCGATTAAGAGTGCTTCAATTTTGCAGTCGTTGTCGTTGGCGCGCGCATTGCGGTAGGTAGAGACATACACCTCGCTGCCATTTATAGCTGCTGAAACCCGCGTGCCGTTAGCCAAAATCTTGGCTTTCTCTACAGTTGTGACGATTTGATTGACTGTCACTGCTGCTTGAGCTGAATATTGAGAAACACTGCTCAGACCAATAGATAGTAGAGTAGCCAGGGCTAGTGAATTGATTTTGCGGCTTTGAACTTTGCGCGACACTATACTTCCTCACTCGGTAGACTACAAAAATATTTTTTCATTTTAGCAGCCCTTGAACTATTTCCGCCAATCAAGGGCAAGTGTTTTACTGGTTCATCTTGAAAACGCTGACGCAAAATGTAGCCTCTTTGCAGTAATCTGTATTTATGAGAATGCCAATGTTATTTCTAATGCGCTTTCTTGCTAGTTTACTGGTTGCCATATTGTTGCCGCTGTTAGCAAGCCTATCTGCAGATTCACGCGCCAGCGAGCTTAGACGCGTAGATATGCTGATCAGCGGAAGCAGCTGTGCCTCTTGCCTGCTTCGCATCGAGAAAAAGTTGAAAGCTATACCTGGTGTGGTTAAAGCTATGGTTTCTGTTTATCGACCATACCCTGCGGTGGTTGTCTATGATTCCAAAAAGACATCGATGGAGGCACTGAAAAAAGTGCTTGAATCGGAAAAGGCATTCGCTGAGCAGACTCTTGATGTCAAAGTAAAAGAAGTGCCTGCTCTGTTAATGCCGGCTCGAAAGTAGTCAGCTTGGTCTTGGTGGCGCTATGCCAACAATTGCTTCTGACGCTTGGGTGTTGATAGTCATTTCTGGCCCCAAGCTCAAAAATGGTATTGGTACTGGCAAGACAATCGTCACTGTGCATTTTACGTTGGCTAAGCCATCGTGGGTGCCGTCGTACTTGTCGAGCTTGAGTACAAGATTTTTGTATGTCGGCGACTTGTTGAAATTGGTTTGCACGTCGGCTACTGCCGTGGTGGCTTCTGTGATGTCAGAGGCATTGGCGGCAGCGCGCGCTGCCTGCTTGGCTAAGCCGTTACAGATATCCCCGCCAATGTAGACAACCGCTAGGTCGATAATTGCGAGGACAATAGGTACGAGCACAATTGACCCAACCAGTACTTCGATAATACTCTGGCCGCGTTTACCGCGTTTGTTTTTGAACAATATTCTCAAATTAGAACGATCCATCAATTTGCCACCTGACTATTCTAGCTGGGGATGTTCTCAATGACGGCTCTTCCGCTATATCTAAAAGTTACAGGTTTGTTCAAGCCGGGTATTGGAAGCGGAAAAGGAATTTGGAGAAAAGGGCGGCATTCTGCTTGCAAGTCGAGGTGGATAAACCTAACTTTGTTTGTGCCCTCTGTCAGGTCGATGTAGCAGGTCTGCAGCGGCATCTTAGCGGTGCTAGCAAAGCGACCAAGGCCAAGTTGTAGCCACTGATTGATGATGTTATTGAGCGAGCCTGTGGGGGAAGTACTGCAGGTTAGATCGGCCTTTAGGGCTGGAGGTGTGGTGCTGTTGTCGAGCGTCAGCACATTTTCTATGGCCGCTTGGCGCAGCAGCAGGGTGTCGAGATAGAGGCAATCGGCGTAAGAGATTGCCATACCGATAAGGTTGAGAAAGGGAAAGAAAAACACCATGATAAAAATGAAGAGGGCCGGAGCGAACTCTGTAATTGCGCTCCCTCTGTGAGTGCGTCTATATGTACGTACATGTCTTATGTCACGAAGCTCGCTGCATGAGTGTTTCATCAAGGTATCCGCTGCCAGGCAATATTCTATTAAACGGTCACTGTTGCAGCATTTGCTGCACATGATAGATTATGCCCCTATCTGGGCAGCTTTCAACGGGATATATTGCACCTTTGAAGCTTTTCCCCATGTTCAGTGGGATTCCTACCATGGATGAGGCTAAATTACATAAATTTCGCTTGTCAAACAATATTAAACTGCTATAATAAACAGGCCAAACCTCTGTTGTTACCCTCATCTCTATTAGGTTTGAGCTTTCATAAAATTCTCGTCAGTGCCTTTTCGGCCTGCTGGCAAGACTATCGTTACTAGTTGGTTCAGTTCAGATTCATTAGCATTCGGCGAGGTTCTTTTCGATGTACTTGCATATAAGAAGGAAGCGCGCAGCCTCCATGGTATTAGTGGTTGCATTTATTTTAGCCCTAGCTGTGATAATTGTGGCGGCCATTGCCCTTATCAACTTGCTTGGTGGTGGCCAGCAAATGCAGCGCGCAACTGATGCCGGAAACCTCTCGCTGGCTCGTTCTGTCTTAGTCAAAGTGGCCGTGCCAATTCCTAGCAGCGGAGATGCTGTTCAGTTTAATGGTGTCACTGATCACACCTCCGGCGCCCACGGTGTCGTTAATTTGCGCAATATCAATCGCTTGATGGCGCAATCGATGATCGTTAACTTCAATGCTCATAAAATTGCTCAAGATGGCTTAGACCAAGGTGCCAGCGCTCACGCTGCTCAAATTACACTGACTGCTCAGGCTCTAGGCAAACAATTGAGTGATCAGCTAGCCAAGCCATCTTCTGTAGAAGACTTTTTCAGCTCTATTGCTAAGCTTAATCCAACCAAGCAGTTTGGCCCACAAGACATTGCACCACTGGGCGCTCCAACCTTCTCTTATCTCGATAGAACCGGTGCTTCGAACGTTTATATCGCCTCTTCTGCTATGCCTGATTATGACCATGCCAGCAAAACCTCCAAAATTTATAACGATAAAGTAAGTGGTTGGGTTACTCCTGTCAGTTCAGACATAGATCCCAGTGGTAATCATAATTATCTCAAGGGATACCTTGAAGGCATGTCACCAGATGCCAGCTTCGCTAATACTTACTTTGTTCCTCTCAAGCCTGGTGCTAAGCCTCACTTAGTCACTCAGGGTGATTTCGACAGCAATAACAAAGCCTCGGTTGGTGCCAATGCTTTTAGCTGGTCTAAGCCGGTTCCTAATGCTTTGTCATTGAAGGCTCAGGCTCAGTCTGCTCAAGGCTACAATGGTGGTTTCAATGCTTGCGCCATTGTCGAGCCTATTGATCCGAAAGGTTTTGCTGCAGCTCTACCTCACGGTTTCATTCGCATTCAGAATGGTGCCAGTTCACCTGCCACTGGTGTGGCCAATGGCAACAAGCAAGATGTCTTCGTCTACGTCATGAATAATCCCCAAGTTTATCCAGTAGACATCAACGGTAAGCCGCTGCCTTATTTGGTTGGTATGAACGATTCGCCCTTGCCTGGTGGTTGTAGCAATGGTTCTGACTATATCAACAAAATTGCTCAAGACATCAAAGATGGTAAAACACCAGATTGCAGTGGCTTGAGCGTTGGCGTAGCTCTCGCTGGAGATACCCTTGGTCTGGGTGGTGTCAATCAAGCCAATTGCAATTCAATTGGTGGCATTGGTGGTGCTGGCGTCGACAATATTGCTCTTGATACTCCCTCATCTAAAGCAAATACTGACATGGCCATATATAACAAGCCAGATAGCCGCAACTTGTGGGCTAGGCCGGTTATTGAAGCCGCTTACAACATTTTGCCACCTTCGCCCATCAGCAGCGGCACTGCTAGTGTCAACGTAGCTGACATAGTCAATTTGAAGCTTCTCAGCGATCGTGCTGAAGGAAATGACTTCCACCCTGGTACCTACCAGTCTGGTATTGCTCATGTGCCTCCTAGTCGATCTGCTCTGAGCAGTCCCGACTATCGCATAACCACTGATCAAGGTGTGCACTTAGACAGTAAGAGTGCTGAAGGCATTAGTTTGAACGGTCCAATGTGGAAGTACTTGACTCAACGCATGTATCAAATCGATCCTGAATGGCTAACTTATGCCAATACCGGTGTCTATGGTTCTGAGAATCGCCCACTCGACTACATTCTCACTCAGAACATAGTGCCAATGGGTGGCCGCGGCTACATTTACTTTAGCCAAGCTGCTAACGCTGGCAAAGGTGGTCTAGTCTTGAAGGAAGAAAGTGCGGCCATTTCGGATGCGCCCTGGCTGAAAGACTTTATTGGTCAATTGCCAGACGCTAAGAGCCCAACTTCGCCGACTGAAACTCGTCAGTTTGAACTGATGCCATTCACTCAAATCAACGTAGCCGGTGACTGGAACTACCCACAGCCATATGACTACCCAGGTAAAATTTGTTTGATGAATTGGTTCTCCTTCACACCTGCCAGTGGATGGAACAATCTGCTTGGTCAGCTCAACATGGGAGCTGTCAGCACAACTTGTTGCCCTGAAGGCTCGACTGGTTCTGGTGCCTTTGGCATTACCTATTCAGGAAGTGGCGACACTATCACTATCCCGAACGGATGTGCCTGTCCAGCCACCACTACCTGTGATTCAACTGGCCCCTGCTAAATTTGGATAGCTAGTTAGAGCGGTAAAGCTTCGGTGGGTTATTATGAGGCATGGGCTATCTGGCCCATGCTTTGTTTTACGTGTTAAGGTATAACGGTTAAGTATGTACAAGCAGGCTCAATAGGATCAAAGGCTTAATCGATGACCGCTATCTATTCTTCTGCAAAAAGAACAGTCTTGTCATTTTCTTTTGCTTCTCTTTTGCTGCAGAGTGCAGGCCTGAGTTTGTTACTGGCAGCGCCAGTAATGTGCCAGCAACAGGTTCAGCAGCAGCAATTACAACAACAAGTTCAGAGTCAACCTGTTCAAAGACCTAGGCGGCCGGCTCCTGTAGAAAGTGTGCATCGTAATCTGCAGCAATGGCCTAGCACAGTGCCTGTGCCGCTGCCGCCTGATGCCAAATTTGTAGCTGGCTACCAGAGTCAATACTTAAATACAAAGAGTATGACTTTCTTCCGTTTTACGACTGTAAATCCAGCACCAAGTGTTCTTGATTGGTACAAGCGTAGTTTGCAGAGTGCCGGTTGGGTTATGCGCGAAAATGCCACAGCTGGGGGAGCAAGAACAGTATCTAGCATTTCCGCCATCAAGAACGGCGTCAGTTGTTCAATCAATGTGTTGGCCCCGCTTACAAGTAAAGATCGCACTGCTGTCCAGATTTCTTACACTGATCGCTAGGGCTAAATTGTGAATAGACTAAATCGAAGAATGCAAACAATTGTTTGTTTTGCTGTTTTGTTAATTGGTTCTACTCTGATTAAAGCTCAAGCACCCCAGTCAACAGCTGGTCAGCTGCCCACGGCCAAACAAGTAGAGCAATTGCTCAAGAATCAACCAAAAACTTATGCCGCCCACTATGCAGCCGGACAGTTGTATGAGTCTCAAGGTTTTTATGGACAAGCCCAAGACGAATTTCGACAAGCTCTAAGCTTCCCACCAGTTAAGCCTGATGCTTATAAGAGGCTGGCTCAATTAGCTCTGAAAAGTAGTGACTATGCCACTGCCGAAAAGGTTGCAAGTGATGGTCTCCATTTATTTCCGAAAGACTATGGCATGCTCTTAACTGCCGGTTATGTTCTGCATAATCAAAATAAATTGCCAGCTGCACTGAACATGTATCAGCGTGCTCGTGCTGCTAAGCCTAAGGACGCGCAAATTTGCTTAGCCATTGCCGATGTTCTGGCAGCCATGAATAAGCCAGAGCAGGCCTTGCAGGAGATGGCTCGTTTTGACAAAGTGAGCCAACCAACCACTCTTAGTATCTATGAGAAAGCCAAGATTCTATTGGCTTTGAAGCGCTACGACCAAGCTTTAGCTGAGCTTGATAAGAACTTCAATCAAGACCCTGCTAACTTCGCCAACAACAAGCTCTATGCTTCAACTTTAGCCAATCAAGGCAATCGCTTAAAGGCTCTAGAGGTCGCTCTTTGTCTCTTGGCCAATGCCAATGGCAAAGAAATGGAGGCGAGTAAGCAGCGAGTGACGAATTTGCTTGGTCCAATGCCAGAGGGCGTGCCACCAAATGTGATAGCAAAGGCTGAGGGGCGCATCAAAGATCTTCGGGTGAAAGCTCGCATGCATTTCGCTCTCGGTGACGTTTATGATCGCAAAAGTCAATTTGACTTTGCCATTAAACAGTATCAGGCTGGCCTTAAGCTCGACCCGCAATTCGCGCGCGGTCACTATCGCTTGGGACTTGACCTCGAAAAACATAGCAAAGATTTCAAAGCGGCCTGCGCTTTTTTCAAGAGAGCTCATGAGCTAAATAGTGGTAAAGATCAGCAGATTGAAGAGAAGTGGAAGTCATTGAGAAGTGGAAGTCATTAACTGCTCATTAGGATATTTATGGCTAAACTCTCGTATAAACTCTCAAACAAATCAGCGAGCAATAAGATTGCTATAGCTCTGTCTTGTTTGCTGTTGGTTTGTGCTGGCGCTGGTGGTTATTATTTCTATCAGTCTAAGCAACCTCATTATCGTTCCACTGAGACTAAGCCAACCACTAGAGAGGTTGTGGTGGTGGGAGAAGTTGTCGACGCTTGGTGCTACGCTTCTCAAACTATGGGGCCTGGGCGTGGCCCCGGCCATAAGGCCTGTGCTCTTGCTTGTGCTCATGGTGGTGTCAGTATTGGCATTCTGGAAGATGGTACTAAAGATCTCTATGTGGCTGCCAAATATAAAGGCTTCCAGGGCTGCAAAGATTTGCTCATTCCCTATATGGGCGAGAAAGTCAAAGCTACAGGCTGGGTGGGCGATTTAGGGGGCTGTCGTATGCTTAAAATCAAGACAGTCGAAGCCTTAACTAAGCCTGATCTGGGTCAATAGTAAAAAGAGCACTGCCACTACTGGCAATGCTCCTTTTGTTTTTTGGTTTATTTTTTTGTACTATTGAGTACCTGTGCCAGCTCCTGTATCAGTTCCGGTTCCAGTTCCGGGGTCAGTACCAGTGCCGGTTCCTGGATCAGTACCAGTTCCAGTTCCGGGATCAGTGGGGTCGGTAGGATCTGGCGGGAGCGCCACTGGTGGCTTGGCTGGGGTTGAAACTGTCGCTGCGTCTAGTTTCTCGCCGACATAACCGGTGTCGAAACCTAAGGCTGCAGCTAAAGTGCCGGTGTTGACTTGCCTGCGGAAGCGAACATCAACTGCCATGCCGTTCTTTTGGTAGGTGGGGCGCATTTTAGGGTTCTTTCCTGTGCCTGGCCCTTGGCTGTATTGATAATACTTAGAGGCCGTGAAGCCAGAAGTTTCAGCAAAGTCAGATTGATTGGTGATGGCAGGGGGCAGAGCAGGGTTCTTCTTGTTAGGAGGGGGTGGTGGCTTATAGCTATAGGCACCAAATCCAGGGCCGCCAAGGTCTTGGGTTGGTCCGAGACTAGCAGGCAGTTGAGTCACTGCGGCCGGTAGGTAGTCCATTGGTTCGCCAGCATGTCGGCCTCCTTTCATTGACCCTGGCTGATAGACCTGGTCTCTAATGTAGACATCGAATTTTTTCTTCAGTGTTACAGTGTCTAAAATGTAGCCGGTGTCAGGGAATTCAAATGGACCAACGACTTTGTCTTTAGCGATGGCACTGGTCAGGGCATCAATATTTTCAGAATACATTTGATCTTCGCCGGCCACGGCTAGATTGAAAGGGGTCAGAGGTTTGTTTTGATAGCTGACCTGGCCGGTACTGGGGTCGACTCGGTAGATGTGTATGTTACCAGCGGGGATCATACCCAATTCGTAGACAGTGGTGCCAGTGGGGGAGGAATGGGTCTTCCAGAGAACGTCAGCTGCTGGTGGGACAAAGTTGTTGGCAGAGGCTGTGAACATATTGGCTGCAGAGGATACATTGAGCTTGGTGCCAGCACGCTTCCACCAGTCAAGTAAGGCTACTCTAAACACATTGCCAGTACTTTGTGGTAGAGCGGTGTGGGGCCAATCTAAATCACCCATTTGGGTTTTTGGTGCGCCAATTGGATAGTCTCCATTAACTGAAGTTTGATAGGAGCAGTTGTCTCCGCTATTCAATTGGGCGTTTGTCAGTAGGCTCATTGGGCCAGTTATCTCTGGTGGAATGCCATCAGGGAAGCTGAATGTTAGAGCACCGGGAGCTGGTTTAGGGTCTGCTACGTTAGCTGGTTGGGCGCAGGCGACAGCGTGGATGTTATAGCCTGCTGGGTTTTGTGTGTCGGTTACATGTTGATCTGCTTCGGCTTTGACTATGGTTGCTACTTGATAGGGAAGGCCAGGTACCACTGAAGCCCATTGTTTAGGGTCAACTAGTTTCATGGAGTCGCCGATACCAGCAAATACAAAGTTTTCGCCGTCTGTAGGAACATTTATATAAGAAAGGTAGAAGTCATTTTGCTGTTTAGCAGCAGGCACGTCTGCCATGCCTCTTGGGTTAGGCAGTGGTGTGTTGGTCATGGCACCATTAGTGATGCCACCGAGAGAGAGCTTGAGTGAGTTGTTTATATAGTTAGAAGAGCCAGTCATTCTAATTTGATTTGACTTATAGGCAGCCTCTGCGTCGGCATAAACATTGACTGTATTGCCGTTAATGTCTTTAGCGCCGTAACCAGCCACTAGAGATTTGGACAGTTCAGTGCCCAGAAGTGCCTGGGCAGCTTTGGCTTTGGCAATGTCAGCTTTGATGATTGTCTTTAAGTTTGCATCGCCCAGTTGGTCGGCAATAATTAAGTCAAGCCGAAGTGTGCCAAGGATAGTATTGATACCTCGCACTGGAATGTTGTACGCATCTCCTGCTGTGGTGCTATTACCTGTGGGAGCTGCATCAGACAGTGAAATCCAGCCGTAGTCATCTGTATTTATCGCAATCATGCTCAAGTCGCGAGCAGCGGCTAGAGCTGCTGCTTCAATGGCGTTGCGTTGCTCATTGTTACTGCCTAAAAGCCGCACATAACTAAGGCTGAAAAAAGCTAGAACTGCGACGATGGCAATGGTAACTGCAGTACTGAAAACCAGCATGTTGCCAGATTTCGATCGCATTAGTAAAAATCTTCGACTGACCATAAAATATCCCCCAGCGCCAGGCCATAAAAGGCTTTGCTTAAGCGGTTCTAATAATTCTATCGTATAAGTTACTGCCCATCCTGTCAATTGCTGCCGGTGCCTCTGAGTAAGTGTAATTCAGGGTCTTGCTGGAAAAGCAAGAGAGCCGACACTGTGGTGTGGGCTCTCTTTTGGGCTTTTAGTAGCTATTTTTGAATTAAGTGCTGCTAATGTGAAAATAAAATATTAACAGCTTTTCATTTAGCTTTTCGTTTAATGATGCTTCTTACTTTTCTTCTTGTGTTTGTGGGTGTCGTTGTCATCGTCGTCGTGGCCGTAGTTTAGAGAAGGTGCAGCCACAGCAGGTAAGGCCGTTGGGGCAAAAGAGGCACCCAATTTGTGGCCCACATAGCCAAGTTTGAAACCAAGTAAGGTGCTAAGACTACCTGTCTCTACTTGTCTGCGGAAGCGCACGTCTACGGCCATACCATTGTCTTTGTATGTCGGCCGAACAGAATCTGGGCCTGGGCCAACGTCATAAGTATTGTAGTGATTATCGGGGAAGCCTGATTGCTCAGCAAAGTCAGATTGGTCTGTGATAGCTGGAGGTAACCCCGCTACTTTCGGACCGGGCTTGGCTGCTCCCAGACCACTACCGCCAAGATCGTGGCTCTGGCCATGATGCAGCGAAATCACTTTGTCAAAGTCCATGGGCTCCCCTGCATGCATGCCCCCTTGGTTCATGCCGGGCTGACATACCTGGTCGCGTATATAAAGGTCGTAGGCGTCCATCAAAGTAACTTTATTGTCGTTGCTCAGCCCACCTGGCTTTAAGGTGGCAGGGAAAGTGAATGGTCCAACAGTAAGCTTTCCTACTGCACTCTTGGTTATGGCATCGATGTTTTCTGAATACATCTGATTTTGACCAGCCGCACTGTAATTACAGGGCGTCAGACCTTCGTGGGCATAGCTCACCAAGCCTGTAGCTGGGTCGACGCGATACATATGAATATAACCACGGGGAATGGGGCCGAGATTATAGAGCTGTGTATCACCAAGCACGGCTTCGGTGATCCAATCTACCGTGTCGGGACCAGTTGGCCGCCAGAAATTATTGGCTGGGTCCTTGAGCATGGCTGTGGCCGAGGCGACATTGAGCTTAGTACCAGCACGGCGCCACCAGTCAGTCAATGACTTTCTAAAGACATTGCCCGAATTAGTGTCAGAAGCATACGGCCAGCTCATATCGTCGATTCTGGTTGCTGGTTTACCTAAGGGATAGTCACCATTAACTGCTGTTTGATAAGTACAGTTGTTGTTTGAATTGATTTGAGCATTAGTGAGCATGGTGCCTGGTCCCAGTACTTCTGGAGGCATGCCATCCGGGAAGCTAAAAGTCAGTGCACCGGGAGCCGGCTTAGGGTCAGCTACGTTAGCTGGTTGAGCACAAGAAATTGCATGGATGTTGTAACCGCTGGGGTTTTGAGTATCGGTGACATGTTGATCAGCTTCGGCTTTGACTATGGTGGCAACTTGATAGGGCAAGCCAGACACTGTAGCCGTCCATTGTTTGGGATCCATTAGTTTTATTGAGTCGCCAATGCCAGCAAAGACAAAGCTTTCGCCATCGGTAGGAATGTCCATGTACGATAGATAAAAGTTGTTCTGCTGCTTGCCAGCAGGCACGTCAGCCTTAGAAGTTGGGTTTGGTATTGGCGTATTGGTGACGCCACCATTGTTGATACCACCAAGGGAGAGCTTGAGTGAGTTAGCAATATAGTTCGAGGCGCCTGTCATTCTAATCTGGTTAGATGTGTAGGCATTCTGAGCGTCGCCATAGACATCAATGTCTTGGCCGTCTATGCCTTTGGCTTTGTAGCCAGCCACTAAGGCTTTGTTTAGTTCAGCACCTAACTTAGTTTGTGCGGCTTTGGCATTGACTATGTCGGCTTTGATCATCTCTTTGAGGGCATTGTCATTTAACTCAGTGGCAATGATTAGATCAAGCCTTATTGTGCCCAATATGGTGTTGATGCCTCTGACCGGCACGTAATACTGGTCTGGAGCAACTGTTAGGCTGCCGTTCGGCGCGGAGTCAGATAGAGATATCCAGCCGTACTCGTCTGTATTAACCGCGATCATACTTAAGTCACGGGCTGCTGCTAATGCTGCTGCTTCAATGGCAGTGCGTTGTTCGCTGCTACTACCCAAAAGCCGGACATAGCTCAAACTGAAGAAGGCTAACACGGCCACAATGGCAATGGTAATCGCCGTGCCAAAGACTAACATGCTGCCTGATTCCGACCGATTTGCCGGTCTGATGTACGTAGGCATAGGTAAAGCCCCCCAGGCTCAAATTCATGCGTTAGAAAGCTCTAATGCTTTAATGCTATTCTTCCCGGCCTAGTCTGTCAATAAACGCGAAACAATTGGCTGGTCTTAGCTCTAGCAGGCTGTTGTTGCAAAGATGAAGGCTGGCATCCCCATGCCAGCCTTCTCCCACAGCGTTTATTAGTTTTAGAGTTAGACCTAGGTCTTGTCTCAAATTTACGTATTCAATCTTTATACCGCTTCTATACAGCAATTGGTTGCGTGATTGGTCCGATATAGGCCACTGCTGCTTCCATTTCGCGACTGGCCGATTGGCCTGTTGCGCTCTGCCAACGAGTAGCGACAATGCCATCTTTATATAACTCTTGGTGGGTAGCAAACAAAGTACGTTTGGCCAATTCACCGCCAGCTTGCACAACTAATTGCTGCAAAGCTTTTTGCGCCAGGTCATCGCGGGAGATAAGCAGAATTGAGTCAAGCTTTTCACCATCGATGGCGCTTGTCAGTTTGCTTATTGCCTCGGAGTTGAGGGCGAGATTGTTGACCAAGCCTAGTTTGGTTGAGCCATTGGCAGCACCGTTTAATTTGAAAGTGACCATGGCATCAAGGCCACATTCGCTTTTCTTCGGCTGCTTGCATGTTGTCCACTGAAACTGGCTGATTTGAGCGTCTTTTTGAGCAACCAGATAAAGCATGCGCAAATTGGCTACTTCTAGGTGGTGCCGTTGAAACTCATTGTCGAGCATGGCATCAGTGGCTTCTGGAGCTCCAGAAATTGTTCTGGCCATGGATGACAGCATGTATACCAGTGGTTTGGTTGGTGTGGTCCACCAAGGTAGTTTGCTGCCGTGGCGGTGGCAGAGCAAGTAGTCGAGATAGAAGAGTTTGCGTAAGCGGTCTCTAATTAAAACAGGCTTTTCTTCGCCAGCAATAAACCAAGAAATATGCTTTTCCAGCAATACTTCATGCTCATCAACGAGCTTGAAAATCAGATGATCTCTGTCATTTAACTGTATTGCCATTTTGCCTAGGTCCTCGGGTTTTTGGGGTGCTGGGGGTTTTCTTTAGATTGAAAATTTAGGGGCTTACTTATAAGAACCGGTCACATATTTAGTCAGTGAGTCCGTTTGTTTGGGGTTGTGTACTCGGTAGTGCCGGCGCAGCTGGCGATCTTGATTGAGGAGAGCGGTATTGGTTTGTCCGAGACTTTTGGCTTGCTCTCTTACTTGGCCGAGTTGATCATTTAGCTCTTCGATGGTCTGGGCTGCCGCTCTAGGTCTGATCATCTCTTCGTAAACGCTAGCTGCATCGTTGAACCATTCGATTCTTAGAGTGCGGTATTGGTCTAAATCTGCTCTTCCTGCTGGGGCCTGTACCTTCTTTAGTTTTTGAGCAGTGAGGCGGTAGCGCTTTGCTACATTGGATGCCACTTGTGTCCATCGTTGTACTCTCTCTTGCTCTTGGTTGAATGGCATATTGAGAATTACTCTTTCTGAATCAGTTGGCCTGCCAAGAAAACTGACTTCATCAAATTCTTCAAACCAAGTTAGCTCGGCGCTGGCGTTTGAGTCCATGGCGCCAGCGCCTTTGCTGGTTACTCCATTGACAGCTTTTGGCGGTGGTCCTTGATAGTTGGTGTAGCCTTTTGGTGGAGTGCCATTGGAGTTACCGCCGAAATATTCATTCTTGGGTTGAGCGTCGCCAGCTAAAGCTGTACAAGTAACCAAGGCTGCAGCCAGTGGAATAGCCAGTAATTTTTTGTTGGTTTTAGTTTTTAGGTCTAGTGTTTTCATTTTCTATTACCTAGTTTCCGGCGGTGCCGAGAGGTTGAACAGGAACTCCACCACGAGGTGCACCACTATTGACACCACCACCAGGAGTTACCGGCAGGTTCGGTCTGGTCATGAAGGCATCTTGCACCAGGCCTTGGCTGGGGCGATTAGCCGGACGAGCGGTGTCGACACTGTTGCCGTGGAAAGTATTCATTGTCACAATTTTCCAGATGGTGTAAGCCGCCATTAAGAAGAGCAGACCCGATGCTGCACCAATTACTCTGTTGCCGCCGTCTCTGCTGCCCATCACCACTGAGTAGGCGGCTATGGCCATGAAAACTGTTGAGACAACTACGCCAAGAATGACAAGATACCGAGAGAAGGTGGCTACAGTAGGTAGCTGCCCATCGAAGCGATAGAGGCTGCCATTGCCTGGTCTGGGGTAGCCAGCGGCAGGGTCGTCGCCAGTGATCATGTTGCGTCCATCTACTTGCGTAGTTTGAGGATAGGCTGCGATGACATCTTGTATCTGAGCAATTTGATCTCTGCTCACTGTGACGTCAATTGACTGTTCACCAGAGTTCATGTTGATACCAAGAATGCCGCCAATTCTGCCTTGGGCTTCGGCTGAAAGGGTATCTGGTCTGAGAGTCTGCACCATGCGTCGGCCACGGCCAGTGGTGCCTGCATCGTATAGGCGGATAATTGTCCTGTCTCTGCCGGGAGCAGTAGCGTTGTTTGTTCCAGGTGTTGGGTCAGCGGCGCCAGTAGGTACTGCGCTTGGTCCTGTGGTGTCGCCAGGATTGACTGGTTCAGGTGTAGGGCCATCACCGATTGGTGGAGGTACAGCGCCGCCGAATTGAGCTGAGGCTACTTCGGCATTCAAAGTCGTAAAGGCAACAGCTAAGAGAAGCGAACTAATCAATAAAGCCAGGCTAGCCAGGCATTTGCCATTGCTTTTGTGTTCACCTGCTCTTGACCGGCCTGTCATTTCTGTTGTTTCCTATGCTTTAACTTGAGTCTTCTGGATTAGTTATTGGCGAGTTATCGCTTATTGCTTCTGTTTCTGAATTTTTGGTTGATTTTTTGAAGTAGCCAGCTAGCTCGGTGAGCTTTTCACTTTCGTTCTGGACGTTAGTTGCTGGATTTTCTGTGTGTTGCTTGAGTGCGTCTTGATTTAGGGTGACTAGTTGTTGAGCTAGTGTGGATAGTTCGCTTAGTGAAGGGAAGCCGTTGAGGGTTGATTGTGTTCCTAGTTCTCTTGCCAGTACTTCTGACAGATAGTTTGCTGCAGCTCCATTGCTCTTTTGTACTTCTTTAGGTGGCTCTACTGATACAACTTTTGGTAGGTCAAGTGGACTAACTTCTTCCACTTCGTTTAGGACTTGGGCGATGAAGGCATCCATTATTGAATCTGGTACAGAACCCTTATCAGAATCGGGTGCGCCCTCTTCTATGTCATCAAACAACGGTTCCTGCGACATTTCAATACGTGGTTTCCCACCGTGTTTCCCGCTAGTTAGTGATGTAATCAGTGGCAAGGCCGGTGGTCTGGAAGCCGGAACGAAGTCACCAGCGGGGATTTCGAGCACTTTGTGCCCTTCGTTATCCTCCATTTGGTGTACGGCAGAGACCTGATATTTCTCTTCTAGAGTCTTCGTAGGATGCCCATTTGGTTGCACACAAGAGCGGTCTTCTATTGGTTCGAAGGAGTCAACGACCTTGCCCAGGGTGACTTCCATACCTAGACCACGAATTTCGCAGCAGAGGCCATCGAAGGCGGCTGTTCGCCCGCCTGGGGTAATGGGATTACCTTGCACCATGTCGGCATAAGACTGGTGGCGGCCTTGAATGTCGTCGGCCTTAATGGTCATCATCTCGTGCAAAATATTGGCTGCGCCATAGGCCTGAATGGCCCAGACTTCCATCTCGCCCATGCGCTGGCCACCATGGTTGGCTTTACCACCCACAGGCTGCTGCGTCACCGCGGCGTATGGGCCTCCTAGGCCCGAGCGAGCGTTGATTTTGTGCAGCACTAGCTGGTTGAGTTTGAGCATATATTGACGGCCCACTAAGATTGGCCGGTCGAATGGTTCACCGGTGCGACCATCGGTAAGTTTGACTTTGCCGTCTGCACCCATCCATTCATAGCCGGGCAATTGGCGCACTTCCTTTAGGGCGTCAGTGACCAGTCTGAAAGAGGCATCAGGGGCGATAGATTCGTCAAATTGGTGAATGCGGTAGTAGCGGTTGAGAATGCTGGCGTAATAGCCTAATTGGGTGTCGAATACCTGTCCGACATTCATACGGCTCGGTACACCAAGAGCATTGAGGCAGAGATCAACAGGGGTGCCATCCGGCATGTAGGGCATATCGCAGTCAGGGACAATAATCGAAACAATGCCCTTGTTACCATGGCGACCGGCCAATTTGTCTCCTACTTCTACTGGACACATTCTGGCAATCAAGACTTCAATTTCGCAGATAATGCCAGCTTTGAGTTCTGGGGTGGTCTCTGGTGTGAAGATGCGCACGTCAATTACGCGTCCACCAGAGCCATGGGGCACTCGTAGGCTTGTGTCGCCCATCTCTTCTGCTACTTTGCCAAAGATAGCTTGCAATAGTTCTTCTTCAGCTGAGAGGGCCTTTGCTTCTTTGGGCGATAACTTAGAGACAAGAATGTCCCCCGGGTTGACGTAGCAACCAATTTTGGCAATGCCGCGATCGTCTAGGTGCTCTAAATCTTTGGCCGTGACGTTGGGTAGTTCTGGGGTGAGAATTTCTGGGCCGCGCAGGGTTTGGTGCACGCCGCATGAATGTTTCTCAATTTCGATATGAGTCAGTTTTTGATCTTTTACCAGACCTTCTCGCACCACAATGGCGTCTTCAAAGTTGTAGCCATTCCACGGCATGAAGGCAATCAGTAGGTTGCGACCGAGAGCTAACTCACCGGCATCAATGGCCGGGCCGTCGGCGATAATTTGGCCAGTTTCAACTTTTTGGCCAACTTGTACCGAAGGGCGTTGGTCTAAAATTGTATTTTGATTGGTTCTATCAAAGCGAGTTAGTGTGTAGGTTCTCGATTCGCCAGACCCCTGGGCGACTGTGATTTCTTTGCCTGTGACCTTGGTCACTGTGCCAGCCCGTCGAGCAATGACAGAGTGTCCACTTGAGCGAGCGACAATGCGCTCCATACCTGTGCCCACCCGAGGCCTCTCAGGCCTGATTAACGGCAGAGTCTGCCGCATCATGCCACCACCCATAAGGGCGCGGTTGGCGTCGTCGTGCTCTAAAAACGGAATTAAACCGGAACCAACTGAGATAAATCCTTGGGGCGCAATACCAATCATATCGACGTCTTCAGGACTGACTTCAATGAAGCTTTCGCCTCGTCTAGCGGCCACCATTGATCCTGAAATTTTGCCATCTACTACTTTGGTATCTGGTGGTGCCAGGGTATAACGCTTGTCATCGGCTGGGGTGAGGAATTGCACCTCATCTGATACCAGGCCGTTAAATACTTTTCTGTAGGGCACAGTCATAAAGCCGTCATCGTCAATGCGACAATAAGTGGCCATATAAGAGACCATGCCGCAGTTCTTACCTTCTGGCGATTCAACTAAGCATACTCGACCAATTTGTGATGGGTGAATATCGCGCATCTCAACTGGGGCGGCGTTGGGGTCGATACCACCAGGGCCAAATGATGTGATTCTGCGGCGATGAGATAGCTCAGAAAGCGGGTTTTGTTGGTCAAGATATTGCACTAGCGGATTGCCAACAAAATATTTATTGAGGGCATTAGAAAATGGTCTGATGTCTAGAAGTTCATTGGGTGAACCGATTTCTTCGTCTTCATTCATTTCTAAACGGGTGCGAATTGAACGAGTCATCTGTCCAAGCGCTGGTCTGACAGCCTTTGTTAGGGTCTCGCCGACACCCCTCAAGTGGCGATTTTCTAAACTGTCAATTTGATCTGTGCGCCCCATATCGAGTGGCAAACCAAGCAAATATTCGACAGCAGCGAGAATATCATCACCACTTAACTGATGTGACTGCTCTTCTATACCAAGTTTAGCGTTAACGCGCTTGCGACCGAGTTTTCCTAATGAATAACGGCGTCTATCAGTTAATTCTTTCAGGGCCGTAGCGCCACCAGATGAGCCACCACCACCGTCCGGCTTCCATGAGCGGCCCACCACTGCTAAAGCTTCAGTTTGGGTTAGTGGTTTGAAATCAATGCGATTGCGCTCCAGCAAACTGCCGATGCGTTTTTGCAAATCTTGGGCATCAACGCCTAAAGCTGCTAGCACAGTTGTGGCGGCGACCCAACTGCGTTTAGGTAATTTGATGCGGCATTTCGCCCTGCTTGTTTTGCCGCCGCTAGCATCTAGTTCTAGTTCAAAGGCAATTGGGGCTCCCATTTCAGCGAGCATAAGAGCCTTGTAGCTGGTCTGGCCCCCTTGGCTGAAATAAATACCTGGGGCCCTTACTAGTTGGCCCAAGACAACACGCTCTGAGCCGTTGATGACAAACGTGCCGCGGTCGGTTATCACTGGTACATCGGTGACATAGGCCGTTGATTTGCGCAATTCACCAGTCAAAGTATCGCGCAACCACACTTCCATCATCATGCGCTTTGAGTGCGTCATGTTTGATTTGCGTGCTTGTTCAGGTGAGGTGGGATAGCCCGAGTCTGGCGCGTAGTCTTCAAAGCGCCAATGCACTTTGCCGTCTGGCCCTAAAAATGTTAGTTCAAAGCGAGCGGAGTATTCGCTGGCTACTGGTGATATTTCGGCAAAAAGATTGCCAATGGTTTCTTCTAGAAAACGGCGATATGAACGTCTAGGAAATTCGGCTAGGTCAGGTGCTTGAAAGTAGAAACTCATTGGCCAGCTCCTCCGCCTGGAGATGCAAGGCCAGGATCTGCTGTTAGTGAGCGTTTGTGGATATTGAGAGCGCGGGCAAGATCGGCTGAAAATACTTTATTAGCCGGATTTAGGGCGCTGGCAATGCGCAACTCAGAAACTGATTCTGACAGTTGTCCAGAGTTGAGTAAAGTTAGGCCCAGGCGATGGTGAATATCAGCATTTTGCAGATTATTATTTAGTGCTTCTCTCAGCAAATTAGTAGCGCCTTGAAAATCGCGACGCATCTCCATCTCATCACAAGCTTTTAGAGTAGCTTGTGTTTGACTGTCTTTGCTTTGCACTTGCTTAGGCTCAGGCCTTGCTTCTGTTTGACTAGCTGCTGAGTTTTCTAGGCGCTGAACACTAGAATTAGGATAGCTAGAATTAGGATAACTAGAATTAGGATTCTGTATCGAATTACCACCACCACCCATTGACGATTGTTCATCGTGGGTGCGGAAGCTTCCCGTGAATGGTGTACTTGAGCCAGCATTTGGGCCTGTGCCTGTACTAGACGGGCTACCTTCATAGAGTGCTTTTGGGCGCTTAGTATTAGAACTAGAACTAGGATTATTGCTTTGACCTTGCGGCGGAGCATAGTTAGCAGGAGAACTATTGGCACCAGCACTGGGGTTATTAGAGCGATTTTGCAGGTCACGCATGCGGGCCGCTGCTTCTTGGTTGTTTTGTGGATCAATCAAAACCGAGGTATGGTAGGCCCTTAAGGCACCTTGAATGTCGCCACCACTCTCTAGCGCTTCTCCCATCAAAAATTGATAGCGAGCATTTCTTGGCTCAACGTTTACTGCTTGGCTAATTTCAGAAAGTGCATCTTTAGCCAAACCTTGGCTGATAAATACTTCAGCGGCCACCCGATGTTTTTCGGCAGTGGTGTGTTTCATTGCTCGCGCGAGACTCTCTCTACCTGGAGCTAATCTGGCATTGCCGGGGTCGAGTTGTTCGACTTGTAAATATTCTCCAGCTGCCGACTGATAATCACCGGTGAGTTGATAAGCGCCAGCTAGGCCGAGGTGGTTTTCAGCCAACTCAGGATTCATTGACACTTGTTTGCGCCAAATATCAATTAGAGCGAGACCGGCGGCATTGTCTTTGGCATCAATAATGACAGCTTTGCGCAGGGATGCCGCTGCTGAGGTGTAATCTTTTTGCATCATATAAATGAGGCCGAGCTGGCGATGGGCTGGCCCATAATTGGTGTCTTTTACAACGGCCTGGCGGTACCAATTGAGAGCGTTGGTGGCTTGGCCATAGCGCATCGACATGTCGCCCATCTTGACGTAAGTGCGGGCTCCGGGATCAAGTTGCATGGCCTGTTGATACTCAATCATGGCGCCGTCAAGGTCGCCAGAAGCGGCCAGCTGGTCGCCTATGCCCAAACGATTTTCGGCAAGAGTTGGGTCTAGACCGCCTCTTTGAATCGCTTCGTTCAAGTGTTTTGCTGCCAGCGAATTGTCGTGAGCAGCTGTCAAAGCTTTGCGGAAGAGGTGAGCTGCGCCGCTGAAGTCTTTTTGCGCTAAGCGCTGTTCGCCGTAGCGAACTCTGGCGGAGGATAGATTGGTGCGAAATTGCTTATTGCCAGGGTCAAGTTTGCAAGCCAATTCGTGCTGAGCAATGGCTTCGTTCCAGCGACCGGCTTGACCAAGAGCGTAACCTCTATTGTTTGCATCGATAGCATTTTGTAGCACTTGTTTAGAGGCATTGACCTGGGCTTGTTCCGCTCGTCGAGCTGCTTCTGCTTGTTTCTTTTGCTCTTCTATGGCTTTGAGGGCATTGGCGGCCTCTTCTGCTTTCTTGCGCTTTTCTTCGTCGCGATAATCAGGCCTTCTACCGGCCCACTGCGATGGTGGTAGGGCTTCGCGCTCAGCTGGTTGCGAAAAATCTCTTTTGCTTGGTCTATTCCAGTTATTCTGATTGTCAGGATTGGCTTCGCCCCGGTGTGGCAGGGGATTAGCATTCATCTTTGTGGCTTGGGCCGGTTTAGGAGTAGCTAGGAAGACAAGCGACAATACAAGGCTAGTTGCAATAGCTATATGAAAGTACTTCTTCTCGATTTTAAATCCTGTGCTTGTCATTACTTCTTTTGAAAACTTAGAAAATGCGGCTCTGTGGCCCTTCGGTTTATTGATTATGAGGTCAGCTTAACCATTTCAAGAGGAGGCTGCTACTGGGATTTTTCCCATGCTTCTCGTAAGATTCCCCTAAATACAGCTGTTTTAGCTAGCGCTAAGCAATATTTTTACTCTATTGTTAGTTTATATCCCAAATTGATTGTCTGGCTATGACAAGAGCCTATTTCTCTGGAGAAATTTGTTGGCTATTTGTTTGCTAAATGTAGATGTTTGACTCAGCGGGTATATGCTGGTGCTATGCGTTGGTGTGACTGAGAGATCCTTTTTCGTCTGATAATGCTGCTTTTCATCGTTCTGTTTTTTCGTCTGCGGTTGTGGAGTGAATGGCTCTGGGGCCGCAAGTGCACAATAGAACGGCGTTTCGAGATATGAGTAAACGATTAGGTCTCAGAGAATATAGGGTATATAAAGAAGTTACTGGCTCGATGGTGACAGAACTGCCCACACTGTTACAATAAATTCGGTTCTAAACTCAAATATTGACAGCTAATGAGTTTCTAATCGCAGACGGAAAGACGGGAGACACTCTTGGATTCAACTCAAAGACCATCAATTTTTCGACCTCGAACAGTTCTCTGTGAGAGGCACGAACTGATTCGCTTTGGTCTCAAGCGTGTAGTCTCTGAAGTGGTAGAAATCGTTGGTGAAGCAGCTGATGGCATGGCTGCTACTGAAATGGTTCGTCGACTCAGACCCGATTTCGTTATCTTAGACGTCGATCTCGATGTGCTTAATGGTGTTGAAGTATGCCGCCGCGTTAGCACCGAGTTGCCGAACTCAAATGTTTTGGTTTTGACTGATTCTTATCACGCTACTAAGTATCACAACCAACTGATGCGAGCTGGTGCTCGTGGATTTTGTTTGAAGAGTTCTGGTCCGCGAACTCTTTTTGAGGCTATCGAACAGGTTACTAGGGGTCTACCCTATTGCGATCCAAAAATTACGCAGCTGGTTAAGCAAGCTCCGGCAACCAACATGCCGAACTCCAATCTCACCGATAGAGAGATTGAAGTTCTGATTCGCCTAGACTTGCGCAACAAAGAGATTGCCGAAGAACTAGATATGAAGCTTCGTACTGTTGAAAAACATATCGAATGTATTCTTGCTAAGTTGAAAGTTCCTACTCGTACAGCTGCGGCCCTGAAGGCTGTGCAGTTGGGTTATGTTCTTCTTCCTAAAATGCCTGGTCGTGACCCGGTTACTGGCGTCTCACACGAGCAGACCGTGGCTGAGCTACAGGCTGAACTGGCCATTGCCAACGAGCATTTGAAAGCACTCTTGCGGCAGAATGAAATGCTTAAAGAGGCTCTCCAGGATAAGATGAAGAACCCCCATCCACCGCAGCAGTCGTTCTAGTAGAAACTTTGAATGCTTAAGTTCGCTATGCTACTTCAAGGTTACAGCGAAGTTGCAGGTATTGCCCTTTTAGCTATGTGCCTGTTGCTTTTGAGCGCGCCATTTAGCTTCTCTGCTGCTAATGCCAGCGAAAGTATGAGCAATGCTAGTAACAGTGCTCAAAGTAGTAGCAGCGAAAAAATAAAAGTCGCTACTCCGGCGCCTACTTTTACTATCGGCTCTAAGTTTTCACGCACAGTGCAAGCTGTAACTGGTATCAATTTTCTTACCGAAGTAGTTGCCAATCAAGCTAGCAAAATCGTTTTGCAGCGTAAACTTGGTGGCAAAGTGCGAGTGCGCATTAAGACCTATAGTCTTACTGATTTAATTGCCGGAAAAGTCAAAGCTGTATCTGTTGTTGCTGAGCATCCGAAGCTCAAAGGTGTTGGCTTGGGTGATTTGTCGGTGGCATCGCAGAATCCAATTTGGTTTAACTATCGCAAAAAGAATGGTGCTATTGGTTTGAAGGCGCCAACCATGCTGTTTATGAGAGCTGAACTGAGCCAAGAGCAAATTGCCGAGGCCCTTAAGACCCCGCGTTTAGTGGCTTCAATGAGCGGTCTTAAGCTTGATTTGCCCGGTCTTGGAGAACAGCAGTTAGAGGTAATGAAGCCCACAGTCCAGATTGTTGATGACATGCTTAAGTTAGAGGCGACATTGGTGACTAAGGGGGCCAGTATTGATACTGGTGTACCGATAAAAATTTCGGCTCGCCCAAAGCTTGTTGGAGATAGCAAAATTATGCTGGAAGACCTGCAAGTAGAAGGTCCCGATATTGTCGAGCCTGATAAATTTGCTCAATTTGCCCAAGACTTACTTAACCCGCTAATTGACTTTGCTCGCATGGATAGGCGCGATCATGCTTTTCGTTTAGCCGATTTGAAAGTTGGTGATGGTGGCGTCTCTGGTGATGGTAAACTGCTTCTGGTACCAAAAGCTGTGGCCGGAGACTCTAAAGTTGATTCCACTAAAAAATAGTCTTAAACATCTAGTGCTAGGTCTTTTTGTGGCGCCATTGCTGTGTAGTTGTGCTGGCAATCGCACAATTTTGAGTGAACATAGTGAAGTTAGAGAAAGTAAGTCTGTTAGTGCAGTCACTAGATTTGGTGACAAGGCTAAGATTGCGCCAGTTGAGCGCGATGCCCTTCTGATCTGGTTCGTTAAAAATGACGGCGATAAAATCACTTATCAACCGGTGGCTCGCTCGTATCAGCCTGGCTCTGGCAGCGAAGAGCAGACACCTAGCTTGAAGGCTGTAGAAGCGGCGGTGAATGAACTGGTAAAAGGTCCCACAACTGATGAAGAAGCATCGGGTTTCGGCAGTGAAGTACCAAGAGGCACTGTTCTAATCTCGGTTGCTCCAACTAAAGACCGCTCGGCAATAGTGGTGAATCTATCGAAACGCTTTCTTTCAGGCAGTGGAGCTCAGTCTTTTGGCCTTAGATTGGAACAGCTTAAGCGTACAGTCAATGAGATTGTCAGTCATGACAGTCCGCCAAAGGCAGTTTTCCTTAATGTTGAAGGGGAGAGGCTCTCTCAGGCCACTGGTGACGGCATTGATGTGGCTCAGCCAATCAATCAGTAGTATAAATAGAGAAGGCTTTAACTATTTCCTGTTAAGGGACCTTACGATTATATTGAGAGGAGCGGCAAGGCCTCTCAATGGTGTGGTATCTTTTGCCTTATTCTAAAAATTCAGGGTGTCATCATGAAGGAAGGAATTCATCCCAAGTATTCAGAAGTGATCGCGACTTGTGTCTGCGGTGCTGCTGTCAAATTGGGTTCCACAAAGAACGCAATCCGCGTTGAAATCTGTAGCGCCTGCCATCCCTTCTATACCGGTCAACAAAAAATCGTTGACACAGAAGGTCGGGTAGATCGCTTTGTCAAGCGTTACAAGCTCGACAAAGACAAGGCTGCCATCGCTCCTTAGGCCTTTAGGCTTAGTCTTAAACCTAGGTGAGTGCAGAGCAAATTTGTTAAACGACTTGGCAGTTTTAGATTGCCAGGTCGTTTTGCATGTAAATTTCTATTAAGCTGTCTTGAAAAACAAGAGAGAAAAGAGAGTGTATGAAAAGAACGCTGACCGGCAAGGATAGGCTGATCGTCGCCCTTGATGTCTCATCAGAAGCTGAGGCTCGCGCCTTAATAGAGGAGCTGCGTGATGAAGTGGGTGTCTTCAAGTGCGGTTTAGAGCTTTTTACCTCTTGTGGCACGGCCCTCTTTGCTATCGCCCGTGAGTACAGGGTCAAGCTTTTCTTTGATGCAAAGTTTCACGATATTCCTAATACAGTAGCTCAGGCCTGCCGGGCTGCCGTTAGTCAGTCGGTTGATATTTTCAATCTCCATGCCACCGGTGGCAGCGCCATGATGGTAGCTGCGGCCGAAGCTACCGCTGTTGCCTACCAAGAGTTGCTTAAAGTCGAGCCCAACGCTAGCAAGCCAGCCCTCATTGCTGTGACAATCTTGACCAGCATGACTGCTAAAACCTTAAGTGAAGAGTTAAACGTCAGTTTACCCTTAGATAAAATGGTGACCTATTTAGCCCAGCTCGCCCAACAGAGCAAGCTTGATGGTGTGGTGGCCTCGGCTCAAGAAGCCACTGCCATACGCGAGAGCTGCGGCGACGATTTTCTCATTATCACCCCAGGAATTAGACCGAGCTGGGCTGAGGCTAACGATCAAGCAAGAATCGTCACTCCCCGTGATGCCATTGCCCGTGGTGCTGATTATATTGTCGTTGGCCGACCAATTGTCAAAGCGCCAGATCGCGTAGCTGCGGCTCGTAAAATTGTCGAAGAACTTTCTACTTAAAGCTAGGTCAGGCTCTGCTCTGCTTCGCCTTTTAAACGTTCGTTGTCACTTAGGGTCACGGCTTGAGTAGCTTTTGCTTCAGTTATTCTTTCAGCTTTGCTATCGGCGGGAACTTCAGATTTGCCTCGACCAAAAAGTGATAAGAATGAACTAAGTGGGCCGTTATTGTCGCCGTCGGCGCCTTGATGGTATAGGTAGGCAATCGGCTCAGTTAAGTCTTCAGCATTGCTATAGCGAGCCAGCATACCTCGGCTGGCGGCTGAGATTGCCCCAGTTTCTTCTGAGACAACAATACAAAGACCGTCGTAGGTTTCAGATAATCCAATTGCCGCTCTGTGTCTAGTGCCGTACTTATATGAAAGTTTGGGATTGTCAGTCATCGGCAAAATTACACCAGCAGCTACAATTTTTTCTTTGCGAATGACCACTGCCCCGTCGTGCAGAGGCGATTTAGGAAAGAAGAGAGTGAGCAGTAGTGTGGCCGAAATGTCAGCGTTGACCGGGGTGCCGGGGCTGAGATAGTCACGCTCTCCGTGGGGAGGCTCAATGACAATTAGTGCCCCAGTTTTGCTGCGCGATAGTTCTTTGACAGCTTGAATAATTTGTTTTATGTCGCTGGCTGTGCGCGTAGCGTCAGTGTGAGCTAAAGAAAGATCAAATTTGAAAGTCTGTACCCGGCCAAGGTAACCGAGGCCCCGTCTAATTTCTGGTTGGAAGACCATGACCAGGGCCAGGGCCGCAGCCGGAATCATGTGATGCAGTATTGAGGTGATTATAGTGAGTTGGAGCCACCACGAGGCAAAGCTGATGGCTGTGAGAACTAGCATCCCCTTAACTAAACGTTCAGCGTGAGTGCCGGCAATCCGGCGCCAGAGCCAGAGCACGGCATAGCAAATGATCAAAACCTGCAGCAAGGTTTTGCCCCAGACTAGCAAATCAATTTGATCGAAGAAGTTGCTGAAGTCAGGCATCTAGCTCTTTCCCCTTGCCTCGAAATTTTAATGGTCTAACCAACTCTTAGTTAACGACTCTAAGTTAACCAACTGGGCACGCGGTCGTGACTGACTAAATCTGTACAGGTTTCCCGTTCGATAATGACCTCGGCCTGGCCGTTGCGAACAAGTACGCAGGCTGGTCGGCCAGTGCGGTTGTAGTTAGAGGACATGCTGTAGTTATAGGCGCCAGTGGCAAATATTGCGATGAGGTCGCCATCTCGAGCGTCCAATTTAGCTTCCTCTACGATTATATCCCCTGACTCACAATAGCGTCCGACGATTGACCAGCTTTTGGCTTCAGCTTCTGGCTTCATGCGGTTGGCCACAGCAGCTGTGTATTGAGCTTGATAGGTAATTGGTCGCGGATTATCGGCCATGCCACCATCGACAGCCAAATAGTTAGTGCCACCCGGTAATTGCTTGAGGTGGCCAGTGCTATACAAAGTCACTCCAGCATTGCCGACAATTGCCCGACCAGGCTCCACTGATAACTCGGGCAGGGCCAGGTTGCGGCTTTTGAAGGCTGTCTTTACTCGCTCACTAACAACCCGCGCCCAGTGCTGCATTGACAGTGGTTTGTCGGCTTCTGTATAGGCGATACCGAGGCCGCCGCCAACATCTAAATGGGGCAAGGTAAGATTGAATTTTTTCTGGATTTCGAGGTAAAGATCAGCAAACAAATCGACGCTTTCCAGGTAAGGGCCAAGGTCCATAGCCTGACTACCGATATGAGCATGTAGACCTATTAAACGAACTTTTGCATTGTTCAAAATCTTGCTAATAGCTGCGTCAAGTTGATCTAGTGGTATGCCAAATTTACTTGTGTCGTGGCCGGTTTTTATGTGGTCGTGCGTATCTAGCTCGATGCCAGGAATAATCCGCAGTAAAATATCGACGGTCTTTTGCTCGGCTTGGGCCAAGACAATCAGCGCCTCTAGCTCGCTCATGCTGTCTACTACAATTTTGACCCCTGACTGAAGAGCCATGGCTAATTCTTTTGCGCTTTTATTGTTGCCATGAAAGAAAATGCGCTGAGGCGGAAAATTGGCTTGGAGGGCCGTAAATAGTTCGCCATCTGAAACAACATCAAGGCCAAAGCCAGCCTTGTCAATCAGTTTGACCATGGCCAGGCAGAGAAAAGCTTTGCCGGCATAGCAGGGCAGGGCTTGGGGGTAGGCCGTTAGTCCTTCTTTAATGGCAGCCGCTGACTGCATAATTGAGTCTTCGCACATCACCCAGAGGGGGCTGCCAAATTCTTCTACTAGTTTGCTGGTATCAATTCCGCCCAGGCAAAGGTGATTTTGGTCGTTAATTGTAGCCGAGGACGGCATGATTGATTGGTTCGGGCTTTCAGTTTGCTTGGAGATCATCGTATGTGCTTAGCTTCCGCCTATTTTGTTACCCTTGGCGCTCTTCCATGGATTGCCGCCTTTGCTGGGGTTTGGAGTTTGGTGTTGTTTTGCCGCCCATTCTTCTTCACGCTCAATGTGTGAAAAAGAATTGCTCAGGCTGTCTTTGTGTTTCTGTTCTATCTTACTCAACTCAGAATAATCGAGACTGAGAGATGCGTATTGCTTACCACTTGTAAGCTGTTCTTCTAAGCCTGTCAGTGAGAATGTCAGAGGTTTCAATTCCCAGATATTGCAAAGTCTTAGTTTCGAAGCCGAAATGGTGGCACCATAAACGTCAATCAAGAGGGCCTTGGCTGCTTCAACTGAAGGTTCTAACCAGCCCTCTTTGTAAGAAAAGATTCCGTGTACTTTGCCCTTGAAAGTATAAATAATGGCTTTGGCGCCGTCGCCTTCGTTGATGATAATGGTGCCTGGTGCATTGCTCTCTAGCAGATGCTCAAGAGAATACTGCAGCACATCAGTGGGTGTCATCATGCACTGTGGTTCATAGAGTTCGCCGTGAAAAATTGACGAAGCAGCAATTGCGGTTTTATCATCGATTTTATAAGTATCGACAATGGCATCGCTTGATAACATTTGTAGCTTTGCCTGATTGAAGGCTTCTTGGCCAAGCAATTGCGTTTCGTCATCATCGCAACCGTAGACGCAGGCCAAGACCCGACCTCGAAATACTAGAGCGGCGGCTCTGGATTTTTGACTTTGGGAAATCATGCGAATGACGCAGGTTTCTTCGCGGCCTTCAATGGCTACTAATAAGTTGTGAAATTTCACCTGGCAGGAGAGGTCTATCAGGCTAGGCTTATCATCTTTGGGCTGAGGGAAAAGGCCAACTGCTCTTTTGTTTAGACCTTTTTGATTGCTTGCTGTGTTTTGCAGCATTTGGGCTTGTTCAAGATGAGACCTTTTTTCTTTCCAAAAAGACATTTTTCTTCCCTCAACAAGTGCTACAGCAATTTCGTACTCAGTGCTAGTTGGCAATCTTCGATAGCAATAGTCTAGCCCATATTGGCTAGACTATTAGTTTGTCTTTAATTAGGCAGGCAGTTTAGAAAGATTATTGAGGTGAGACCTTTTTCATTGAAAGCGGCCAAAAGCCTCAGGAATGTGCAGAACTTTGGCGTGCTGGCGCAGCATGGCTAAATCTCCGGCTACAAGCAGGGTGAGTAGTCGACTGCGGCTGAGGTGATAGTCAATGAGCACGACATCGAACTGCAAAATTCGGCGCTGGGCTCCGATTTTGCCGCGGTTGAGGTCAACGAAATGAAGGGCGCTATTGATGATTTTGCGCTGTTTGCGCGGGTCGACGGCCCATTGACCACTATGGTCTTCAAGGGTCGGCCCGGCCATGCGGGTTTTCACTTCGGCAAAGACAAGTGATTTGTCGTCTTTACTGGCTATTAGGTCGACTTCGCCCAAGCGTGCAGCCCGATAATTGCGGGCCCAGACCGTAAAACCCATTTCTTCAAGATAATCACCAGCAATTTGTTCGCCAAGGTTACCTAGGGTTTGTCTCCACTTCTTAGTATTAGCTGTCAGGTCCATCGCAATACCCCCTTCAAAAGCTATAATTTGGTCCTAAATCTATAAACGCTCAAGCTCACAAAGAAGTTCAAAAATGCTAGACCTAAAACTTGTTAGAGAAAATCCAGACCTTGTTGAAGCTGCCCTGGCTCGCCGCCACGGTGATTATTCAATTAAGGAATTAGTCGAAATTGACCTGAAATTACGCAAAGTTCAAGGTGAATGGGAAGCACTTAACTGTCGCAGCAATGAAATTTCTGAACTCTTTAAGTCGGGCAAATTAACTGCCGAGCAAAAAGAAGCTTTTAAAGGCGAAACCAAGCAAATTAAACAACGTCAGGGCGAAGTGGAAGAAGAAAAGCGTGAGTTTGAGTCTCAGCGCCACATACTTTCGCTTTCTATCCCTAATATGCCAGCCAGTGATGTTCCTGACGGCAAAGACGAACACGATAATAAAATTGAAAGTACTTGGGGCACCATTCCTAGTATCAAAAATCCAAAGCACCACTATGAGTTAGGGGCCGAACTTGGCGTTTTTGATTTTGAGCGCGGTGTGAAAATTGCCGAATCACGCTTTACTGTGCTCATGAATTGGGGCGCCAAGCTAGAGCGCGCCTTGATGAATTTCATGCTCGATAGCCACTCTGCTAGAGGCTATGGCGAAGTCTTTCCGCCTATTTTGGTTAACCGCGATTGTTTAGTGGGCACAGGGCAATTGCCAAAATTTGAGAACGATTTTTATAAGTGTGCTGATGACGAACTTTATTTGGTGCCGACAGCAGAAGTACCGATTACCAATTTGTATAGAGAAGAAGTAATCGATGAAGAAGCTCTGCCTATCTATCACTGTGCTTATACGCCCAACTTTAGACGTGAAGCTGGTAGTGCTGGCAAAGATACTCGTGGCTACATTCGTCAGCATCAATTCAACAAAGTCGAACTGGTGAAGTTCTGCACCCCTGAAACCAGCATAGAAGAGCATGAGAAGCTTACTCGTGATGCAGAGCTGATTTTAGAAGCACTAGAATTGCCTTACCGCAGAGTTTTGCTCTGTAGTGGTGATATGGGCTTTTGTGCCAATAAGTGCTACGACCTAGAAGTTTGGTTCCCTGCTCAAGACAAGTATCGCGAAATTAGCTCGTGCTCGGTCTTTGGTGACTTCCAGGCCCGGCGTGCCAATCTTCGCTATAAGCCTAAAGATGGTGGCAAAGCTCGCTTCTTGCATACAATTAACGGTTCTGGATTGGCAATAGGAAGAGCTATGGCAGCCATCCTTGAAAATTATCAACAGCCTGATGGTTCTGTCAAAGTGCCAACGGTATTGCAGCCCTATATGTCTGGTGTCACTGTAATTTCTCCTAAACTCGCTGCCGTCACTTAGTGTTGGCATGGCCGAGTTTATTCCTGACACTACGGCTCTAGTTTCTGCTCCTTCACCGATGCGGCGCCACCGCTTTGTGCAAATCACTTGTTTGTTTGCCACCATTGCTCACACAGTGGCTACACTAATTTGTGTCTATGCTTTTCGCGAAGGCAATTTCACTGACTTTACTCCCGCTAGGTTGATGGAGTTTGTTCCACGCCATCTTGTGCTGTGGCGCTTTTGCTGCCTCTCGGCAATACTTTCGAGCATTTCTAGTCTAGTCTTCATTCTTGCCATGCGCGAAGTATTAGAAGAGAAATTTCGTTTTATCATCGGCGTGGCTGTCTGTTTAGCTGTGCTAGCTTGTTCACAAGATTTAGCAGCGGTCAGTCGTATGATGGTGCTCTTTAGTGATATTGCTTTGCAGGGCAATGCCATTTGTACCTACACCGGCAACGAACTTGTGCAAATTGGCTGGACTTTAATCAATCAATCTATCACTGAGACATTTATGGTCTCTTCTTTCTTATATGGAACAGCCGGTATGGGCATTTGCTATTGCCTTAGTCGAACTAGAGTTTTGCCTCGCTCTTTGGCTTGGGCCCATTTGCCCGTTTGGCTCTGCATGCTCTCGACCGCCATCGCAACATTTGCCGGTTATTTGCCTGTGGCCATGTCGTTAATGTTTGCTGGCAATCTCGGCCTCTCGTTTCTTGCTGCCTTCTCTGGGGTCTCGATAGATTCTGTCTTGGAGCAAAAGAAAGAGCACAAGGCTACCGGAGGCGCGGTCTCCGAGGCTGCAGGCTCTACAGAATCAGCTGATCCAGCAGACTCCGCAGATTCAGCAGATCAGAGCGCCATTTAAAGCTCTTTTAAAGTACTTTTTGTAAATTGGCTGGTATTTTTCAGGCATTGGTAGGGTCTGGCGTGTATGCTTTGGCTGGAATGGCTGGGTTGGGCTTTTAATAAAGGTCTATGCGTTATATATGAATTGGCAGGATGTCTTCAGCGCAATGCTTGAGCAAGGGCCCTCAGAGGCCTCTGCTTCTATGTATGTCTATGCTCGCATTGTTGAGACCCTCAAGACTGCGATAGAAGATGGCCGCATGAAGGTTGGCGATCGCTTGCCTACCAATCGTGACTTGGCAGCTTATCTTAAAGTTGATCGTTCAACTGTTGCCCGCGCCTACTTAGAGCTGGCGCAACTTGGCTTCATTGCCTCGCAGGTGGGTCGCGGCACGTTTGTCTCGAGCTCTAGTGTTGCTTCTTCTAATTCTTCTATTGCTTCTTCTCTAGCGCCGCAGTTGCCTAGTGGCGAACTCAATTGGCTCAGCCGCTTTTCGCGCTACGCCGATGGCCTGAGTTCTTCGATTGAAAAGCTTCCACAATTGGCTTCTGGAGACGACTTCATCTCATTTGCTGGGGGCATTCCTTCGCAAGATTCTTATCCTAGTGATGACTTCCAAAAGATAGTTTTAGACCTTCTTGGTGGCGGTCGTGGTGCTTCTATGTTTGACTACAGCCCTTTTGCTGGTGAGCCAGATTTGCGCCAAGCCGTCACGGCCCATCTAGCTTTGCGTGGCATTGCCGTGCGTGACCAAGAGCTGTTGATACTGAGCGGTTCGCAGCAGGGTATTGACCTGGTTGCTAATTTGCTAATCAACCCAGACGATCATGTATTAGTAGAAGAGCCCACATATTTTTGGGCCATTTCCAATTTTAAAGCGAGGCAGGCCCAACTACTTGGTTGTCCGCTAGATGATGAAGGTATCGATTTGGCCGCTGTGGAAGCGCACTTAATTAGGTATCAGCCGAAATTCATTTATGTTATGCCTAACAGCCAAAACCCAACTGGCATAACCATGTCGCTAGCTCGGCGTCGAGGTCTTTTAGCCTTGGCCCGCAAATATCAAACCCCCATACTTGAAGACGATTTTTCTGGTGATTTAGTATACGGCGGTGAGCCTTTACCTTCTTTGCGCACACTGGCTGCAGAAATTGAAGGCGGCGAGAATATAGTAATTTATCAAGGCACTTTCTCTAAGGCCCTTTGCCCGGGAATTCGCTTGGGTTGGCTGGTGGGCCCGCAAGAAGTAATTGACCGTTTGAGCTTTGCTAAGAGAACAAGTGACCTTGCTACTAATTCTATGGTGCAAGTAATTCTCACTGAGTTTCTACAAAAGGGGCTTTATCAAGAGCATCTAACTAGGGTCAATTGCATCTATGGTCAGCGTCGCGATGCAATATTGTCGGCTCTAGCTCAAGAATTTAAGTCGCTGCCTGAAGTCAGTTGGACCGCACCCACCGGTGGTTTGTTTATCTGGCTGACTCTGCCAAAAGGCACTTCTAATCGTGATTTGCTCGAATTTGCCGTGGCTGAGAAAGTTGTTTTCTCACCGGGTGATATTTGTTTCTTGGACGCTGATGAAGATTCACTCAACTACTTAAGACTCTGCTTTATTCAAAATTCAGAGCCCAAAATTGCCGAAGGTATCAAGCGCCTAGCGCAAGCCTTGAGCAAATATCTTGCTCATTTAGCCAAAGAACGTCTGGCCCATTCGCTTAGGCAAAGACGCAACGAACACGTACTGATTTGACCACTACTAAATAAGATTGGGGAGAAATATGTCTACAGTAATTAAGCCTAGAACTGGCACCAAACTAGTTAAAGAAGCCTTAGCACAAATGCTCAAAGGTGGAGTGATCATGGATGTGGTCAATGCCGAGCAAGCTAAGATTGCAGAAGAAGCTGGTGCTGTAGCGGTTATGGCTTTAGAGAGAGTGCCGGCTGATATTCGCGCTGATGGCGGCGTTGCTCGTATGAGTGACCCAGAGTTGATTATTCAAATTCTTGAGTCGGTATCTATTCCAGTTATGGCCAAAGCTCGCATTGGGCATTTTGTCGAAGCACAAATTCTTGAATCACTTGGTGTTGATTGCGTTGATGAAAGTGAAGTGCTTACTCCTGCCGATGAAGAGTTTCATATCGACAAAAGTCAGTTCACTATTCCTTTTGTCTGTGGTGCTAAAAACTTAGGTGAAGCTCTTCGTCGCATCGGCGAAGGTGCAGCAATGATGCGCACTAAAGGCGAAGCTGGCACAGGCGATGTAGTTGAAGCTGTGCGCCACGCGCGCACGATTTTAGGCGAAATCAGAAGACTACATGGCATGCCTAAAGAAGAGTTGATGAGCTATGCCAAAAACATTGGCGCCCCTTATGACCTAGTAGTCAAAGTTGCTGCTGAAGGCAAATTGCCTGTAGTTAATTTCGCTGCTGGTGGCATTGCTACCCCTGCCGATGCTGCTCTGATGATGCAACTAGGCGTAGATGGTGTCTTTGTTGGTTCTGGTATTTTCAAATCAGGCAATCCAATGCAGCGCGCTCAAGCGATTGTGAAGGCCACAACCTTCTACAAAGATCCAGAAGTACTGGCCAAAGTTAGCCGCAATTTGGGTGAAGCTATGGTCGGTCGCAACTGCCGTGACTTAGCTCCATCTGAAAATCTAGCTAGCCGCGGCTGGTAGATTCTGAAACGAAGAATATGAGGACCCTATGAGTCAAGATTTCTCCAATATTGTTGTCGGTGTGCTCGCCTTACAAGGCGACTTCGCTGAGCATATGAAAATGCTAGAGCAATGTGGTGCCAGTGCCATAGCAGTGCGCTATGCCGAAGAACTTGAGCTCATACACGGTCTCATTATTCCTGGTGGTGAATCAACCGCTGTAGCGAAGTTGACTGATGAAGGCACTGCTCCTATCTTTTCTGCTATCAAGGCGAAAATTGCTCCGAGCGAAAAGATAGGAGCTTCTTCTTCTTCTTCAATGCCTGTTTATGGCACGTGCATGGGTTCAATTTTTCTTGCCAAAGAGATTGAAGGTTCTAGTCAGGGGCGCCTAGCGGTGATGGATATAAAGGTCAAGCGTAATGCCTTTGGCCCGCAACGGCGTAGTTTTGAATCTGACTTGGTAATCGATGCTCTTGGTGCTGAGGCTTTTCCTGCCGTTTTCATTCGTGCACCAGTCATTGTCGAGTGTGGAGCAGCTGTGCAAGTATTGTCGGCCATTAACGAAGGTATTGTTATGGCCCGTCAAGACAATCTATTAGTCACAGCTTTCCATCCAGAGATAACTGATGACACCAGGGTGCATCAGTATTTTCTAGGTATGGTGAAAGAGTATCGCAACTCTCCAAATACCCAATTTAATTCGACTGAAATGAATTGTGTGCCTCAGTTGCGGTAGAGCGCTGTTGCATTATTTTGATTTGACGCCTCTGAGTTTTGACGCTTTGTTTTCGTCTAATTTGGCTAAGGCATCGTTGCCCATCAGTCTGCGAAGCTGAGATCTGGCCTGATAGTGCGAAGCTTGATCGCCTGCCAGCTTGATGGCCTGGTCGTAGTCTTTCAAGGCCCGGGGGAAGTCTTTCAAACCCAGGTAGGTATCGCCTCGCATCTTGACTGCGTCGTCATCTGCGGCACTGACTTTCAATATGGCATTTAGATCTGTCAGGGCTTCATTATATCTATGAAGATTGAGGTAGAGAGCGGCTCGTTTGTACACATGATCAAGTCGATTTGGTTTAAGCGCTATACTCTTATTGATTGCCGTTATTGCTTCTTTGTACTGCCCTAAGTCGGTAAGTTGCTGCGACAACATCAACCACCCCTGCGGATTGTCTTTCTCAATTTCGGCTGCTCGCCGTAGATCGGTTGTTGCTTCTTGGCGCTTGCCTAGGGCATTGAGAGCCATGGCTCGGTGGTCGAGAAAGTCTGCATTGTCTGGCTCAAGATTAATGGCTTGGTTGAAGCTGGCAAGGGCCTCTTTCAGTTTGTTTTCGCTGGCTAGACCGACACCTTTGTAATCGAGAGCTCCAGCCATGCGCGGATTTAGTTTGAGTGCCATTTCGAGATCGCTTTGAGCTTGTTTTGTATTGTTTTGTCCCTCGTCCATTTCGCCTAGAAAGTAGAAAGCCTTGGCTCTTAGTAGATAAGCTTCGGCGTATTTCGGATTGAGTTCGATTGCCTTATTCAGCTCTTTTAAAGCGGCAATGGGATCTTTTTGCTGTTCTTTTATGTGTGCTCTCATGAAATATATGGTGGCATCTTTTTCATCGAGCTTAAGGGCCTGTTCGCTAAGCAGCAAAGCATCTTTGAACTGCTTTGCTTTAGCTAGAAAAACGCTCTTGTCCTTTAATTCTTTGATCTGCTCGGCTTGGCTTTTGGCCTGAACATACGATATCGAGGCCAGTAAGGTCAGAGCCACGGCAATTGTTTGCAGCGAGATTTTCATTGACTTGGGCAAGCGTAGCTCTCCTTATGGCTTCTTCGTATTTTTTAGTTTGGGTAAACAGCATATCATCATATCCGTTTGCAGTACTTTACATAGGAAGGCACGCCTACAGTGCGCCAATTGGGGCTCCACGGTAAAACATGAGTGGTATCAGAAGCTATTGGTAAAGTAAAGCCACTGGTTCAAGAATGAGCGTTGGTAAAGGAGAACTCGATTTGCCTTTATCTTTACGGGTAATAATCTTGGCGATGCACCGAACCCATTGGCGAGTTTTTTTTGACCAGACTTACGTGCCACATGGATTGTGTGCTTAAAGCTGACTACAAATCAATGCTTGATCCTAACCCCTCCTTGTCGCTGAATGGGTCTACGGCGTAGCCGGTGCAGCTTTAACGAGTCAACAGTGATTCTAATTTGTTGGTATTTGCCTCTTTTGAGCAAGGACGGCCATCGCGTCAGCGCGAAAAATTTCATGCCCGTTACGATCCTCTACTCTTAGGTCATAACCGCCCTCTGGACGAGTAATAAGATCAGGAGTGCAACCTGGCGGTATCTCAACGCTTTTTAAAAGTTCATAACAGTAAGCTCCAATTGGACGTGTTAGTTCTAATCGATACTGGTAGCTTGAAAATGCGCCGATACTCCATTGTAGGAGACGCAGATCGTTGGAGAGGATTTTGCCGTGCCCTATCACCTTGCCGTTGCCGCTATCGCGATAAGTCCGCAAGACCTGATCCGAAAATCCACCTTGAGTGAGCGCCTGATAAGCAAATTCAATACTGCCGTCACTCCATTCAGCTCCCGCGACTAAGATTATCGAGGCTACTGACAGCGGGACGGTCAGGCATATCCCGATCGTTCGCAACCAACTCGACGGACCGAAAATGAAAACCCAAAAGGCAGCACAAGGCGTTAGAAAAAATCCGAATAAAAATAGACTGTTTAGAGGTCCGCAATTGAACGAAGTGGTTCGGGAATAGAGAAAACTAGCCATTAGAACTGCAATGAGGGCAAGTTTGTATAGCATGCGAGCGTAGGAATTATCTTTATCGGCCTTTAACACGTCAGCACAGTTCTCTTGAAGTTCGTACGTCGTCTTTCGCCTGTCGCCTGTCGAAATGATGCACTGGCACCTCAGCTCAAGCCCCTAACGAAGCAACGCTTGGTCCGCTTGAATCCCAGCGTCGAGTAACATCAATTATGCCTTAATTACCTATTTCGGCCCTTCCTTTTTCGGCACTTTCAGGGAATAGCTCCTGATTGTGGCGCCCATTGTCTGCTTCTGGTTCGCCCGTCTGGGTCTTACCTATTTGTTAGAAATAATGATATACTTATCTAACAAACTGGGAAAATCGCCATGTCCACAGCAAATGCAGTTAGGAATGCTATTGAAGCCATGCCTGAAGGAAAAGCCTTTCTGGCAAAAGACTTGCTGCAGTTGGGTACAAGGGCCGCTGTCGACCAAGTGCTATATAGAATGGCTAAGGGCAAAGAGATTCTGCGCGTGGCCCGCGGCATTTATGCTCGTCCGAAATGGAACAAATATGTAAATGCACCGGTCATGCCAGAGCCTATTGAAGTAGCAGAATTGGTGGCCAGAACTAGGGGCGTAAAGATAGGTCCGACTGGAGCAGAAGCCGTCCACAGGTTCGGGCTATCAACACAAATGCCTACCCAGTCGGTCTATGCCACAACGGGCCGCACTGGTGAGCTTAGGGTAGGCGAAAGCACCATTCAGTTTCGTCATGTTGCTCCTCGCAAGATGCAGCATGCTGGTACCCCAGTTGGCGCTGCAATTGCAGCACTGCGCTACCTCGGCAAGAGACAGGTGACACCACAGGTGATTGCAAAGCTGGAGCTGGCGCTGACAAAGGAAGACTTCCAAGCGCTCAGGCAGGCAACAACAGCACTACCAGGCTGGGCGATGGACAAGTTCTATGATTATGAGGTTCGCCGTGGCCGATGAATTCCTTAAACTGCCTGCGGCAGATCAACGTGAAGTCATAAACGCTGCTGCTCCCCAGCTTGGAATTCTACCTGCCGTGGCAGAAAAGGACGTTTGGGTATGCTTTGCCCTAAACGCCCTTTTTTCAATACCTGATCGCAGACGAATGGTCTTTAAAGGTGGCACATCCTTATCTAAAGTTTTCAACCTCATCGAGCGTTTTTCGGAAGACATTGATATTTCCGTCAATTTCCTTAAAGACTATGGCGAGTCTATCTCAAAAACTAAAGCCACCAATATCAGAGAACAAATCGAAGCGAACCTTCAAGCTTACAAGAAAGACCTACTCTTCCCTGCGCTTCAAGAGCAGGCTAAACAACTTAATTTGACGGTCGAACCAGGTGACACCGAATGGGAAATTCATATCAATTACAGGTCTGTTCTTGCCAGCGGCGTCGACTACATCAAGACCAGGGTAAAAATTGAGTTGAGCGGACGCAACGAAACTGAGCCAAGCCAGGAATACAAAGTACGACCATATTTGGCAGAAAAGACCATCGATCTTATCTTTCCAGAAGCGACGATAGAAGCTCTTTTGGCTGAGCGCACCTTTTGGGAAAAGGTGACTCTAATTCATGCCGGTTTACATAGCGGAGACATTCAAAACACGCCAGAGCGAATGTCGCGTCATTGGTCAGACGTGTCAGTACTCATGAAAACTGAAACAGGTGAGCGTGCGATTCAAGACCAAGATCTCTGCCTCAGAGTGGTGAATCACAAGGACGCATTTTGGCGCGATGCCAAAGCAAAATATGATGACTGTCGAAACCGGAAATTCCGGCTCGTACCAGCTGGAGACGCGCTAGCGGTGCTAAAAGCTGACTATGAGTCAATGCTTGAAGCCAGAATGTTCTTCAGCGAAAAACCAGCGACTTTTGACGAGATAATGGCTGATATCGCTGAGCTAGAAGCCCGCCTTAATACCTTGAGTTAACATTCGAGTTCCTATCTTTTGTGCAAGTCGTTCACTCCAGCAGCTTTGCTCATCGTGCGTTCACTTGCCCCAGTCATCGACTACAATAGAGCCATGCTTGGTTTTTATATTTTTCAATTTGTGCCGATTGTGATTGTCGAGGGAATTGTCCTCTGGCGCATGAAATGGGCATCTTTGCCCCGTTCGCTCTTTGTTTCGTTGATGATGAACTTTGCCTCTTTCCTCGGTCTAGTTTTGGGCTTAGGGCCTTATATCACCGGTTCTATGCCTTGGGGTTTGACTCTGTTTGGCACTTATTCGTTCATGGTCGAAGGCACTGTCTTGATGCTGCTGGAGAGCAAAGACCCTAAGCTGGTTTGGGCCTGTGCCCTGACTGCCAATCTTTTAGGGTGCGTCCTTCTTGCAGTAGAAGCTCTTGTTGGCGCCATCCCCGGAGTCTTCTCGGCCAAGTAAGCCCATTATTTAGCAGTTTCTTTAGCTTGGCGTGGCCTTGTAAAGTGCCTTGCAGCGCTAGAATATTGCCTTCATACCACTGCGAGCGCATACCAATTATGAGCACCATTGTTTCGCCTGATACCGGTTCAGAAGTTATTTGGCAACCTAGCGGCGCCTACCTAGAGAGTAGGGTGGTCGATTTCATGAGAAAGCATGATATCGCCGATTGGCAGACCCTGATTGCCAGGTCTAATGACGACACCGAATGGTTTTGGCAAGCTGCTCTTGAGTATATGGGCTTCCAGTGGAACAAGCCTTACACCAAGTTGATGGACAGCTCAAAGGGCTTCGAGTGGACAAAGTGGTTTGTCGACGGCGAGCTCAATATCATCTCTAACACTCTAGATTGGCATCTTGAAGCCGGCAAAGTAGCTGGTTCAAGAGTGAGCGTTGGCAAAGACCACCCGGCCTTAATTTGGGAAGGCGAAGACGGCCGCAGTCGCAAATTGACCTATGGCGAACTCAGTCACCTCACTGGTCAAGTTGCTAGCGCCATGCTCAAGCTCAACGTTAAAGCTGGCGACGCTATTGGTATTTATATGCCGATGGTACCAGAAGTAGTGGCAGTACTTTTTGCCTGTTTCAAAATCGGTGCAGTTGCAGTTCCAATCTTCAGTGGCTTTGGCCCTGAGTCTCTGGCGACCAGATTAAACGACGCTGAAGCCAAAATATTATTTACTGCCGATAGTGGTAAGCGCCGGGGCAAATTGATTCCGATTAAAGCAGAAGCCGATCTTGCTGCTCAGTCGGTACCATGTCTCGAACACATGATTGTGCTTAAGCATTGTGATACTGACGTGCCCATGAAAGATGGGCGTGACCTTTGGTTCCATGATGTTGTCCTCAATCAAGAGCCAGCAGAAACCCAAGCTGATCTTTCAGCGGAACATCCTTCGATGTATCTTTATACTTCTGGTACCACTGGTAAGCCCAAAGGTACTGTCCATACTCATGCTGGCGCATTGGCGCAGATTGCCAAAGAGTTAGGTTTCGCCTTTGACTTACAGCCTGATGACAAGTTTTTCTGGGTCTCTGATATCGGTTGGATGATGGGGCCGTGGGAGATGATCGGTACCACCTTCTGGGGAGCCACCATGGTCATCTTTGAGGGCAATCCCAGCTATCCAAACCCTGACACTATCTGGAAAATTTGTGATCAGCATAAGGTTAATACTCTTGGTATTAGTCCAACTCTTATTCGACATCTTAAAGCTCAAGGCGAAGAGTGGGTAGACAAGCATGACTTGTCGACTTTACGCTTGCTTGGTTCAACTGGCGAGCCTTGGGATCAAGATAGCTATATGTGGTTCTTCGATAAAGTGGGCAAGAAACGGTGCCCGATTATCAATATTTCTGGTGGCACCGAAATCGTCGGTTGTCTGCTTTCTCCTCTGCCTGTGATGCCGCTCAAGCCCTGTTCTCTTGGTGCCCCTGGTTTAGGCATGGCCATTGATGTCTTTAGCGAAGAGGGTGAAAGTGTCCATAACGAAATTGGTCACTTAGTTTGTCGCAAGCCAGCGCCGTCTATGACACGTGGGTTCTTGAAAGATCCTGATCGCTATGTCGAGACTTATTTCACTAAGTTTCCTGGGGTTTGGTACCACGGCGATTGGGCCAAAGTAGACCAAGATCATTCTTGGTTCTTATTTGGTCGCTCAGATGACACTATTAAAGTTTCGGGCAAGCGCGTTGGTCCTGGTGAAGTTGAATCAGTATTGGTAGAACATCCAGAAGTCTCTGAGGCCGCAGTTATTGGGGTACCCCATGAGCTTAAAGGCGAATGCCTAGTATGCTTCATCGTCATGATGCCTGGTCAATCGCTGTCGACAGATATGCTCAAAGAGCTGCGCGATATGGTCGGTAGCCGCCTGGGTGCCACTCTCAAACCTGACACCATTCTCGCAGTACAAGCTTTGCCCAAAACCCGATCTGGCAAAATTGTCAGAGCGACAATCAAGCGCAAATACTTAGGTCATGATACCGGTGACTTATCGTCGGTCGAAAATCCTGAAGCTCTTGATTTGATAGTGTCCAAATAGAATTCGACCTAGAAATTAGACTAAAAGGTTATCCATGAAGCACTCAGAAAAAGAAAAAGTTAGAGAACGGTTTATTGTTAAAGGCGGTTCTGACGTAGATCTTAGTCGTGGCTTTAAGTCTGGTCTTGACCAGGCGGCCATAACAAAAGAAACGGCAAAAGAGCATTTAGATGCCGACATCAAGAGAATTGCCCACTACCAAGATATTTTGTATGCCCAAGACAATTACGCTCTGCTAATTATTTTTCAAGCCATGGATGCCGCTGGTAAAGACAGCACTATTAAGCACGTCATGTCTGGTATTAATCCACAGGGCTGTCAGGTCTTTGCGTTTAAGGCGCCTAGCTCTGAAGAGTTAGATCATGACTATCTCTGGCGCTGTACTAAAGCTCTGCCTGAACGCGGTCGCATCGGTATTTTTAACCGTTCCTACTACGAAGAAGTTTTGGTCTCGCGGGTACACCCTGAGATTTTGGAAAAGCAGCAGTTGCCGCCGAAATTGAGAGGCAAGGGCATTTGGAAAAAGCGCTTTGAGCAGATCAATAACTACGAAAAGCATTTGGTTGAGAACGGTACTGTTATTCTCAAGTTCTTTCTTAATGTCTCGAAGAAAGAACAGAAGAAGCGCTTTCTTGCTCGCTTGAATGACCCAGAGAAGAATTGGAAATTTGCCAGTTCTGACGCTGTCGATCGCGAGCTATGGGATAAGTATATGCACGCCTACCAAGATTGCCTCAGCAATACCAGCACAAGTTGGGCCCCGTGGCATGTCATTCCAGCTGACAATAAACCATTCTGCCGCTTGGCTGTGGGCTATATTATCGCCGAGACTCTGAAAAGCTTAGACTTGCACTATCCTGTTGTCAGCGAAGAGCAGAAAAAAGCTTTAGACAGAGCAAGAAAGTTGCTTGAAGGCGAGATACTAGTCACTGACACAATTGCCGAGGTAGAAGCTGAAGAGCTGTCGGTAGTTGAAGCTCAACCAATTGAAGATGTACAGTCTGCTGCCACCCCAGATTTGACGGTAGACACCACTACCGATGTAGATGCTGAAGTCGTTCCCGATGAAGTGCTTGCTACTGCGCCCCAAGCGTTGGGTGAACCGGCCAAAACAAAGGGCAAGAAAGATAAGTCTAAGTCGAAGAATAAAGTCAAGAAAGAAAAGAAGATAAAGCAATAAGGTCTAATCAATAGATTATGTGGTTCTGAACAAGTACCAGTTGTCTGCAACTTTTTCCACCCAGATGTACTCAGTTGGTCCGATTAGGGGCGGTTTGTTGTCTGGTGCATAGAGGAAGCCGACGGTATTGTCGGTGACACCGCCAATAACAACTTCCATTTGCTTGTCGTCAACTTTGCTCAAGCCCGATAAATTGAGCGCCTGCAACTTCTCTTTAATGGCAGCGCTGTCGAGGGCTGCTGCTAATTTGGGTCGACTATCGTTGAGTATCACACTGCTACCAGCTGCTAAGCTTGCGCCAGAGCTTACTAGCTCTTCTAGGGCCGGTTTATTGACCTTGAACCAATTTTTCAATTCGCTATCAGTTGACAGAGTCAATCTGAGATTTTTCAGGGTTGAATTTTCTTCGTCAGTTAATTGACTCTTCTTTTCTAGTTGGCTGACTATGGCATTGAGAGGCCCTGTGCAAGCCAATGCGCGAGCAGCCGTGATTTTCCAATCTCTGTCTCTACGCAAATAGAAATAGACATTTAATGGCACCGGATCGCTTAGTGTGGTTCTTGCAACAGCAAAGCTATCGCCAACTATATTGATATTATCTTGGCTGTTTTCAAATGTCAGTTTGTCCATGGGGGGAAGACCTAAGGCAATGGCTTCTGGTGCAAGCATGCTCTTGGCACCTTTGCTGCTGCTGTTGTGCAGTTGAATGTAGCGGCTTATTGCGGCGATTGCTTCTTCTCTGCGCGGGTTGGCGATATCACTATTGAGTAAAATTGCTCTTTGGTTTTGGCTGCCGGGCTGCCACGATTGTTTGCGCATTGCCTCATATTGAGCAATCATGGCTTGGTGCAAACTATCTTGACCGGGCGTCCAGTTGATATTCTTGAGATGGTTCGCCAGTATCTCCGCTGTTAATGGGCGGTGCTCAAAGTGCCCGAGGGTGGTCAATATCCCAGCAAAATAATAGATGGGTTTGCTTTTGTTCTGTAAAAGTGCTTTTAGTTTGGCGTTCTTCGTATCATCAATGGCAATATGTTTAACGCTTAAACCATGCTTCTCTTCTTCAAGCAAAAGCTTATTTTGTCCAGATTGCTTTGTATAAAATTCAAGTACGCTAGGGCCAGGCTCGCTCATCTGACAAATTATTAGAGGTGCTGATTGGCTTTCCTCTTCGGGGTGGCGCTCTCTGGCATGTTCGATCATTTGGCGCAAACGCTTGTCCTTGATTTCAGAACTAGACATGCGGGTGAGAACTACAGTTTTGCTTGCTTGGTTTGGTCGTTGCAATACGATGGTCACCGGGCTGCCCGGCTTGCCCAAGAGTAACTGGCGAGCCCCTTGGATGCTTAGCATGGCGGTATCTTTGCCGGCGACTGCCATGAGGAGGTCACCACTTTTGATGTCGAGGTTTGCAGCTGGGCCCTCGGGCAAAATATTGCCTATGCATGGATGGTCTAGGCCCGCGTACTTGAACGAGAAGCCGACAATGCCCACTGCTGTATTTTTACTGTCACTATCATTGTTGCTTTCACTGTCGTCAAGACTAGCCGTTTGAGCCCCTAGAGCTAAAGCCGGATAGAACAAAAATGCGAGAATTAGAGCAATTGAAGCAGTGATTTTCAAATTACTTTCAGCACCTTAGATGAAACAGACCTTCAAAAGAGCTCCTTCTGGCTGGTAGTGCTCCAGTTCGACTTGCACTGGTTCTACCTTCCAAATTTCTTTGCAGTACTCTCTGATTGACCTATCAGAAGAGAATTTACCCATGCGCGCCACGTTCAGAATAGACATTCTTACCCAGTCACTCTGATCTAAGTATGCCTTTGCTGCTTTGTCTTGGCATTCGATATATGAGTCGAAATCAGCAAAGAGCAAGTAATCGTCGTGATATAGCAAATCATCAACTAGTGAGCGGAAGCGGTTTGGTTGATCTGGTGAGAAATGACCGTTTTTGATCAACTCAATTACTTCGCGTAGAGCTGGGTTTTTGTCGTAATACTCTTGTGGTCTGTAGCCGGAAGCTTTCAAGTCATGCACTTCTGAGGCAGTGAGACCGAAGAGGAAGAAGTTCTCTTTGCCGATGTCTTCCAGCATCTCGATATTGGCACCATCTAAAGTGCCTATGGTGAGAGAGCCATTCAAGGCAAACTTCATGTTGCCGGTGCCTGATGCTTCTTTGCCCGCAGTAGAAATTTGCTCAGAAAGATCTGCTGCTGGGTAGAGGATTTGACCAAGAGTAACGTTGAAGTCTGGAATAAAAGCTACTTTTATCCGGCCTGCTACATCTTTGTCGTTGTTGACCACATCGGCTACAGCATTGACTAGCTTAATCACAAGTTTGGCGTTGAAGTAACCTGGAGCCGCTTTACCAGCGAATAAGAAAGTGCGCGGTGTGATTTTTATTGCAGGGTTTTTCTTGATTTGATTGTAGAGGTGAACGATATGCAAGACGTTTAGATGTTGCCGCTTGTACTCGTGCATGCGCTTGGCTTGAACATCGAAGAGTGAGTCGGGGTCAACAGTGACGTGACACTTCTTCTTGACGTAGTCAGCTAGGCGCACTTTTTGATCGCGCTTAACTTTGGCCCATTCTCTGCGGAAGGCCGTATCGTCGGCGAAGGGCTCGAGTTTTTTTAGTTTGGTTAAATCAAGTAACCAATCATCACCAATTTTGCTTGATATTAGGGCCGTCAAATCTGGATTGGCTAAAGCAATGAAGCGACGAGGGGTGATGCCGTTGGTTTTGTTGCTGAATTTTTCAGGCCAAAGCTTGAAGAAGTCAGATAGTACGTCTTGCTTGAGCAACTCGGTGTGCAGTGCTGCTACGCCATTGATGGCGTGGCTACCAACGCAAGCTAAATTAGCCATTCTGACAAAATGAGTGCCAGAGTCGTCTATCAACGATAGTCTTTGCACCATGCCTTCATCGTCAGGATATTGCAGGCGAATTTCATCGAGGAAGCGGCGGTTGATTTCATAAATGATGCCGAGGTGACGTGGCAATACTGCCGCAAACAACGGCACGGGCCATTTCTCTAAAGCCTCTGGCAGTAGTGTGTGATTAGTGTAGGCGAAGGTGTTGGTAACAATTGACCAGGCTTGATCCCATTCCATTTGATGTTCGTCCATCAAAATGCGCATCAATTCTGGTACTGCTATAGACGGGTGGGTGTCGTTTAGTTGAAAAGCAAACTTTTCGTGGAACTGCTCAATCGTGCTGCCTGAAACTTTGAGAATGCGCACACAGTCTTGCAGTGAGCAAGCAACAAAGAAGTACTGTTGTTCTAGTCTTAGTCGCTTGCCTTGAGCAATGTTGTCGTTGGGATAAAGAACTTTTGAGACGTTCTCTGAAAACACTTTATCGTTGACTGCGCCAAGGTAGTCACCAGCATTGAAAGCCTGAAAATCGAAGGACTCTTTAGCTTCTGCTTTCCAGAGACGCAATGTGTTAGCTGTGTTTGTCTTGTATCCCGGCACTGGTGTGTCGTAGGGTACGCCGCTGATGATGTGATCGGCAATCCAGTCAACGACGTTTTTGCCTTGGGCATCAACGTGTATTTCGCAGCGGCCACCAATTTTTACTTCAACGGCCGACTCTGGTCGGGCAATTTCCCACGGGTTGCCGAGGCGCAGCCACTTATCAGTTTTTTCTACTTGCCAGCCGTCCACAATTTCTTGGTCAAAGATGCCAAATTCGTATCTAATGCCATAACCAATTGCTGGAATGCTTAAGGTAGCAAGTGAATCAAGATAGCAGGCCGCTAGCCGGCCTAGGCCGCCGTTGCCGAGGCCTGGTTCTTCTTCTTGTTCAATCATATCGTTGAGTAAGATGCCTGAGCGTTCGGCAGCTTCTTCAAATTGTTTTTCAAGACCCATGCTTAGCAGGTTATTGCCGAGCTGTGGTCCCATCAAGAATTCAGCAGACAAATAACAGACGATTCGTACTTTCTCTTTGAAATAAGTCTCAACGGTGTTGATCCAGCGGTGTAGAAGCCGATCGCGCACGGTATATGAGAGCGCCATATAAAGGTCGTGCTTGGTCGCCAGTTCAGGAAAGCGCCCTTGGGTGTAGAAGAGATGGTCTGACATGGCCCGTCTTAATGTTTCAATAGAAGTACCGGTGCGATCGTCTTCCACTTCAATGGTGGTGCATCCGGCATCATTTTGGTTAGTCTGAACCATCGATCTTTCCTCAACTAGTTTAGTACGGCTATATCCAGTCATTTATCTGGGTTCGCCGTCGACATAATTTTGTGCTTGCTCCAATAATCTTGCAACTGGTTTGCCCGTTGCCCGCGCGCTGGCTTCTTTCAACCTAAGCTTGGCCAATCCGGAGACTGGTGAAATTGGATATGATATGGCAAATTATATAGGGCCTGACACTCTCTTGATCGCTATTAGCAGAGCGTGTGAATTAATTCGAAAGCAACACCTTTGCTGTCAAGTGGAGGTGCTGCTGTTCCAATGGCAATCTACAAAACTGTCTAAAAAAGTGCTTGCACAAACAGCGCTGCGTCGAAATCGCGCAAATCTTCCATCTTTTCACCTAAGCCAATTAGCTTCACCGGTATATTCAACTCTTTAGCAATGGCAAAGACGACGCCACCTTTGGCGGTGCCATCCAATTTGGTTAAGATCACTCCGGTCAGACCGCAAACTTCAGAAAACACTTTAGCCTGCTGTAGCCCGTTTTGACCTGTTGAAGCATCCAGAACTAACAATGATTCAACGTTCATGCCTTCGGCATTCTTTTCGACCACTGTGCGAATCTTTTTCAATTCGGCCATCAAATTAGTTTTATTGTGCAGACGGCCAGCTGTATCAACAAGTACTACATCGTAATTATCGGCTTTGGCTTTCTGTAGTGCTTGGTAGACCACTGCACCTGGGTCCGCACCGTCTGCCAGTCTGACGATGTCCACACCTGCTCGTTGCGACCATATTTCTAATTGCGATTCTGCTGCCGCTCTAAATGTGTCGCCTGCTGCTAGTAAGACTTTCTTACCTTCGCTTTTGAAGCGAAAGGCTAGCTTGCCGATGCTTGTGGTCTTGCCCACACCATTGACTCCGACAATCAAATAGATGTTAGGCACGTCGGCCTTAAAGCTAAGGCCACTTTGATTCGTCTGATTCAGTAGGGTACTGAATTCTTTTTGGAGAAAGATATCAACGTTTTCACTGGTCCAATTTTTACCGCGTGATTCTTTGCGCAAGTTTTGTATAAGCGGCTCCACTGTGGCCAAGCCGAGGTCAGCTTTGATTAAGCGCTCTTCAAGATTTTCGATATAGTCTTCGTCGACGGCACGGTGGCTTTTTATTTGAACAGCTGCTTGAACAGCTGCTTGAGCAATAGTTTGATTTGCTTTTGAAGAACTGCTGATAGGTGCCGCCTGCATTGGCGCTTCTGCTGTGGTTGCAACAGATTGGGATAGACTAGTTTCGTCTAGAATAGAAGTAGTTTGACTAGGCTCAAGTGAGTCTTGTTCTGCGTGCGATTCTTCGCTTACTTGCTCTTTGGTCTTTGCCAGCACAGATTTGAGTTTGTTTAGGGTTGTGCCCCAAAAGCCTTTTCGTTGGCTATCTTCACTCATGGTCGTCCTGCCTTATTTAGGGGTGACAAAAATTACTGAATTATTGATCGGGAGCGTCTTCGCTGCCACTTGATTTTTCTGCATAGGCACGTCTTCTGGCTGAACGTCTTACTGCTTCAGCTTCTTCTGCGAGGTCCGCAAGCACACCATTGATAAATTTGGCTGCTTTCTCGTCAGCAAATCGGTGTGACAATTCAACTGCTTCAGAAATGGCCACATTGACTGGAATATCTGCCATATAGAAAGCCTCTGCACAGGCTAGTCTTAGGATGTCTCTATCAATTGAAACCATGCGTTCCATACGCCACTGGGTGCGGGCGCGCTTGATATATTCGTCGATGATTTCTCTGTTTTCGATGTAAGTTTCAACTAGACGGAAGACAAATTCTCTTACGTCATCTTTATAGGGGCGCTCAATTAAAACTTCGCCAGCATGACCGCATTTTTTGCAATTGGTTTTGAACAGTGTGCTGCTGGCTGATAGAGCCATTTCAGGTATATCGAGGGCTTCGGAGATCATGTTAATTGAGACCTCGAGGGTGCTCAACTGCTCTCTAATTTGCCCGGTAGTCATTGGCACAGAGGTCAACTCAGTTGTATTTGAGTTGTCAATTTCAAGGCTATCTAGTTGATTAGAGGCCTTGAGCACCATGGCATTAACATCTTGAAGGTTTTGTTTGGCGTAATCCACCAGCATGTGGATTGCTCTATCTACTAGTTCAGTGATCTCAACTTTTGCCAACTTCTCCATGTTCTTCGGGAGCTGGGGCATTACTATAATTGCCAGTTCACGAGCTATTCGCCGTGCGCTCATTTGGGCCTCACTTTTAAGGGTTCGATTTGAGACATCGAAATATTCTAGATAATCTAAATATCCTAGGCCTCGAAGTTCACATGTTATCATGTGGGTCCAGCGAGGCAGGCATTTGAGAATTACCGGTGGTCAGTTGCGAGGCAGGTCTGTGGCCTGTCCTGACGGTCTAGACGTGCGTCCCACGTCTTCTAAAGTGCGACAGGCTTTTTTTAACATTCTAGGCTCACGTATTGATGGCGCCCTCTTCCTCGATTTGTTCGCCGGTTCGGGCCTGATGGGCTTCGAAGCTTTAAGTCGCGGGGCCCGTGGTGTAACGTTTGTTGAGGAAAATAAAGCGCAAGCCACCAGTATCAAGAAATCTAGCGTGATTTTTAAGGTCCCGGCTGAAGCCGACGTGGTTATCAGCGATGTCAGGCGTGTCTGGCCGCATATCGCCGTGGCTGGTGCAAAATTCGACATTGTTTTCGCTGATCCCCCCTATAAAAAGGGCTACGGTAAGCAAATTTTGGCTGGATTGGTGGAATATAAGCTACTAGCACCGGATAGTCTGGTGATAATCGAACATAACCGGGACGATCTCATAGAAGTAGACAATCTCGGTGATGTACAAGATGCTAGCCTAGTTAAGGTCGATTACCGAGAATATGGCAAATCGGCTCTTAGCTTTTTCAGTTTCGACTAATGGTGCCAATGGATAGCGGTTCTCAAGAAGACAAATCGAGTATGGATGCTAAGGGGCAGGAGAGTAAGCGTTTGCGCCTTGCTAACGCCACCGCCACCAGGCTTGCTGCCGTAGCTTCTGAGCGTGCTGAAGCGCGTGATAGCTCGGTGATTGAAGCTACCGGCCATGTTCGCATTGGCGATCTCTTGATGTTCTCTGGTTTGGTCTCATCAGAGTTTATTCAAACAGCCTTACGTAATTTTGAAGAGAAGGGCTTACCCCTTGGTAAAGTACTCACTCTTTCTGGATACATTACAGAGGTGCAGCTGCGCTGTGCTCTGGACGTTCAGGCCCTGGTCAATGAAAGGCAGTTGCCACTCGAATTGGCTGTTAAGGTGCTTACTCTTGCTTACCAACAATCACTGCCATTGGCTGAAGCATTTGAACGCTCTGGAGTGGTGCAACCAGAAGATCACCTCAGCAATAAGCTTGGTCAGCTTGTTCTTGACGCCCAAGTTGTCGATCATGCCATATTAGACAATGCTCTTGAAGTAAATCACCGCACTGGTTTGCCACTTGGTCACATTCTTTGCTATCGCTCTATCATTTCACAGCAATTACTAGAGACTGCATTATTAGGTCAACAACTAATTAGGCGTGGCTCTATTACTCGCGAACAGTGCGTCAAAGCAATATCGAAAGCTCACCAACGTGAAAAAAACTTGGGACAGCTGCCTCTCAATATTGGTTTTAAAAAATCGATGTTGCGAAATTCTCCGAGAATTGGCGAACTCTTGTTTGAGGCTGAGTTAATAGGTGATTTGCAATTGCTTGAGTCATTGCAAAAATCGCTTGCTACCGGCAATCCCGCTGGTCTTTGCATGAAAGAAGTTTGCGGTCTTGATGAAATTTACATCAATGCCACTGTTGAACTGCAAGAGATGATTGATAACGGCATGCTTACTACGCCACTTGCTGTCGATACTTTTGTTCGTATGAAAGAATTCGGTCATAGCTTTCTTCGTGCTCTAGCTGAAGCTTCTGTTAGTCGTATTCTCCTAAACCCTTCTAAGAAATTGTTGGAGCTGCTCAATGAGACTGGCTCTTATTCAATTGATATTCCTAAGCTTCCGCCTGAAATTCTTGAGCGCATAGAAGTACATTACAATCAATCGATTGAGGTGTGCCGTGCCTTAGTAGAGGCCAATATTGTCGATCAACATGCCATTTATTCTAGTCTTAGGTTAGTTTATTTGCTGGAAGAAGAATTGTTGACAGAAGAGCAAGCATTGCTAGCTCTTGATATGGCTTGCTCTGGGTCGCTAGCCGTGGATGAAGCTATTTTTCGCCTGGGCTGGAAAAAGCGAACTAGGCTGCGCGAAAGCTAATTTGTGATTTTAACTAGAACAGCAGTCTATCGGTGGCACTTCGGTCGCTAGATTTTTCTGTGCTTCTCCTGAGCCTGCATCTGATATCACATCTGGTGCCATAGGCATTTTGCCGGTGGTGGTGGCAGGGTATTTAAGCCTTTCGTGGTGGAGTGTTCTCCACACTCTACAGAAGCCTGCTCTTACTTTCTGCATCTCGTCATAACTTAAGTTCGAATCAGCTAATTGACCATCGTCCCAGCGATTTTGAAAAACTTTATCGAGAGCAATTTCTACTTCTTCGTTTGTCGGATTCTGCATGCTGTGTGTTACGGCTTCTGAGACATCAGCCAACATCACGATTGCTGTCTCTTTGGTGTCAGGTTTCGGTCCTGGATAGCGATAGAAATCGGCATCAACTTTGTCCGTGCCGTCGCGCAAACAGGCCTTGTGATAAAAATAAGCCATCAAGGTTGTGCCTTGGTGCATTGGTATAAAGTCTTGAATGGCTTTGGGCAAGGCATACTTTTGTGCTAAAGCAATGCCGTCGGTGACGTGGGCTAAAACCCTCTCCCTGCTCTCTTCTGGGGTCATCGAATCATGGGGGTTGGTGGCGCCTAGTTGATTTTCGATGAAGAATTTAGGACGCACCATTTTGCCGATATCGTGATAGAGAGCCCCTGCTCTTACCATATTTGGGTCTGCTGAAATCGCTTTGGCGCCTGCCTCGGCTAAGTTGGCTACAGCCAGGCTGTGTTGGTATGTGCCAGGCGCGTTCTCTTCTAAACGGCGCAAGAGGGGCTGATTGGCATCGGTCAATTCGGCCAGTCTGTAGGGTGTAATTAAGCCAAAAATGTTTTCTAAATAAGGCAAGCTACCAATCGCTAAAATTGACGAGGATATGCCACCAAGAAAGTCAATTCCGGCCTGACGGCCTAGCATAGACCATGAGGTAATAGACATATTAAAGGCACTAACACTCAAGTCTCCGGCCACTTGGCCGGCGGCAACAGCGAGCCCCGTGCTGATCACGGCATTGCGTTGTCTCGAATAAGTCCAGATGGCAGCCGCTGATGCCAGGCAGTGGGCGAAAATATTGCGCAGATCAACTAAACGATCAACGGCAATGAGCATAATCATCGGCACAGTCCATACGATCGCTACTCTGGGGCCAAAGAAGATAGTAAGAATTAGTGCTGCTGCTGGAATTGGAACAAATTGGGGATAGGATTTTCCAATGATAGAGGCCATGGCGCAGGCCACCACGGCTACTGTGAACATCAAGCCAATTGAACTAGTGGAGAAAAAGTGCTCAGGTTCATAGGTATAAAGGAAGAGTGCCACCAGCGTTAGGGCTGCAATCAAAGATATGCCAATGCTGAATATGAAGGGCCAACGATTAACATGGGTAATACCGAGAGCTTGGAGAATGTCTAATTTGTCGCTAGTGATCATGGCGCCGCGGGGCACTAAAAGTTCTCCTTCGGCAACGTTGCGCATTATCGGCTTGATTGATTTGACGACTTCTTCTGCCTTATTTTGAGTCAATTTGTGGTCAATTACTAAGTTCGGCTCTAAATTTCTTGCTAATATTGAGGCTGATACATTCTTTAGGGCTAAGGGCATGGAGTCTGGTAGAAATTCTTCGGCCATATCGACCCAAGCTTTCTTGTCAGAGACTGGAAAGCGCTTGAATTTGCTAGTTAAGCGCTGGGCACTGGTCAAAATTGCTTTTTGATAAGCGGGAAGGTCTGCTGGTTGAACTGATAAAGCAGTTAGCAATTCGGCTCTGTCTAAGGGAGTCGTTTGGGGCAGAGTCGCCACAATAGAGCGTCGGGCTATCAAATCAGACCTTAGAGTAGGAAAAACCTCGCTTTGCTCGGCGAAAATTGCATCTGTGCTTAACAGCATGTCTAATATGATGGCGGCATTAGGACTTTCGACTGTGGGCAGGGCTCTTTTGCTGCTATTGCGTTTGTTGGCTTTGCTCAGTAAGGCTGGACCGATTGGCACTAGTCCTGCTGTCTGGTATTGAGCGATGCGAGCCAGGGTAGCTTTGAGGGCCTCAACTGATGCTTTGTCTTGGCTGAGATCTACTTGAAAAACTGGGTATACAGTTTGCTTGGCAATTGCCATGGCCTTTTCTGTTTCGTTGCGATCAACCACTGAGATTGCTTCTGGGGCATAGAGATCGTGGTCGGCCACATCGGTGACTTGTAAACCGGGGCTGAAGATATGAACTGATGTCAGGGCTAAAAAGAGACCAACAAAGCCGACAATGCCAACGGTTAGCCAGCCGACAAAGGCCTTGCTGCTGGGGAAAATATCATGTTGACCAACTTCGAGCTTGGCAGTGTCTGTCAAGCTATGCGCTTTAGTCTCATTCACAATCTTGCTGATTCTTACGGTTAAAGTGGTTGCCTAACACTAACAATATTACTCTGTTTTGTCAGAGCTGTTAGAATTTTGTCTTCTTTTAGGTTGTACCAAGGGAAGAGTACGGAGAAGCAGATGATATTGGTGACCGGGGCCGCTGGCTATATTGGCTCTCATTTTGTACGATACTATCTCAAGCAAAACCCTGATTCTGACTTGGTTGCAGTCGATAATCTTAGCTTGGGCAATGCCCTTTCTCTCGATAGCGGCAACAAGCGTCTTCATTTTTACAATGCTGCCATAGGCGACCCTGTGGCTGTCGATAAAATCTTCGCGAGCCATCAAATTGATGCCGTGGTTCACTTCGCCGCCAATGCTTATGTGGGCGAGTCGCAGACAAAGCCGTTCAAATACTTTGAAAACAATGTTTGCGAAACTCTGCGTTTTCTTCAATCTATGCAGCAAGCAACAGTAAAGAAAATAGTTTTTTCCTCTACCTGTGCTACTTTCGGCAATCCTTGTTATGTGCCGATTGACGAGAAGCACCCGCAAAAGCCCATTAACACTTATGGCAGTACCAAGCTTATGATCGAAGAAGCTTTGCGAGCCTTAGCTTTGTCTGTGCAGGTCAAATATGTTTGCCTGCGCTATTTCAACGCCGCCGGTGCTGACCCAAATCCACTTGAGGGGCAAGAAATCGGTGAAAGTCACGAACCTGAATCTCATTTGATTCCGTTGGCTATTTCAGCGGCTTTGAATCGCGATAATAAGAAAATTCGCCTTAAAGTATTTGGCGACGATTATGCAACCGCTGACGGCACCTGCGTGCGCGACTATGTTCATGTTAACGATCTGGCTGAAGCCCATTGCTTAGCTCTTAAACTTCTTAGTTCTGATAGCTTCAGCGGTGATGTGGAAGAGTCTAATAAATTGGGTCTAGCTCTCAATCTGGGCACGGCCCATGGTGCGTCAGTGAAAGAAGTCATTGCCGCAGTTGAGTCGGTCACCGGAAAAGCAGTGCCATATGACCTCGTGGATAGACGCCCTGGTGACCCACCTGCTCTTGTGGCTGACTATAGTAAGGCCGCAAAAATACTTGGCTGGCAGCCCCAATTTGACCTCAGACAGACTGTCGAGAGTGCTTATAGTTGGGAGCTGAAGCGCCGCTATTAATGAGCTGCTTATCTCTAGTTCAATTTTTACTCTAGTTCGGCGTCTACGTTGAGTGTACTCTTCACTTTGTAGATGCGCTTACCTTGCGACTCGTGATAAGTGCGCATCATAATCTCTGCTTGCAATCCCATCAACAAGAGTTGCATGCCCATCAAGAAGAATACCGCCACCAGCACCGGCAGTGGTGTCTCGATGAACGAAGTATGGTAGCCGTATTTTAGTACCACCATCCAGGCGAAAATCAGCAGCGACAATATCCACGACGCTAGACCAGCTGTTCCAAATACATAGATAGGCTTGGTGAAATACTTGGCCATAAACTTAACTGTGATTAAGTCTAAGACAACCTTGAACGTACGGGAAATGCCGTACTTCGATTGGCCAAATTGGCGGGCATAGTGGTTGACTGGAATCTCAGCTACCCTGGCCCCGAGCCATGTGGCATAGATAGGCACGAAGCGGTGCATCTCGCCGTAGAGTCGGACGTCTTTGATTACTTCTTTGCGGTAAGCCTTTAGTGAGCAGCCATAGTCGTGCAGACGCACGCCTGAAATAGATGAAATAATTTTGTTAGCCGTCCAGGAAGGAATGAGACGCAGGAATAATTCGTCTTTGCGCTCTTTGCGCCAGCCACTAACGACGTCATAGCCTTCGTCTAGCTTGTCGAGAAGACGTATGATGTCGGCTGGATCATTTTGTAAGTCGGCATCCATCGGGATAATTACATCGCCTAAGGCATGGTCAATACCAGCTGCTAGGGCTGCAGTTTGACCAAAGTTGCGAACAAAGCGGACAACCTTAATGCGGATATCGCCAGCAGAAATTGCCTTTAGCTTGTTATATGACTGGTCTTTGGAGCCGTCATCAATAAGGATTGCTTCCCAGGTGCGGCCTAGTTGGTCGAGAGCGCTTACTAGTTTCTGGTAGAGCAGCTCGACATTCTCTTCTTCGTTGTATACCGGTACAACTACTGAAATTTCAGGAATTGGCCCAACGCCCATGTGTAGAGGCATTGACCTTTTGTAGATTGACTTCTCGTAGGTCAGAGGATCGGCGACAATCTTAGTGCTAGCGACAACTGACTGATTATGACTTAGACTGGACTGGTCAGAATTTGGCCCCGCATTTGACCCCGTATTTGACATAGATGCTGCAGTTTGAATGGTGTTCATCGCAAGTATATCCCTGACATATTTTCTGAAATTGGAAGTGTCAGACAATCATAATCAACTTGGCCCGACAAACACCTTGATTACTTCTCATCATCCTCCTGATTACCTACATTAAAAGAGCGCGAGCAATTTGCATTAATGACGATCATAAAGACTAGCGGTCAGGCTCAAGGAGAGCCCCAACCAGAACCAGAGCCTGACGTACTCAAAGGTTTGCAGCCTAAAGCAAAGGCGAAAATTTCAGCATCCCCCTCTTCGGGGCAAAAGAAATCTGAAACTATAGAAGAAGTTAACGTAAACCGAAATCGTCGTTCTTCGTTACTTTCTGGTCAAGAGAATACAGCCGACCAAAAATCAGACCAGGCTGTTCGGCCTGATAGCTTGCACGAGTATATCGGTCAGACGCGCTTGAAGGGCATGTTGAATATGTCTATTTCGGCGGCTAAGTCGCGGGGCGAAGCTCTTGATCATGTTCTTTTCTACGGGCCTCCTGGTTTAGGTAAGACCACCTTGGCTCGTGTGCTTGCCAATGAAATGCAAGCGCGTATTCATATGACTTCTGGCCCATCGTTAGAGCGTCCCCGTGACATTATTGGTTTGGTGCATCAATTAGAAGAAGGCGACGTGCTCTTCATTGACGAAATTCACCGCCTCTCTCGTGTGGCTGAAGAGCTTCTCTATCCGGCTATAGAAGATTTTGTTATTGATTTGACCACTGGTAAAGGTCAGGCTACCCGCACAATGCGCTTGCCTTTGCCGCGTTTCACACTAATTGGCGCCACCACTAAGGCTGGCATGCTCTCCAATGCTCTGCGCGATCGCTTTGGTTTTGTTTGTCGCCTTGAATTTTATGACGAAGCTGAGCTGACAAAAATTGTTGCTCGCACCGCTAAAATTCTCTCTGTATCCATGGAAATTGAAGCTGTTGTCGCCATTGCCTCAAGAGCGAGGGGCACACCCCGGATTGCCAATCGCTTGGTGCGTTTAGTGCGCGACTTTGGCCAATATCAGGGTGCTGCAGTCATAGATGGTGCCATTGCCGAGGCAGCTCTTGAGTCGTATCAAGTTGATAAGCATGGGCTTGATATGACTGACAGGCGGTTGCTTGAAATTCTCATTGATCATTATGATGGTGGCCCAGTTGGTATTGAAACTTTGGCTGCCACCATTGGTGAAGACTCTGAAACTGTTGAGGATGTTTATGAGCCTTTCTTGATCCAAAGAGGATTTATTCAGCGCACTTCTCGTGGTCGCATGGCAACTCCCTTCGCCTATCAGCATTTAGGTAAGCCAGTGACTAAACGTATTCTTACTGAAACCTCTATTGCCGAGGCCAAGCAGTTAGATATTTTTCAACGCCAAGCTGCTCTACCCACAAATAGTGACGAATAATGCCACCTGCTCAGCCTATTGCAGTTAGTAACGTTGTGTCTAGCGAAGAAGAATTTGCTGTTGGGCGAGTTATTTCGGTGGGCAAAGCTACTCTCAACAAAGATTTGCTTAAGAGCGTTGGCATGGTTTCAAATCGTCAAATAGTTTCAGTTGAAGTCTTAGAAGGCAAGTTAAAAGGCTGCACTGTGGCCGTGCCTAACGAGATAACTGACAATCCTGTATTTAATATCAATGTCAAACCAGGCAGCGAAGTTATACTTTCAGTCGTCACCACTGGCGGTGACGTGGTCAAGAGTGAAGTCAATATTGCCGACTATCACCGGGCACCAACCCTTGGTTGGCTTTTAATAGTTTTCCTTTTGGCCTTCGTTATCTTTGGTGGTAAGAAAGGCGTCAAGTCACTATTTGCCCTTTTGATAAGTGTTTGTTTGATTGCATTTGTGCTCTTGCCCCTCAGTCTCAATGGCTTTAACCCTTTGATGGTTGCCATTGGAATCTGCTTGATTTCAGCAGCGGCCACTATGTATTTTGTGGCCGGTCTCTCAAAGAAAGCACTAGCAGCTATTCTTGGCACTGTCGGCGGGGTAATTGTGGCCGGGGTGGCGGCTCAGCTAGTGATTTTCTATGCCCCGTTGACTGGTTTGTCATCTGAAGAAGCACAAATATTGAGAGGCTCGCTGTTGGTTGTTAGCCCTAAATTTTATAGCGGCTTGCTGGCCGCCGGTATGCTCATTGGCGCTCTTGGTGTGATTATGGACGTGGCTGTCTCTATTGCCTCAGCTGTTTCTGAGGTGGCCAAGATTGGCCACCGTACATTTGCTGAGTTATATGAATCTGGTATGAATGTCGGCCGCGACATCATGGGCACCATGACAAATACTCTAATTTTGGCTTACACAGGTTCGGCCTTACCGTTGCTTTTGTTGATTAGTCAAATTCCATCTACCAAACTTGTAAATCTTGATTTGGTTGCAACTGAAGTGGCATCGGCAATTAGTGGTAGTCTAGGATTGGTTCTGACCATTCCACTAACTGCCTATTTCGCAGCGCGTTTAATGGCTTCAGAGCCGCAGAGCTAGTAGCAAATGGTTGATTCTTAGAACCGCAAAATGAGACTTCTCTTCGGCTGGCTTTTATTTGCCGGTGCAGTATTCAGTATTATGGCCGGCGGCATATTTTTGTCGTTGGCCCTTGGCTATGCCTGTGTCATGGGTGGCCGTGAATTCATTGCGATGGCCCGCAAAAAGGGTATTAACCCCTCTAGTCGCATTGTCTTGGGCATGATCATTGCTTTCTTTGTGGTCGCCGCCCTGCCAGACATTCCTCAATGGATGATTGGCATTAAGGTGCCAGATAGTTTTTCAATTCAGCACTTTCCACTTCTCCTAACTATTGGCATCTACCTGTCGTTCTTTCGTTTGTTGTTTCGTAACGACAACCCGCCAGCTACGATTGCCGATATCGCCTCGACTATATTGGGCTTCATTTATGTTGGTTGGCTGCCCTGCCATTTGGTTTTGCTGCGCAATTTAACTCCAGCTGGCATGCCCATTACTGACAATCCATTGCAGCAGCCAGGTTTGGCCTATGTTTGGGCGACCCTATTTATTATTTGGGGTACAGACGTTTTTGCTTATTATGTTGGCAAGAAGATCGGCAAGCACTTGCTCTACCCGCAAATTAGCCCGAAGAAGACCCTAGAGGGCGCTATTGGTGGATTTTGTGTAGCCATCATATTTTCAGTTAGCATTGCTTTGTTAGCAGACAATGTGCTTTTCGCTTGTCATCCTTTTAAGTTCAATCTCTGGCAGGCACCTTTGATGGGAGCTGTGGTCTCTGTTGCCGCTCAACTGGGTGATCTCTGTGAGTCGCTGCTCAAGCGCGATGCAGGAATTAAGGACTCTGGCGATATGATTCCTGGTCACGGAGGCTTCCTAGACCGGGGCGACAGCATCATTATTAGTAGCGCTGTGGCCTACTACTGGGTTAACCTAGTGGTTCTTGGAAATATCTGACAACATCTGACAACATTTTTTGGTCAACAGGGCGATTGTGAGCTATCATAAGAGTTGCCGATTAATCGACCAGAAAATTCGTGCTCTTGGAGAGGTGGCTGAGTGGTCGAAAGCACCTTCCTGCTAAGAAGACGTACGGGGTTAACCTGTACCGAGGGTTCGAATCCCTCCCTCTCCGAATATTAAAGATGGCGCTTCAGTGATGGGGCGTCTTTTTTTCTTTATAGCTTGCTTTTGCTAAAAATAATGCTGGCACCAGGGGCAGTATTAGACTGCCATGCTCTTCTGCCCTGTCTGGCCGCTACGAAAACTGCACATAGCGTCAGTATAGCTGTGGTTATTACCTGAGTATTTTCAGTTGTTGAACTGATCGTGAGCGCGGCAATCAGCGTTAGTAATGAAAGGCCGATACTGTCAATTACTTTGATCTGACTATTTATATTGGCTGACTGCTTCGATACTAGAAAGTAAGTCATTGGCATCAATTGCAAAGTATGGAGACCGATGAAGTGAGCTAGCTTTAGACCAAAAAAACTGTCCAGGGCAGAGCTAGATTGGTGTTGGCTTATTTCAATCAGCATCACTGCTCCCGGTAGGCAGCCGAGAATGGCTAGGCCGGTTGCCCAGAGCAATGCGCGGCGCAGGGCCAGGGGGATGATCTCGTTCAGCAACCGTTTGAAGGCCACAACAATCAAGAAAGTCGGGGGTAGAATTGCCAGTCGACTGATGGCCAGCAGGGCAGCACTCTGCCAGCCCGGAACAAGGGCCTGTGTAAGTAGGGTCGACAATTCCATCACTCCACCAAGGCAAGCGGCTATAGAGGCCCATACCAATATTGGCCCGGCGCTAGTTAGCTGCTTTAGTAGCCATAACATTGTCAGTGCATAGATAGCTAGTGATGCACTGAATTTGGCTAGTTTGATGTAGCTTAATTGCGCCCTGGCATCACCGCCATTGAGGCTGAATTGGCCGATGGCGATGAGAAAAAATGCCAGGCAGATTGCTGCCAGCAATCTGAGCGCCGTCTCGTGTTGAGCATGGTGATTTTTATTGGTCATTGTTTTCTCTTTGAAAATGACGCAATGCCGCGGCCAGAAGCCTTTGCTTACTGGGCTGCAAATTTTTTACTGTAATAGTCGGGCAAGGGCGAATTGGGCGTATGTGCTTTAAAACGAACTGAGAGCGATTAAAGTTCAATCCGGCAGATTAAACTTTTGATCGGCAGTGTCGCTAAAATCTCATATGGCAAAGAGTTTAGTATCGTATATGGTATCGCTAAAGCTCTTCCTAGTTTTGCTCTTGGTCTTCGCCAATTGTCAGCATCTCGCCTTGTGATGGAATCTCTGCTTCAATGCCAAATCTAGATTTGATTTCGCTTTTGAGTTCGTGTAGTTGATGGTTTTCGCCATGGGTCAAGATTATCCTGGCGCCACTTTTGGCAATAGGCTCCACCCAATGCAGTAGATCGCTCTGACCGGCATGAGCACTAAAGCCTTGGACATTGGCAATCTTAGCCCTGACGTTGATTGTTTCACCAAAAATCTTAATGGGCTCACCTTCTAGAAGGCGCCTGCCCATTGAGTCTTTAGCCTGGAAACCGACAATGAGAACTAGTGTTTCGGCTATGCCTAAGTTATGGCGAAAGTGATGCAGAATTCGCCCAGCATCGCACATACCAGCTCCGGCAAGAATTAGGCAGGGGCCACTGATAGCATTGAGCGCTTGCGATTCTTCTGCGGTTGCGCAATATTTTAGAGTGGGTAATTGTTGATGCAGCTGACCTTCTCTGAATAGGTCTTTAGCCTCAGGGTCCATCATATCTAAGTGGTCGCTGTATATCTCAGTGGCTGCTGCCGCCATGGGGCTATCTAAGTAGATAGGAAAGGGTTTTACTGCACCTGAGTGAAACATTTGGGCGAGATGGAAGAGCAGTTGCTGCGTGCGGCCCACTGCAAAAGTGGGAATTAGTATCTTGCCTTTTTTGGCTACGGTTTCTTTGATTAAGTCGATCATCAGTTGCACTGACTGCTCATATGGTGGATGCTCGCGGCCGCCATAGGTTGATTCAAGAAAGACTAAATCAGCTTTTTCCATTACCGCCGGGTCGCGGTTAATGGGCATATTTGCTTGACCTAAGTCACCCGAAAAAACTAGTTTGAGTTGTTCGTTCTTGCTTTTCTGGGTCATGATCACGCTTGATGAGCCGATAATATGACCAGCTTCAACTAACCTAATGGTGATTTCATCGGCGATTTTGGTTTCGCTGTTGTAGGGCAAGGTGTAAAACAGTGAGAAGACTCGCTCTGCATCTTTCATAGCAAAGAGTGGCTTTATAGTCGGTTGGCCGGCTTTAACTCTTTTGCGATTCTCGCGATTAGTATCGTCTACCTGAATTTTTGCCGCATCGCTGAGAATTAAGCGGGCAATATCTAGTGTGCCAGAAGTGCCATAAATTGGCCCTCTAAATCCAGCTTTTACCAAAAGAGGCAGCCGGCCGCAGTGATCTAAATGGCCATGGGTCAAAACCACCGCCTCAATCTTTTCTGCCACGATCGATTTGGGGATGAAGTTGAATTTTTCGAGACGCTTAGAGCCTTGAAATAATCCACAGTCAACTAGAAGTCTGGCCTTTTTGGTTTCAATTAGGTAGCAAGAACCGGTGACAGCATTGGCTGCACCGTGCAAGGTAATGAGCACTGTTGTTCAGTTCTCCAGTGACTTTTGCCAGTCTTTTGATAGTTGCACTATGCCGTCTCGCAGTACTTTGAGTGTTTTTGTTTGACGCATAATAGAGCTTACTGCGGAGATGTCGTCAGCTTTCATTGCGTCTACACCAACTGCTGTAAGGGCTGTAATTGACGTGTCTACAGAATCAAACAGATTCTTAATGGCATGAGCCACTCGGCGGTTGTTTTCAGCGATATCTTTGTCTGTATTTAGGTCAACTTTTTGTGATTCTTCTTCCGGTTGTGCCATAAAATGGTAGGTATTTTTTTCTCCGTTGACTCCGGCATTGCTTAGGGTTTGAGTGGTGGCCTGGCTGGCGATGGCTGCAGCTGTTGCGCTTGCTTTGTCGACTACCGTGGATGCTTCTGTCTGAGCTTTAGTTTCAGCTTGAGCTGCAATTTGAGGCTTAACTTCGGGTTTAGGCGCGCTCACAACTGCAGGCACTTCTGGTTCCTTTTTTTCCTCGACTATTGTCTCTACTTTAGCTTCTGGATTTGCTTTTGTCGTCGGCTCGGCAACGATTTCGCGCGGCGATGGTTTGATACTTTCTTCTCTTAGTTCCGGCGCGGCCACTGGCACTGGAACTTTTACTGGAACTGGAACTTCTATTTGTACTGGCATTTGCACTGGTTCTTGTTCTTGATTTTGCACTGCTTTGCTGAAGAAGCTCAATTCTTCACGTGGTGCCGCTGCTACTGGTTCTTCGGTCACGTTTTGTTGTAGATCTGGTGCTGAAACTGGAATAGATAGTTGTCGAGGAGCGGCCGCTGGGTTGGCGAACTGATTAGCGACCTGATTAGCTGAGTTATTTGTATTGGGGCCAGCGTTACCAGTCGAATGACTTGCTTCTGGCGCTTGTCCGAGTAAGTCATCGCCAGCTGATTTTGCCGCATGAATCGGTGCGTTTGGTCCTGACTGAGGGATCATTGCTAGATTATTTTGCATATGACCTTGAGTTTGGCCAACATTAGCCAACTGCGCCAAAGTGTGACCTGGGCGATCTGCTACCGCTTTCCGCAGTAATTGGGATGGTGTAGGTTTCTCGCTGAAAAACATGGCTTGGTCATCAGGCTCGTAAGAGCGCTCGACTACTACCTCTGATTGCACTGCAGTTAGATCGTTGGGATCAAAGACAAAGCGTTCAGTACTGCTGGCTTCGCCTCGAGTAACCTTAACTAATTGCCCAAAGAAGCGGCGAGATAGTGCCGGAATACTTTCTAGTGCCAGTGGTTGGCCGTCTATGGTCCATATCATTTGGCGCGAATTAGCGACTCGGTCGCGCACTAGAAGCAGCTCAACATAGGGATCAAAATCGTTCTGGTCTGGTCGGAAGCCAACTAAGAACTTAATAGGGGTAATAAAGGCCCTTACTCGATTTTCTTCTGCTTGCACAAGAAGTGCCCAGTCGCGCGATGAGATATGACCGATACAAAAGCGAATTGGTTGGCCGCCTATATCGCTGTAGTCGGCCTGGCTGCGCATGCTCGATGGTCTCTCGCAGTTGACAACGTGTTCGCGGTGTTCCAATGAGCGATTGAATTCAAAAGCGTAGCGTTTGAAGTTGTCGAATAGTCGATCTACAACCGAAGCCATATTTTCGTTGAGCTTGTTATCATTTGAGCCAGTGACAACTGGTTCTTCTGCTTTGCTTACTGATTCTTCTTGAAGGGCTACCATCCAGCGGTTGGTTTCTTCACCGGTAAAGGCATGGCTGACCGACGATAAAATCTTCTCTTTTAAGTCATCTTCCGTGCGAATCTTGCGGAAATCGTCGCTCATTATGGTCCTCTCAAAAACTCAACTACAGAAGCTAACGGGCAAAATATTGGTCTGCCAGATATATGCCCACATAACTCAAGCTTACTTACTTAAAGTGCTTGGGTGTTTTGCACCATTAATCCCCCGACCACAATGAGCATGACCCCAGCTAGGCGCATCTTGCTCAATTTCTCTTTGAGAAATATCACTGCTCCTAGATACATCAACAGGGGGTAGCAACCAGTGATGACAATGACATATGAGGCCGTTGCCATGGTCATGGCAAACATATAACTGAGGGTGCCAAGAGATAAGCAAATTGATGAGAAGCCTGAATATTTCCAGGTCTTAGCACTTTTGTAGGCAACTTTGTAGTTCATTAGCCTGAAAACTAGCAGCATTACCGCCAGAATAGCGGCGTCCCAGACACATCTGGCATAGTAAATTTTGAAAGGAAGGTCTAAATCTAGGGCCTTCTTGTCAAATAGACCGGTTATTCCCCATAGCAGGGTGGCAAGTAGGCACATGAGCAAGACCAATTTGTGGTGTTTCTTGCTCTCATCTTTACGGTTGGCTGACGAGCCCACTAGACCAACACCGATGCCGACCAGCAGCGAACCAACCATGCGCTCTGGTACGAGGGCCTCGTGCAAGAACAAATGAGCCAAAACCTGAACTATTAAAGGGTAGGCGGCGGTTATGCCTAAAACAAAGCTGGCCTCAGCCTTGGCCATGGCGACCAAATAAAAGAGCATACCGCCAGATGATGAAAGAGAGCCCAGGCCTGTCCAGAGCCAGACGCCTGGTGCAATTGTCCAGCCGCCCTGGTAGAGCAGATTGAGAATTAGCCAACCAACTGGTACTTCGAGCAAATAATAGATGTGCTGAAATAGCAAGACATCTAGGTGGCCGGCGCCTTCTAGTGCTTTTTTGTCAAAAAGTCCCCAGGAGCTCCAGCATAACAGCGCGATGGCTATCAGTACGTTTAAATCCGTACTAAAACTGAACGGCATCACTCACATCGTTTAAGCTATGATCAGCAAGTCTATCAGCTTGCTTCTATCATGATGCTGATTCTAGCGTGCTGCCCGTACAATTCGGAAATACATTTCTGATGCCAGCCAAACCTTTTGAAGAAAAGCCTGAGGAAAAGCCTCAAAAAAAGACCAGTGGTCAAGCGTTTGGCTTTAAGAAGCCACAGCCGAAGCTTAAGGTTTCAGAAACTGTAGAAGAGAAATTAGCGCGTCTTGAGAACGAAGTTTCTTTTAATGCCAAAGTAACTGATGCGCCTGCTTCTAGTTTGCCATCGCCGGTGGTGTCGGCGATGGAAAATTCACTGGGTGCAGTTGGCTCTGCTAGTCAACTTAGTTTTATGCATGATCCGCGATGGAACATGTCAGTCTTTTGGTTGCTTGTATTTTTCAGTGTGTTTTTGAGCAATGTGCCAGGTATTCATTTCTTGATGACCCCGGTCAGTCAATTTGTCACCATGGTGCACGAAATGGGTCACGCAATTGTCACTATTCTCACTGGTGGCCATGTTAATTTCATGACTGTTGTTAGCGATGGTCAGGGTCATGCTGGCCTTACTGGCAGTAGCGGCGGTTGGGCTTTTCTCTCAGCGCAGGCTGGCTATATTGGCACCACTTTTTTTGGTTGCCTGCTTATCTACCTCGGTCAATATCCACGATATTCGAAAGTGATATTGTCTGGTTTAGGCGTTGCTATGATTGTCTCCTCGGTGATATTCATGACTCCAGGTCTATTAAGTGCTCACATTTTTCAGAGTATCGGTAGTTTGGTCTGGGGCCTAGGAATGGGCGCCTTCTGCGTTTATTTAGGGAAGAAATTGCAAGCTGCTTGGGCCAATTTGGTAGTGCTTTTCTTAGCCGTGCAAACTGCCCTCAGCTCGTTAGCATTAACGTGGTCATTGTTCCCGCATTCATTAGGATTGGCTGGTGGGGGTTACAGTGACGCCACGCTAATGGCGAAAATGATCCCTTTTACACTTCCGGTATTTTGGGTCCTAATCTGGATTGCTATTTCCGTCATTATGCTTTTCTTTACTCTCAAACACACTTATGGTGCCGCTTTTATGAAAAAGGGCAGGGCCGTGAAGCAGATTAAAAAACAAAAACAGTAGTTCAATTGGAGGATTAATGCAGCTTGTAGAATGCGTGCCCAACTTTTCGGAAGGCCGAAACGAAAAAGTAATCGATGCTATTGCTGATGCTATTCGAGCAGTCAGCGGAGTTAGTCTTCTTGATGTTGACCCGGGCTACAGCACTAACCGCACCGTGGTTACTTTTGTTGGTCAGCCGGATCAAGTAGTTGAAGCGGCATATCAAGCCATTTCTAAAGCTTCGCAGTTAATTGATATGCGTAAGCACCAAGGGGAGCATCCCCGCATGGGCGCTACCGATGTTTGCCCCTTCGTTCCAGTCAGTGGTATCACTATGGAGCAATGCGTACAGTTAGCTAATACTTTAGGCGAGCGAGTCGGCCGCGATCTTGGTATTCCTATCTATTTATACGGAGAGGCCGCGAAGAGGGCTGAAAGAAGAAGCTTAGCTGATATCCGTCAAGGCGAGTACGAAGCTCTCAACGAGAAAATGAAAGATAGTGGTTTCAAGCCTGATTTTGGACCGTCGACTTTTAATGCTGCCAGCGGTGCCACCGTTATTGGTGCTAGGCAATTTCTCATTGCCTACAATGTTAATCTCAACACCCGCTCTAAGAAGCTAGCCAACGAAATTGCTTTCAATATAAGAGAAGCTGGTCGAGCCAAGCGTAATGCCAAGGGAGAGATTGAAAAAGATGCTTCTGGTAATACTCTTAAAGTGCCTGGTACTTTGAAAGAAGTACGGGCAGTGGGTTGGTATGTTGATGAATATCAGCGGGCACAAGTATCAATCAACTTGACCAATTTTGAAGTCACTTCTTTGCATCAGGCCTTCGATGAAGTGGTTCGGCAGGCTGAACTTTTGGGCTTGCGCGTCACGGGTAGCGAAATTGTTGGTTTGGTGCCGTTGGCACCGATGCTTGAGGCTGGCAGGCATTATCTGCGCAAGCAGGGCCGCTCTACTGGGGTCAGTGAAGCTGAAATTGTCGAATGTGCTATTCAATCTTTGGGACTGGCCGAACTTTCGCCGTTTCTGGCCAAAGAGAAAATTATTGAATATCGCGTGGCTCCAGAAGGCAAATTTTTGCGCGATATGAGCTTGACTGCGTTTGTCGATGAGTTGGCCAGTGAATCTCCCGCACCTGGTGGTGGTAGCGTTGCCGCCCTCTGCGGCTCACTTTCGGCGGCCCTCAGTGCGATGGTCGCGAACCTGACTTTTGACAAGAAAGGTTTTGAAGAGAAGAAAGCAATGATGGAAGGAGTGGGCCGAGATGCTCAGCGCCTCAAGCAATGGCTGCTTCAAACTGTCGATGACGATATGCTGGCCTTTAATCGCATTCTTGATGCTCGGCGCCTGGCCAAAGGCAGCGAAAGCGAAAAAGCTCTGCGCGATGCTGCCATTCTAGAAGCAAACAAAGCAGCAACACTTACCCCGCTTTCAGTTTTGCAAGGTGCGCCAAAATTGCTTGAACTTGCCGCTCGCGTGGTTGAGCATGGTAATCCTAGTTCTTTGTCTGATGGCGCCGTAGCTGCTCTTGTGGCTACAGCAGCGGCTGAGGGTGCGTATTACAACGTTTTGATTAATCTGCGTGATTTTGGTCAATCGGCC
>CALROJ020000023.1:0-95826 GCA_943369735.1 bacterium Ga0077546
TTATTGAGTATGGTGGCTATTTTACTTCGCATAATTTTCCCATCAATCTCATTCATTTGGGTGCTGTCTACAAGGTCACGCGCCATCAACAGATTGATACTCATTGCGGCTTTGGCCTCAATCAAACGGCACCATCTGCCTTTGTTGGCGGCGGCTATTCATTTAGATTTGATGGTTTATTTTAATGAGAATATTTCATAGTGAGCAATATGGATAAATTTAAAAAGTGGTTTTTTGCTGGAAGTGTCAAAGAGAAGAAAGTTGAACCCAGCCAGAGTCACTGGTTTAAAGTGATGTGCTTGACTGGTCTTGATTATTTTTCAACCATCGGCTTTCAACCTGGTATTGCCTTTGTTGCCGCCGGAATTCTTTCACCGTTTGCCACACTGGTACTTGTTCTGGTTACTTTGTTTGGTGCCGTGCCTGTGTATATGCGTGTGGCCAAAGAAAGCTCCCATGGCCAGGGCAGTGTGGCCATGCTAGAAAGACTGCTGCCAGGTTGGCAGGGTAAAGCTTTGGTGCTTGTTCTGCTTGGTTTTGCCGCCACTGATTTTGTCATTACTATGACTCTGTGTGCCGCTGATGCCACCACCCACTTGATTGAAAACCCGCTCATTCATAACAATCCATATTTGCCTTTTATGCAGAGCAAAATTGGTGTCACTTTGGTTTTGCTTTTCTTTCTTGGTGCTCTTTTTCTCAATGGCTTCTCTGAAGCCATTGGTGTGGCGGTGGCACTTGTCACTTCCTATTTGCTGCTCAATACTATCTTGCTTGTGCCTTGTATTTTCCAATTGCTAGAACATCCAGAATTAATTGGAAATTGGTGGCAGAAGTTGGGCCAGGTTTATCATTCACCACTCAATATTTTAGGTTTGTCATTGGTTGTCTTTCCTCAGTTAGCCTTGGGACTGTCTGGTTTTGAAACTGGTGTGGCGGTTATGCCGCTTGTCAAAGGAAAGGTGGATGACGACTTGGCTCAGCCGAAGGGAAGAATCAAGAACACAGGAAAACTACTGATAGTCTCTGCCTCAATCATGACTGTTCTCCTTGTCTGTAGTGCTTTTGTCACCACAGTTCTAATTCCCTCCGAGCTTTTTCAACCTGGTGGTGCTGCCAATGGCAGAGCATTGGCATATCTTGCTCACAAGTATATGGGTGATATCTTTGGTTCAATTTATGACGTCAGTACCATTCTTATGCTCTGGTTTGCTGGGGCATCTGCTCTGGCTGCTCTACTTAGTTTGATACCGCGCTATTTACCGCGCTATGGAATGGCCCCTGATTGGGCCTCAGCGGTAAGGCCTTTAGTTGTGGTCTTTACTTTTATCAACGTTGTGGTTACTGTCATTTTTAAAGCCGACGTCGATGCTCAGGCTGGTGCTTTTGCGACAGGGCTGTTGGTGCTTTTTAGCTCCGCTGCATTTGCTGTCATGCTTTGCACTTGGCGTGAATCAATGTTCAAGCGTATTTATTTTACTTTCGTCTTTTTTGTGTTCATTTATACCTCAGTTTTAAATATGATCGAAAGACCAGAGGGCCTGCATATTTCTATGTTCTTTATCGGTTTGATTCTATTCACATCTCTAATCTCCAGAATGATTCGTTCTACTGAGCTAAGGGTGACCAATGTAGAATTCGATCCAGAAGCAATGAAACTAATCGAAGAAGTTACTCACGAACTTTGGGGCGATATTTTGGTTCTTTCCAATCGACCTGATCAAAGTACAAGTGAGCACGAGCGTAAGCAACAGTATAAGAAGAAAGAAGTACAGGCGCGGCGCAATCATAGTATTCAATCGAACGAAGGCAATTTTATTTTTCTAGAAGTAGAATTAGGTGATGCCTCTGACTTCGTGGAAGATCGACTGATGGTGCATGGCGAGAGAGTTGGCAATTTTAGAATATTGCGTTGTACTAGTCCGGCAATTCCTAACGCCGTTGCCGCAATTTTGTTGAAGATGCGCGACCAGACAGGCAAAGTACCCAAGGTGTTTATGGGCTGGACCGAAGGGCATCCACTGGGTTATGTCTTCAAATATATTTTCTTTGGCGAGGGCGAAACGGCGCCAATTACTAGAGAAATATTGCGCTCGGCTGTACCAGATCCAGAAATCAGGCCAGAAGTGCACGTAAGCTAGTTATAGAGTTGGCTCCTAGCGGTGGTGCATTTTTAAAATCAGATCAGCATATTGCTGTCTCGTTTGTGCCAGTCGAGGATCTGAAGCTAACAGAGTTCTCTGCTGAATGGCCAGTGCTTGTTCGTAGTAAAGTTTTGCTTCCGCTAAGCGCCCGGTGGAAGCACAGAGGGCACCTAAACAGTTATAGCTATCAGCAATGAAGGGGCTATTGCCATCAAGCTTATTTTTGCGAATGGCCAAAGCGCGTTTGTATAGTGGCTCGGCTGCTTTGTAATTGTTAGCTAGTTGGTAAGCTTGACCCAGGTCGTTTAAAGCGCTGGCCGTGCTTTGACTATCAGGTCCACGTTCTTTTTCGGTTAGGTCTAGGGCGCTCTTCAGCTCTTTTATAGCGTCTTGAATCTTACCCTGGCGCATGTATAAATAACCAAGACCGGTGAGTGAATCGGCCATGGCATAATTGTTCTTGCCGCCCATTTTAGTGCGCAATTCTAAAGAGTGTCTGAGATCTTTTTCTGCATCTTTGTACTGACCCAAGGCCGTTTCAGCTCTACCAATGAAAGCTTCGCATTCAGCTATGCGCTGGGGATCATTGCCGTTGGCGCTATACAAAGACCTTGCTGTTTCTAAATTCGATTGCGACTCATCATATTCGCCTTGAGCATATTGAATCATGCCAAGCAAATAACGATTGCCAGCATTTTTTGGCGAATTAGTTTTTTCGGCCAGCTTAATAGAGGCTCTGATTTTTTGCTTTGCCAGAGCGTAAGCACCTTTGTTGTAGTCTGTTTGAGCCTCTAGTTGCAGCTTCTCAATTTCACTATCACCCTTGCTCCCGCCGAAAGATTGAGAAAGGGCAAATGATATAGCCAGCACAGCTACGACACCAATGGCAATAGGCACCACTTTCTTGTTAGCTGTTATTTTTGTCTGCATGTTACTAGTTACACTACTAGTTGCACTATTAGCTGCACTACTAGTCAGATTGCTAGGCTCTGACTCTGCAGCTTTGACCTCTAGAGGAGCGGTTTCTTCTGGTTCATTTAATTCAACAACTGGTATTTCTAGTCGAGGAATATCTGTTCTTGTTAGCGAATCACCAGGAATTCCTTGGTAAGCCTGATCGAGAGCCTCTCTCAGCTCACCCATCGATTGAAAGCGGTCGTCGGGTTGCTTGGCCATAGCCTTGAAAATTATGGCTTCAAGGTCTGGGGGAATATTCAGTTCAGGGCAGACGATGCTAAAAGCTTCAGGGGTCTCGTTGACGTGCTTATAGAGATACTCAATCAAGTCGTGGCCTGTAATTGGCTGCTTGCCTGAAATCGTGCGATACATTACGCAGCCTAGCGAATAAATATCACAGCGCGCATCTACAGGGAGGGCGCGACACTGCTCTGGGCTCATATATGGTGGGCTGCCGAATACCTCACCGGTTCTTGTTAAGTTATCGGTCTCACCTTCTGTTGGGGTGAGCAATTTGGCGATACCAAAGTCGAGAATTTTGACAAAGTCAGGATCGTGATCAAGCTGCACCAGCATGATATTGCTAGGCTTGAGATCGCGGTGCACCACTCCGTTTTCATGGGCGTGGGCAAGGCCAAGGCTAACTTGTTTGAATATGTGAACACTGCGCTTGAGTTCTAGCTTGGCACCACCAGCTATCTGTTCTGCCAAGCTGGTGCCTTCTAAGAAAGCCATGACAAGATAGGGCACGCCGCCGTCGGTAACGCCAAAATCATAGACCGTAAGAATATTAGGGTGGTTGAGGGCGCTAGCCATTTCCGCTTCTTTTTGAAAACGCTTAAGAGCTGCCGCCCCCGAGACTAGATTGGGGTGCATCATTTTTACAGCCACAATTCGCTTGAGAAGGCGGTGTTTGGCTTTGTAGACTTGACCCATGGCGCCATCGCCAATTAATTCCAAGATTTCATAGCGGTCGCCAAGTACAGAGCCGACCAAATCTGTTTCTTTCAAAGGGGTGAGGGTCGTGCCATCTGCTGGGCAAACCGTCAGCTCACCAATATATTCTTTGCTGCAGGCCACACATATTTTTTTCTGGTTTCCAGCGTTTCCTGAGCCCGTATCTGGCATCTAACTCTAAACTCTTCTATTTAATGATCCGTGATTTTATCGATTATAGACCCTTCTTGGGGATGAAGGTCAAAATCTGAGGTAGCGTAAGCTTGAGGTTAATCTAGCTGGAGGGAATAACTATTTTGTGCCCTATTGTCATGGTCAGTTCTGGGGGAGTAAGACTTGGAAACCAACAGCAGTCAGTCAGAGAAGAAACAGATAGATACAGCCAGGCTTCATGACAACACGGTTTCGCCAAGGGACGACAGGCGTGATCGCGGCAAAATTTTGCACGAGGCTGTGCCCCATGAACTACTGGCTCGTTTTAAGCCTGAGAGCAACCGTCCTGACCCAATTGAGTTAATTGAGCAGTCAAATGTTGGCCGTCGCCCTGAGCTAATACCAATTCGTTATGGTCGCATGCTTGTTTCACCCTTTACTTTCTATAGAGGAACAGCTGCTCTGTTTGCTTCTGATATTGGTGAGTCATTTGTGACCAAGGTCAAAGTGCAAACTTGTGGGGACGCACACCTTTTAAACTTTGGTGCTTTTGCTACACCTGAGCGCAACATCGTTTTTGATTTGAACGACTTTGATGAGACTCTTCCTGCTCCGTGGGAATGGGACGTGAAACGCCTCGCTGCTAGTTTTGTCTTGGCTGGTCGCAACAATGATGTTAAGCCAAAGCACTGCCAGCAAGCAGCTGAAGCAGTTGCTCGTGGTTATCGCTTAAAGATGCTCGAATACTCTAAGATGAGTATTCTTGATATTTGGTATGACCGCTTCGACTGGAGCGCTGTTGCCCAGAATACTTCTGATCCGCGTTTGCAAAAACGTATTAAGGACAAGACTGAGAAGGCCATTAAGCGCACTATTCAATCTTATTACTTTCCTAAAATGACAGAAGTACATGATGGCGATTATCGCATCAAAGATACCCCACCAGCGGTTTATCACCTCAAAGGCAGTGAAGCTGATACTTTCCGCGAGCAGACCCTTAAAGCTTTTGAGCTCTATAAGCAGTCATTGCAAGATGACCGGCAGCGCTTGTTCGATCGTTATAAAATGGTCGATGTGGCCATTAAAGTTGTAGGTATTGGTAGTGTTGGCACCACTTGTGCTGTTGCCCTGATGCTGGCACCAGATGCAGAGCCACTAATGTTGCAAATGAAAGAAGCACGAGCCTCTGTTTTGGAGGCTTATGCTGGTCATAGTGAATTTAAGAATCACGGTCAAAGAGTAGTTGCTGGCCAGCGCATTATTCAATCAGCTAGCGATATTTTCTTAGGTTGGACCGAATTTGATGATGGTAAACACTATTATGTTCGTCAACTGCGAGATACTAAAGTTAAGCTAGAGCCTGATTTGTGGGACGGCCCGCGCTTAGTTGAGAGTGCTGAAGTAATGGGTGCTGTTCTCGCTCGTTCTCATGCTCGCTCTGGTGATGCTGCGGTGCTCAGTGGTTATCTTGGTGAAGAAACTACTTTTGAAGAAGCCATTGGTTTGTTTTCTGTTGCCTACGCTGATCAAGCAGAAAAAGATTATGAGCTGTTTCTAGATGCCGTGCGCAAGGGCCGGATGAGTGCTGCTGAGGATTGCGGCTACTAAGGCTGGTTTCAACTAAAACTGGTCTCTAATTAGCGTCTTTCTACAAAGGCAAAGTCGATGTAGGCGTTTTCTGGATCTGTTGATACCAGGCGCACTCGGACACGATCACCCACGTCTAGTGAGTGTGAGCCTTTTTTATTTACTAGTTTTCCTTCGACTGGGGGCCTGAAAGTACGAACATAAGTGGCTTCAGGCTTAACGCCGGTGATGATACCGTCAAAAATGTCACCAATACGGCTTGAAAGCAGTACTGCTGCTGAGATTTTGCGCATGGTGCGCTCTACTTTCTTTGCTTGCCCTTCTAACCTGGAACAATTGGCGGCGATCTCGCTCAGTTCGTCCGTCGTATATGGTGACGGCTGGCCTGCTAAAACTGCTTTTAGTAGCCGCTGAGTGATCAAATCGGGATAGCGCCGATTTGGTGCAGTCGAGTGGGTGTATTCGTTCACGGCTAGAGCAAAGTGGCCAGGAACATGCTGACCGGGAACTTTGACTATATATTCGCCTCTTCCTAGCAGTTTTACAATTGTCAAAGATAACTCGCTGAAGCCCTCTGGGTCTGCTTCTTTCTGTCTAATGAGAAAAGAGGCCAGGGCTTTGGCATCGGGAGCTTCGGGAAGAGAGTCACCATAAGATTCAGCTACTTCTATTATTCTGGGCCAACGCTCAGGGGTCTTAACTGTGCGCATAATCGAGGGAAAGCCCTTCGCTTCTAAAAATTTAGAGGTGGCAATATTAGCTGCAATCATGCAATTTTCGATTAAGTCCCGAGCGGGATTGCTCTCGACCAGTTCTAAATCAAGTACATGTCCATCTTTTGCTACTGTGCGTGCTTCTTGAGTATGAAGAGCGAGGGCTCCGCCACTTTTTCTTAGGGCATGTATGTGTTCTTTTGCTTGGTTTTGAATATTGAGCTGTTCTTCTAAGCCAGCTACTTGAGCAAATTTTGCTGGCTCAGCTCCAGTGTTGAACCACTGACCAATCGAGTTATAGTCCAGCTTGGCTTTGTTTCTTATTAGGGCTGGATAGGCATCACTCTCAATTACTGTGCCGTCTTCATCGATTATTAGATCTGTGCACATGGCTAGGCGATCTTGATCGGGCAAAAGAGAAGTGCGGTCATACGAGAGTTCGTCGGGCAGCATTGGGTAAGTGACGATACCGGTGTAGACAGTTGTAGTGTTGCGCTGGGCGTGCAAATCAATGGCGCTTTCTTTCGGCACAAACGAGTCGACATCAGCAATGCCAATAATCAGGCGAATTTTGCCGTCTGCCAAATTTTCGGCATATTCCACTTGGTCAAGGTCTTGCGACTCGCGGTTGTCTATGGAAGACCAGAGCAGATCTCTTAAATCTTGAATGGAGTTATTGTCATCGAATATTTGGCTCACCGATTGACTCGTTACTTCGGCAATTGTCTCTGGCTCGAAGACTGGTGTGAAGCCCGCTGCTAAAACTTCTTTGTCCGCTCTGGCTACCAAGTCGAAGTCACGGCCGTCATCTCTGTTGTCAGCATAGCTATTGCTGGCAGCGCTTGACTCTGTCTTGTGGAAATCAGAGCGATCCTTCGGCTGCTGCTTATGATGGTCGCTTGATTGATTGTGAGAATGTTTCTTTGGGTGATTTTTTCTTGGCATTATTTTGGTTAATTAGTAGCGATCCCAAAATAGCAATCTTTGGGATTAATGTCCAAACTGCACCGATAGGTTAAACTTTGCCATCAGATTTTACCGAGAGTACGTTCACCGACTGTAAGGGTTAGGAAGATGAAGTTAGCGCGGGCACTTGCAGCTGAGGCCATAGGAACAGCGTTCCTCCTTGCAACCGTGGTTGGTTCAGGGGCTCTAGCCGATAAGCTAGATCTCGGTAACCTGGCGGTATCGGTTCTCTGTGTGGCTTTTGCTACAGGGGCTGTTCTGATTGCTTTGATTGCCGCCTTCGCCTCTATATCCGCTCACTTCAACCCTATTGTCACCATGGTGTTGGCCCTTCGTGGCGAATTCAGCTGGAAGAAAGTAGCACCTTACTTTGTGGCTCAGATAGTTGGGGCAATTCTGGGTGTGGTTGTTGCCAATTTGATGTTTGATCTGCCTGCGCTCACTATTTCTGCCACAACTCGCACAGGTATGGGCCAGTGGGTGGGCGAATTCATTGCTAGCTTTGGCCTAATTGGTATTATTCTTGGCAGTGCTCGCTCAAACTCAAATACCGGTATTGCAGTTCCGGCCTATGTTGCTGGGGCAATTTACTTTACTTCCTCAACATGCTTCGCCAACCCAGCTGTGACAGTTGCTCGCATGTTTACGAACACTCTAACTGGCATAGTGCCAGCTGATGTACCGGCCTTTGTCTTGTCGCAGCTTGTCGGTGCCCTTTGTGCCGCGGCAGTCTTTGGTTGGTTGTTTGCTGCTGAGAAGTCTAATGACAGCACAATAAGTGAATTAGGCGCCGGTTTAGACCCCAAAGTCATCGCTGCCTTAGAGCGAGAACTAGCTGCGGCAAATAAGTAGAGCGCATAGAAAGTAGGAAAAGTATAAATGTCGAGAAAAGATGATCCTTTGGGCGTGACTCAGAGCATCAAGTTCAACACCCGATTGAAGGCCATGGATACGCCAGAAGACATTCCAGCCCATTGGTTGGGAAGCCCGATAGCTGAGTTGATTGGTTCTCATAATTTTGGTCAGAAGATTGAAGTAACCGGCGAGCCCCGAATGTTGATTTCGACTTGCATCGAATTTCGCTATCGACCAGCCGTTCCCAGTCAGTATGCCTATGTTATTAGACGTGCCAGTGGTCGTTTAATCGGCGCTGAATTTGCCTTAGTTTATGCTCTTTCGCGCGGCGTCAAGCATGTGGTGCTGATTGCCCACAACGATTGTGGCATGACTAAAGTGACCCAGCACAAACCGGCCATGATAGCCACTCTTGTTGAACAAGGCTGGGACCCTGAGCGCGCTGAAGAATTTGTGGCGATGCATGCTGGTCGCTATCACATTGAAGATGAAGTTGATTCGCTCAAGCGCGAATTTTATCGCCTCAAGCGTTTGTTCAAAAATGTAGAGATTGCCCCACTCTTCGTCTCGCTTTCAAGCAATCGCTTACACGTTCCAAATTGGTATCTCGATTTCGTCAAGAAACCAGACCTCGGCAATGCTAATGAATGCGTTCCAGCAGAAGAATATTTGATGCTGCCCTAAATGCGATATTGATTGTTTGGCTGAAATCTATTGCTTAGCCGCTAACTCAGTAATAATCTTCCACTCTTTTGCGGTTACTGGTTGCACTGATAGCCTGCTGCCTTTTTGTAGCAGTGCCATTTCGCTCAGGCCCGGAATTTGACGGAGAAGCTCTAAGGGCAGCGGCTTCTTGAAAGTCTCAACATGCTTAACGTCGATCATGTACCAGGTCGGCTTTGCTTTGTCGCTTTTAGGGTCAAAGTGCACATCATCAGGATCAAAAGCCGAGTGGTCAGGATATCCTTCTTTTACCACTTCGGCAATTCCGGCTATGGCAGACGGTTCTGAGTTGCTGTGGTAGTAAAAAATGAGATCGCCTAACTTGAATGAATCGCGCAAGAAATTGCGAGCTTGATAGTTGCGCACACCATCCCAGCAAGTTGTTTTCTTTGGTGCCTTAGCTAAATCTTGAATAGAGAATACGGCCTCTTCACTCTTCAACAGCCAATAGTTCTCACTTGTCTTAGACTTTGCCGTCGTTTTAGATTTGCTTTCAGAAGTGCTACTTTTGGCTGCCATTAGTTTCCTCTTTTGTTTTTTCTGCAGGTTTTTCTGCTGCTTTTTCTGCTGCTTTCTCAACAGTTTTTTCTACTGCTTTTTCTACTGCTTTTTCTTCTGGTTTAGCAGTTACTTTGCCTGCCATGATGTCGTTGATTTGTGTGTATAAGGCATTGGCTTCAGTCTGCTTGCCATCTTTTAAGTACATTTTTGCGTAAGCTTGCATGGTTTTTATTTTGGCTTGGGGCTTGAGATTGGGCATGTCGATAACTAACTTGAAATGCTTTTCGGCCTCAGTCTTGTCGCCTTTGGCTAAGTACATTTCGCCTAAGTCACACTCTGTTTGCGCTACTTCAGGTGACTCACTACCATTTGCTACTTTGCGAATAGTAAGGGCGCGGTTGAAATTCTTTTCGGCGCTAGGGTAGTCGCCGATTTCTTTGTACTCATTGGCAAGGAAGTTTATGCTCTCAGAGAGCTTCGCGTGGTTTGGCCCTAGTACTTTTTCTGCGCCGGTGATGCGCTCTTTCATAATCTTGATTGTATTCATATGAATTGTTCTGCGTTGAGCTATTTTGCGCTCAACGTCTGAGCCACCGCCAATGACGTCCGGTGAAGAGAGAGAGGCCGAGCCACTATTGGCGTCACAGCGAAAGGAGGCATTGACGACAATAAAAGGCTTGACGTCGAAGCGCACGAAGCCAGCACTATCTACGGCGGTGCGGCAGGCAACGTCAAAGGAGGGGTCACCAGATCCTCTCTTTATCACCCAATCGCTGTAAGTGCCATCAGGTAGAAGGCGAAAACTGGCATAGGCACTTCTTGCTGCTGGCCTTTGCCTACCCAGGGTGCGCATACGGTTATCTACCATTTTTTCATCATGTCGCAAAATTTCGGACAACTCCTCTTGCACATCTGCTCGGGCCATTGGCGGCGTAACTAGCGTCAAAAGCAGGGCAAAAGAGGACAGTAGTTTCTTTGATAGTGTCAGAGGAAATATGCGCATAAGCACCTAGATTTTATGATTGTCAATTTTAGCACTGTGCAGCTTTGCTTCTTTCTATATAGGCTTGCTGTTTACAAGATAGCCGCTTCTTAGTAGCCTTACCAAATGAAAAAAATAAGATCAGAAGAAGAGAAGCTCCTTGCTCGCGTATCTTGGCGACTTCTTCCTTTCTTGCTGGTGCTCTATATCGTCTCTTATTTAGACCGGATCAACCTCTCCTTTGCTGCTCTTGAAATGAACGCGCAGCTCAAATTTAGCGACCAGGTCTTTAGCCTGGGGGCGGGAATATTTTTCTTGGGCTATTGTCTCTTTGGCATCCCCAGCAATGTTGTAATTAAGCGCCTTGGCCCCCGGCGCTGGATTAGCACAATTATGGTGGCTTGGGGCCTAGTAACCGTGGCTATGTGCCTTGTCAAAGATGCTCTTTCTTTCTATGTCTTACGCTTCACCCTGGGCGCCACTGAAGCTGGCTTCTTTCCTGGCATGTTGCTCTACTTAACCTTTTGGTTTCCCCCTAAGCAATATGGAACGGCGGTAGCTCGGTTCATGTCAGCCATTCCCCTGGCCGGCCTCTTGGGAAGCTTTGTTGCTGCCAAGGCTTTTGAGATTAATGGTCTGTGGGGTCTAGAGGGTTGGAAATGGCTCTTTATTGTTACTGGTGTTCCTGCCATTGCCCTTGGTATTGCCGTGCTATTTCTACTGCCCGACCGCCCGCACCAAGCACGGTGGCTCAGTGCTGAGCAGAAGAGCATGCTTGAAAATTTGCTTGCTAGTCATGCTAGTCAGAGTAATTTAAGTAATAGTGATGATGCAAAAAACAATGAACAACTTTCTGTCTGGGCTACTCTTAAAAATTTAGTTGTTTGGCGCTTTGCCCTGCTTTATTTTTCTACCACAGTTTGCATGTACGGCTTTCAATTGTGGCTGCCGCAAATAATCAAGACTTTTGGCTCGGCCACTAATTCTTCGGTGGCCATGCTCTCGGCCATTCCTGCTCTAATGCAGGCTTTGGGTATGTTAGTGATTGCCGCTAGCTCAGATCGCAGTGGCGAGCGCCGCTATCATGTGGTGGCTTCTTCTGGTATCACAGTGCTTGGTTTGGTGGCAGCTACATACTTGCCTGATAATCTCAAATTGGCAGGGCTGAGCTTGGCCGCATTTGGTATTTGGGGCACTGTCGGCCCTTTTTGGGCTTTGACGAGAAGCTCTCTTTCGGTGCCAGCCCAGCCCACTGGTTTAGCATTTATCAACTCGGTGGGCAATCTCGGTGGCTTTGTTGGGCCCATGCTCATTGGCCTAATAAAGCACTTGACTGGTTCGTATGCCGGTGGCGAGTTTGGCTCGGCCTTATTGCTATTGGCCAGCACCGCTGTATTCACTGCTTTTTTGGCGATTACTACCAAAGTAGAGCTTAGAAAACCCTAGTTTCTAGCGCTCTTTCACTGCTGTAGCCTGATCGAGGTCGGCATTGGCGGCAATGCGCTCATTGCGCTGGCGCTGGGCCAAGGGGGTGACTCTATCGGCCTCTGCAATCTCATTGACCTTGGGCTCAGCTGCGGAATTGTCTTTCACTGAAGATGGCGGATTTTGCTTGTCGGCTGGGGTTGTAGCTTGATCAACGTCGGCATTGGCGGCAATGCGCTCATTGCGCTGGCGCTGGGCCAGTGGTGTTACTCTCTCGGCTTCGGAAGCTTCGTTGAGCTTCGGCTCAGCGGTGGAATTGTCTTTCACTGAAGATGGCAGATTCTGCTTGTCGGTTGGGGTTGTAGCTTGATCAACGTCGGCATTGGCGGCAATGCGGTCATTGCGCTGACGCTGGGCTAGTGGTGTCACTCTATCAGCTTCAGAAGCTTCGTTGACCTTGGGCTCTCTTCTATCCGAGGAGGCGTATATGTCTTGCACTCCGAAATCAATGGAACTTGCTTCGGGGCGCCCTTTTGCTGATTGTTGAAGACTGCCGAGTGATTTATCAGAATAAGCCTCAGCAAATGCTCCGTCAAAATTGGAAAAGCTTTGCGACTCAGCAGAGTTGGCTTCAGCGCGTTCTAATTTCATAGTAAATACTCCAAAGTAAGTAGAAAATTGGTAATCGCCATAAGGGCTGAAGTTGTTGTGTTCAATTGCTTGTGTTGATTTGCTTGTGTTCAATATAGAGGAGGCAAGTTGGCAATCTGGGGTCAAAACAATTAGATTTGACTCGAGTCTATTGCTTCGGAAAACTAGTTAGGCGAGATTCGCTGTCCATCAAAGTAAATTCCTTGCCAGACATCGTTATAGGCATACATCTGCCAAGCGCCTACTGAGCGATCACCGTTGACTACATTGTTATAGGCCCTCTGGTTTGAGCCACCCAGAATGCCTGGAGGTACGTTGTTACCTACTCGATAGTTGATTGTGTTGTTTGATACCTCAATGCCTGTGCTGGTGTTGCCCTCAACCATAAGGGGGGCTGATGACCACTCATCGATTGTGATGTCTAGATTATTGTTGTTGGTTCTAAGGTTTTGGCTTTCGAACATGCTGATGGCATCTGATCTGTAGAGGCCGTTAATTCTGTTATTTTCGATGGTGCCGCCACTGACATGGTCAAATTCAATAGCGGTAGTGTCAAATTTCTCTGCCCATCTAAAATCGTGTAGCCAGTTGTTTTTTACTGTGATATTGGATGAGCGATCAGCTAGAATTCCACGCTGCCCTCCAGTTATTTCTGAGGCTTCCACCACCACGTTATTCGCGCCATAGATGCCAACCGTTGGACCATCCAGGCCTTTGATGCGGGCATTGCGGATGACGACATTGTCTCTTGTGATTGAAAGAGGAGGTATTTCATCACCTTTAGCATCAATTACGAGCATGCCGTTTTCATATGAGGCATAGCGCTGCAAGACTTCTGGAATTGCACCGTCTCCCAGCTCTACTCTCGCTCCACCTTCAAGAGCCTGACCTTCAGGCCATTCTTGAGGTGCATCGACTATTGGTTGATACTCTGGAGCAGGTTCTGGTAGCGGTGCTGGGGCGTCATCCGCTATTTCAGGTATGTCTCCTGGAACATCTCCTGGAGCATCTACTGGACTTTCTGGCGTCACTGATTCTGGACAGTCGCCACTGCCGGCTGCTGTTTCCGGGCATGCTGGAGGGCTTGGCTGCTCGCAGTCTTGCTCACAGGTCGGAGTCGGTGCTGGCTCGCAGTCATCTCCCCGACCCTCTTCCCGACCATCTCCCAGACCTTCAAAGCACTGATCTAGTTCGAGGGTTGGTAAGACCCCTGAATTAACCATGTCATTGACGCAGGTCCTCAGCTGGGTAGCCAACCTTGAAGTCAGCGCTTGTATATCTTCGAATGAAATGGAAGCTGAGCAATTGCTATCAGTGTTTGCGAACGAAGTATCACAGCTATCAGTCTGTTCCATGCGGCAATTTGAGGTCATTGTTTTAGCTCCATTTTTCTCTATTAGCCTCAAAACTGCTGGCTAGCCAACTGGTTAGTGCCAGTCTCAGTTTCAAAACTTCGTCACGATGTTGCTTGTCTGTTGGTAAGGTGGTCCCGATGGCGCTACTTTACTAAGGGCTAGTTGGCAAACCGCGGTCAGTGTTATTAGATTGATCGTTTGCTAATTAGCATGTTGGCATCGTTGACTATTTGGCCTGTTGGCTTGTATGTGCACTATCAAAACCGAGGCACAACTGATTTAATAGTGCTCACTGCGGAAGTTTTAGGTTGGCACTGTGAAAACTCTGAAAATCTCTCAAAAATTTTTGGTTGCAGTGGCTGTACCTGTAGTATTTGAGCTTGTTCTTGTCTCTGTTCTCTTTGTCTTGTTGTGGCAAGCTGATGAGGCCCGAGCGCGCGAACAGCAGGGCCGCGAACTTGCTAATCGAGTCTACGCACTGATGGGTCTGCATGTTCAGCGTGTGACGCAGATCATGCTTTACAAGAGTACTGAACAGCCTGAGATGTTGGGCCAGGCCAGGCAGACGGCTCAGCGAATGAAAGATGAGATTAAACAGATTCATGTGCTCGTTGAAGGTAACCCTAAGAGCAGCGAAACATGGAAGAGCCTCGATTCACTTGTAAGAGCTATAGGTGAAGAACACGACAGGGCAGCCGAAAGTCTGGGCGTTGGTGATAAAGCTGGTGCCACAATGCACTACATGTCAATGCGAAGGCACTTTGAGGCGCTTATTCAAGCTAGCAATAAGCTAACAGAACAACAAGCAACCTCTAAAGATGTAGAAGGTATAGATGTAAGCAAATACAGCGAAATTATTCGTATAGTGCTCTGCTTATCCATACTGCTTTCTCTTTTGACAGCTTTTGGTCTGGCTTTCTACTTTAGGCGTGGAACCGCCGATAGACTAAATGTGATCATGGCCAATACTAAAAAAATGGCGGCCGGTAAAGCACCAACTGAAGAGTTGGAAGGCGATGATGAACTAGCTCAGATAGACAAGCTTTACCACAAAATGCATGATTCTTTAGTGATCTTCCGGCGCAGAGAACGGGCGATTCTTGAAAATGTCGCTGATGTGGTTTGCTCTGTTGATTCGAGTATGCGTTTTACTGACATCAACGAGGCCGCTTACAAACACTGGGGTTATAGTGAAGAAGATCTGATTGGCGGAAGGGTGGCTGATATTGTCGTCGCTGCAGATCGCGACATGGTTTTGCTCTCGTTGCGAAAGGTTGCTGAAACAACTAAAGAGACCACTCTTGAATGTGGAGTTACTCGATCTGATGGCACCGTGGCTGATACCGAGTGGTCGGTCACCTGGTCTGAGGTGGAAGGATCACTCTATTGTGTCGTACACGACATTACGGCAAGAAAGAACCTTGATCGATTGAAGGCCGAGTTTGTTGCCATGGTCAGTCATGAGATACGCACACCACTTAGTTCTATTCAGATGACCCATTCGCTTTTGGCGGCAGAGCTTGGTGATTCGTTAGATGAATTTATGAGAGGCAGTTTGAATGCCGCCCAAGGCAACGTCAATCGTCTAATGGCGCTGGTAAACAACTTGCTTGATTTAGACAAACTTGAATCAGGATTCATTGATTTTGTAGCCGATAGCGTTTCAGTTCGTGATGTGGTTGAAACATCTATTGCTGCTATCGCTTCTTTGTTTCAGCAGAAATCAATCGAAGTGAAGAGAAATATTGATCCTTCGATGATGATTTACGCTGATAAAGAACGCTTGGTTCAAGTCTTGATAAATCTACTTTCAAATGCCACAAAGTATTCTGCACCAAAGTCTACGATTATTGTTGACGCGAGGGTAGATAAAGATTTCGTTCGTATCTCGGTTACTGATAGTGGCAGGGGCATTCCACAAAACAAACTAGACACTGTGTTTGAACGCTTCAGGCAAGTCGAAGCCGCAGACCAGAAGGTTCATAAAGGAACTGGGCTAGGGTTGGCTATTGCCAAAGCTATAGTGGAGATGCACCAGGGTAAAATGGCGGTAGATTCGGTGGAAGGCAAAGGTAGCACTTTCTGGTTTACTATTCCTGCTACCGAGAGGGTTTACAAAGCTATGGAAGCCAAGAAAATAGCGAAAGAGAGCAGCGCAAGTGAACAACGCAAGTAAACAACGAATGTAATTGTCATAGGAGGTCTTAGTGGCAAAGATTCTGATTATCGAAGATGACCTGCAATTGGCATCGCTTGTAAATCGTTGGCTTACTAAAGAAGGTCACATAGTAGAACACATTCAGAATGGCGGTGATGGCCTGCAGCGGCTCAGATTCGACCCATATGATGTCGTAATTCTTGATTGGAATCTGCCAGAAGTTGAGGGTATTGATATTCTTAAAGACTTCCGCAGCAGAGGTGGTACCACACCTGTTCTAATGCTTACCGGCAAGAAAGCTATTGAAGATAAACTGATGGGCTTAGGTGAGGGCGCAGACGACTATCTCTCAAAACCCTTTGACGGGCGAGAATTGACTGCTCGTATAACGGCTCTGCTTAGGCGCCCTGTCACCTTGCTCAGTAGCAAGCTAGAGGCTGGTGATATCGAAATTGATACCAAAAGTCATACGGCCAAAAGAGCTGGAAAAACACTCAATCTAATGCCGAAAGAGTTTGCCTTACTAGAATTTTTACTGCGGCATCCCGGTGAATTTTTTCAGCCGACACACTTGCTAGAGCATATTTGGCCCAGCGAAAGTGACTCTACAACCGAGGCTCTAACTAGCTGTATCAAAAGACTGCGGCTCAAGCTCGATAAGCCAGATTCTGAGTCGGTTATTCGCAATGTCCGTGGTGCTGGCTATGGCTTATTTGTTGAATAATAAGGGTCGAATAGTCAGGGTCGAATAGTAGAAGCACTAGTAATATTTTGAACTTGAACAATTGCTTTTTTAAATTAACTCGAGCTGTGGCAGGCTGAAGCTCATAGACTTAGAGGATGTTTTGCTGGGAACAGCAGTGCGCTCTTGCACCGGTTGTCTCCGGTCACCGGGAGGTGTATAGCCAGCGGTATCGGAGCATACTGCTCGCTCAAGTCCCGATGCACGATTGCCGCTGGTGTCTACACATCTTTCGTATTCTTGACGTGCTCGTGCGGTTCCAGCGCTCTCTGCCGTCTCAGGAGCACTTGTATAGCGGCCGTCGGAGCCAATGCCGCGGTTGGCAGGTTGGTTTGCCCTTGTTGTAGCTGCTTGCTCTCTTGATTGGCGACCGCGAGTTTCTTCAGGTGTATCGTAAATGTCTCTGCCGTTGACAACGATATCCGAAACCTGTCTCTCGCCGTTAACTGTGCGGAATGTCACCTCGGCACCGCCTACATTTCTTGTCCAAACACCAGGTGCGCTAGTGCGGGGATTGGTTCCGCCTTCCCATAGTGTGCGAGCAAATTGAACTTGCTCTTCTCTGGTCATTTCGCTATTGACTAGGCGGGTGATGGGTTGGGTTCCATTAACTGCTTCTACTGCTCTCTCAACACGATCGCTCATATAGTTTGCTCCGGCTAGTAATGTGTCGCTGATGCACTTATATTAGTAGGGCTATTTGGCAACTCACGGTCAGTAAGATTAGACCTTCTTTTGTCGCGCTAAGAGCATTTAATGCCGCTTCAAATAATCTTCAGCTGCCGCTCCAACTCGTTTGAAGTAATCTTTAACAGCAGGTCCAGGCTCTGGTTTGGCTCGATACATTCCACCAGTTCCGAGTGGATCTCTGGTCTCGTTTGCTTTTCTTATGGCGTCTCTATATTCTTGGAACTGTTCATCAAGTCTGCGCTGTTCGCCAGGCGACATTTCTCTTCGCACTTGCTTACCAATGGTGGCTTCAGCTTCTTGTACTCTTCTGTCAATGGCGTCATGCATTGGAGAGTTTGGTGCTTTAGGGTAAGGCTCTGGGTTCAAAGTTGATTTTAGTCCCCAATCTAATACATCTCTTTTATGTTGGGTTAGTGCCTTTTCTTCTGCTTCATATTGTTTGCGCTCTTGCGCTGTCATCTGACCTTCGACTGAGCGTTTTAGTTTGTCGCTGTATGATTCATCATTAGTAAATATGTTGCCAATTCTGTGTCTAATATAGTCGGCTGGACCAGTTGCTTTATATGGTGCTTCTTGGCCAAAGCCGCTCATGTCGATTTTAGGAAAGCCGAGTTTGTCAAACTTCGCTTGATCATCTGTTTCTCTGGCAAGTTCTAACAAGCCTTTGCCCGATTTGCATTCATCAAGAAGTCTATATTGAGAAGTTATTTCGCTCTTACTGTCTTGGCAGATGTTGTCGGTCTCTTGCATTGCAATCTCTCCTGGTAAGTGAGGTGGTATGCTTTCGCAACCAGTTGGGCTAAGGCCTCAATTTACAGGGGCAAACTGGCAAACCAGGGTCAGTGAGATTAAGGTGGAAAATCAGGGGCTGCCGATGGAAGCTATCGACAGAATCAGACGGTTTCCAAAATGAAGGAAGCAGATAGGCATGGCTATAGCTAGGAAATAGACGGCACGTAGTTCTGCTTTGTTTGAGGTATCAATCCACCTGGTCGGCAGCATAACTATCGGAATTGCTGATAGCAGAATAGCCATAACCTGGAGCATTGTTGATGCGTATGAATAAGCATTGCACGGCTTACCAATCTCGTAGAGGATTTGGAAAGCTGCTGCCATAGCAAGGCTGCATATAATTAGCATAGGTATCATTGTGAAGCACCAAGTTTCGACTATAAGATAATATACATGTACCTATGAGGCCTGGCCATACGTGTTGTTACTGATGTAATCAGGGTTTACGGTTCATTAGTTGGGAGTCGGTTCAATTGGTGGTTCCGTGTTTTCCAGCTCATCTGTTCGATCTGATTGGATAGTATGGTCTCGGTTGTTCTCTGGCGCTGTTGGGTGGACCAGCTCGCGCCACGTTGGCTTTTTCTTGGCTTCGAGTGTTTTTGCTTTGCCTGATTTGGCCGAATCCGATTGGGTTGATTTACGCCTAGTGTGAGTGGAGCGCAGCTTAACTAGAGAATTTCGCTCAATTTGACGAATTCTCTCTTGGTCTAGCCCGAGTAATAGACTCACTTCCTCAATCGTTCGTTGTTGGCCGTCTTTGAGTCCGAAGCGCAAGTTCAATGCATCTCGTTCTCGCGGCGACAAGTCTGCCATCACGTCAATGAGGTCTTCTCTCAATATTTTCTGGGTGGTAGATAGTGCAACACTGTTGTCAACGCTATCTTTTGTCTGGTCTGTCATGGTTTAGCCTCTGCAAGGTTATTGTACCCAAAGTAGCTTCTAGTATCGAATTAGAGCCCGCCCCTTGTTGAATTTGGCGCCTTCCTCTATCACCAGTGAGCTGATCCACTGCCCTGACTTGTTGATATATCCGATGCTATCTGGCCAGCTTTTGCCCTTGCTTGACCGCATTAGTCTACAAATGCCGTTAGTAAATTCCATATCTATTAGACTACTGCTACTGCGACCGTTACCGCGAGCTACAGATTTTGCCATGGGCGAATGCCAGGTGTCGAACTTCGGCTCAATGACCATTGCCCCGCCTTTATCGATAAAACCAATTTTGCTATCAGCATCAAGTTGCACTGCGGCAAGGCCCTCCGAGAAGTTTCCTGCGCGTGTGAAATGAGCTGGTATCACTGTCTTTCCTTCTTGATCAATGAAGCCAACTTTATTGCTGGCAGGGCTGAGAAACGATGCTAGCCCATCAGAGAATCTACCTATATGAGTGTATTGTGGTGGCACTAAAACTTTGCCATCCTTATCGATTACTCCGACAAGGTCTCCTTCTCTGATCAATCTTGTTGCACCGATAAGTGGTCCGATCGATAAGTACTTAGGCTTAAGAACCCAACTGCCTTTTTTGTCTATCAACCCCCACCGGGGCTTTAGGTGACCTAATTCATTTGTCATAACACTGACGGCGGCATGGTCGCCTTCAAATTGATTGGTGGTGTAGAACCGTTGCTCAAGCAATTTTCCGTTTCTGTCGATAAAGCTGAGGCAGCTTGCTGTCGGTGTTGAGCTGTGTACTCGAACTTGGGCAAGACCGTTATGGAAAGGCTCGGCGGAATCAAAGATTGGCTTGACTAGCCAATTGCCATTTACGCCAAGATAGCCCCAGCGACCATTAAGGCATGCTGCCAAATATCCTTCTGCTAGTCCGTTTTTGAATTGGCATTCAGTTTTCTTGGAATTGGGTAGAAAATTTCCGTCTAGTCCGATGAATCCAACTTGCTTGCCTATTCTGACGGCTGCTACGTTGTTGCTAAAAGCACTGACTTGATCAAATTGAGTTTCTAGTAATGTTCCAGTTTCAGTACAGAAGGAATAGTGTAGCTGGTCATCTGGGTTTGTTTGATCCTCGTCGTTGGGGCTTGAAGTAAAGCGCACGGGAGCACGATTGTTAGAGAGGAAATTAACAACTTGTACTTGATCAGACTGCGGAATGATTTGATCTTCTGGCCCAATCAACTTTCGCACTGAGCTTCGGAGAGTAGGAGCTGTCACGATTGCAGCTGTCCAACCAAATTGATCGCTTTCTATAGTTCGTACAACCTGCGGTAGTGGCGTCACGTTACCGCTGTGATCTAGTAAGCCGCAGCGGTAACGTCTCGACGTGCAAGGCAGCAAATAGTTATCTGCAATTTCAATCGTTGGCCAATTCCAAATAGTATCTTGCTTTTTGGGGGCGGTCTTCGCGAAGCTTGCAGCGCTTGAAAGCAAAATAGCGATAGTGATTGCGAGGGGCTTCATCAATCTGATTGTCTCCAAAGAAATTGGTTTGCACTCAGCTTGAGGCTCTCTTTAACAGTGCCTTATAGCCTTCCAGTATGGGCTTGAATTCGGCATCATAATTGTGATGTTTCAGAGACTCGTAGGTTATTGCTGTTGTCTCCCTATCGTATTCCTTTGTGCCGATCAAGCCCTGTCTGATCTCTAAAGATTTTTGAGCTAACCATAGATTTTCGACACGCCAATATCTGCGAGAAACCAATGGTATCAGCGCAATGAGTCTATCAACGGTCTTCAACTCTTCTAACTTTGTGTTTTTGTTGGCATAGAGAAGATTTTGGCGCAGTACAAATACTTCATCGTCGATTTTTTGTTGCCTAATTTTATCTTCTCTTCCAACTAAGTCATATGCTGCCATCCATGCCCGAGCTTCTTCTGGCGCATTGTGCTTCTTATAGGTTCTTGCCATTATGAAGAACAGACGCTTAACACCTATTTGGTTGCACTCTCGACGCAACTCAGGCCTTTGACCGGCATTGTGCTCTGAGTAGAGTTTCAGCAGAATGTCGTCAGCTGGTTTGCATAGTGCAACAAACTGATTGGCCGTTAGTTCATGTGAGACATCTATGCTCTGAAGGAGAACATAGCAGTCCATGAGGTTATCGATACTCATCTTCTCTTTGGCAGTTTCTTCTAGAAGAAGTTTGTTGATGTGACTAACGGCTGTAGCGTGATCTCCAACTTGAGAGAGACATGTGGCCAGCTCTCTTTCCGTGCCTTCGCAATGCCAAGGATGGGTTTGTCTCTCGTGCTCTAATCTCGCTAGGAGTTGTAACAAATGAAATGACGATGGAAGTCTTGCTGGTGCTCGCAAGGCCTGGGGGTGAACAGCAAGTATCAGCATCATCATTGCGCCGAAGGTGGCAATGCCCACCGTGACCTGCTTCTTTGAATAATTGGGCTGTCTGAATCTGTTGATCGTGATGAATTCCAGTGGCTTCTGTTCAACAGGTTTGACCGAGCGTATGCGGTAGACCACGTGGCACAGCACTGTCAACGCAATTAGCCAAAAATCTTGGGGCATGAGTATTTCAGATACTACAAATAGTATTGGATTTATTGTGATCAAAAAGCTGTAGAAGAAAGCGCTGAACAGTTTGAGCAAGAAGAATTCAGCTTCTGGCATATCTGGCGAGCAATAGCTTGTGATAAAGCAAGTTTTGAATAACCCGTAGCCAAAGACGAGAAAAGTAATTCCAAAAGTGCTAGAAAAGCGAATGGCATTGAGAAATTTGTCTGGCGCCAAAAATAGGGACAGTAAGTCGCTCAGCCTGATTTGATCAGCTGCTTTCTCTAAAAGCTTAATTACCATCCGCTAAACCAAAGGGTCTTTTTACAGGGATAGCAGTACCAGCATTTTCCGGGCAGTAGTTTGCCGCAACACCCGCCGTAGGCGACCTTCTTCTGCTTGTATAGCTTCTGTAATTCAGAGCCGGGCTCGCCATATATTATTGGAGCTAGGTCGGAACTGAAGCAACAGGTGCACCGATGAGCTATACAGAGCACTAGGGTAATCGAGACCAAAGCTTGTACAAGAATCTGCGCAGGAGTTAGCTCTTTGGTGAAATACACGTACATATTGCTGTCTAGCCTATAGCAGGTGCTTATATTGAAGACTCCTATTTCCATTCTACACGTCGGTCGCTAACTGCCAATGCCGCTGGCCGGTGGTTTGGAGCTAGCTCTTTTGGGCTTAACCTCGCCTTAGTACTGAGTTAATAGAATATTGCCGTGTCCAATGCAATTTCCTCTAGCGAGGCTCTTGAGAATATGAATTCTAAAGAACGATGCGAGTTAGAGCGCATGACGAAAGATCAGCGTTATAGCTACGAGCATTTGAATCAGCAGGATCAAACTAGTTATGAGCGCATGAACAATGATGAGCGCAATTTGTACAATCGCTTGAACAGCCAGGAGCAATGGGACTATCGTCGCATGACACCGGACCAACGCTATGAGTTTGAGCAAGAAGGTTAGGCGGATGGCTGGATGAGCATGGCACTGCTCAAGCTTCGAAATTGAGGTATTTGGTTTAGGTAGCAGGCCAGTTAATGGCACTGTATTGTCGACGATTTCAAACTTCACTTTGTCGAGCCACATTTTTCCGACACCGATCAGGAACAATCCGAAATTCATGTTGATGCTTTCCTCAGGCACATCTACTACCAAGGCATATTGCTGCTAATCGGTGTCTCCTGAGATTGGTCCGTTGTTCATGTTGTCGAAAGTGCCTCTCTGTCGGCAGTACCAACCCCACTTTCCTATTATGTCGAGTTCGATTCGTCCAATTGAAGGTTCAATTAAACCTGACTTGACCCACGCCGTCATGCGAGTGCGCTGGGCTAGTTACTTTTTCACTGATTCGCTTTGCCATGGCCGGTGCTTCTATTCATTGAATTAGCGTTTTCAGCGATAGTAATTGCAATGCTATTCTAAACAAAGTATGGGTTAGGAATAGTATTTGTCGATTTCGTAGGAATAGCTAGTTGGACCAAGTAGAGACTGGATTAATTGATAAGTTGCGTGGCTCACTGGATGAACCGCATTTCTTGGTTGCCTTTGTTATGTGGTTTTATCCGCTAGCTTTTCTAATGTGCTTCGGTTTGCTGCTCGGCTCTTGCAACCTCATAGCCACTAGTTTTGGAGCACCGCTTTATACTCTCGTACCTAGGTTCTCCTTAACTTTCGTATGCTATTTTTTGTGCGTAGTATGCTCCTGTCAGCTCTTTCGAGTTAGTTCGTGGATGAGACGTTCGATGTTTTATCTCATAGCTGTGTGGCTTCTAACTTGTGCCGTCTTTGATGTTACCGGTCGCGGTTTTTCCCTTTCGCTTGAGCATGCAGCGGGTAAGCCGATAGACCCTCCTAGTATCCTCAGGTCGCAATGAAAACCATTGAAAAACTCCGATTTTATTGCGGTTCGTCTTGGTTGAAGTCGTCAGAATTGATGCGCGTTCCAGACTTGATCAACTTGATGGGCTTGGCGCCGACGGCAACGTCGAGTTCTGAAACATCTTGCGATGGTTTCTGATCTTCTACGAACTTCATCAAGATGTCACTTGCTTTTAATTCTATTCCTGGTTTTAAATCATGAGCTGCGAAGCCGACCTTATTCATTTGCTGGCCAAGGGCACTTTCGGTCAGCTTTTCACCTTTTTTGAGTTTCTTGAGCAACTTGTGCTCATACCAGTCGTTAAAGTCGTAAGTATCCTTGAAAGCAATTTTCTTTTGTTTCTCGTCATGGTCCCAGTCTGCGTTGAAGCGTTCTTGTTCCTCTTCCTTGCTCATATTGGCTTTGAGATCGGCAATTGTCAACACAGTTCCTGCCGGTAAATCGCGAACCGCGACAAAGCTACGAATGTTTGACATCGAGGAAGTGTCGCTTAAATCTTCGTACGACACTATTGTGCCTTTAGCTAATGGCTTGAGGGCTATATAGCCATCGATGCTTGTGCCTCCTTCGGGAATGTAGGTCATGACGTTTTCAGGTGTGTCATTTAGTGCGACCAGGGACTGAGCCAGATTGTCTAGTGATACGATGCCGCCTGCCGGTACATCTGCTGTTGTTTTCAGAACTGGAACGAGCTTACTAAAGCCATTGCGATCTAGTTTTGCCCAGTCGATTTTACTCTTCGAATTTGGATCTATTTTGAGATCGTGCATGGTCTCACCAGCCGGAATGAAGAATTTGGTTTCTTTTCCGAGGAAGTCTTCTAACCGGTGTAGGTCATTTCCCGCAGAATGTTTACCGCGCTTCAATTCAACGATGTCAGAGATCTTGATTGGAGTTAGCTGGTCAATATTTCGGGCGGCGACGTAGACAATATCTTGATCACCAGGGTGTTGCGTACCGCAGGCTGAAAGGGCTAATAGGCAGATGATGGCGCTGGTTATCTTTAAAGATTGCTGATTGCTAGTGCGGACTTTGTTCATGCCGTTAATTCCTTGCCCGGGTTCCGTTCTTACGTTTCGTTCTGGCTTGCTAGTGTCTCATCATTATGGACGATGCACAATCGCTCTAAATAATCATAGTAACTAGACCAAAGACGTAGACCTTTGGCCCGATGTCCATGATTCTAAATTGTGCCATTGTTATGGAGTTACTAGCGGGGGGTAGTTAGTGCCGCAAATTTGCCGCCTGTTGATATTTTTCTGCCTACATCTCTGTCTGTTAGGAGTAGTCAGCGTATTGGCGCTGCAGCTGATTTCGTTGCCCTGTTCTGCGGTGAGTGGTAGCGAGCAGGCAAAGTCATATTGTCTTTCGCAGTCGGCCACCTATTCCGTTAGTTCGACTTATCCAGGCTACGAGAAAAAGAGGTGTTTGCTAACGGGCTCAGAGGATCTTCATGTGGCGCGCCTTGTGTCGACTCAGGTTATTGCTCCGGAGTTTGCTTTTCATACACAGTTGCAAGACCATCCAAATATAATAATTGACCTCGGCCGCAGTTGCCTGGTTGATGGTTTGGTTATTGAAAATCGCAGGCGCCAACTGCAAGAACGTGCTCAAGGTTTGACGGTGCTAGTGTCAACCAATAAGGTAGACTGGAGGCCGATCAAAGCCTTTACTAAAACTCCCGATGTTTGGAACATCAAGCTCAGTGAGCCAGTAGAGGCCCGCTACGTCAAGCTTGAACTGGCGGCAACGAGTTACTTTCATCTAGCTCATGTATCAGTTAACGGTCGCGATATCGAAGACGACTCAGCCCTAGATATTGTTGCTCAAAAATCTCCGACAACAACAGTGTCAAAGCAAATTACGGCCGCTGATCTTGACAAATCGGCCTCTACCGACAGGCCCATAAGAGACAAGTGGGCCTTGGTAATTGGAATTAATGATTTTGAAGATCCGCGTATTCCGCGTCTGCAATATGCCGCTAAAGATGCTACTGACTTTGCCAATTTTCTTACCACCGACGGCAATTTTGCTAAAGATCATGTAATTCTCTTGACCAACGAAAACGCTACAGAGCATGAAATTCGGCGCATCATAGGTGATGATTGGTTGCCGCGCAGAGTGATGGAAGATGACGTCATACTGATCTATGCCTCTACCCACGGTAGCCCCAAAGAACTAGATGTAGCTGGCCAGAACTTTTTAATTTTGCATGATACCAATGTCGATAACTTATTTTCTACTGCTATCGAGCTTGAAGACTTAGCCAGAACAATCAGGAGGCGCACCCAATGCGATCGAGTGCTCTTAGTTCTTGATTCATGCAATAGTGGAGCCGCTGCAGTCAATGGTGGCAAAGGTTTGATTCGCACCAACAATTTTGATCTTGGTAGCATTGCTGGTGAGGGCACAATCGTTATTTCTTCAAGTGGTGCTGGTCAGCGCTCGTGGGAGTCGAAACGTTATAAAAATGGTGTCTTTACTCATGGCTTGATTGAGTCGCTAAAGTGTAACGGTCAGAAGACCAAACTTAGCGATGCGTTTTCGGCACTGAAAGAAAGTGTTGAGCAAGAAGTTAGGTTTGATCGCAAAGCTGATCAAACTCCAGTTATGAAAATGACCTGGAATGGCAAAGAAATGGCCATTCTGGCACCGCCGTCCCGACCACGAAAGACCGAGCCCTATGTTCCGGCCAGCCCGAAAAAGAGTAATTGAAATCGTGTCGGGGCTGTTGGCTACCGTCCTGAGACTATTATTAGTTGTCAATCTAAGGGGCGTCTGAAATGATGAGCTTCGCTTTACACATTCGTTTGTTAGAGGCGTTCAACTGATGCTCATTCATCCTCAGTGCTTGTTCAGTGCAGAAAGCACCGAAGACCTTGCCCTCGATCATTATCGTGCGGCCTTGTATGAGCACGGTATTGTCAATTTGCGTCTCAACTTTGTCGATCGAACTGCTGATGTGCTCAAGAAAATTGTCGAGCACATAGGGTATGTAAGTGCGCATGACGAGCAGGGCAAGATGCAATGGGATGTCAAATATGACAGTAACGCCGATCCTGAGACTGCGGCTCGATCCCTGACTACTCGTGAGTTTCCCTTGCATACCGATGCATCTTTTGAGGAGCCACCGCCTCGATATGTAGGACTCTTTGTTGTCCAAGAAGATAGCCTTGGTGGCGGTCAGACTCAGCTTCTCGATATAAGAAAGCTCTTGCCGCTCTTGAGTTCGACGGCGCGTGCAGTTTTGCAAGATAGCCAATTTAAGTTTACTGTTCCTGCTGAGTTTCGAAGAGAAAGACCTTTTATTGAAGGTCCTATCCTTTCCCTCGCTGGCGATGGCGAGGTTACGATTCGCTATCGCCATGAAGTGCTTGACCTTGAGCATGCTGACCAATCACAGATTGCTGCCATCTCTGAATTGGAGGAGCTAATTAACAATCCCGAGTTTTTGGATCAGATGTTTTTGCAGACGGGCACTGTGCTCTTGTTCGACAATGGACGCTTCTTGCATGCTCGCACTGTAGTTAAAGACAAAATGCGGCATCTAGTAAGAATGAGATTTCAGATGCCTCTGCGAGCTTCAATCGGTGATCACACTAGTCTGACTGAAGTAACTGAGGTGTTTGAGACTTTATGAGAGTAGGAGTCAGTTGAAGCAAATCCTGCCCACACACAGTGAACCTAACGTCGACCCAAGCGGCGACCCTAGCGGCGATCGTTATGACGCCGATTACCGGATGTTTATTGATTTGCTGGCAGAGCATGGTAATGATGCCACTTGGTACACCCATGCTTTTAATCCCTATCCCATTGAGCTTTCTAGTTTTGAGCGTGACGAACAGAGTCAATTGCACAAGGTTCTATTTCGCGCTATCAATCAAATAGTGACCAATTACTTCTCTGATGAGCGCGTGCAGAAGATCTTGTCTCTGCCTAAAGATCTGCTATCAGTATTGCAATTGGTAAGCAAGCTGCCCTATCGGATAGGCAGTTTTCGCCCTGATTTTTTGCATAACCAGAATGGTGGTATAGCCATCTGTGAGATCAATGCGCGTTTTCCTACTAATGCCTTCTTCATCAGTCACTATATTAACAACATTGTCGACAAACTTAAATATTTGAACCCAGTCTGTGCGCCTTTGTCTGGTCTTTCGCAGATTCCACATTACTTCCTTCGCGGCCATAAGGCTGGTACTAGATGTAGTATCGTTAAGGGTCGTGAAAAAGGCTGGGACATTCATTTCTTTAAATACGAACTTGAGCGTGCTGGATTAGCTGTGCAATGGCAAGACTTTTGTCGTCTTCAGGTTCGAGATGGCAAGTTCTATAGCGAGCAAGAGTTGGTCGACTATCTAGTTTTAGAGTTGCATCAAGATGAGCTTTTGCAGTGGTCGCCCTCTATGCTGGGCGCTCTGGCTGTCAGTCGGGAATACTTGAATGATTTGAGAACCATATTTCTTGTTCATGATAAACGCTTTCTAGCGGTGCTCGGAAATCAAGAGATTATGAGAGACTACTTGTCGGCTGAAGATGTTTTGTTCCTCAGCGCTCATGTGGTGCCGACATATGCCATTGCTGTTGGGACCAATAGCGATGTTGTTGAAGAGTCGCTAGCAAGTCGGCAAAACTGGGTTTTGAAGCCGAATCTGCTAGGAAAAGGCGAAGGTGTCGTATTCGGTAAAAATCTCGACTTGAATACTTGGCGGCGTACTATCGACGAATACCGAAACTCCGACTATGTCTTGCAGCGCTATATTCCACAAGCACAGTATTCGCTTGTCAACTCATGCGGTGGGGTAGTGGAAAGGCATTCTTTCAATGTTGTCGGTACACTGTTGTGCTTTGACGATGTCTTCTTTGGTCCTGGTATTTATCGTGCCTCCGCTGGTGATATCGTCAATGTTGCGGGTGGCGGGACAGTTCTATTTCCCGTACTAACATCAAAAGGTGAAAAATAGGGTGCCAAGATCTCACACTGTAGACGAAATCTATGCTCTAGCATCTGGCCACCGATTTTACCTTGATCGGCTGGCTGCATCGACTTGCTTTGCGGATGCACCGCTCACCAATAAGCAGACTTTGTACAGGGTCGTAGAAGAAGCACTTTCTGATGGGGCTCTGCAAAAAGGTGCCTATTGGAGTCCGACGGGAGGCAGTGTTTCAAACCTACTACTGTTCTTTCCCACCGATATTGCTGAAAATCAATATCAGCGAAGAGTGTTGGGCGAGGCCATGATTGAGGCGTCCATTTTTAACGCTGATACCATTGCCCTAAATATGTTCGGCAGCCAGATGATGTATCGCTCGCTAGAAATTTTCAATTCATACTGCGAACAGGCCGGGGCGACCACTTTACCAGTCAACTCGGCTTGTGCCGATGAGCTTGCCTTTCGTGTCGCTTGTAAGTTTTCTGCCAATACAATCATGGGTTTGCCATCACGGGTGATTCAGTTTGCTCGTTTTTTAGCGCGAGAAAAGCTACATCTTGAGTTGGATAAATATATTTTTGCCGGTGAGCCGTTGCCGCTTCACAAACGCGAGTTTCTTGCCGATACCTTAGGCATCAAACAGTTCTGCGGACTTTATGGTTCGGCTGAAGCTGGCGTCTGGTCTTACCAGCCAGATGGGCTCGGGGGCGATTCCTACCTGTTCCCTAGCGAACTGATGCATGTCGAGATATTTGAACCCAATGGCGATGGCTTTGGCAAGGTTGTAACAACCAATCTTGTGAGAACCCGTCACCCTGTTCTGCGATACGACTCAGGCGATATCGGTCGACTGGTTCATTCTATCTACAAAGGTAAGTCGGTGACCGTTCTAGAGCTGAGCGGTCGCTGCGAAAACTCGTTCATGGTAGGTGGTGATTATTTCGTTCTTGATGATTTTTTCGAACTGTTTCAGCATTTACTCGATTATCAAATTCAGCTCACTTATGATGAGGCCGCCAAAATGGACAGAGTGCGTTTCTGTCTGGTGCCGACATCTGTCGTGCCCAAGTCTAGTGAGTACGAAGCTCTGGTAAAAGCCATTCGAAGCATCGTGCAAAGCAACGATGCTTCTTTTATCACCCAAGTTGATTTTGTTGAGTCTGAGGCATTGGTGCGCAGCCCGACATCACAGAAAGTTCGCAAAGTTGTGGACGAGCGGCCTACCTAAAACTGGGCAATACATTAAGTATGTTCAGAAGCACTACATTTTCAGTTTTCTAGAAGCGATTATTTGTTCGACGATTTCTTCAGTGGGCAGATTGGCATCCACCACAATGGCTTCTGCTGGTTCTTCGAGAATGTCGAATTGACTCTTGAGCATGTCGGCTTTCATATAGTGATTTTGGCGTTGTTCCATGCGCCTGTGAATTTCTTCGTAACTGGCTTTGAGGTATACCAGCTGCACAGCGGCTGAATTACCAATCAGTCGTTGCCGATATGACTCTTTCAAGGCAGAGCAGGCCAGTACGGCTCCTTGGCTGGCGCCTTCATCATCTTTATTTCCTTTATTCTGCCATTGGCCTATAGCACTGGCGAGGCTGTTCAACCAAGGCTCTCTGTCGGCATCAGTCAGCGGCTCGCCACGGGCCATTTTCGCTTTGTTAAGATCGCTGTGAAAATCATCAGCGTCAAAATAGAGCAAATGTAGGGCTGAAGCTAGAGCCTGTGCCACTGTTGACTTGCCGGACCCAGATACGCCCATGACAATAATTACTAAACACATAGCAACAATAAACTCATATATTTAGAAGATGACATAATTATTCGCAGCTGTGAACAGTTGTCAGTACCGGGCTGACAGCATGGTGTTGAGATAAGGAATTGACCATGACCACCAAAGAATCGGGTAACGCAGCATTCATTTCAGATGTTGATGTGCACTTATTTTCAGAAGGCACACATTATCGCATTTATGAAAAGCTAGGCGCCCATGAGCTTGAGCGCGACGGCGTCAAAGGCACTCATTTTGCTGTTTGGGCTCCTAATGCCGCTAGAGTGTCAGTGGTCGGTGATTTCAATGAGTGGAATGCAGATAAGAATCCGATGGTCTTGAACCATTCTTCGGGTATTTGGTCTTCATTCATCCCGGCCCTTGGTCACGGCACTCTTTACAAGTATTTCATTGATGGCGCCAATGGTCATGTACAAAAGACTGACCCTGTCGGCTTCGCTAGTGAAATGCGACCGCGCACAGCATCGATAGTTTGGGATTTAGACACTTACAAGTGGAACGACGCCAAGTGGTTGGAAAGCCGCGATAAGAAAAATTCGTTGGCTAAGCCAGTTTCTATTTACGAATTGCATCTTGGCTCTTGGATGCGCGTGCCAGAAGACGAGAATCGCTGGTTGACTTACCGCGAGATGGCCGACAAGCTGATTCCCTATGTGCTTGAGATGAATTTCACACACGTAGAGCTTATGCCAGTTTCAGAGCATCCTCTTGATGCATCGTGGGGCTATCAGACTACGGGATATTTTGCTGTCACCAGCAGATTTGGTCCGCCTGAAGACTTTATGTACTTAGTGGACAAATTGCACCAGGCCGGTATCGGTGTCTTGGTTGATTGGGTTCCAGCTCACTTCCCTCGCGATGGCCATGCCCTTGGTTTGTTTGACGGCACTCACTTATATGAGCATGCCGACCCTCGTCTAGGTGAGCACCGCGAGTGGGGCACCTATGTTTTCAACTATGGTCGCTACGAAGTTGCTAACTTCCTTTTGAGCAATGCCATGTTCTGGTTCGATAAGTACCATATCGATGGATTGCGCGTTGATGCTGTGGCTTCAATGCTCTATCTCGACTACGCCAGAGAGAATGGCGAGTGGGTAGCCAACCAATATGGTGGTAGAGAAAATATTGAAGCTATTAATTTCTTGCGGCAGCTTAATGAGAAAGTTTATGCGGAGTATCCATCAGTAATGATGGTGGCAGAAGAATCAACTGCTTGGCCTCAAGTAACTCGCCCCACCTATGTTGGCGGCTTGGGTTTTGGCCTCAAGTGGGATATGGGCTGGATGAACGATACCTTGCAGTTCATGAGTCTAGATTCTGTTCACCGTAAGTTCCACCACGACAAGCTTACTTTTAGAAGCATGTACAGTTTCTCTGAGAACTTCATTATGCCTTTGTCGCACGATGAAGTAGTGCACGGTAAGTATTCGCTGCTGTCTAAAATGCCCGGTGACGCTTGGCAGAAATTCGCCAACTTGCGTTTACTCTTTGGCTATCAATATTCTTCCCCAGGCAAGAAACTGATGTTTATGGGTGGAGAAATTGGTCAGTGGATTGAGTGGAACGAAGAGCGCAGTCTTGATTGGCATTTGCTTGAGCATTCGACTCATGCTGGTATCAAGCAATGGGTAAGCGATCTCAATTATCTCTATAAGACAGAGCCTGCCCTCTATGAGTATGATTGCAATCCTGGTGGCTTTGAGTGGATTGACTGCCAAGATAATGAACAATCAATATTGTGCTTCTTGCGCAAAGGTAAGCATCTAGACGATTTCATTCTGGTGCTGTGTAATTTCACCCCAGTACCTAGGTGGAACTATCGAGTTGGTGTGCCACAAGGTGGCTATTGGAAAGAAATGCTCAACTCTGACGCTGCTATATACGGCGGTAGTGGCATCGGCAACAATGGTGGTGTGCATAGTGACTCACACTGGCACCATGGTCGGCAAGATTCTGTTTCTGTTGTAGTGCCACCACTTTCTATCGTCATGCTCAAAGTGCAAAAGCCTGTATAAAAGCGAGATATCGAAATAATGAAACCAGCATTGTCGAAAGAGGCACTTCTTGATCGCAAGTGCTACAAGCACTGGACTAAGGTAAACCTGCGTTATGGCGATACCGATAAGCTCGGTCATGTGAATAATGCGGTGTTCATTACTTTGTTCGAGTCTGGCCGTGCTGCTCTTCTATTCAATCGTGAGGGCTCTTTAGCTGGGCCAGGAAAGACGATGGTACTGGCAAATATCGATGTTGATTTTAAGGCCGAATTGCACTATCCCGGTGATGTAGAAGTTGGCACCGCGCTAGTCAATATTGGTCGCAGCTCTCTTAAACTGGCTCAGGTTGTATATAAAGATGGTGTTTGCTGTGCTGTATCGCAGTCGACTATAGTTTTGATTGATGAGAAGTCGCGCAAGCCAATTCCTTTTCCTTTTGATTTAGCCAGACAGATAGAGCAGACTGCGCCATTGACGCTGCAAAGCGTAAACTAACGTAAGGTGGATGAGTCAATGAAAATATCGTTGCCGGTTCTGTCTTTGCCAGTCGCTAAGCTTATGCTTTTATCGCGAAGTCTTGGTCTAGCTAGTGCTTTGCTTGTGCCTCTGTCATTGAGTCTTGCTTTTTTATCTTGTTCTTCTGCTTTTGCAGCAGATCACTTCAATTGGCCTAAGAGTCGACTGCCAATTCCTGTTTGTATTGTTCCGGGCAAAGGTGTTCCCGGCTATCGGCCGCAACTGGAGACAATCGTTAAGCAAGCTTTTGATGATTGGATGATTGCTAGTGCTGGCAAAATTCAGTTTGTATTCGTAGATAAAACTGATGGCGGCCAAGGTATCACCTGTCAGTGGACTAATGATCGCTCTAAAATGACTTCAGCACTAGAAGATGGTGAGACTATTGTGGTGCCAGATGCTCAGGGCATTACCTCAGCCAAGATTATACTTTTAACCGTGCCACCAAAGGCGATGCCTGCCCTGACTGATAATTATGCTCGCAGGGTAGCACTTCATGAAATCGGCCACGCTCTAGGTATTGCTAAACACAGCAGTAACTCTGGCGATATTATGTTTGGCACTATTTATCCTGAAGATAAGCCCTGTGCTTTGAGCGAAGGTGACACTAGTGCTCTGGCTGCGGCTTATGCCCCAGCTGCTGATCTTCTCAGCGGTCAAAGTGCAGATGTTGAGAAAATTCCTGGACCATCACCGGGCTCTTCTGCCGTTAAGGCTTCAACCTTGAGCAATCCGCCTTCTGCTTCTGAACCACCAACGATGCGTGGCTTGCGCCTCAACAATGAGGCCGCTGAGGCCATGAATTCAGGCAAGTTTGATTTGGCTGTGAGCAAGCTAGAAGAGGCTTATAAATTGGCACCAGACAATCAGATGGTCGGAGCTAACCTCGGGATGCTGTATTCGAATATGGCTGGTGTGGCTATGATGTCTCGCAATCTGCCTCAAGCCGAAATGTACTCAAAGAAGGCTGCAACCTTAATTGAGAAATTTAGCACCAAAGCAAATCTAATGCTCGTCTTGCGCACTCAGGGTGCTATTTTGCACATGGCTGGTAAAGAAGCGGAAGCTTTGAAAATTGAAGCTAGACTTAAATCAATGGGCGCGAAGTAGGTATTTTGGGCCGTTCGTGGTCTAGGCGTAGCCTATCTATGAATTGTTGGTAGGTGTCGCATCGAAGAGCTGAAAGCTATGGTCAATGCTGAAGCGAAGGGATGCCAGCGACTGCGCACTGTGTAATTACACATTCCTATTTCTATAGTCTAACTATATATTGAAAGAACTCACGCAATCTTGATGCTGATTGGTTTTGCCTTCCCGTAGGTGGAGCAGATTGATGCCAGACAAACAGTTCCCACAAGCAGTGGAAGCATATGAAAGCTTGCTTAAGGGGCTGAAGGACAGAATTCGTACGGCTCAGGTCAAAGCCTACTTAGCCGTGAATCAAGAACTAATTGGTCTATACTGGTCAATTGGCAGAGATATTTTGACCCAAGAGTCGGAACAAGGATGGGGAGCCAAAGTAGTCGATAGGCTAGCGCTTGATCTGAAGTCAGCTTTTCCGGAAGTGAAGGGTTTTTCGGCGAGAAACCTCCGTTACATGAAAGTATTTGCCGAAAGCTATCCTGATCCTGCAATTTTGCAAGCGGCGCCTGCAAAATTGACATGGTATCACAACTGTACTCTTTTGGACAAAGTAAAAGACTCGGGAAAGCGCCACTGGTATGCCTTGCAGACGATCGAAAACGGATGGAGCCGAGATTTACTCGTTCATCAGATAGAAAGCGGCCTCTATGAAAGACAGGGGAAATCTACTACCAACTTCAAGTCAACGCTTCCTCATCCAAAGTCGGAACTTGCCCATCAGTTACTGAAAGATCCTTACAATTTCGATTTTCTCGAAATGGGGAAAGAACAAATTGAACGTGATCTCGAAAGAGGGCTACTTGGGAAATTGCGGGACTTCCTTTTGGAACTAGGAACAGGCTTCGCCTTTGTAGGCAGCCAGTACCACCTAGAGGTAGATGGTGAAGACTTTTATCTTGACCTACTTTTCTACCACTTTAAATTACGATGCTTTGTTATCGTCGATCTAAAACTTAATGACTTCAAGCCAGAGTATGTGGGCAAAATGGGCTTCTATTTATCGGCAGTCGATGAGCTACTGCGCCACCCCGAGGACGGCAATAGCATCGGGCTCATACTCTGCAAAACAAAGAAAACGTTGATCGCAGAGTACACTGTACGAACAAGCCACAGCCCCATCGGGATATCTGAGTACCGGCTAGCAGAGCCACTTCCAGCAGAGTTAGGCAGCAGCCTACCTAGTATTGAAAATATTGAGAAAGAACTCAAACCCTGATTGAAATTGATTTTGAAATTGCAAAAGGTGGAAAGACACACTATTACAGGGTTAGAGGGGCTGGCACTATTGAGCCAGCTTGGCTAACGTTAGCTGCGGAATGAGAAGAGCGGGGCATCCCTTCTTCTCAGTACCTAGTGGCTCCCCATTTGAGTGATTTCACCATTTACCTGATGCCGAATTAAGACCATAATTACTCTTCCGCTCTTTGGTATTTCCCAGTGGACATGATGCACCTGCCCTGGCTCTCGTATTTCGTCAGCTGGCGTAATGTCGGCATGCTGAACATGATTGCCGTTGCAGCCACCCTGGTCTGCCTTGCTGCCGCCATTGCCTGCTGGTATCAGATAGCGACCACTGAAGAAGACTGATATTCTTTGCGTTCAAAGAGGAGCAAGTCGGTAATTATGGGCGCGTAGGGAATCATGAGGCAATAATGCAAAGCACGTTCGCCCTAATATTTGCTTGCTTGGCCTTGGCACTGCAACTGGCTGTGCCAGCAATGGCGCAACCACTTAACGAAGGCAGTAATAAACCAGCAGAGAGGGCGAGTTCAAAAACGCTCGATGACCCGCCGAGTACTTATGGCTATGCAGGCGTGAGAATAGATAGAGATGCACAAGGCTTCTATTTCAAAGCGGTAGAAGATGGCTCACCGGCAAGAAAATCTGGACTGCAAACCAATGACCGTATAGAGAGCTTCAAAATAGATGCACCTTATGTTCGTATCTATAAGAGTTTAAGCAAAACCATCACATACAACCCAAATAGAACCATTCTTGTCACCATCAGTCGTGCTGGAACTAAATTGCAAATTCCATTGCGAGTCAGTTCACTTCACGATTACCCGATAGAGGAAATTCTCAAAGCAAAGAGAGCAGAGCGCAAACGTGATAGCGAGGGAGTAAGCTACAGCCAAGACCTCCTTTTAGACGCCCCCGAAGTGCCCCAAGTAATTGAGTTCTTCGACAGCAAGACTGGTCCATCAAGTATTTTGCTTGACAAAAGACTTGATGGCTTGAAAGTGTTGAGTCTCCCACTAGACGATCCAGGTACGCAGGCTAAACTAACAAAACTCAATCTGGCAGTGGCACCGCAGATAGTATCGGTTGATGACTATAATGGGTTCTTATATCCTTTTCCAATTGGCAATGATTGGTATGCAAATCGTGATCTTTTCTATACGCTCGATTATGTAAGACCCGAGTCTGGAGAATTTGCGGCAATCAGAGATAAAGACGGGCCACCAGTGGCAAGAGAAGTGCCAAAGATACTGTCTGATCAAGAAATTGCATTGCGAAACAGTAAATTTGACGGTTGGCCACCGATTGTTAATACGGGTTTAGGCCAAATCATTTTTGATGGAAGAGGTGGGCACTTAGGGCCTTCTATAGAGCCACTTAGTCCGCTGGCGCACACCTGGTTTTATCAGAATCAGAACAACTTCAGCTCTAGTAAAAGTGACAAGTTAACTCCGGCGTTGCATGCTTTGGTGCGTCAAACGGTGACATTGCTGAATAGCAATGCACTAGATACAAAGACGGCCAGCTCAAGATTAACTGGCGAGGCGAAAACAACTGGCAATTCCATCAAAGCCGGTTGGGGGGAAATCCCTGGTTTAGGAAAATTCCTAAAATTGGATGAGAATCAAATTGAAGTGCGGCTACTATCAGAAAAATGTGCAGTGGCGCGAGTCAAGCATGTGCCCCCTGGAACAGAGTCATACTTCTATTTAGTTGATGATGATGGTTGGAAAATATCAGCTATTCGTACACCACTAGAAGAACGACGGTTTGCACCCGGACTTGATATCGAGGAGCCGGCACCGGATGCTAATTGGAATCGCTTTGAGGCAGAGAGAAGGCTCAGTTTTACTCCAGCTGTAAGAGCTTCGTGGGATGCTTTTCATGATGGGCAAGCGCGAGCCTTACGTCGAAGCTTAATGAGTGATGCTGACATTCGCGTGTGGTTCAAACAGCATCTAGCAGATTTGAGAGTGTTAGCAAGACAGTCAATGGCTGATCTTAAAGTTGGTGAGTTTACTGATTTTAGATACTTCTATAACACGTCAGAGCAGCCGGTTACTGGCGATCCTGCCGTATCTATTGCTGGCCGACTCAATGCGCTGGAACTTGGTGTAGTCCACAAGCTCAAAGAGAAAAATGTCTACCTCACTTTTTTCAGCGGACGTTATTCTATGTCGGGTTTACTTTATTCTGAAGATAATTGTCCTCCACCGATTGGACCATATGGAACAATCTGGACAGAAAAATTAGCAGATCACTGGTATCTCATGCGAGTCATTGACGAAAATCAATTCCCTGCAATTGAAGCTCATCAGGTGCCGAAGCCAACAGCCAAGCCGATTCCGTAGCTGGCAAATTTGGCTGAGGGTTGCTTTAGCACTGTTTATTTCTTAGTGGGGAATTGGTACATTGCGGGAATTGCCCACTTGTGCAAAAATGGATTTATAACAGAGGGGGCTTCTTTCATGACCACCTGGCATGACACAGGAAAAGAAACGGAACCAGACAGCAGAAACAGGGTCCAGCTTGGTTCTGCCATCAAGACACCTGCTGGCGTTCGCTACAAGGTTAAGAAAAACGACCTTGGTCAGATTCTGCTAGATCCCGTCAAGCTTGTACCCGCTCACGAAGCTTGGTTCCATGAGAACCAAGATCGAGTTGCTTCATTCAAATTGTCAGTCGCTCAAGCCGAAGCTGGTCAACTTGCGAGTTTCGACTTGGGCCAGGACGAGGAATAGTAATTGCCTTTCGAGCTTAAGTATTCACCAGTTGCTCTTCAACAGTTTGAGGATCTTAAGAACAGCAAGGCACTTGAAAAACGATTTAAGGCAATAAGAAAGTCTCTACGCTTCCTCGCCAATAACGCTGCCCAGCCAAGTCTAAATACTCATAAGTTCGATTCACTAGAAGGTCCGGATGGTGCTGACGTTTTTGAGGCATACGCTGAAAACAATACTCCAGCAGCTTACAGAATTTTCTGGTGCTACTATCCACCAAAAACTGGCACCATAACAATTTCGCTGATTACACCACATCCTTAGGTTTTGCCAATACACTTCATTTGAATCATGATCAAAAGCACCGCCACCAGTTTTGAAATTGCTTCTACCGATAAGGTTCATTCCTTAGATTTCAACCGTTGGCTGACTGATTTCGCATATGGTGCCCTGGCTCTTAAAGGATTCTTTAGTGCCGAAATTATTCCCCCTGAAATCGCTCCCTCTGAAATCGAAGAAGATGAAAAACTACCTGCAATATGGTCGGTTATTCATCGTTTTGACAGTGAAGAAACATGCTCAGTTTGGTTGAATTCTCCAGAAAGAAAGTCGCAGCTTGATAGTCTTGCTGCCGAGTTTAAGGGGCAGGTGAAGGAACTGGCAGCCAGTGCCGCTCTCTCTGATCATGGCAGCTCTGTTGTGGCTATCGAGACCTATGTGGCACCTGGAAAAGAAGATAGCTATTTTCAGTGGAAGCGCAAGCTTGAAGCAACCCAGTCAAGCTTTCCTGGATACAGAGGGAGCTATCTGCAAGCTCCTGTACCCGGACGAGCCAATTACTGGAGCAGTATTCTTCGCTTCGGTGGAACAGAGGACCTAGAGTTCTGGTTGCATTCTAAGCAGAGACTGGCTCTAGTAGAGGAAAATAAGGAGTTTGAAGCATCCACCAGAATACAGGTTATAGGTTCGACTTTTCCTGGGTGGGAGCCGACTATTTCTGGTAAGCCAGTAACGCCTGCCTGGAAAACCGCTTGTCTGGTGGTGTTAGGCTTGTATCCTATCTTGGTTATACAGCGGCACTATCTTGTTCCCCTATTGAATGGCTTAAATATGGCTCTGGCAATAGCGATTACCAGTTTATGCTCGGTTGGGTTGGTTTCTCTTATCTGTATGCCGTTTTTGGTCAAGAAATTTACCTGGTGGCTATTGCCGGCTGCCACAGAAACAGCACAAACGGCGAAGTTAGAGAGAAACGGCACCACTATTGTGCTGGCAATTTTTCTACTTGAGGTTGTGGTGCTTTCTTATCTGGTGTCTGTACTTAAGTGATGACCAAGGTCAGACTGCTCAAAAGCTAGTTATTGAACTTACCGATCGTGCTCTGATAAGAGAGATACTCGGTTCCACCGTTCAGAGCCAAATTGACTCGTTTGTCTTGAATCTGAATGCTAGCGCCTTCTGGACCCCAGGCGATACCGGTAGACCAGGTCTTGTCTAAGCCTCTTCTCTCTAATTCAAGCTTGAGTGCTCTATCGAAGCCTTCCATTTTGTTCTGGTCGTATTTGTCGCCAAATGCTTGTTGAATTGCATTGAGAGCGCTATCAGCTGGGTTCCGACCGGCCAAAGCGCTGGCCACATCGCCCACTGCTTTCAGATCCTTTTCGTCTAATTTTGCCAGAGCCCGCTCATCTTGCTCTCGGCGTCGAGTCACAAATTCGGGTAGGTTGAAGTCAGCGTCACGGCGCCTCTGGTAGGGGTGGTCTTTCGACTGTTGCTCTTCTCTTTTAGTTTGGTCGGCCAAGTAGTTAGCCCAATCGCTTGAGTTGACAGCCCGGAGATCAGAAAGGGTTGGGCTTTCGAATTTGGCGGTGACAGGTGAGGCCGGGGAAGTATCGTTTGGCCGATCGGAAAGCAGAGTGCTGCTCAAGTTTTTGAAGCCTTGAGCATCTCCCTCTACGGGTTTGATGTTGCTGATTTCAGCTTCCTGTCGCTCTTGTGCCATAACTATTGACCCTCTGTTTATTAAGGTTGGAAGATAAAATGAGGAGGCTGCTTGCCTCAGTGGTTTGTCCTAACCCTGTAACTTTAATGGCCGCTTATTGGCATTTTGCGGGCACTGACAAGCTGCTATAAGTGTGTCATTGTGGTAATGGGTTCCCGACAACCAGGAGGGAATATGACCAGCCATGAACCAGATGAAGAAGCCCTAGATCGAGATCGGCTCGTAACGCGTCGAACTGCACTTAAGTTCGTAGCTGGTGCACCGCTTGTTTTTACATTTAGTCTGGTGGCCTCTCCTCTTGCGCGTTTTTTGAAACCTACCATGAAGCCCGGTGGATTCTTCCAGGCGGCTGATATGCCAGCGGCTGAACACCGCATAGAGTTTAACTTGTCTGATTTCCCTACTGATTGGACGTGTAGGCCGTTTGAATTTCGAATGAAGTATGTTGTGTTCAATCCTGAGCAAGAAGAGATTCGCAAGATTCCTGGGTTTGCCATTCGTACTGCTCCAGATAAGATCGTTGCCTTTAGCCGTATCTGTCCGGGACGTAGTGGCATTCTCAACTTCAAAACTGAGATGTGTTGCGGTTGTTCGGAAAGTAGTGTCGATACGTGTAACTGCGCTATGAAAGTAAGTAAGCCAGTTCTTGTTTGTCCCAACTGTCGCAGCGTATTTGATTTAGCCCAAGATGGACGCATCCTGTTAGGTTCAGCACCTAGGCCACCGCGGCGCTTTACTGTGTTGCGACAAGGCGAGCTCATTACCATAAACGAACTTGAAACCTGGTCGATCGCTTAGCACTGCTTAGGTCAAACCTGTATGATCGAATAACAGCGGTGAGGTTTTAGATTGCGTTTATTCCAAAAGATTGCTGCGGCGGCCTTAGCAACTTTTGTTTTAGCTGCTAGTTGCCCTTGGGCTCAGGCCGAAATTTGTAGAGCGGAAGAGAATGTCGACCGCGAAGGTATTCGCCCGAATGTCGTCACGAATAGATATGGCATAGATCTTTGGGGCTACATTGACAGGAGTGGAAAGTTTGTCATTCCGCCCCGCTTTGACGAAGCCTATTATTTCGCGTCTGGTGCTGCATCTGCCAAGTTGAAGGGCAAAGATGTTGTAATAGATAGGAACGGAAAAGTCATCAATAAGAGCCTTTCGGCTAAATACTGCTGCGACGACGCTATCATTCCATTCCACAAAGATATTTATGATGAGAGCGGCAAGAGAGTTATTGCGCAAGGGGCCAAAGGTGTCGAAGTGCATCGCTTCAACCAAGGCCTGGCAGCGTTTCGTTTGCCCGTCGAACTAGGTGTTCACTTCTATGAGCAGTTCTTCCATGGTGAAACCTGGGGGAAGGCAAACGGTACCTATGGTTATATCAATGAGCAAGGTCGTATAGTGGTCCCACCCAGATACACGAGTGCTGCTAATTTTAAAGATGGTATAGCAATAGTAGAAGAGGCCCTGACTAGTGGCTATCTCAATCTCTCAGGTAAGCTTATTGATGGCCAGATGCATCATTCAACACTCACGCCATTTAACGATGGAGTGGGTGTCTTTGAAGAGAACGGCACATACAAGTTTATTGATAAGAATGGCGCGATTTTAGCCAGTGGATTTGATGGTGCTGGTCATTTTACCGATGGACTTGCTCCGGTTCAAAGAGGTCCTATTTGGAGCTTGATTGATAAGACTGGAAAGACAATTCGAAAGCTTGATTTCGATCGCGTCGAATCAAGTAGCGAAGGTTTGGCTGAAGTGACCAAAGATGGAAAGAAAGGATTCATGAACGCCACAGGTGATTTAGTGATACCACTTCAGTTCGCCGCAACCAGGCCATTTTCGAATGGCCTAGCTGCGGTATCGAAAAGTCCAAGCAAAGCTGCGAAATTGAAAACCGCTCTTGATGCACAGAACTGGAGTTGTAGCTTCATAGATCGAAGTGGTCGAATCGCGTTTAAGAATAGATTTGAAGGTGCCAAGATATTTAAAGAAGGATTGGCACCAGTTCTTTCTGGTGCGAAGTGGGGATACATCGACCACACAGGAAATTTTAAAATTAAGCCGCAGTTCGATGACGCTGACGTGTTTTCTGAAGGATTGGCCGCCGTCCAAGTCAATTCAAAATGGGGATACATAAACAAAGATGGAAAATTCGAGATTGATCCCAAGTTTGCAACTGATCCAAATAGTGACTTTGGTACTCCCAACATGCCGGCAGGGCGATTTGAAAGCGGGATTGCTTTAGTTGAATATCCTCAGCGTCATAGTGGATTTATTAATAAGGCTGGCCAAAGTGTTCTCAATAATTTGAAAGTCGACTACGAAGGGAAATCAAAAGTAAATAGTGGGTTGATACTAGTTACTAGTGGCGCTTCTACATCTTTTGGAAACGGCTATTTCAACACTTCCGGCAAACTTGTTGCAAAATGCTTGAGCGCCTATCCTCGGCCGTTTTCTGGTGGGTATGCTCGGTTCTACATCTATCCAAAGACTGGCGGACTCAAAATTGGATTTATTAACACTGTTGGAAAAGTCGTCGTCCAGCCGACCTGGGATAATGCAGGCGACTTTGCTGAGAATCTTGTCGCCGTTTCTCACGGGAATCATGTCGGGAAAGGAGGCTACGAAGGCAAGTGGGGCTTTATTGATGTGAACGGAAAATATGCTTGTGGTTTGAAATTCGACGCTGCTGACTATTTCAGCGAAGGTTTGGCAGCAGTCAAACTTGGTGATCGGTGGGGATATATCAACAGGAATGGTGTGACCGTATTAGGCCCTGTGTATGACGGTGCTGAGGCGTTTTCAAATGGCCGTGGGCTGGTTCGATACAAATTGAAGTATGGCTATGTGGATAATAGTGGCAAGCTGATCATTCCTGCGAAATTTGAGTATGCGTCTCGATTTTCAGAAGGGCTTGCAGTGGTGTCATTGCCAAAAGCGGCATTGCCAAAAGCGGCATTGCCACTGAAAGGCAAACCGTAACAGTCCAACAATGTCCCAACTGTTGCAATCTTGATCTGCCGACCGGCAGGCCCCCTTATACTCATATTAATTCCCTGACACAGAGTTCTATCGTGCTTAAGCATCAAGCTGCGTGGTCCTTTTGGATTTCGCTCATTTTCATTGTTGCCTGCATAAGCAGCAAAGGGAGCACGGCTGTGGGAAAAAGTACAGAGGTGAATCAGGCTCAGGGCTTGCAGACCGTTGCGACATCCAAGCAGTCCTGCGGCTATCCCAATAATATTCGTGATGGCCTCGCGCCTGCCCAGTATTTCCGTATGGCAGAGGTGCTTATCCGCGACTACGATGTTGTCAACGCCAAACAATGCCTGCAAAAACTGAGAAATAATACGGCCTCAACTGAAGCACAAGCATATGCCGACTTATTGGAAAAGACTGCAATGCCGAAGGAGGCAGTTCGAGAAGAAGCCTTGAAGCTTTTGAAAGAAGCGGAAAAAGTCGAGAAACAGCGCAATTTCTCACAAGCTAAGGCGATGTATCAAACTCTAGTTGGTAAGTTTCCGCGATTTGAATGGGCTTACACACCGTTAGCTAGTCACTATGCCTACTATGGTCGAGATCAAAAAACAGCAGAAGAGTGGCTTGAAAAGGCATTGAAGCTCAATCCCGATAATAAAGACACTCTGCAGACATGCATTACTCTTGCCAACAACATGCAGCAGCATGAAAAAGCATATGAATACTGTCTGCGCCTGCGCGCGGTCGATCCAACTTACTCGTCATATCATTTAGACTGGGAACTAGACAATCATGATCGTGCCACTAGTCTGAAAAATCTTGTCCGCAGAGCGGCTCCCCGCGTTATTTCAGCACAGCCATTGCCGACACCAACTGCGCCAGCGGCTTTACCAAGGCCATCCAACGGAGCTATGCCTGAAGCAGTCATAGCCAACATGCACTCGTCGATGCTAGCGGCGATGCGGCAAACGGATGAACGGCAAGAAAAGTATCCGCCACAAATGATCAATGAAAAAGGTGAAGTACAAATTGCTTTTGGACCAAATGTCGATACCCATGGTTCATTTAACAGTAACCTTCTTGCAGTGCGAAGTGACCGCCGCACTCAATACTGGAACAAGCAAGGTAAGCAAGCTTTTGCCAGATCTTTTGATGAAGGCATGGACTTCGCAGAAGGCTTGGCTGCCGCACAAGATGGCAATTGGGGATTCATTGACAGCACCGGGCAGTTTGTAATCGCCAACAATTTCGACTATGCCACCTCATTCTCTGATGGTTTGGCAGCAGTGGTGATTGACGGCTGCTGGGGCTTTATAAACAAAAAAGGCGAAGTGGTTATTGAGCCAATTTATGAAAAAGTCAAACCCTTTTCTAACGGATTAGCGCTGGTGAAATTGCGCAACAAAATTGGCTATCTCGACAAGAATGGGCATCTGGCTATACTGGCTAATTTCGATAGTGGTCGCTCTTTTTCAGATGGGCTAGCTGAGATCGGTTTTCTCGACAATGAAAAACACGAACTAAGACTTTGCTACATCGATACATCGGGCAAAGTTTGTATCGACACTTCAAAGATTGAGGTTTCTGCAGAGCCTGACGCCAAAGAGTCAAGCATTTACGACCTTGACGACGGCAAAACAGTGTTCGGCTTCAAGAGCGCAACGGGTATGAGTTCTGGTGACAAACGACCGCGCGATTTCCACTGCGGCCTAGCGGGAATCAAACTTGGCAAGAACTACGGCTACATCAATAAAGACGGCAAAGTGGTGATACAACCGGTCTACAGGCATGCATATGATTTTTCTGAAAATCTGGCGACAGTGCAGCCTAGCTTTAACTTTAGCAAAGCTCTTATTGATACTTCTGGAAATATTGTAATTGGGCCGCAGTATCAAGAAATAGGCCAATTTCATAATGGTGTAGCCGCCGTCAATCAGTGGCAGCACACAAGCGCGAACGCGCTTTGGGGATATATAAACAAAAGGGGTGAGCAGATTTTGCCACTGCAGTACTTTGAAGCAACGCCGTTTTCAAACGGATTGGCCAGAGTTCGACCCACGCCAATGTCTTTAGCCTCAGCAAAATTTGCGGCAGTTAAAACAGCCGACGGTAAAATACCTTCAGACCAAACAGCACCAGCAGCGGTTGCATTGGCTAAAGAAACCAGCCTCTGGGCGCAGGCCGCGACAAGAAAAATAGCAGCGGCATGGCCTGTCGATACAGTTTGCGAGGTGAATCAACGTGCGCGGTTCACATTCAAATTAGATCAAGTTGGCAATGCCTACGACATAACTTTTATCGAAGGTTGCGCTACACCGAAAACGATGTTGGCCACTGTGCACTCAGTGCTGTTTGCTATGCCGTTTGAAAAGGGAGATGGCTCAACTTCAATTGTCTTGGACCTAGAAGCACAGAACGGTAGTAAGCCCAAAATTACGATCAATAGTGCTGCTGGCAATCTAAAAGAAAATGTAGAAAAAGAGTTCGAGGGAAAGGCAGAAGACAAAGCTTCTGATTCTGAAGACAAAATACTAAATGGCATGCCAGGCAAACGAAAGTCGCAAAGCGGAAGCATTTTGCCACAGTGGATGTATGAAAAGTTGCTCTTTCTTTGCGAGAAGTCAGCGAAGTATCCTGACTCTCCCTCAGTCAAGGCTGAGCTTGTCAAAATTTTAAAAGCCTTTGCCCTCAATCCGGCAAGCGCGCATGACTGGCTCTGTATTGCTCGCGGCAACCCAGCCGAGCTGGCTTTGAGACAAAATCCTGATGACAAGGATGAACGCAACTGCAACGCACCAGTTGGAGCAATATTTCAGGCCTGGAAATTACAAAATAGCGAAGATAATTTATACGAGTTGGAAGATGCTTACAGGCACAAGCTAGCTCTTGATCTGTTGCGCGCAAGGGGCGACAGCCCGCTCTTCTTGGGCATAGCAGCAGAGTTGATGGATAAATATTCGACAGCGGTGAAATTCTATTCGCAATGCGCTTCGTCGTCACCTTTCGCAGAGAAACTGAAGGTAAGATTTGCCGACAAAGTTACAGCGATTGTCAGCAATGTGGCCAATAATTCTGTGAATAATCTAGACTGGAAGACTGCAATCAAATGGCTGCCCATTGATTCTGAAGTGCTGATTGCTGTTCTCAAGCCACAACCTGAAATCAAAGGTGCTCCCCATAGCTTGGTTTCGTCTCTTTTCGAATCGCTTCAAGGAATGCTGGGAGCTGTAAGTGACGAGAAATCTGACATTCAATTTGCAGTACATGGAGGCCGAAATTTTCAGTCTCCCAAAGATATCGGCGTCGGAGGCCAGGCTGGTGCCGATATCAGAATATTTGCCAAGGCTCCTCCTGACGTAAGTTCAGTTGCAACTATTGAAAAAGTAACAGCGACAACAGAACGTCTTGAAGGGTTCGACATTGTAGCTGCGGAGATGAAGTATACATACTCGCAATCATCGCTCTCGTTCATTGCCCGACCATTTGTCAATGTCGAAATCAATGCCACTGACCGCCAATACCTACGCCAAATTCTGAGAAGAATCAAAAGCGATCCTACCGACCGAGCTTTTCCCGACAGTCTCCCGGAGTGGAGAATGATTGATTTGAAGTCTGACTGCTGGTCACTCAGGCATTACGACAAAGGCTGTGCAACATTTGATCGCAGCGCGCCGATGACTGGTTTTCAATGTGATGACGTTGAGAATGGCGGCGGCATTATTGCAGACAACTCCTGCACTGGCTTCACGTTCTGCGGCAATAGAGATGGTGCCTTTAAAGTTAGCTTTCTCGGCTCCAATCCAAAGACTCTCAAGGCATTGACAGATGGCTGGAATAATTACTCTGAAATCAACACCGGTCAATTCTGGGGAACAGGAAAAGGTCCTCAAGACTACAAAATGAGTAAGCTCAAAGTGACATTCTCAGCCGACAAGAAAGTCGCTACAGCCAGCGGCAAGACCACCGTAGTAACGGCACCGATGCTCAATATAATGCTACTGAATCAATTGGGATGGCTGGTTGCTTTGTAAGAAGCTGTAATTTGCGAGGAAGTGCCCGCACCTCCTATTCGAAGGTTAGATAGATCAGAACTTGCACATTGTAATAGGATACTTTTCCTCCACGAACAGTGACGCAAATATCCAAAACGGTTGCAACCGGCGTTCCCCACTGATCATATCGTTCGTCTAGCACGTAAATATAGTGACGAGTATTTACGTTGGTTTCCGGTGATTCGCTCGGCGAAGCCGATCCACCAAACACTTCCACCATCTTTTCTTCTGTCGTTGACAAAATCAGAGGGGCGTACTTTGCTAGCGAATTCCACCGTTCAACTGAAGTATTGTCGAGGAACAATTTACTGTTCGGGTAAATTCTCGTTTGTTCATTTGCACTTTGGACTGTTTCTATCGAAACCTCAGAATGAGCAGCTTGAGCTATAAACAGCAACATTATGCACAGACTGCTTGGTGCAACAAGATATTGAAAAAAAACGCATGGTGATAATCCTTAGGCTCAACTAGGAGCATATAGTTTTCGGCAAGCACAAGAGAGTTTATCAGAGTAAAGCTGTGCGGCGGTAGCGCTCTGTAGTCGGCTTTTGTCGTACAGTTTGCCGAAAGTTTATAGTGACTGCAGATCAATTTATCTTCTGCCGTTGAACTTTTTTGTCCTTGACGACGTGATCAATATAGAGGCAATCGTAAAAGTCGATCGCTCAGAATTAATTTTGTCGTGCCAGGTCTAGTTCCGCGTTGCCATTAGAGGAGCATTAATGATATGCCAAGGCTGACTAAGCAATCTATAGAATTATTAGCACTTGTTTCGAAATTTCCGGGTCTCCCTAGATGACCCTTCAAGGTTACATAGACGAATCAGGCACAATGGCACGAGATAAAGTTCTTGCTATTGGACTGGTGCTTTGCTCGGGTAAGAAAAAGGCTGAGAGGGTTCACTTCAAAGTCACTCAGAAGCTATTTCCAGATTTAGTCAATAGGCCAAAACACCTGAGCGCAAGCGACTTACATTTCTGCAAAATGTCCGAAGCATTTATTGAGCAAACAGCGATTATCTTAAAAGATGAGCCAATACAAGCATTTGTCAGCTACCGCTATCATGACGAAGAAACAGATAGTTTCGGTAGACTAATGCAACACTACATAGCCATGGCGAAGCAAGTCATATACCAGGCCCTTGAGCACACTAGTGAAGATTTGGAAATTGTCATTGGCGATATGGGGCAGAAAAAGAAGTTCGAGAAAGATCTCTGTGCTGAAATTGAGTCAGTGGCTGAGCTGTTCTCAGCGCGCCACAGTGGAGTTTTTAGAAAAGTTTCCTGCTCGATAGCCTCGGCAAGGGTCAAGGGAATACAACTGGCTGATTTCTATACTGGCTCTACGAGACGGATGATTCTTCATTTAGGTAGAGAGCTAGAGGCCGGGAGTAGTGCACCTTTCAACCACTTGGAGAAGCAGATAGCACACGACTGGGCCTGGTAAAAAAGATGGGCGGAGGAAACCTCCGCCCATCTCGAAATTTTGTCTGCTTTTTTGCTCTCTCAACGGTCGGTTTCTAGAACCACCGAGGGTCTCACTATCCAGCGACACAAGCTCAAAGACTTACGACAAATATTTTATACCACAGATTCTGAGCAAATGCCCGAGCTATTACATGAAAAAGCTTCATTTTGAAAGCATGTTCTGTCTGGCAGAGGTGCCGTAATTTTAAAGTCAGCAACTCAGCACTTTTCTCAATTCAAAACCATATCTAATACCCCGGCTCTTTCTTTGTGAAAGCGCCCATGCGTTCATTTAGATAGAGAAAGGCAGCATAGACTTCGTCATATTCCTGACCAGTGAGATTGTTCAAAGCCTGCATATATAAGTCGTAGGCGGGCTCAAATTTTCTTTGCACTTCGTAGGCTTTGCCCAGTTGAGTGATGAGCGAACCTTCTTCAGCCTTGCTGCCACCACCGGCACGCCATTCTTTTAGCGCGCGTTCAAAGAACTGCTCGGCGTAGGCATAGTTGCCTCCAGCCATTTGCTGATTGCCTTGGGCTGTCAGAGAGGCTATGGTTTTTCGCAGTGCGGTTAGTCTTGGATTTTGCAGATCGATACCCTTGGTTCTGTGAATTCAGAATTTGCCATTAATATCGATTTTATACCCGCAAAAGACTACAGCTGCAATTTTCGCTGGTTATTGAGGCGGTTGACCTTGCTGTGGCATTCCTTCAGGAGGCATACCCTGTGGCGGCATACCTTGTTGGGGCATGCCTTGCGATTGATTGGGATTACCCATGGAGCCACCCTGGCCGTTCATACCGCCTTGACCGTTCATGCCGCGCCGACCGAAGCCGCGCCCCTGACCGCCCATGAATCCTTGACCCTGGCCACCTTGGCCCTGACCACCCATGGATTGACCGCCCTGTCCTTGTCCACCGGGGCCTCCACCTTGTCCGCCGCCCTGGGCTTCTCTGGCCTCTCGGCGCTGTTCCATGAATTGACGCATTTGCGATTTTTCGGCGTCACTTAATTGACCATCATGGTCAGCATCAAAGCGCTCTTTCATCTTTTGCATGAACTGTTCGCGACCCTGTCCGCCTTGGCCACCGCCCATGCCCTGTCCGCCTTGACCCTGGCCACCCCTAAAGCCTTGTCCACCTTGGCCCTGACCACCCGTGAATCCCTGTCCACCGCCTCCCTGACCTTGTCCGCCCATTCGTTGGCCCATGCGCTCACGGAAGCGACCGCCAAATGGTCCTTGCCCTTGACCCATTCCCATACCTTGGCCCTGACCCGGCGGCATTCCTTGCTGGCCTGGTCCGTCCTGGCCATAGCCGCCTGGTGGCTGGAATTGGCCGACATTGGGAGTGACATTTTGGGCGAGGGCTGGCGAGTTTATAGGCATACCTATAGTTAGGACAGCAAAACTGAGTGCAATACCTAAACTTGAGACCTTAGTGGGCCGTTTCATAAATGCACCTCGGTAGCAGTACTTATATTAGTCATACCAACTAGTACGTTGGGCGGTCGAAAAAAGTTCAATGATTGATGCTCAAATCACCAATCTTAATTTAATCAGAAAAGGTTGCCTAAGCAGTTGAGCATTTCAGTCGGCCTTGCAACAAGTTTGAAACAAATTTTTCTTACCATGAGCGTAGCTAACATGCGATTACTACTTTTCTTTGCACTTGTGAGGCTCAATGTCTGATCAAATCACGGCCCCTAAACGTGAGGCCCAAACTGAGCGTTCTGAACCTGTCTCTGATAACAGTAAACCTTCTGGTATTGAGGCTGCCACTTTGTGGAGCGAGGCGTCACGTGTACTTGCGGGAAAGAGCAACACTAAGCTGCCGAGTGAATTTGCCGACGCTAGTAGCTTTTCTTTGGGTGAGACTAAACCGACAATTGGAGACTCACTTCAGAAGGTTCGTGCATTTCCTGGTGTTCGAGAAATTGTTGATGCTCCTAATCCAATTAGAGAAATAAGCAAGGGCATAGACAAACTCAGCAACCTAGAATCTGTCGAGATTAGTCGGCGCGCCAACGGTTGGCAACACGTCAATGCCAAGTTGGAGACCGCCACCACTGGTGATGCACCTAATATTAGCGTTGGTCGTCATCGGCCGGTGGCCAGTCATATGGATAGAAATATCAGTTTTGATTTGGCCAAAACTAACGACGGCATTCGCCTTGCTAATATGAGTGGCTTTACTACAGATGTTCAAGGACCGAGAGGTCGAATTAGAACTAGTCATACCAATGAGATGACGCTGGGGCATGACGATTCTGGCCCGTATTTGCGCTCGACAGGAAGTACTCAGGGGCTCCTGAGAATGAGAACTAATACAGTTTCATTAAGAGAGAACGATTTCAATAAAGATAGCCCAATGCGTTCAATTATGAATCAACCGGAGGCGTTGAAGCAGGTTGGTGAGGCCATGCGTTTGTTCCAAAACACTGATGATGTCCAGCGCATGAGCATGAAGAAAAGTGGTGCTGGGCAATTTGACGTTGCCTCTGAAGCCATGAGGGAAAAACATATTGAGATCAATAAGCGCCTTGAAAATACCAAAGCGACGGTTTCGTCGATTGATCTAGAACGCAACATCTCAGCCACCATTCAAAGTGGCAGTGATACTGTTGGTCTAGCAAATATCAAAGGTATCAAAGTCAACATGCAGACTGAGCTTTTGGGGCTGAAGACCAATATGACTATTGTGCCATCGGCCATTAAATTAGAAAAGGGAGTGGATGGCAAACCGGCGGTTAAGCTAGACTTGGCCCTGCCAGATGGTTCTACTACTCAATTTTCACTGCCTCTTTCTAAGTTGAGAGAAGCGCAGAAGAAAGCTAGTTGAACTTTTACGCTCGCTTGATTTAGCCAGTGTTCTGCAAACCTTCGGCTACGCCGTTAACTGTCATCAAGACTGTTTCAAGCAACTTGTCGTTTTTGACATCGGCTACTGTCTCACTGGATTCTTTGCTTATGCGTTCACGCAATTGGGCAATTAGCCGCACTTGCAGATAACTAAGTGGATCAACATAAGGATTGCGAATGGCAATTGAGTGCTTGAGATATGGCACTTCTTCAAGTAACGACTCGTGTTGCGATACGGCCAGAACAAATTTCTTGGTGCAGTCATACTCAGAGAGAATGCGCTTGAAGAATTTTTCTTGCAAGTTTTCGTCTACTAGATTTTCTGAGTAATAGGCGGCAATTTCCATGTCCGCAACGGCTAAGGCGTTTTCCAGTTTGTTGATTAGGCCGCGGAAAAACGGCCATTTAATATACATTTCTTGGGCCAGTGTCAGTGCTTGTGAGCCAGCTTCTGGACTTGTTTCTAGATTTGTTTCTAGGCAAGACTGGAAGGCGCTGCCAAAGCCATACCAGGCCGGCAACATGTAGCGGCTTTGGGTCCAAGCGAATACCCAGGGAATTGCTCTCAAGTCGTCAATCGAACCCGAACCGGCGTTGCGTCTAGTGGGGCGCGAGCCCATCTGTAGTTTAGATAGCTCGCCAATAGGAGTTGATTGACTGAAGAACTCTACAAATTGAGGGTCTTCATATACAAGGGAGCGATAGGCATTAAACGACGATTGCGAAAGCTGCTCCATAAAATTCCACCACTGAGCAGGTTCACTGGCAATCTCGCCATGGGGTTGTGCTGCGGTTGCTTGCAGTACAGCAGCAGCTAACTGGTCGAAGTTGCGCACGGCAATGTCATGTAAGGCGTATTTTGAAGAGATTACCTCACCTTGCTCGGTCAGCTTAATTCGGCCTGCTACAGTTCCGGGCGGCTGGGCAAGGATAGCCTGATGGGTTGGGCCGCCGCCTCTTCCTATAGTGCCGCCCCGGCCATGGAAAAGTCGTAGTTGAATTTTGTTCGCTTGGGCTATGGCCACCAGCTTTTTCTGAACTTTGTAAAGTTCCCAATTGGCCGTGACTATGCCACCATTTTTGCCACTGTCTGAGTAGCCAATCATGATTTCTTGCAGGTTGCTGCGCTCTTGCAAATATTCTTTGTAGATTGGATTGTCTAAAAGCTCTTGGAACATTTGTGGCGCCCGCCGCAAATCTTCAATTGTTTCAAATAGAGGGACGATGCTAATTTTTCTATGGGGATGATGATCTGAGGCCCAAATGCTGGCTTCTTTGGCAAGTAACAAAATTGATAGCAAGTCAGATGAATGTTCAGTCATGCTCACTATATAGGTATCTAGAGCGCAGGCTCCGTATAGATCTTGGCCTTGAGCCATGGTGCGAAATACTTCGATGGTTTCGTTTGTAGCTTGAGAGAAATGCAGGTCGCCTGGTATTAGTGGTCGCTTGCTAGCGAGTTCGCTTGTTAGCCAAACCATTTTTTCGGCTTCGTCAAGACCCTTATAGCCATTTCCTAGAAGTGCCTGTGACTTTGTAATTTCATCTAGAGCATCGCGGTGGCGGCTGCTGTGCTGCCTGATGTCGAGTTTGGCCAGGTGAAATCCGAAAATATCGACGGTGGCAATTAGTCGATTTAAATTGTGCAAGCTATCGCGGCAACCCGCCTTGACTAGGCTATCTTTGATTACTCTCAGCTCGCTCTTAAACTGCTCTGCATCTGAATAGAACTGAGCACTCGTGCCTTCAGCTTTATGATCACGGGTGTTGCGCAGTTTTGCCTGTATATAGAGCAGCTTCAGACGATAAGGTTCTAAGGCATAGCGGTGAGCGTATTTTTGTGTCACTGCTGGCAGTGACAGGCTGTCTTGTTCTAGCGACTGACTAAATGCATCTGTTTGATCAATCCAATTGGCTGATTGACTAAGTTCGTTGAAGAGCCGCTCTAGGTCTTTAAGATAGCGATTGAGTATGACACTGTGCTGATAGTCGAGAGTTTGCAGGGTGACGTCTTTGGTGACAAAGGGATTGCCGTCGCGGTCTCCGCCTATCCAAGAGCCAAAGGTGATGAAGTTGCGATTATTGTTAGCTTTAGTGGTTGCGCTTGCCTCGGGATTAGTCTTTGAATGAGTTTTGGTATTGGTCTTCGAGTTTGGCTCTAAAAGGGCCTCTACTTTCTTGCATTCTTCTTCAAGAGACTGGTGCACATCTATTACTGCGTCGATGACCACATGATCAAAATGATAAATGCCGTAGCGCACTTCGTCATTGACCGATGGCTTGAAGTAAATAACATGGTCAGTGAGCCAGAGAGACTCCACTACCGATCTCAGCCCTGCTTCGATGGCGCTAGATTCGTGTTTCGAAAGCGGTGGGTGGTCGCGCTTGTAGAGCAGTTGAGCCAGTTCCAGCTGCTTGAGCATTACTGTGCGCCTTGTCAGCTCAGTGGGGTGAGCAGTGAAGACAATTTCAATATCAAGATTGTTCAAGACATTTAGAAGTTGCTGGGGCTCTAGATTGCTGCCACCAAAAAATTCAGAGAGTGAGTCTTTCTCGTATTTACGCTCGCCGCTACTGTCGTGTTGGGCGCGGCGGCGTAGTCTGTGATTTTGCTCAGCAATATTGATGATGTCAAAATAAGTGAGAAATGCTTTTATCACTTTGATAGAAGTGTCTAAATCAAGGGCGTTGAGCAATTCTTGTAGCTTCTGATGATGGGGCACATTTAGCTCAGCATTAGCACTTTTGTTGCGGTGCATTTCTTTAAAGAGGCTGCGAAATTGCTCGACATAGCCAAATACTTCTTCGCCTTCAAAGCGTTTAATTGTGTCGCCTAGAATGAAGCCGAGCATGCGCACATCGTCTCGCAATGGTTTGATGCGTTCTAGCAATTGGTCGCGCTTCTCAGTCATCTATTTTTTTCTCAATGTTTTTTGGGTTGAATGTCTTTGTGGCTGAAAGGCTTTGCCCCTGTGCCATGATAGTCGCTAGCCCTATGACCGGCGCCTTCCAATTTGTATTTGTAGGTTACTAGACCCTCTAAGCCTACCGGTCCGCGAGGTGGAAGTTTACTTGTGCTGATGCCCACTTCTGCGCCAAAGCCGTAGCGAAAGCCATCGGCAAATCTGGTGGAAGCATTGTGATAAACCCCAGCAGATTTTACTCCATTGAAGAATTTAAGCCATGTTGAGTTGTCTTGGCAGATTATGGCATCGGTGTGGCCAGAGCCGTATTGATTGATATGAACTATGGCCTCATCCACTCCGCCAACTACTTTGGCTGACAGACAGAGACTGCCGTATTCTGTTGACCAGTCGGCTTCGTCTGCGGCAGTGACTATTGGGCCGGTCTGTCGATCAGTGGATAGCTTGGAACTCAAATCGAAATTCTTACACAGGGTCATTAAGACGTCATCAAGTCTAAGTTCGACTCCAGCTTTGTGCAGGGCTGTTAAAATTGCCAGCTGATTTTCTGCTGCGAGATCTTTATCCAGCAGCAAAGTCTCCATAGTGTTGCAAGCTTCAGGATAGTCACATTTAGCGTCTAGTGCCACTTTGATTGCTTGTTCATTGTTGGCACTGTGGTGCACGAAAACATGGCAGATGCCTTCGGCGTGGCCGAGCACGGGAATTTTAGTGTTTGACTGAATGTACGATACCAGGCTGTTTGAGCCACGGGGAATGATCAAGTCGACATAGCGGTCAGCTTTCAAAAGGGCTGCCACGTCTGAGCGCGATGCCAGCAAGGTCGCACTGCTCTCCGGTAAACCTTCAAGCTTGAGAGCTTCTTGCAGGCAGCTGAACAAAAGTTTGTTGGTTTGCTCAACTTCTTGTCCGCCTTTGAGCAAAATGGCATTACCAGATTTGAGCGCAAGTGCGGCAATTTGCGGCAGTACATCGGGCCGTGCTTCAAAGATGATGCCAATAACACCGATTGGGCAAGTGACGCGGTAAAGGCGCAGGTCGTTATCTAACTCTTTAGCAAAGTCGATTGCCCCTAGTGGATCTTTCATTGCCACGAGGGCCTTGCAGCCCGCTATAACAGTATCGATTTTGCTGTTGTCGATGGCCATGCGTCCGCTTTTGAACTCAACAGCATCTTTGTTCAGTGCGTCTTTGGCATTTGCTTCTAGTATTTCGGCTCGGCGCGAATCAAGAATTTCAGCGAACTTTAAAATTGTTTGGTTGCGCTTTTCCAGGCTAGTCGAAGCTAGTGCTGGAGCTGCCAGAGATGCCAATCTAGCTAATTCCATGACGCTATTTTCTGCTTGATTTTCGTGATTGGTCGCGTCTTTAGGAAGTTCTGTGGCTGTCATTTCTGTATATCCAGTTTTCTATCCGTTTATGAGTCTAGAAAAGCAATGTTGTCTCGGGTAATCAAGGCATCGTAGTTGCGGCTTTCCTTCAATTCGTCCAGGGCTTCTGAATGTTGCCCTGATACAAGACGGGCTTCATCACTTGAATAATTGACAATGCCGCGAGCAAATTCATGACCATCACTACCGGCCACACTTACGACGTCGCCGCGCTCAAAAGTTCCCTTAACTTCGGTTACTCCGGCGGGAAGTAGGCTGGCTTTCCCTTTCTTTAGGGCTTCTTTTGCCCCTGTATTTACTACCAGTGTGGCTTTGACCGTGGTGGCAAAGGCAATCCATTTTTGTTTGCCGCTTAAGCCACCATGGGGCAGGAAGAGTGTGCCTAGATTTTCGCCATTAAATATTCGCCCTATGGCATTTTCGGTTTTGCCACCGGCAATAATGGTGGCGCAGCCGCTTTGAGAAGCAATGCGAGCAGCCGCCAATTTGGTCTTGATGCCACCACGACCAGGCTTTTCACTGACGACCTTTGATTCGGCCAATTGTTCTATTTCTGGGGTGAAGACATCTACAACTGAGATTAGTTTGGCTTCTGGACCAGAGCGAGGGTCGGCTGTGTAGAGGCCTTCCACATCGGTCAATATGAGCAGCAGGTCGGCGTCGATTTTGCTGGCCACAAGAGCTGATAGCTTGTCGTTGTCACCAAAATTGACTTTTATGTCCACATCTTTGTGGTCGCCCTTGAGCATCTCTAGCTCGGCTGTTGATACTGTGTCGTTCTCGTTGATGACCGGCAGAACATGCAGCTCTAAGAGTTGGGTGATGGTGCTACGCAAATTGAGATAGCGTCTGCGGTTGGAAAAATCTTCTTCTGTCAGTAAGACTTGGGCGGCGATGACGTCCATTTTCTCGAAGGCGTCTGAATAGAGTGCCATAAGGCGGCCCTGGCCAACGGCGGCACAGGCTTGCTTAAGGGGCAATAGCTTGGGTTTTGAGGTTAAGCCCAGGGTGCGGGAGCCAAGGCCGATGGCGCCGGAGGTGACCAGTAGCACTTCTTTGCCTGACTTTACTAAGCCAGCAATGCCTTCGACGAACGAATAGAAGCGGCTGAGCGCGATTCCGCCCTCATCCTTCATCAAGACAGCGGTGCCGAGCTTGATTACGATTCGTTTGGCCCCCTTGATCAGGGCTTTACGGTCGATTGTCTGATCAGGTGCTTGGTTAGGTGCTTGGTCAGGGTGGGCAATGGGCTGGCTTGTTTTGTCTGGCATTTTCGCGCTCAACGGCTATCTCACATCTAGTTTTCCATGATCTTGAAAGAGTACCCTAATTAGGCAAAACTTTGAAGAATTACGCCGTGTAAACCCTCTTGTACACGAACTTGTTAAGTAGTTAAGAGGTCGAAAGCGGCTTGGCAGGCTAGAACGCTTTCAACTTTTTGAAATCTTTAGATTGAGATTAGCTCGTATACATAGACGGATGGGCGTCTACCTAATACTATTTCCTTCTGACAAGCGGCTTGCCAAGTGCTAGAATCTGTAGTACTTAGAGCTGCAACAGACTTCGTCTTAGTAACTCGCTTACCGTTCACTCTTTATTCTTACTTTCTCGGTCCGCACTCTTTTTGTCCTTACTCTCTCTGTTCTTACTCTTTATCGCTCTTTTGGGAATCCAATGCTTAGACTCGAAAATATCAGCAAAATTTATCCTCAAGGCGAGGTGCTGAGAGACGTAACCTGGGAGCTTAAACAAGGCGACCGAATCGGTCTTGTTGGCCCAAATGGCGGCGGCAAATCGACTCAGTTCAAAATTATTACTGGTGAAATCGAACCGACGTCTGGTCAAATCATTCGCCAGGCCGGTTTGCACGTTGGCTATCTCAACCAAGAATTTGCAGTTACCCCGACTAACACTGTGCGCGAAGAGTTTTCCAGTTCGTTTGTGGAATTAAACACAATCCACCATGCACTGACTGCGGTGCACAACGCTCTTGAAACTGCCACTCCTGAAGAGCTCGATAAACTCTTGAAGAAGATGGACAATTTGCAGCGTGAGTATGAAGCCAAAGGTGGTTACGCTCAAGAGTCTAAAGTTGAAAAAATGATGGCCGAGATGGGCTTTGCCCTTGGCGACGGCGATCGTTTTGTCAGTGAGTTCAGCGGCGGCTGGCAGATGCGTATGAACCTCGGTAAGGTTTTGCTCCAGAAGCCTGATGTGCTTCTCCTCGACGAACCTACCAACCACATTGATATGCGCACCATTGAATGGCTCGAAGTCTTCTTGCGCGATTTAAGTACACCGATGGCCATTATTTCTCACGACCGTCACTTCCTTGACCGCCTTTGCACCAGCATTGTTGAGATGGAGCGGGGCGAATCTTCTACCTATCTGGGAAATTACTCCACCTACCTTCTACAAAAAGAACAGAACCGTGATGCTCAATTGGCTGCCTACGAGCGCCAGGTCAAAGAGATGGAAGTGCAACAGCGCTTCGTCGATAGATTCAGAGCTAGTGCAACTCGCAGTACCCAGGCTAAGAGTAGAGAAAAGCAGCTCGACAAGATTGAGCTAATTGAAAAGCCGGACGATGGTGAGCGCACATTGGTGTTCCACTTCCCTGCTGCAGCCCGCAGCGGCCGTGAAGTTGTTACCATCCGCGATTTGACCCATGGCTACAACGACAACATTCTTTTCTTAGACGCCAATTTACAGATTGAAAGAGGCGAACGCATCGCTATTCTTGGACCAAATGGTGCTGGCAAGTCTACATTGCTTAGACTGATAACGGGTCGAGAAAAACCAGACGGCGGCTCGGTCAAGCTCGGTGAACACAATGTTCGCCCTGCCTATTTCGAACAAAATCAAGCAGAAGCGCTCGATTTAGATAAGACCATTTTAGCTACTATTCAAGATGAAGTGCCTCTCTGGAAGACTGAAGAAGTGCGCTCTTTACTCGGGCGATTCTTATTCGGCGGAGATAGCGTATTCAAGAAAGTTGAGAGCCTCAGCGGCGGCGAGAAAGCCCGCCTGGCCCTGGCTAAGATGCTTTTGGGCGCCAATAATTTCTTGATTCTAGACGAGCCTACCAACCACCTCGATATTCCTGCCAAAGAGACACTAGAAGACGCTCTCAAGAAATTTGATGGCACAGTAGTCGTGATTTCACACGACCGCTATTTCATCTCGCAAATTGCCACCAAGATTGTCGAGATTCGAGACGGGCAGCTGGTGGTCTATCACGGCAATTACAACTATTATCTCGAACTCAAAGAAGAAGAGCGTGTGCGTGAGCTAGAAGCCAAGAAAGCGGCGGAAAAAGCAGCTGAACAAGCGGCCAAGCGCGCCAAAGAACTAGCCAAGCAAAAAATCAAAGAAGAAGCGAAGAAGGGGCGTTAACTTCCAGCTCAGGACAGGATAGGCTAGGATTAGCCAGTCACTAAGGAATAATGAATATCCGCCAGTTGTCATCAGGTTGCTGCTAGCTTGGTAGAGGTATATCGTTATTGATATGGGCCTTTAAGGTGAAAGCAATGGACAAAAAACCGTATTCGGAATCATTTAAAAACAACACTGAGACCACGCAGGCGGCAAAGCGCGGTGGGCTCGGATTTTCCGAGTTCGATGCCCAGGCATTGACCCAGGGCACGTTAGTCAGCAAGGTAGCCTTGCTCACAAGTGTCTCGTTCATGTTCCTTGCCGCCGGTTCGTTCTTTGGTATCAAGACTGAGCCGAACATGTTTCTCTGGATAGCCTCTCTGGTTATAACCTTTGGTGGTTTGTTCTTGCTGCCACAGGTTAAGTCGCCGGTCTCTTCTATGGTCGGCCTAGCCATCTGGAATTCGGTCTTTGGAGTAATCGTCGGCTTTGGCTTACAAGGCTATATTGAGACCATCGGCGCTAACACAGTGGCCGTCTGCCTTGCCGGCACTGCTGGCGCTATGGCTGTGGTTGGCTCTATCGGAGCATTTTCAGGCGTAGACTTCAGGCCCATGCAGCGTTTTCTCATGTTTGCTCTGTTCGGTTTGATTCTTGTTGGTCTCAGCCAGTTCTTCATTCATTTCTCTGCTGGCGTCAATATTGTTTATGCTGTCGGCGGTTTGGTGGTCTTTACCGGTTTCTTCTTGGTCGACTTTTGCCGCTTGGCCAAGTCAACTGACAACAGCTGGCCTGAAGCAACCAACATTTCTCTCAACATAGTTCTTGATTACGTCAACTTCGCCTTCTACCTCATGCGCCTCGTCAGAGAGCTTAAGAAATAGGTTGGCGAATAAGTCAGTATAATCTTGGGGAGGCTAGCCATGAGTTAGCCTCTTTTCTTTATAGTCAGGCAATTGGAATTTTAAAATTGGAAACAGCTACCACCACCTCTACTTCGACGACTTCATCTAGCCCCACTCAACCGTCAGATATTGACCTGGCGAATAACGCCAAGCTCCGGCCCATAACCGAAGTGGCCGCAGACCTCGGCCTTGGCGCTGATGACATTGAGCTTTATGGCAAGTACAAGGCCAAGATTGCCTATGAGGCTATTGAGCGCATCTTGTCTGACAAGAGTAAAGTGCGCGGTAAGTTGATATTGGTTTCGGCAATCACACCCACCAAGGCTGGCGAAGGTAAGACCACCACGTCTGTTGGCTTGGCTCAAGCTCTGCGCAAGCGTGGCAAAGGCCGTGGCCTAAAAGGTGGGTTCAAGGTTTCTGTGGCATTGCGTGAGCCCTCAATGGGGCCGGTCTTTGGTCAGAAGGGAGGCGGCACTGGTGGCGGATATTCGCAGCTGATGCCCATGGATGACATCAATTTGCATTTCAATGGCGACTTGCATGCCATTGGTGCAGCCAATAATCTTCTTGCTGCTTTGATTGATAATCATATTCACTTTGGCAATGCTCTCGGCATCGATCAACGCGCCATCAGCTTTAGACGGGCTATGGACATGAATGATCGCAGCTTGCGCAATCTAGTGCAAGGCTTAGGTGGAAAAGCCAACGGCATTGTTCGCGAAACGGGCTTTGATATTACTGCTGCATCAGAAGTGATGGCCACACTTTGTCTGGCCGATTCAATGGCTAATTTGCGTGAGCGCCTCGGCAATATAGTCGTGGCCAAATCTACTGCTGCTGCTCCTGTGACAGCTAAACAAGTCGATGCTGCTGCTGCCATGGCAATTATTTTGAAAGATGCTATCAAGCCTAATCTAGTGCAAACCCTCGATGGCACTCCGGCTTTTGTGCATGGTGGACCATTTGCTAATATTGCCCACGGCACTTCTAGCGTGCTCTCTGGCTTGCTGGCACTTTATACAAGCGACTATGTTGTGACCGAAGCCGGCTTTGGTGCTGATTTAGGCCTTGAGAAATTCTGCGACATTGTTGCTAATTTGCGCCCTGAGTTGGCACCAGATGCAGTGGTGCTCGTTGCTACGGTGAAAGCTCTCAAATTGCATGGTGGCGTTGCCGAATCTGACCTGTCTAAACATGACCTGCCTGCAATTGAGCGGGGCTTGTGCAATTTAGAGCGCCATGTGGCTAATGTGCAAAAGTTTGGTGTGCCCGCCATTGTTTGCGTCAATAAATTTGCTGGTGACAGTGAGGAAGAGTTGACCCATCTGCTCGCTCTGTGCAAGGCAAAGGGAATAGACGCCATCACCGCCGATGTCTGGGCCAAAGGCGCTGATGGCGCCCTTGACTTAGCTGATTTGGTTATGGCCCAGACTGCTAAGCCTAGTAAGTTTGCTCCACTCTACAAGCTGGATGCACCGATTAAAGAGAAGCTCGCCACAGTCGCTTCTACTATCTATGGTGCTGCCAGTGTTGAGTATTCCAACGAAGCTTTGAAAGAATTGAAATGGCTTGATAAAAACGGCTACGGTAATTTGCCTGTATGCGTAGCGAAGACTCAATATTCATTCAGTGACGACCCCTCGCTTCTTGGTGCACCATCTGGCTTCAAACTCAATATTCGCCAGCTTAGATTGTCTGCTGGTGCCGGTTTTGTTGTGGCTATCACTGGTGAAATTATGACCATGCCGGGCTTGCCGAAGAAGCCAGCCTCGGTAGTGATGGAACTACGAGATGACGGCAAGATTGCGCGCTTTTATTAGTCACTTAAGGTCTAAAAATGGCAGATCAAAGTCCTGATAACAAGAAGATTGAGGTTAATGCGGATTACGTCACGGCTCAGCTTACTAAGGCTATTAGTGCTGTCGCCAAACAACAAGTTGGCCACGAGCAAGTCGGTAAGAATCAAGTTGGCAAGAATCAAGATGCTTTAGGGCACGATGCTAGTGCCAGCAAGCGAGCACAAGTCAAATTGGCCAAGTGGTTGCGGGTGGTGAGCGGCATGCTAACTGGGCAGCTGCAAATTGGCAGTCGTTTGCCTGTCAGTGACGTGCCTGCTTGGGCTACTTTAGAAGTAGCCCAAGGTGGTTTTGCCACTGGTCGACTCTTGGCAGAGGGCGAAGTTCAAGAGCATGAACGCCAGCTTGCTACGCGATTAGATATCGCTGATGGGATTTCTCTTCGCGCGGCTTTAAATGCCTATTTTCTCAGCCCTCAAGGGTTATCTGAATTGAAAGAAATGCTTGCCAGCAAGCGCTATCGTATCGATGTGCCCGAAGAAAGTGCCTTGCTCGTGGTGGCATACTTACTTGATAGCGGCAATGTTGAATTAGCCAAAGAGATTTTAGAAGAGATTGCTCCGTTCTTTTCTCGCTTGCGTTTCTACCCAGTGCCTCGTTGCGACTCAGCACATTACAGTCAATCACAACAGTTTGCTGAATCAGCATCTCCTATTAAATCAGAATCTGCTAGTGAATCGGGCTATTCTGGCAGTCTTGTTCATCTCCAAAGTGTTGCCAAAACCCGATCAGACTTTGGCGGTATTCGAAGCAGCGTGCAGTTAGAGCGGCAAAAGGAAGCGCTATCTCTTTGGCTGCCACTTTACGATCGAGTTGTCTTGCTGTTTGCTCAAACTCGATTAGATGGTTGGCCCTGTCAACATTACCCTGACGGCTGGAGTGAGCTAGCATTAGATTTGCTCAAAGAGATTAAAGTGGCAATGGCACATAAGACGCTTTGCCAGCGAAGTTTTGATGGCAAGAGCAATGCCTCTCGCCTCTTCAAGTATCTCGATATTTGTGTGCGCGATAGGGCCTCGCTAGGCGGACGTGACGTGGGTATGATTCGGGCAATTTTGCAGCAAATTGAAAATGCTCGTGGACTTCCCGATGCCGAAAAAAACTTGAAGTTGAGAGCTGAGCAGAGAGCCGTTGCTGCGCAGCCAAGTACTTTTCAGTTGGCACAAGTCGTAGGCGCCAGACTGCAGGTAAAGCTTGAGATGGAAGCTCTATCTTCTCTGGACGAAATAATTTATCCAGTCACTGCTGCTGAGAGTGAAAAGTATCAGCTATCTGTTCTTGCTCAGCTGCCTTGTCTTCCACAGCTACCTGCAGGCTGTCTTTTGCCTGCGGCATTTACAACCAAAGTATTGCGCTCGGTTGAAATGCCCTTATCTGAGCTTGTGCAGAGGAAGATTGTTTCTTCAGCAGAACAATTGGCTCCTGTTATCGCTACAGTAAGTGCTCAGCTGCAGGCCCGTGCCTTTGCTGACCCGGCGTTGCAAGCGCTTTATTCTGCTACTTATGCTTCTTTTCGTCGGCGTCGCTCTTTGCTGCTGTTGCATCTTGCTAAGCAAGTACAGTTGCAAGAGTTGCCTTGGGTTCGCGTGCTAGATCATTACAAAGAAGATGATGCTGTCAAAGCTCTTGCTCGTGAAACTTTGACCCAGGTGTGTGCCATTACCTTTAAGAATTTTCCCCAGCAAATCTTGCCCAACAAAATGCTTCAAGAGATGCGTTTTCTGGCTAAGTGTGCTGGTTTACAGATACCAATTGTAGAAGAGTTAGCCGCCGATATCTTTATGGGTGAATTCAGTCCCAAATATAATAATGCCGCAGTTGTCACCACTGACTATTTGCGTGACACCATATATGAACGCTATTATTCGTTGAATGAATTTTCTGCAAGTGATTCTTCTGCTACTGAATCTTCTGCAAGTGAGTTTTCTGCCAATGGGCCTCATTCTACTGAAACTTCTAAGGGCGGAGATTTTGCCAAGTTTTGTCAGCGTCGGGCTCTAGCTGGTCAAGGTGGTGCTGAGCAATCTGAATATTCTGTGGCTGCTAATGGCATGGTTATTGAGCAAGAACAGATTTTCACCAGTCATAATTTGGCCGCTCTCTTCCGCGAACTTCAGCTTGAACAAATATTGGCTTCTGATCTGGAAGAGATGATTAGAGCTTGTTTCATTTATATTTGTCGCACTCTGCAATTGCCGTTCAGCTATTGGAATGCTCAACTAAGAGATCTTAAAAATGCTGCTTATGCCTGGCGTCAGATGATCTTTTTCCTTTCAGTATTAGATAGTAAATATCAAAATCCACCAGCACTGTTTGATTGGATGGATGAGTATCTCAACAAGCAAAAACCTGATTTTGTAGAGCGCTTCGCCCCTGCTCTTAAGGCCTTAAGGCAAGCTCAAACCGAGCCTATTGACCCGAGTCAGCGCTTCTTGGGCTGGACGACAAAAAGGCATTGGTTGGCACCGTGAATTGCGCCTTCTAAAGCTGTCATATTTTCTGAAGAAAAACTGACAGTTTTGGAAGGCGCAAAAAACTAACTACAGAACAGAATGATTTTTGCTACAACCTACTCATTCCAAAGTTCATGCGAGGCACTCAATATTGGAACCGAGCAAAATTTCGAAGACCCTTCTTAAAGTCGCCATCGGCTTTGGTGCCTTTTCAGTTATCGGCATAGTTGCCTTGACTATAGCAGCTGTTGTCTGGTTCCGGTCAATAACCAGTCCTGCGCATGTCAAATCGGTCGCCGGAACCTTTATGACTATTGCCGATCCGCTACCGAAAGGCTTCAGCTACACTGCCGCTTACGAAGTGAGTGGACTGCCAATCGTGCAGATTGAAGATGCTGGTACACAGGCTCTTTACACGTTTTCATCCACAGCAGACCGTCTGAAAAAGCAAGACGAAAAATCGGCCGACTTTATTACCGACGAAGACAGAGTAGCGGCCCTTAAGGGAACGTTGGCTGTGGCCAATAAAGGTCGTTTGACTTCGAAGGTCACAGGCCAACTAAGCTGCGCCAACGAAATCATGTGTTACAGCATTGGCCACACAGATGTGCTTGGTCCCGATTTAACCGTCAACAACGGCTTTGGTGGCATCTCTCAAAGTTCCAAAACAGGTAGATACCTTTATCTCTGGGTGCAAAAACAAAGTCTTCTGCAAAAGAGTGGGACGGCAATAGACCTCACGCGCATCAAAGAACTCTTGAGCGCAATCAAGTCGTTTTGACAAAAAGGGAAGATTTTTTCGAAAAAATCTTCCCTTTTCAGAAAACTATTAATGGCATAGATACAGACAACAAATTTCTAATGTGTATCACCCTTCAAATGCTTATCGAAAAATTTGCGGGCAGTTTCAATGTTTTTACCGTGCTCAATATGGTGGCCTTCGTGAGGCAGACGAATATAAGTAGTATCAACCCCAGCTTTCTGCAAGGCTGCCACTAGATCGTCGCTTTGTTCAATGGGCACGAGCTTATCGGCTTCGCCATGTATAACTAAGAATGGTGGGTCGCCTGGTGAAATGTAAGTGTCTGGGCTAGCCTCAAGAGCGCGAGCTTTCTGACTGGCGGCGGTGCCACCTAAGAGCAGCGATAGAGACGAAGTAGGGCTAACAGTATCCCATTCCATTTTGGGATATTGCTTTGTGCCTAGGTCATATAAATTGGCTGGCCCTGCAAAATCGCAGACAGCTTGCACGTCACGCGAAATTGATTTGTCGCCGCCAATATCGAGCGCTGGGCTATTGGCTGAGGCTCCCATTAGGGCCACGAGATGCCCCCCGGCAGAACTTCCCCATAAGCCAATGTGATTGGCATCAATGTGGAGTTTGTCAGCATTGCCTTTGAAGTAGCGCAAGGCAGAATTGAGGTCTTCTATTTGAGAGGAGAAAATACCTTCTTGAGCCAGGCGATAATAGACTATGGCAACGCCGTAGCCCTTTCGCACAAAGTTTGGCACCCAGCGAGGTATAGAGTTTGGCCTGGTGGTCCAGCCGCCACCATGGACGTAAATAATTAGAGGAAAGCTTTTTTCGGCTTTTGCCTTTGGTGTATAGAGGCAGAAGAGATGAGCGCGATCGTCAGCGTTTGGTAGGCCTGGCATATAGCTAACATTTTCAAGCTTTTCGATATCGTCGCTCAAGCTCTTTCTACTTTTTGTCTCTTTTGTGCTTTTTGTACTTTGTGTAGTTTCTGTACTTTCTTGATCGCTCTTCGCTTCGGCTTTGGGAGCTATGAAGAAACTGGAAGTAGCAAGGGCTAAAACAGCCGTAAGTACTGCACCGTATTTTTTGCTACTTCCAGTTTTCATTTGATTGTTCCCCTCTAGTGTTTGAAGCAGCGCTGGCCGGTAAAGACCATGGCAATTCCCGCCTTGTTGCAAGCGGCAATGACGTCAGCGTCTTTAATGCTGCCACCAGGCTGAATGATCACGGCAATTCCTGCTTCGGCTGCTGCTTCAATATTGTCCGTGGCCGGTAAGAAGGCTTCACTAGCCATCACTGCACCTTTTGATTTCTCTCCTGCTTGGCGCAGGGCAATTCCGGTGCTAGCGATGCGGCTAGTTTGACCGATACCAAAACCAAGCGACAGACCATCTTTAGCGACAAATATGGCATTGGAAGTGAGGTGTTTAACCACCGACCAAGTGAAGGCAATATCTTTTTGCAAAGCTGGATCTGGCTTCTTCTCAGTGACACAAGTGAAGGTACTGGCTTCAACTGGGGCATCTTGATCTACTTCTAAAAGGAAGCCGTAATCGGAGAGATGCTTCAGTTTGTAGTCGCGCTGCTTGGCCAGCTTTGTATCAACTGTGCTTTTGAGAACGCGAACGTTTTTCTTCTTCTTGAATACTTCAAGGGCAGCTTCATCATATTCAGGCGCAAGAACGATTTCGACAAAGTTGCGGGTGATGCGCTCGGCTAAGGCAGCGTCGACTTTGCCGGTGAAGCCATAGACGCCACCGAAAGCTGACATTGGGTCACATTCGTAAGCTAGCTCATAGGCATCGGCCAGTGTTTTTGCCTGGGCTACGCCACAGGGATTATTGTGCTTGATCACAACCACTGCTGGTGCACTAAGCTCACGCAAGATTTTGACAAGGGCATAAGTATCAGTGATGTTGTTTGACGACATCTCTTTACCCTGCAGTTGTTCAAACGGAGGGAAAGCTTGTAGTTCAGCTGATAAACCAGGAACTGATATTGGGCTCTCTAGCTGATACCAAGCTGCCGCTTGGTGAGGGTTTTCACCGTAGCGCAAGGTCTCTTGACGCTTGAGGTTAATGGTTAGTTTGTCAGCAAATTCTGGCACTGCAGCTTCAGATTTATCAGCGCTAGTATTGGCGGCATCTTTTGTGGTTGCATAAGATTTATCAGCGCTATCAGCCGTATGGGCGTCATGAACAAGCTTACCTAAGTAGCTAGAGATACTTTGGTCGTAGCTAGCTGTGCGGGCGAAAGCTTGATAGGCCAACTTTCTGCGGAAATCTAGTGGAATCTCGCCCTTGTTGGCGTCCATTGCTGCAATGACGCTGTCATATTGGCTGGGCTCGTTAATTACTGCTACCCGTTCAAAGTTCTTGGCTGCAGCTCTGAGTAGGGCAACACCGCCTACATCTATTTGTTCAACCATTGGTTGCTCGGCCAAGTTTTTCTTCAGAGCCTCTTCAAAGGCATACAGATTGACTACCACTAAGTCTATTTCTGAAATTTCCATTTCAGCCAAACAACTGCGGTCTTCTGTGATTGGTCTAGCGAGAATGCCAGCAAATACTTTTGGGTGCAATGTTTTGACGCGGCCGGAGAGAATTTCAGGGAAGCCAGTCAACTCTTCCACCTTGGTGCACTTGAAGCCTTTCTCTTCTAGATATTTAGCAGTGCTGGTGGTGCCGATTAAGCGCAAAGTATCGAAGCGCTCTAAGCGGGTGAGGAAGTTGTCGAGGCCGGTTTTGTCGGTGACGCTGACTAGTACGGTTTTCATTGGTCGTTAATTTCCTTGCTTTGAACTTATGTGCTAACTAAGAAGTGTTAAATTCGAATTTTCTAGATTCGAGATAGTAAGTGTCTTGGCACGTTCGGTAACGTGTCCTACTGCCTGCGCTTTCATTTTATGCTTTTCAAATATTTCAATAATTGCCTGCGAAACTGATTTGTGATCAGTTTCATCCACAATCAACGCTAAGCCCATGCCCATATTGAAGGTCTTGTACATCTCTTCTTCGTTGACATGTTCGCCAATTGCCTTGAGGATGGCTGGCACCGGCAGTGCATTGTCGATGACAAAACCGACGTCGCCGTTCAATCTAAATAGGTTAGTCCAGCCACCGCCAGTGATATGAGCTATGCCTTTGACACTGCCTCGGTGCTTCTCTAGAACTTCCATCACTGCTTTGACATAGAGCAAAGTTGGCGTGAGAAGTGCATTGTAAGTGTCGTCGTTGTCTGGCAACACTTTCCTTGCTAAAGACAAGCCGTTTGAGTGAATGCCACTAGAAGCTACTCCAATTAGTTTCTGACCAGGTGCAATTTCTGCTCCGGTAAGCAAGTCTTCTTTGCGCACTTGACCGACGGCAAATCCGGCTAAGTCGAAGTGGCCGTGCTCATAGACCCCAGGCATCTCAGCAGTCTCGCCGCCCACCAGTAACATTCCTGTCTGGTCGCATCCTGCCACTATGCCAGCCATGATGGCATCGGCACTATCGTCAAGTTTACCTACGGCAAAATAATCGAGAAAAATGTTCGGTGTGGCCCCGACACAAATTAGGTCGTTGGCGCACATGGCCACTAAATCTATGCCGATGGTGTCAAATTTTTTCAGCTTGTGAGCGACTAGCAGTTTTGTGCCCACACCATCGGTAGTGACGGCAATGCCATTGCCACTATAACTTGGATAAACCGCAGCGTATCCCCCGGCTGCTTGCCACATAGCTTCGTGCTCTTTGCGCCTAGCTAGTTTTTTTAAGCGGTCGACAAAGCGATCGGCCTTATCGATATCGACTCCTGCAGCTGCGTAGGTTTGTTTTTCTGGAGCCATTTCGTTTCAATTTCCTAGCTTAGTGAGGCGTGAGCATTTTTGAGGATGGTCAATCCATCAGGCGGATTTTCAAAGGGAGAAGTCTTTGTAGATTCTGAAGCGTCATTTTGGCGCTCCTTTATAGACTCGGAAGCGCTTTGGCGCTTCCAGTACTGAAATGCCGGGTGTTGCGAGTGGCGAATGTAGGCCTCAGGATGAGGCATGAGGCCCAGAACATTGCCCTTGGCGTTGGTGAGAGCGGCAATTCTTTCAAAGCTTCCATTCACATCTTCGTTGTAGCTCAGGGCGGCCCGTTCTTTGACCACGGCAATGTCTGAGTCTTTAGCATCTGGTCTCACTTGAATGCGACCTTCGCCGTGTCTGATAGGCAGGCTAATTTTGCTTAGGCCTTTGAAAAATGGGCTGTTGGTGCTAGTTGTGCTCTCTGAGTTGACTGTCATCTCTACCCAGCGGTTGATAAATCGTCCGCCAGAATTATGGGTGAGGCTAACAGTGCTCTCGCTGCCTTCTTCTGAATTAGGCAATAGGCCGAGCTGCACTAGAGTCTGGAAGCCGTTGCAGATACCTAAGACCAGGTTGCCTTTTTCAACGTATGAGTGCAAAACTTCAAGCATGCGGTGTCTAATTTTGACCGCTAAAACTTTGCCGCTGGCAATTTCGTCACCGAAAGAAAAGCCCCCCGGTAGTGCCAGCAATTCAGATTTCATTAGCTGCTTTGGCTTGGCCAAAAGTTCGCTGGTGTGGCTAATTATTGCTTCAAAACCGGCTTGCTCTAGAGCAAAGGCTGTTTCGTTGCTGCAATTAATGCCATCACCGCTGATTACAACCGCTCTGGGCCTGATCATTTGAAGTCCTCTTCAAAGGGGAGAGTTGCTTGCCAAGCTTGTTTGAGCTTGACGTTATCTAGTTCGATTAATTCGCCTTTTCTGGCCTTGTCTACAAGTCGAAGACCGGAGTCAGTCACTTTGCCGATCTCGACAATAGATATTTTGCAATCGCTCGCTAGTGCTTTTTGATCGGGCCAGAGAGCTAACCAGGCTTCAACGTTCGCCGGAGAAACACTAACTAGTAGTCTTGCTGGCCCTTCGGCAAATAGGGCTACGTCCATCCGCTCTCGCAGTAGGTCGTGGAAGCGAGCACCACTTTCAGCAGCTGTGACAACGGCTTCAGCGTCTAATTCTGCGCCCAAGTTGCTGCCAATTATGCATTCGCTGACAGCGACAGCCAATCCACCTTCTGATAAGTCGTGACACGATTCAACTAAGTTATTTTGCATGGCGGTAAATATAGTTTGATAAAGCAGGGCGGCCTGCTCTAGGTTGAGCTCTGGTAAGAGCGAAGATGTCCAGTTCATGTTGCCAGCATAGGTAGTGGCGGCAAGGCCCAGTGCGCCTGCCGAGACTAAGAAGAGGTGGTCTCCTACTGACTTAAATTCCATGGTCACTACTTGTTCGATATCAGGCACTTTGCCAATTGCTGATACAAGTAGGGTTGGGGGAATGGAAATGCGCACGGTGCCATCATCAAAGTCATTCTTCATGCTGTCTTTGCCCGAGATAAGTGGGGCGTTATAGGCGAGAACGGCCTCGTACAAACCTTCGCAGGCCTGAACCAGTTGTGCTAGTTTGCGCTTGCCGTCTGGGTTTGATTTTGATGCTACGGGGTCGGGCCAGCAGAAATTATCGAGCAGGGCCAGACTATTTGGGTCGGCTCCTACACATACGGCGTTGCGCACTGCTTCATCAACAGCACAAATAGCCATGAGATGCGAGTCGAAGTCGCTGAGTTGCGGGCACATGCCGTTTGATACAGCTAGTCCAGCCGGTTCACTCAGAAGTGGTTGAATCACCGCAGCGTCACAGGGTGCTGTTTGCTCTGGTCCCATTAGTGGTTTAACAACACTGCCGCCTTGTACTTCGTGATCATATTGACGAATGACAGGCTCGCGGCTGCAAATATTGGCATGACCGAGAAGGGCAAGTAGGGCATCTCCTAGACTTTTAGGCGGCTGTTCTACTTCATCGATAGTGACAGGCACTTGCCAGTGGGCCTCAAGCTCAAGGCGGGGAGCACCATCGTGCAAGAATTTGAGATCGAGCAAGGCAATGGTTTTGTCAGCTCTGGTGATGCGGAAGTAACCTTTGTCATCGAAGCTGCCAACTACAGTTAGTTCGACACTGTGCTTGTCTGCTAACTCTTGCAGTTCTTCGATTTTGGTTGAGGATAGTGTCATACGCTCTTGCGATTCAGAGATGACAATTTCGTAGTCAGCGAGGCCTGGATATTTTAGGGGAATGTGATCTACTTCAAGAGTGGCGCCGCCAGTTATTTGGGCCATTTCGCCCACTGACGACGATAGCCCGCCGGCACCGTTGTCGGTGATGCCTGATATCAAACCAAGATCGCGTGCTTCTAAAATGAAGTCAGTTACCCGCTTTTGCGTGAAGGGGTCACCGATTTGTACGGCTGAGACTGGTGAGTCAACGTTCAGTGCTTCAGATGAGAAAGTGGCACCATGAATGCCGTCTTTGCCAACCCGGCCGCCCACCATAACAATGGCGTCACCCTTTTGGGTATGCTTTTCGTAGCCGCATTTGCCGTCAACAGTAAGGGGCAGAAGACCACCAGTGCCGCAGAAGACCAGGGGTTTGGCACGGTAGCCAGGATGGAAGAAGACAGCACCATTAACAGTAGGAATGCCGCTCTTGTTACCACCGTCTTGCACACCTTTGCGCACGCCTTGAATAATTGATTGGGCTGGCAGCATCGTTGGGCGATTAATCAGGTCTTCAGCCGGATAAGCAAAACAGAAGACATCGGTGTTACAAATTGGCTTAGCACCAAGACCGGTGCCGAGAATATCGCGATTGACCCCTAGTATTCCGGTTAGGGCACCACCATAGGGCTCTAAAGCAGATGGTGAGTTGTGGGTTTCTACTTTGAAGCAGATACCCCAGTCGTCGTTCCATTTGATTACGCCAGCATTATCAACAAACACTGAAAGCAAGTCTGTGCGCTTTTCTGCCAGCTTTTTGGTGGCTGCCTGCACGTAGCTCTTGTACAAGCTCGTGATCGTGCGCGCTTCTGTTTTTCTTGCTGGTTTGCCGGCAGAGGTGCCGGCCATACTCATAGTGAGCGTTTGAACAGCCTTAATATGAGCGCTTTTTTCGTGAATGATGGCATTGAATATTTTGTGCTTGCAATGTTCAGACCAGGTCTGAGCAATTACTTCTAGTTCAACGTCTGTGGGCCACTGCTCAAGGCCATACTGCAAGCGCTCGGCAATCACAGAGTCTTGCTCAAAATAGCTGCGGATGGCTTGCATCTCAGTTAAATTAAGGGCTAGGGTGCGTGTTCGGCTTAAGTTCTCAAGCTCTGTGTCGCTCAAGTTCAGCGCCACAACTTCTGGAGCGGGCGTTGTTGGTAGATGCACTTGGGGGAACTCAAGTAGCTTTGACAAGTGCGGAGCGGTCAAGTCGTGAATGCGGAACTTGTCTGTGACCGGATGATAGTGGCGGTAACGACAGTGACTTTCTACTTGTTTGATGTTGAAAGAATCATCAAAGAGATAGGCTGAGCCCGAGGCAACTTTTATTTGCGTCTCTTCTAAACCACTCAGTCTAAGCGCTTCTTCTACAGTGCGAGCTAAATTGTCAGTCACACCCGGCAAATATTGTCTCTCAGCAAACCACTTGAAGCCTTGCTCGCGCCATTGAGAAAGCCAACTGTTGCGCTCGGTTGCCACCACACACCAGACGTCTTCTAATAGCTGATCAGCTAAGATTTCTTTGAGAGCAGCCATGAGTTTTTTAGTCTGCTCTATGCTCTTTCCACTGAGCCAGTAAAGAGGCAATGCCAGAGTTTTGCTGCCATTCTCATCTGCACCGGCGCTAGCTTTGGCTACAATGGCAACACAGAGATCTTCATTGCTTTCGCTTGGTTCGGCGCCTTTCTCTTGATTTAAATTAGTCATGGCCGCTAAGCTGGAATCTGCCAGTTGGGCGAGCACCTGCGGAAATAGTTTGTGCTCTAGTTCTAAGCCGCGAGCTTGGAAGGTCTCTAAGGTGTCACCACTTTTGCGCTCAAAGACAGCCTGGGCCAAAATGGGGCCGTGGTCTACTTGCTCGTCTACTAAATGTACTGTGATGCCGGATATTTTTACGCCATAGTTGAAGGCATCTTCATAGGCTGACTTGCCAGGGAAAGCTGGTAGCAGCGATGGATGAATGTTGATTACACGATAGAGGCCGTTGTCATCTTTGAAGTGGGTGAGAAAATCGCCTGATAAAATGCGCATATAGCCAGCCAAGACCAAGTATTCTGGAGCGAATTTCTTCAGCTTTTGCAGTACTTGCTTTTCATGGTCTTTGCGCGATACGCCACGGTGGTCTACACTGACGGCTGGTATATTGTGCTTCTTGGCAATTTTTAGAGCATAAGAATCGGGGTTGTTAGAGAGCACTACGGCAATTTCTGCCGCCAATTCTTTTTTCTCAATGGCGGCAAGTATAGCCTCCAAGTTGGAGCCACGGCCTGAAACAAGTACAGCTATTTTGATTGGCACGTTGCTTCCCTCTTGGCGATGTCCCGACGATAATCAAGCGATTGACATTGAACTGTGGCAATTAAATTGTAGGCCCGCTCTCGAGCTTCTTCCATTTTGTCGGCTAAGCCAACTGCAGCAAATATGCGCCCGCCATCGGTGACGAGCTGCTCGCCAGTAGCAGTTGTGAGTAGTTTTGTACCAGCCTGGAAAATTATTTGCTCGTTGTCGCTATTGAGCGGCAAAGTAATTGCCTCTCCCTTTGATGAGCTCTCTGGGTAGCCCTTCGCTGCACCAATGACACAACACGATGATTGCTTTGACCAGGATAGTTTTTGCTGGTCTAAGCTTTGATCTGTGCAGGCATATAGGGCATCAAATAAATCTGATTGCAGCAAGGGTAAAATCGTCTGGGTTTCAGGATCACCAAAGCGAGCATTGAACTCTAACACGTAGGGCTCAGGCAGATTCTTGCTTGACTGATTTGTGCTAGTTTTGTCAACGTTTGATTTTTCTTGATGCATCAAGAGGCCAATGTAGAGCACGCCTTTAAAATTGAGTTTGCCTTCTGTTAGGGCTTTCTGCAAAGGCTCTAAGACCCTATCTCGAATCGCTTCTTTGTGTTTCTCATATAGTTGAACTGGGGCGTAGGCGCCCATGCCCCCAGTGTTTGGGCCTAAATCATCATCAAAGCGACGTTTGTGATCTTGGCTGGGTAAAAGTGGTGTCAGCGTCTTACCATCACAGAGAGTCAGTAGTGAGATTTCTTCGCCGCTGAGCATTTCTTCAATTACGACTTTGGTATCGCTGAATTTGCCGCTTTTATATATGGTGTTGAGTGCTTGCAAGGCCTCTTCTTCGTTGGCGCAGACAAACACACCCTTGCCCAGGGCAAGGCCGTCAGCCTTTATTACTCTGGCCCACTGATTTGCTTTGACAATAGCTTCGGCAGTCTGTTGTGAGTTAGCTGTGGCGAAGCGTGCCGTTGCTATATTTAGTTGGTTGAGAACTTCTTTAGCGTAAGCTTTGCTCCACTCTAATTTTGCCTGGCTCTTGTTAGGTCCGAAAACCCGCAATCCAGCAGCTTCCATTTTGTCGACAATGCCTTCTGCTAAAGGATTATCTGGCCCAATTACAACTAAGTCGATGGCTTGCTCTTTACCGAAGGAAATTAGTTTGTCGAAATCCATTACGGCAATATCAATATTGGTAGTTTTGTCGCTTTTGGCAGTGCCACCATTGCCGGGGGCGCAAAAAATTTGCTCAACACTGGTGCTTAAAGCGAGCTTCCAGCATATTGCATGCTCTCTGCCTCCACCGCCAACAACCAGAACTTTCATCTATCTATACCTTTGTACTTTTGTACTTTTATACTTTTATACTTTTCTTTCAGCCGCAATATTGATTGAGTCAACAAATTGAGGCAAAGTTGGATGCTGAGGGAAGACATCGTAGCCAATGGTGTGGTTGGCTAATACGCCATAGAGCTTGTCTGCCACAGCTTTGAATTGGGGCGATAGAGGGCTTGGTTGCTCTTTCAAATCTTTAGTGCAAATTGCTTGCCAATCAAGGCGATTTTGACTGACTGCCATCTTTTGTGCTTTGGCTATGGCAAGTTGCCAGCTTGAATCGCGATAGAACTGACGAATCATTTCTTTGGAGAGGCTATGGCCGTTGAATACTAGTCTCAGCTCGTCAGGACCAATGCTGTCGGCTAAGAGTAAGCCCTTATGATCTTCGAGAAACTCAAATTTGCCGTCCCATAACTCAATGCCACGCTCAGCGAAGTGATGGTAGATAGCCAGAGCTGTAGCAAAAGCTAATTCAGATAATTCTTCAAAGCGTTTGGGTGTAAGCCCCGAGATTGTCAGAGCTTCTTGAATGGATAAGAGTCTGTCTTTTGGTTCAAGCTTAGTATAAAACTCAAGCACGGGCCGCTCAAACCACCCTTCTTCGGGTACGCTACTAAGACCAAGGGTCTGGGCGTAGCCAGGATCTGCTGCTAATCTGCTTTTGAGCGAGCTGCCAGCGGGCATGCCAAAGCGAAAGACAACTTCTAGAGGCACCAGTCTGCGAGCATCAGTAATATCATGGCTGTAATAAAACACTGTTTGATCGAGCAGTGCAATGGGTTCTGGTCTTTGCACCTCGGCTTTGACCACTGACATATAAGCCTGGGTATTAGCTATTTGTTCAATGGCGAGCGCTTTACCATCGCTGCCTACTAAGCCTTGAAAGTGATGGCGCGCACCATGGGTGGTGAGGCGCTGAAACAGTGGTTGATTGACTCGTTTATTCAACCACTCTTGGTTGAATATTGAAAGGTGAACTGACTCGCTGAGATTAATCCAGGTTTTGTTGTCAGCTAGATGCTGGAAGAAGAAAGCACCGAGAGCAACAAGAGCCTTGCCTTTGTTGGCGATTGTGTCGGGCATCTTGCCCCAATCAAAAACTGAGTAGTCGTCAGTAAATTCAAACCAGTAAGAGCCGTCGTCGCCTTCTGGTCGCCAGACCCGTTTTACCGAACCGTCGTATTCCAGAATCAGGTCTTGCAAGTCAACCGACAACTTTTTTCTCCTTACTTATGATTTGCGAATTAGAGTGGTGCGGTCTTTCAGCCTCTGTGATTGGAAGTCGCTGCCACAAGCGATGTCGGTTGGATAGCTGCCAGTTAGGCAACCAGTGCAAAGAGTATCTTTCTTCAAGGCTTTGCGCAGGCCTTCAATAGTTTGGAAGACCACTCGATCGGCACCAAGTTTTGTAGCTACTTCTTCATCTGTGCAGTTGTAAGCAACTAATTCATCTTGACTGGGGAAGTCGATGCCGTAGTAACAAGGAAATTGAATCTGCGGACAAGTAGAAGCCATGATTACTTCTTTGGCTCCTGATTGGCGCATCAGTTCAATAATTTGTGCAGCAGTAGTACCACGCACGATACTGTCATCAATGACTAAGCAGCGCTTGCCCTTAATTTCTGATGGAATTGGTGAAAGCTTACGGCGGATAGCTTCTTGTCTGGCTGCGTGGCCGTCAAGAATAAAAGTTCGGTTGACGTAGCGGTTTTTGATCAGTGACTCGCGGAAGGGCAGGTCAAGCGCTTCGGCTATAGCAATTGCAGCACTTCTGCTGGTTTCTGGCACCGGTACGACCACATCAGCGACAATTCCGAGCTCTTTGATGCGCTCGGCTAGAACTAGGCCCAACTGAAAGCGAGTTTCATATATAGAGTGCGTTTCTAATTCAGACTCAACTCTTGAGAAATAGACCGATTCAAACATACAGGGCGAAATAGACCGCTGAAAGAGAACTTTACGAGACACTTGTCTATCTGCCCCAATGTAGATTGCCTCACCCGGCGCAATTTCGTTCTCAATTGTGTAGCCTAAATAGGTAAGGGCAATTGATTCGCTGGCCAGGGCATAAACTGGCAGACCTTCACTGTTAACTCGACTGCCAAAGACTAAAGGCCTGATGCCATCAGGATCGCGGAAGCCAAAGAGGCCACCAGTGCCATCAATGCCCACCACAGCATAGCTGCCCACCAGCCGGTGCATGCTGGCTTCTATAGCTTTGAACATGTGCAGTGCACTTGGTTCGTGGCCATCAAGCTCAAGAGCCAACAGTTTTAGGATCACTTCAGAGTCGGATTCGCTAGCCGGGGTGTATTCCAACCCAGCCTCAGCTAGTTCATCTCGCAAAGTATATACATTGACGATATTGCCGTTGTGACCAATGCCGATTGTTGAGCGAGCATCAAAGAAAGGTTGTAGTAAGTTGGGGTCTTGCCTGCCGATTGTGGCGTAGCGTGTGTGCCCTAAGGCGCTCTTGCCTTTTAGGCCTTTCTTAAAAGAGCGCTCTGAGAAGACGTTCTCAATTAAGCCACTACCTTTCTGTAGATTGAAAAGCTCACTGCCGCTTTCAGCCAGAGTCAAAATGCCCGCGCCATCCTGCCCCCGATGCTGAAGATTCATCAATCCGACAAATACATCTCTAGCAGCGTCAGTAGTGCCTGATACGCCTATAATTCCGCACATACGTGATCCCTCTATGGTCCACAAGCCAAGAATACTGCAATTGGCAGGCAGTTAGCTGTTGATTAACTCAATTATTAATGAGATCACTTTAGAGAATTTTCTCAACTGCCGCTTAAGGCCTATTCTTTGAGTTAGCGGTTTCAGCCCTACTTGATCACTTAGCAATTCACTAAGCAATTCACTTAGCAATAGAGTTTACCCCTTCACAACTTTTTAAGTAATAATGATCCTGAAAGTTTATGAGGCCCTTCGATGACCACTCCAATTGTCTCAGTTGTTATGGGCAGCAAGTCTGACTGGGAGACTATGCGGCATGCCAATGAAGTACTTGATGAATTTGAGATTGCCCACGAGTGCAAAATAGTCTCTGCTCATCGCACTCCACAACTATTAGCTGAATTTGCCACCACCGCAGAAGAGCGTGGTATAGAAGTAGTTATAGCTGGTGCTGGCGGTGCCGCCCATTTACCTGGCATGATTGCCGCTCAAACTTTGGTACCAGTGCTCGGTGTGCCTGTAGAGAGCCATGCTCTAAAAGGGCTTGATTCGCTGCTTTCAATAGTACAGATGCCAGCGGGCATTCCTACTGGTACTTTAGCAATTGGTAGAGCCGGGGCCATCAATGCCGCACTGCTGGCAGTGGCAATTCTGGCAAACAAACGACCAGCTCTAAGAGAAAAATTACGCGCTTATCGTCAAGTGCAGACCGATAAAGTATTAGGAGATGTTTTACCTCTATGAAAGTACTTCAACCGGGTGCCACCATTGGTATGCTCGGTGGCGGGCAGTTGGGGCGCATGTTCTGCGTGGCCGCGCGGGAAATGGGCTACAAGGTTCATGTTTATACCGATGAAGAAAAGAGTCCTGCTGGTCATGTAAGCGATAAGCTCGTCTGCGCCTCATATTTAGATGAACAAGCTTTAGCCCATTTTGCTGCTGAAGTTGATGTTGTTACCCTTGAGTTTGAAAATATTCCCGTTGAGACAATCAAGATTTTGTCACGAACAACACCGGTTTATCCTGGTGCTGAAACTCTATATGTAGCGCAAAATCGTGAGCGGGAGAAACAGTTTTTGGCTGCCAATGGCTTCCCTGTTGGTGCCTTTGCTCTGATTAAGTCAGCTGATCAACTAACTGCTCTAGAACAAGTTGGCTTTCCGGCGGTATTGAAAACTGCTGGTTTTGGCTACGATGGTAAAGGCCAGCGCATTGTGCGCAACATGGAAGAAGCTAAGCTGGCTTTTGCTGAGCTCGGTCAAGTTAGTAAGCAAACTGAAGTTGTGGCTGAGTCTTTGATTACCATCGACAAAGAGTTTTCTGTTATTGGCGCCCGTAATTACCATGCAAATGAGACTGTTTTTGCTTATTTCGGACCGATTGAAAATAAGCATGTTAACCATATTCTTGATGTTTCTTCTGTTCCAGCTAGGCTATCCCAACATCTAGTAGAACAGGCAGCAAGCATCACCGCTGCCATTATGGACAAGCTTGACTGTGTTGGCCTGCTTTGTGTGGAGTTTTTTCTTAGTGATAAAGGCGTCTTGTTGGTCAATGAATTAGCGCCGAGGCCTCATAATTCTGGTCACCTCACCATAGAAGCTTGCCCCACCAGTCAGTTTGAGCAGCAAGTGCGAGCTGTTTGTGGCCTTACTCTTGGTGCCACTGTGCCGTTTCACTCGGCAGCCATGGTCAATTTGCTAGGAGATCTATGGTTGAGCGGTAGCCATCCCAATTTTGCCGGGGCACTGGCCATTAGCCAGGCTCACTTGCACCTCTATGGCAAAGAAGAAGCCAGGGCCGGTCGTAAGATGGGTCACATTACAACTGTGGCCGAATCAAGTTCTCTAGCCGTTGAATTGGCTTTAAGGGCCCGTGCCAGTCTTTAGTAATTGATAGTCAGTACTAACAAGAAAGGCCAGGAGCTAGTCCTGGCCTTTCTCTTCTACTTAGTTCTGAAGTGAAGATTCTGAATATCGGGCCTAAACTACTCTTCTTCTTCCTGAATTTTTGAAGCGACGAGCTGGCACAACCTTGCGTGCTTCAGGCTTGCCTTCTTGTTCGAGTTGGCGACCCATTACTTTTTCGATATCGCGAATCAAGTAACGTTGTTCGTCGTTAACGAATGAGAGGGCTACACCAGCCCGACCAGCCCGGCCAGTACGGCCGATTCTGTGTACATAGTCTTCAGGTGAATCAGGCAAATCGTAGTTGACTACGTGTGAGATTGACGGAATATCGAGACCACGAGCAGCAACGTCAGTGGCAACAAGCACCTTGAAGCGACCATCGCGATAGCGCGATAGCGTTTTTTCACGTTGGCTTTGGCTAATATCACCGTGAATTTCTTCAGCTAATACATTGGCATCGCGCAATCTGCCTCTAACCCAACCGGCTCTGCGTTTGGTCTTTGTGAAAACAATCACTGAACTCATTTCTAGTTCGGCAATTAGTTTTACCAAGAGAGCGTCTTTGCCGAATTCGGTAACATGGTAGAGCTTTTGATCGATAGCAGTAGGCTCGATTTGGCTCGACTTGGCTTTAACAGTAATGGGGTTTTTGAGGAATTCAGCAGCCAATCGGTGAACGCGATTGTCGATGGTGGCTGAGAACATTACTGTTTGACGTTCTTTTTTTAGTTGTGAAATGACTTTGCGAATTTGTGGCATGAAGCCCATATCGAGAAGTCTGTCGCCTTCGTCTAGAACTAGAATTTCAACGCCTGATACATCGGCAATTCGGCGTTCTACCATGTCGAGCAAGCGACCGGGAGTAGCAACGATGATATCAACTCCACGCTTGAGAGCGCGGCTTTGCTTCTCGTAACCGGTGCCACCGTAAAGAGTGACACAGCGAAGTTTATTGTACTTAGAGAACTTGACGAACTGTTCTTCTACTTGAAGAGCTAATTCACGGGTTGGCACCATAACTAGTGCTCTTGGTCTTTTTTCTGGTTCTTGCAGACATTCAATGATGGGCAGTGCGAAAGCAGCAGTTTTACCTGAGCCTGTTTGAGCTGAGCCCATGATGTCTACGCCAGACAACAATAATGGAATAGTGTTCAGTTGAATTTCGGTCGGTTCAACGTATTCTGCGTCTACAAGCGCAGACAGAGTAGACTTGGACAAGCCAAGTTCAGCAAATGTGGTCAATTTAGAATCCTTTATATAACAACGGCTAACAAGCCAGTACCTATCTATTTGCGATCCATTTAGATTGGATGGATACCCTGCCCCTGATTTCTCTGGGTTCTTGATTGCTCAAGGATAGACAAGGACGTTCTGCGCAATCGACGGTGATGACCAGTTCATGGCTTAAAAACCATCGTTTTTTCAGAATCTATCGCAGCATGCCACATATCATCACTGGATGTCAATGTAGAAATGTTGCAAACTAACTTATGTGAACTAAGCTGGGGTTCATTTTGCCCCGAATTGATACCATTTACGGTCGCTCTTCTGCTTTTGTCCTGGCTGTTCGGTCAGAGTGAGGTTCAGTCTGCGACCACTGACGTCATGGCCATTGAGGTTCGTTACGGCGTCAGCGGCTTCACTAGAGCTGCCCATCTCGACAAAGGCATAACCTCGATTGGTGCCGGTTCTTGGGTCTTTGGGAAGATCAACAGAGACCACCGTGCCTACAATTGTGGCGAATAACTCTTTGATTTGGTGCTCAGTAACTGCTGTAGCCAGGTTTCCTACTAGTATTTTGTTATTCATTTTTATTGTTCTTCGGGGTTTTTAGAGGTATTCCAGAAATCTTTCAGCGTAGTTACAGTCTTAGCTTCGCGAGTTATTGCACGATAAATTGGGCTTCGCAGAAGAAACGAAACACACGACATTATCGCCATCTGTTTGCATTATGACAGAGATCTAAGAATCAGGCTGAGTAATTTCGGCCTATTTAGGGGTCTTAGCCTACTCTATTGTCAAGAGAAGGTTAATTCTCTTTCTAATAGCGATTGCAGTCGGGGTTATATTCAGAAACTAGCTGTTCTTGAACGCTAGCTCTCTCCCAACGTGTCGAATCAGGCATTGCCAGAATGAAGACAAAGAGCTCACTCTCGTCGCCGCCGTTGTTGGCCCAGAAATCTAAAACATGGTTGTGACTTCTAAGAGCTTGTTGCGAGAGATCATCAGCCTGGCCAAAGTACAGAACAGTGTGGGCTTTGGGTTTGTTGGCTGGGTCTTGCTTGTAAGTGATGGCATAGACCGCTGGTAGCATTGGTGGTGCCCAGTTGTTGAGTGTTCCACCGGGATTGAACTTGAACCGTTGGCGCTTGCCCCAAGAAATACTCATGTTCTATCCTTTTTTTGCTCAGCAATATATCGATTAACTAGCATGACATATGTTGCCCTAATTTGCCACTGCTCTTGGCCTCTAGCCAGCCACTGCTGTTAGAATTAGATGATTTACTCAGTTACTGCTAAGCAATGAGTTCATGGATAAACTTCATCGTGGATAAATGTGATTATGATTAACGGTCTAGAACAGCAGTCTCACTGGCGGAATGTCTTGATTCTCGCCCAGCAAGCTGAGGTAAAAGGCAATTTTACTGAGGCAGAAGAGCATTTCAAAGAAGCTCTTAGCTTGGCCAAGCAATTGCCTGATTCTCCCCACAGTGTCTTACTTAGCCTCAACCGCTTAGGCGAGCTTTATCGCCTCAAAGACGATTTTAAGCAAGCTGAAGATTGTTATCGCCAGGCTTATGAGCTCGCGGCTTCTAGTGCTAATGAAGATAAGGGTCTAATTAAGGCTCAAGCGGCAATTCTGGCAAAAATGTTAGTGGCTCAATCACGCATTGACGAGGCTCTTGAGTTTGATTTAGCTGAAGAGGTCTATCTCGATGCCGCTGGTATTGCCCTTTTGGCCGGTAAGAAAGAGTTGGCTCTGCAGTATTTAGCGAGTGGCATAAAGTTTCTTGAGCAAGAATGCCCTGAGCAGAACAAGAGCCAAGCTCTTCACTTCCTCTCTTATGCTCGCCTCTTGCAGACAGCCGGCCAAAACGAAAAAGCTGAAAGTGTCTTTAGATTGGCTCTCTCTTGTCACGAAGCGGCTGGTCAGATTGATCCATTTCTTATTACCTCAATCGTGGATGGTCTCGCTCGGGTTCTCAATGAGCAGTCCCGCGCCGATGAGGCTAACGAATTGTGGGAGAAGTATCGCCAATACAACGTATAGGGCCGGGCCGGACCATGTTACAAATGGTCTTTTGTATAACGGCTCTCCATCATGCTGCAGCTCAGTGCTGGTATTGTTTTGTCTATGGAAGACAAGCAGCGAGCGCGAATTATCATGGCAGCGTGTGCCCTCACGCTCTTAGCTGGTTTGAATACAGGCTGGACCGGCCCGCTCATCCCTAAAATCGCTCAGATTAAGGGCATAGACCTGGTTTTGGCCGGTTCAATTGTTAGTGTCAGTGCTTCAGGCAGTATGCTGATGTTGCTGCTCGGTAAAATTATTTGTGAAAAGTTAGGCAGCCGCAATAGTCTGCGCTTAGCTGCTGTTATTGCTGGCATTGGTATGGTCACCATCGCAGTGGCCCCGGGTTTGGCGGTTCTCGCTATCGGAGCCTTTGTTATTGGCTGTGGCACAGGTCTAAACAGTATTGCCTCGACCACTAGCGTTTTGCTCAGTGACACTGCTAGTAGTGCGGCAGCGTTGAACAAAGTAAATTTGTTTTTTGGCATTGGTGCTCTAGCCGGGCCTCTTGTGGCTTGGGCTGGCCTTAGTAGCCCTTGGTCATTTCACATCGTTTATCTCTTTGGTGCTGCTTTTGCCTTTATTTGTGCGTTGGTGCTCAAGATTCAAAATCCCGGCAAGAAGTTTACCGCCGTTAGTCAGCCAGCCACTGGCAATATCAAACAACCGGTTTTGTGGCTCTTTGCCTTGGTTGTCTTTCTTTATGTCGGTATGGAAGTAAGCTCGGCGGCCTGGTTATTTACTTTCTTGCAGAAGTACAGTGCCCTAGATTTAGCCTTAGCTTCAATTAGTATGACTGTGCTCTGGGCTGGTCTGACGCTTGGTCGTACAATAAGTGTGTTTCTTTGCGGCCGCTACTCGTCGATAAAGATAACACTGTTAGGAATGGCTTTAGCTGCCTCTTCTCTTCTGGCATTGGCCTGCTTTAGTAATTTGGGTATGGGCACGCTGGCTCTAGTGCTCCTTTTGGGTTTGGGTTATGGTCCTATTTTTCCCAATGTTCTTGCTGCTGCCAATGAGCACTTCATGCCTGATACCACAACTACTTCGAGCGTGGTAATTACTTCTGGTGCTGTTGGTGGTATCACCCTGCCCCTTCTGGCCGGTTATGGTTTTACCCATTTAAGTTGGCAGCTCGGCATGCTTTTCTTGTTTGCTGTCTGCACCTCGATGCTCGCTCTGTATTTACTGCTGCTTAAGATTGTCAGAAATAAGACTCAAGGAAAAGATGAAGTTGAATTTGACAATCAAGATTTGCCTGCAATAGGTGTCTAGTTGAATGAAATTTTAGAGTCGGTCTTTGAAAATTATCGAGCATTGCAAAGCTATAGTGACAGCGGCACAGTTGCTGTTGAAATTGAGTCGATTGGCAAAAAGTTTAGCGGTGAAAAGAAGCTTTTGACCGGTAGTGTTTTCGCCACTAACTTTGTGCGCAATGCGCTTGGAAGCGCTAAAGAACCTCATCTCTTTCGCTATCAATTCACTAGTACCGGGCATTTTGCCGAACTTAAAGAGGACAACCTCAACTTCATTTGCTCCAACCATGAGGGGGTATTTAAACGCTCTCCGGAAGAGGGTTTAGGCCCATGCCCAAGTTTGGCCTTGGCGGTGGCCGATACTGCTGCTGTCTCTTTTGCCGGTTCCTATTACATTGCTTCGCTCTTGATGGCCGGTATTGTTGAAGGTCGTCAATGGTTCTTTAACCGACTAAGCGATATAGAAGTGCTGAACAATACTGACCAGATTCATTTGCGAGCCAAGATTAAAGATGGCCTAGTCGATCTCTTTATCGATGCTGAGCAGTTAATCTTCCGTCGCATGATTGTTGCCCGGCCAACATCGACGGCTAAATTTGTTTGGCAAGATACAGTTTTGAATGGCGAGATTAATACCCGAATATTTGACCAGTATCGCTTTTGAAAGCTATCTATTTAAATTCTAGTATGGGGTTTAGAGCTTCTTCTTGATTGGCATAGAAAAATAGCCAGCTGGAGGAATTTTGCATGCCCCGTGATCTACCAATAGGAAACGGCAATGTACTGATTAACTTTGATAAGCAGTATCGTGTGCGCGATATTTATTATCCGCATGTTGGCCAGGAGAATCAGACTGTCGGAAGAGTCAATCATTTTGGCGTCTGGGTTGATGGTCGGTTTGCCTGGGTGCAGGATGGCTGGCAGCTTGAGCGCAAGTATTGCAAAGAAACCCTGGTGACCGATGTTCTATTGCGGCATGACAAGCTCAAGCTTGAAATTGTTATCCACGACATGGTTGATTTCTTTGCTAATTTCTTTTTGCGCGAATTGCACGTTAAAGACCTCAGTGGTAAAGCGCGTGATGTCAGAATTTTCTTCCACCAAGATTTCAGTATTGGCGAGAATGACGTTGGCGACACTGCTTTTTATGATCCCAGAACCTCTTCGGTAATTCACTACAAGAAGAACCGTTGGTTTTTAGTTAACACTAGCAGTCATAAAAAGCTCGGAGTCGAACAATGGGCTGTCGGCAAGAAAAATATGGCTGGCCTAGAAGGCACATTTAGAGATGCTGAAGATGGAGCGCTCGGCTGCTTTGCTATTGCTCAAGGCTCAGTTGATTCTACCGTTTCGGTACATTTAGATGTTGCCGCCAACAGTGAGAATGTCTGCTACTACTGGATGTGCTTCGGTCATAACTATGAAGAAGTGGTAGCTCTTGATGCCGAAGTTAAGAAGCAGCAGCTTTCACATATTGTGCCTCGCAATCAGAACTACTGGCGTCTTTGGGTTAATCCTGGCCACGTAGATTTTTTGAGTCTGCCGCCCAAAGTTGTTGAGTTGTACAAACGTAGTTTACTTGTTATTCGCTCGCAAATTGATAATGGTGGTGCCATTATTGCCGCTAACGATCATGATATCACGCAGTTTTCTCGTGATACCTATTCATATATGTGGCCGCGGGATGGTGCCTTGGTTGCCCATGCTTTGACCAAAGCTGGCTATATTGATTTGACTCAAAGATTCTTTAGTTTTTGCAGCGATGTTATGAAGGAAGAAGGCTACTTGCTGCATAAATATAATCCTGATAAATCTGTTGCCTCAAGTTGGCACCCCTGGCTGCGCGATGGCAAACTTGATTTGCCCATTCAAGAAGATGAAACCGCCCTTGTGCTCTGGTCTCTCTGGCAGCACTTTATAAAATTTAGAGACATCGAATTTGTGCGGCCTCTCTTTGTTCATTTAATTAAACACGGTGCTGATTTTCTTGTGCAATTCCGTGATCCTGAGACCAAGTTGCCGCTACCTTCTTACGATCTATGGGAGGAGCGTTATGGTGTGCATATGTTTACGGTTTGCAGCGTCATCGCTGGTTTGACTGGTGCCTATAATTTTGCCCAAGCACTAGGCGAAGTTGAGCGCGCTGAAATTTATAAAAAGGCCGCTGAAGAGACTCGCGAAGCCATGATTAAGCACATGTGGAGCGAGAAAGATCAACGCTTTTGTCGCATGGCCACTCGCACCGATGATGGTTACGATTTAGATATGACTATTGATGCTGCCATGTATGGCATTTTTGCATTTGCTGGATTGAGCCCCCATGATGCCAAAGTGGTGCTAACCATGAAAGCGATTCGTGACCGTCTTTGGATTAAAACCGAGGTTGGTGGCTTAGCTCGCTATGAGAATGACTATTATCATCAGATTTCGCAAGACGTTGACAAAGTACCAGGTAATCCCTGGTTCATTTGCACCATGTGGCTGGCTCAATATGACATTGCCGCTGCCCATAGTGCCGACGGTCTGAAAGATGCTGTAGAGATGCTAGAGTGGGTTGCTGACCATGCCTTGCCCTCTGGTTGCCTGGCTGAGCAAGTGCATCCCTTTAACAATGAGCCGCTCTCGGTGTCGCCCTTAACCTGGAGCCATGCTACTTTCGTTACTTGTGTCCTAGAATATCTAGAGAAGCGTCGGCAACTAATGTCCGAGAGTGTTTTCTCGCACACAATTATCCCTGTTTAGTTAAATTTTTAGAAATAGATAGCTCTATTTTATTTTTGCTTTGACTTGATCGTGCAGCTGCTTGGTCTGCTGCGTAGAGGGGTCATTGGCACCGAGTGCTTTGGTGCGAATACGCAAGCTATCGGCTAGCAATGGCTCCGCTTTGTCATATTTTTTAGTTTGCTGGTAGAGCACGCCTAAACAAAATTCAGTGGTGGCAATAGAGGGATCGTCTTTGCTTAGTGTCTTTTCTTGGATGTCTAACGCTCTATGTAGGTAAGTGTCGGCTTTGGCAAAGTCGCGTTTGACAAAGGCTAAGGTGCCTAAATATGTAAGAGTATCGGCTATAGCCGGATTGTCAGGATTGAGGCTCTTTTCTCTAATAGCCAGAGCTTTCTCGTAGTAGACAGTGGCTTTATCGAATTGCCCTTGTAATTGGTAGGCTTGACCAATAGCACTGAAAATGTTGGCTTGATTGAGATCCGCTAGCCCTTGAGTAGAACTAGCTATTTTTTCGGCTTGGGCAAGTAGCTCAGTCGCTTTCTTAAATTGCTTTTGTGCCAGGGCTAAATTGCCGAGATCCGCAAGTGTTTCAGCCACGGCTGCGTGATCTGCACCGGTGTAATTTTGTCTGATTGCTAGAGCACGATTGAATAATTTCTGAGCTTGGGCGTACTGGCCTTTGGCGCGATAAATTTTGCCTAACTCGTTCATTGATTCGGTAGCATCAAGAGCGGTCAATTTCTTTTCGCTCTCGCGAATTTTTAGAATTTCTTGAAATTCTTTTTGGCCGTCATCTAAATCTTGAATTTCGACATAAGTGCGACCCAGAGCCATTCTAACTTCAGCCACGCGATCGTAATCACCAGAGCTTCGTGCTTTTTCTAGAGCAATTTTGAATTTCTTTAGGGCTTCAGTGTAGTCACCATGATCGAAAGATGATTGTCCTTGCTTGATCAATTGCCCATAGTCTTCAGATGCTGACACCACATCAGTCTGGCTTTGACCAGAATCTTGACTAGAATCTTTATTTGTACCTTGGCTCGGGTCTTTACTAGTTGATCCTTTTGGCATCATAACAATTGCGGCCGTGATAATCGCCACACCAGCGATTGATGCCCAGATCATGCCTTTGCGTGCCACTTTGGGGCTAGGTTGCATCTGTGACATAGAAGTCTCGAGCACTCTCGCCTGACGCGCTGGCAATCTCACCATGCCAATATTACTCAGCTGAGTATGGGAGTCTTCGAGTTTATTTGACGATTCTTGATTTGCGGCAGAAGAGCTAGTTGAGTTAGAAGAGCCAGAAGCTACAGAAGAGCCAGTATTACTAGCTGGACCTGATTGACTAGTGCTTAGTTTTTGCTGAGAGTCTGCGCCAACTTGCATTGAACTGCTGATATCAGCCTGGCCAAGTTCGGCTAATAGTTCTTCACGCAATTGAGCCATAGAATCTTGGCGCTCGTGAACTTCTTTGGCCATAGCTTTAAAAATTATTGCCTCCAAAGATGGTGGCAGCATTAACTCTGGTGCCACTTCGGAGAAAGGCGCCGGTAGAGCTGTGGCATGTTTGTTGAAACATTCCATGGCTGAAGCTCCGGCCACAGCTGGTCTTCCTGTCAGTGTGCGATACATGACACAGCCCAGTGAATAAATATCAGAACGGCCATCGAGTTCGCGACCCATGCACTGCTCAGGGCTCATATACATGGGGCTGCCAAAAACTTCACCAGTTTTGGTCAACTCTTCGTTTTCGCCGTCCATTTCAGAGAGAATTTTAGCCATGCCAAAATCGACAATTTGCACCACATCGCTTTGACCGTCATAGTCGACCAGCATGATATTGCCTGGTTTCAGGTCGCGGTGGATAACGCCTTTCTGGTGGGCGTGATACAACGCAGCGCAAGTTTGCACAAAAATATTGAGAGCGCGCCCAAGCGGCAGATAGTTGTGCTTAGTCAATTCTGCCGAAAGATTGGTGCCTTCCAGTAAGTCCATTACTAGGTACGGTAAACCCTGCGGAGTGACACCGAAATCGTAGACTTTGAGAATATTGGGATGATTGAGATGACTAGCTGCTTGGGCTTCTTGACGGAAGCGCTTTAAGGCGGTAGCGCTGGCAGCGAATTGCGGCAACATCAACTTGATGGCCACTAGCCTTTTCATAAGAAGGTGCTTGGCCTTGTATACAAGACCCATGCCACCACTGCCGAGCTTCTCTAGAATTTGATATTTATCGGCCAGTGTAGTGCCAATCAAAGTATCAACCAGAAGTGGAGTGAGCAAAGTATCATCATCGGGGCAGATGATCATCTCTGTAGAGTATTCTTTGGCGCAAGAAAGGCAAACCTTTCTCGGTGGCAGCGACTTAGCTATTTCCGACTCAGTCAATTGGACTCCTCAACAATTACTACCAGTTCTGCTGACAACTGGACTAGCATTAATATTCTAGTCGTACTAAACCCTTATTACTTAAAACCCACCTCTAAGTTTCAACTCTTTAAAACATCCTGTCATCTTTGCCTTATGGCGCATGGGCCGTTGTATGCTCTAAACGATTGATCGAGGAGGTCTTATGAAGGTTAGAAAAGGTACCAGGGCGATAGCTGCAACTGCGGCCACATGTTTAGTGCTTGGTTGCCAGGTGCAGGCAACGGCGCAGGTGCCTGGCGTGCCCAGTACTGGAGCTTATCCCAGTTATGCCCCAGCCTCGACAAGCTCCGACCCTACTGTTCTCTCCGGTCGGGTCAAGCACGATATTATGCCAGCGGAAAAGCTGTTATCCCAGGGCAAGTATTCTGACGCTGAAGGCATGTTTCGTGAGCTAATTGTTAACAATCCAGCTGATATGGCTGCCACGATTGGTCTGGGTACAGCCCTTGCCAAGCAGTTTAAGCTTGATGGCGCTGATGAATTATTTGACCGGGTGCTAGCCACCGACCCCAACAATGCTTTGGCCTACGCCGGTAAAGCAACAGTGCTTCTCAACCGCTTGCAGTCTTCATCTGGCACTATAAGAGCAAATAAAGAATCAATGCTGCAGCAGGCTGAAGAATACTCTAAACGGGCCGTACAGCTTGCTCCTGCTTCTGGTGAAGCTCACTATAGTTTAGGCCAAGTCTATAAGGAACAGGGCCGGGTGGTTGATGCAGGCAGTGAATTCCGCACAGCTGTTAGCTTTGATCCTAATCATTCAGCTGCTCTAGCGGCGCTTGGGCAGATCAAGCTTGATCAAGGTAGTCTGGCTGAGGCCCAAGAGAATTTTAAGCGCTCAATCGCTATTAACTCGGGCAATTCCAGTGCTCACTTTGGCCTAGGAGCGACTCTGCTCAAACTTGGTCAAACCGACGATGCTCTCAATGAACTCAATACTTCTTTAGCGCAGTTTCCTAACAGCTGGCCAACTCGTATGATGTTGGGTCAAGCATACGCAGCCCAGGGAAATACTGCTGGTGCTCTCAAAGAATTCCAACTTTCAACTTTGATCAAGCCTGAAAATGCAGAGCCTTATTTGCGTATGGCTGATATTCGCGAAGAGCGCGGTGACCTTGAGTTGGCTTTGGCAGATCTAAGATCTGGTTTGACCCAAGCTCCTTACAATCTTGATTTGCGCCAGCGCATTGCCGATATCAACTTGCGCTTAGAAAAGCCTGATGAAGCAATTAAAGCTTATACAACGATACTTTCGATGAGTCCGAACAATGCCGCTGCTGTCAAAGGCTTGAGTCAGGCCTTGTTCTTGAAGGCCCAGAAAGCAGCTGTCGGAGCCATGCTTGCCTCTAACGATTATGATACTGCCATCAAGACTCTTGACCAGGCCATTAAGCTTAGCCCAGAAGATATGGAGCTTTATTTAGCTAAGGCTAAATTGATGTCTCTCTCTGGCAGTAAGCCAGATCTTTCTAGCATGGCCGAGCCTAAGACCGACGGTGAGCGCATTGCTTATGCTGAAGCCTCGATGGCTAGCGGTGATTTCCAAAAGGCTTCCGAGCTGGTCAAACAAGTAATTGCTGATCTGCAAGATGCTAAGCAAACCTATGCCGTAGCCGATATTGCCTTGATGATCAAAGACCTCGACAATGCTGAAGCTGCTTACAAGAAAGGTTTGGCTCTCTCTGGTCTACCAGAGCGCGGCAATCGTGGCATTAGTCAAATTGTAACTATCAGGCAACAGGCAATTGCTGACAGCAAAGTAGCCGATGAACTAGCAAAGAAAAACCAGTGGGACGGTGCCATCAATCGCTACCATTCGGCGATTGCTAACAATCCGCGCTTGGCTGATGCCAGAGTTGGCTTGGCCCGTGCTTTAGAAAAGAGTAAAGACCCAAGTTCTAGCATGCTCTATGAGGCCGTTCAACAGTACGACTATTATCTTGCTTTGCGCACTGACATGCCATCTAAAGAGCGCGAGAAAATGGTCAAGGACAATGCCAAGCTGAAAGATAAGGCCGCTAAGCAGAAAGAGAAAGAAGCGAAGAAGCGCTAGTAGTAAATCGAATTGATACCATAACCAAATAAACGGTAAATCTAATGGCCAAAAAATCAGTGTCGCAACATCCGTCAGGCGGTCGTCAAATCAGGGCGAAGCAGCCTAAGACCCCACAGTTAGAGGCTCCGCCGCTACCTGTGGAAAATCCGGCACAAGATAAAGTCGTTTATGCTGTTTTTGCCACTATTTTGATTCTTGGCACAATCGTCAATATTTTGCTTTTCTATTTTGTCGGACAGAACCTCCACGAAGCGTATTTAGCAAAGAACTGGTTGAATACCGCTCTGATGGCGGCGCTTCTAGTTGGTCTACTGTTCGCTGTGAGGGCGGCTTTCACAGCTGCTTTTGTGGTGTCGGCGACAGTGGCAGGACGAACCAATGCCTTTAGTGCACAGCATAAGATTTGTACCTGGGCCCTTAAGTACAAATCAATCCTTCCTGATCGCGCTTCTTGGGCCAGCCAAGCGATTATTCAACAAATGATGGCGAAGCAAGACTTTGATCAAATTATCGAATTTGGTACCACTCAGTACGAAGACATCACTTCAAAAAATCCCAAAGATCATAGTCTTGCAGTTCTCTGCACTTATGTTGGCATGTCTTATCAGGCAAAGGGTGATCTGCCTAAGTCAATTGAATGGAACGAAAAATCAATTGAACAATTTGGCAAGTTTTTTGCCTCAATTGAAAAGTCTAAGTTTGCCAAAAAGCTTGGTGGCCAGGGTGTAGTCGAGGCTATGACCATGAACTATGCTCAGGTATTGGCGGGTCTAGGCAGTAGCTACTTACAGCAACAGAATTTTCGCAAAGCAAAAGAACTGCTCAAGCAATCGCTTGAACAAGCTAAGAAAACGTCTGAAACTCCGGAGCGTCGCCAACTAGTAAAACAAGTTGAAGAAGGCCTCAGTAGGCTGAAGCGCTGGTAATCATGTTTATGAATATGATGTTTATGAAAAAAATTGCTCTTTCGTTACTGTTATTTGTTGGACTTAGTCTCAATCAAGTTACTTCGGCTGAGACCTTACAGGCTGGTATTGAGCACTCTGATTATCTGCCTTCGGTTTCTAATACCTATGTGCCAGGTTATTCACACGGTGGATATAGTCAAGGGCAGAGCAACGGCAACTATCGTGGTGGCTATCAACTTGACACTAGTCAAAGTGACCCAAATCAGAGTCCCCATTCTAATCTTTATCAGCAGTCGGCCTCTATGCAGCGACAGCAGCCAGTAATTGAGTGGTTTCAGATACCAAAGGTAATGGCTGGCACTTGGTCGAAAAAGGGTGACGTCACTATTGACGTTACTGATTTGCGTACCGGTATGAAGAGGCCAGTGGGTGCCTGGATGGACAATGAGATGGTAGTACACATGGGCCATCAAGTTGATAAAGCTGGCAATGTTTGGCACGTCAATATTTTGCCTTCTGAAAAAGACAGTACCTCGAACGGCAAGCAAGTGAAGTTTATGACTGTGCAACAACTCTGTGAGCAGTCAACACCAGTAAATCTTTCTACTCGCACGCACTATGTCATTACTGAGACCTACCCTACTGGGCAGGTTGCCGATATGTTTCAGCAAGAATCTCTCAATCATTACTTTCTTATAGGTAGCGGTGAGATGGAGAATCGAAGTTCCAATCGAGTTTTCACCTATGGTGGCCAACCAGTGCGCGACGGCACACTAGAGAGCAAGTTCACGCGCATTGGGCCCTTTGTACCCTTGGCTCAAATGAATGGTATAGATTTGCAGCAAGCTCTAAACCAATTCTTGTTGTCTAAAGGCCGGGCCGATTTAGCGCAATAATATTTATATGGCAAAAGTTACTGAGCAACAGATTGAAGACTATGCACGAGATGGTGCCATTTGTATTCGCGGCTTGCTTAGTGCCCCTCAGATTGATTTATTGCGGCAGGGAATAGAGACTAATTTACAAGCTCTCAGCCCGCGGGCAAAAGTAGCGAGTAATGCTGATGATCCTGGTTACTTTGTCGAGGATTTTTGCAATTGGCAGTCTAACCCATTCTACAAGCAGTTTCTCTTTCAATCTGAACTTGGTGAAGTGGCCGGGCGATTGATGCAAAGTTCAACCTCTAGGCTCTACCATGATCATTTGTTGGTGAAAGAACCAGGCACTAGGCAGCGCACGCCATGGCACCAAGATCAGCCTTACTATAATATTGATGGTAAGCAGAATTGCAGCATGTGGATAGCTGTAGACAGTGTTGCCAGGCATTCTACTCTTGAGCTAGTGGCTGGGTCTCACTTAGGTCCATGGCTAATGCCCCGCTCTTTTCGTGATAATCAAGCTAAATGGTTTCCGGATGGCAGTTTAGCGGAGTTGCCTGATATCGATTCGTCACCGTCGAATTTCCCCATTCTTGGTTGGGAAGTCGAGCCTGGCGATGTTGTTTGTTTTCATATGCTTACCTTGCATGCAGCAGGTCCTGTTGATGGAAATCGTCGCCGAAGAGTGTTCTCTGCGCGATTTTTAGGCGACGATGTGGTGCATGCACCTCGGCCGTGGGTGACCTCTCCCGATTTTCCTGGTTTGGCAGAAGAGCTGCCTGCGGGAGCCAGTATGGACCATGCGCTTTTTCCGTTGCTCTGGCAGAAGCCTTTAGAAGAACCCTAAGTGCCTTAGCGATTCATTTGATTGCAGCATTCGAAGAGCATTTCTGCTTAGTTCGTATATGGTACTGATAGTGATACTGCTGTCTGTTTGTATTCATCTGTATATTTTGACCCTTTAGTCCGTCTGTGTCCGCTGGCGGTATCCAGGATCTGATAAAAATACTGGCAAAATAGATTTCTCCCTCTTGATTAGCCGGTCTAATACCCACCCAATTATGTTCTCTCATTTTCAGTGGTGGCTGACTCTGTCGGCGGTGCCCATTGCTATGCTATAAATTATCTCCAGAGGGGCCTCCCGCTCACTGCCGCAATTTATTGCCGTAAGGGTCGAACCCTCGCCAAATAAGAAAATCGCATATCGTTAATACTAGAAAGAACTATCATGTTGAAGAAAGTTGTTGGCTGGAGTCTTGTTTTCGCCATGCTTGTCTTAGCTACTGCAAATGTTATTGTGGAACCGGACGATAGCGATTTAATTGCCAATTCGCACCAGTCAAGCTACTAGTATGGTCTAATTGTTTTTTGCCTTTACTGAGGCTTTTACCCTGAAAGAATTAGATGTTCGAAGATTGCTCTACCGCACCGAGATCAAAAAGGTGCTGGGTGAAAACCCGAACAGTCGCGTGGTCGACGAACTTGAGTTATTGCGTGGCGTGGTGCGTGTTGATGTCGCGGTTATTAGTGACACACTTCATGGCTACGAAATAAAGTCAGCTTCAGACAATTTGATTCGCTTACCTAATCAGCAAGAACACTATCGCAAAGTTTTCGAAAAAATGACTTTGGTTGCTGACGAGAAGCATGTTGAGCATGCAGTCAAAATTGTGCCTGATTGCTGGGGTCTGATCTCGGTAGGCATGAAAGACGGCAAGCCATTTGCCAACGAGATTTGGCCTGCTAGGCGTAGTTACGAGCTTGATCCTTTAGCTATGGCACAGCTTTTGTGGCGGGAAGAAGCGCTCGAGTTGATGCAATACTTTGATTTGAACTATGGCTACGCCAGTAAACCGCGTAAGGTTCTCTGGCAGGTTCTAGCTAACAATCTGACAGTGGAACAGTTGAAAGCTTTTGTTTGCTTTAAACTTAAGACTCGCAAGGGTTGGAAGAAAAAGAAACGATGCCGAATCGTGATTAAATAACTAGTTTCTTTTTTTTCTTACCCTTTGTTGTGCGCCTCTTTTTCTTCATTGTGCAGAGGCCGACTCTGCTTGGTGCGTCTATGAGATCTTTGATGCTTGATTTGCCTAGGGCTATCTCCACTAAAGCAAGGGCCTCATCAAGTTGCTTGTGCAATGAACACAGTGCTCCACCATGCTCGGCTAGACCAAGGGGGCATGAATGAATTCGCGGTATGGGATCGACAGTTTCGATTATTTCTAGAATTGAAAGGTCGGAAGGGTCCACCGATAAGGTGAAACCTCCACCTAGGCCCCGCTGAGATGAGACTAAACCCGCTCGGCTTAAAGACTGTAGTACTTTAGATAAATACGCAGTTGGCACCTTAGTACCATCTGCAATTTGAGCTGTTGTATGTGCTTGCCCGTCGCTTATAGCCAAAAATACCACTGCACGTAAGGCATACTCGGTAGTTTGTGTAATCAACGGGTTATCCTCAGGCTGCCATCAGTCATTTTAGTTTACCAAATGAGTTTTGTATAGAAATTTCGAATTTTGGATATGACCTCCCTCTATTGGTGATTGCCCAAAGAGAATCTAGTGATAACTAAATTAATAGCCATCTTCTTCTTCCTCTTCTTCCTATATAGGAATAGAGCTTCAATTGATTACCATACGTCGGGCTGAGCCAGAAATAGCAACTCGGTATGTCTGCGTGGGCCGTAGTGGATATGTGCTCGCCCGCTTTTGTATGTAGAAAGGAAAGATTGATACCATACAAGCCAAAAGAAAAAGGTTGACTACCATACGAGCGTATGGTTTAATTGCTTCATCGGGGAAATGAAATTGAATACAGAAAGGAGGCCGCCGTAGCGCTTATGGTTGGTTCAGTTAGTGTCGCTAATTTGAAGAAAGAACTGGAACATCTGTTCCCGGGGAAGTGGCTA
>CALROJ020000024.1:0-93922 GCA_943369735.1 bacterium Ga0077546
AAAGCTTCAAAGATTGGGGCACAGTTCGAGAGTTGTTCACCTTGTGGCACAAGGTTGCGCCTGCCTACTTTCCTAATAGATACGACGTGATAGAACCTATTCGTCGTCCACTGAGCATCGAAACACTTGATGCAATGCAAGAAATTTGGGAAATGATTGTATTTTTCAAAACCACCAAATCCCCATGGGTAGAGGCAAGCTGCTCCATAGAAGGGGCATTTGAGAGTGAAAGGAAGTACTCTAACCTTCACGTCACAGCAGAATCGGGAACCAGTGCGGAGCCAGAGCTAATCCGGTTTATTGAGCAAGCAGCAATAGCCACAGATGCAGAGTTTGCTTACATGCATCGGGCAAATAGTACTGAGCAAAATCGAGATCGTGAGAAAAAAATCGATTCTGTTTATACCTGCGGTGTTGCCGATAAGTACCCCCTAATTTCGGTTTACAGCAAGCATTTGCCACTCGGTATGCCAGACCTTTATTGGTGCACGATTCTAGGCAAAGACAAAGTCGAAGAAATCGGACGAGCAAGGTTGTCAGCTTGTCCGGTTTACCAGGTTGAATGGCTAAATGATGATTTGGTGAGGCTTCAATTAACTAGCTCAATCAACGACAGTCGCGACAATGAACAAGACTTTGAAAAACTTAGAGCAAATATCAAAACGTATCTCGGCGAAAAGTTGTTTCAGCCTTATTCTTGGCCCCCAGGATACCGGCCTTTCATCGATATTCTGAATGAAATATCCGCAAAGAATTTCAAGAAATAAGGTACTAAATAATGGGTTCAGATTTTTCAAACTATCAAATCTACGCAGGTGCTGAGTGCGATACAGCTCGAGCTAACCTAATCGAAACTATCGACTCAGCAATGAGATCAGAAGGACTTACAAAAGAAGAAGCCTCGCATGAAACGATTGTGACTCTATTAGAAGCAGACCAAACCAGTCGCTGCTTTGCAGTGAGTCCAGCACATTCTTGGCTTACCGTTCTTGACTCCTTACCAAGCGTTTACGGTGAGCCCGGTTATTTTGAAGCGATTGCCAGAAAAAAGAGAGGGGGAATTCCGCAAATTCAAGAACCAGACATTGAGGGTGAAAAATTTCGTCAAGAAAAATGCCTGAGCTTTTTAGCGAATCTTTCAATGCAATTTCCGACTATCTGGCTAAAGACATTCGACTCTTGTGTGCTAAAAGCGTCGCTTTTTCTTGAGGGAAAGCAGGTTGGTACCTTTGTCTACCCTTGGGACTACCGCGCTGAAAATCCAGTTGCGCTCAAGCTTGAGAGCAACATAGACTGGCCAGAGCCGGCGAGCTTACCCTCATCTGAGATTGAATTTTGGGAAAGTTCTGAATATGTAGTCGGCGGTCGCAAATTTTCGGCTCTAGCAAAACATGTTGGCTGGCGACCCGAAAGTGTTGAGCTTGGCTTCACTGTTGACTCTGAGGGAACAAACTTTTGGTATGCCGTCCCGGATGACTACGACCTCTTGTGCTATTCAAAGCAATACTATTGAAGTTAAAGGTGGCAAGCAAAGAAAAAAGATACGGCGACGGAACTGAGTTCATCCGGTTTTTCACATTTAACGACTCAGAAGCAAATTTGGATCTCACAAAAGCACTGTGCTATACCATTGACCACACATACCATGACATTAAAAAATTTGGGGACGAGGTCGGTTCCTGACGCGTGTTTAACTAATCCAAAGCAACTTCTCGAGCCTAAGAGTGCATTTGAGAAATACTTGAGTACTCAAGTATTTCTCAAATGCCAATGGCTTTAGGTAGAGTAATTGTAAATTAGGTGCATATACACCTAGTTTACAATTGCTGATAGCATCAGGGCATGAACACTATCTGAAATCTATTTGAAAAAAAATTCGCTAACCAGGCTCCGCAACACTAACCAACCTGCCCCACGAAAAGTAAATAATCGACGCCACACCGACGCCAGTGCATAGAATGTAGACAGGAAAAGCATAATTAGCAAAGGTCCAATTGGTGATAGTCAAAAGGGTGATACCAGCACTGATGGCACCAGCTAGGTAAGGGGCATAGTGTTCAGACTGCGGATCTTTCCACGATTTGATCAGTGTAGGCAGGCCAGCCAGGCCGTCGGCCAATAGAGAGAAAGCAATAGCGACATCGCCGTGACCAGAAACCTTCCAGGCCACAAGGGCAACAATAGAGAGTATGCCGCAGGCCCAGTCAAGCTTTGACATTTGCCAATAAGACTGCTTATTGAGAAAAGAAGCGATAAATACAAGCAGCGGGCCAAAGCCAATCATAAAGGTCATCAACGACTGCAAGCCCACACCTTCTTGCAATTCGGCAAAGAAGGCAATCATAGGGATAATTATCCACAACAGCCAAGTAACACGATTAGGCTTGGTCTCGCCCTTGAATGTCTTATAGGCGTAGACAGCAGAGCCTACAATGTTAAAGAGAGAGGCAAATATGACGAAATGGGGGTCGAGCACTGGATTCCTAGATATCTATGAAATTGCCTTCTTGTGGATGACCAACAAAGAATGCGTGTGTGGGGGGCACATGAGCCGTCCATAATGACACGAAAAGCTTCCAACACGCTAGCCAAGCCACAAACATCAATAAAATTTCAATTTCACACAGCCAGCTGCGACGCCAGACGCTTAAGGACCGGCAGCAACTGCGAGACATTCTGATAGCGATCGCTGGCCTCTAGTTGAGTGCACGACTCAACTAACTGACACAGCTCAGCCGAAGTTGGCGTTATACGCAGGTCCGGATTAGCGGCTTGAGCCGCCTCTTGAGCGCTCAATACATTTGATGTAGCAAATGCTTCGGGCTCACTGCCAACCAAAAGGAAATAGAGAGTGCAACCAAAGGCATAGATGTCACTTTGAGTGGTGGCCTTACCTCTCAATTGTTCCGGCGCAATGAACGAATGCTTACCAACAAATGTTCCTGTGGCTGTGCCGATAAACTCATTGGCTGCGCCAAAGTCTACCAATACTACCTTTCCATCATTGCGCAAAATAATATTATCCGGAGTAACATCGCGGTGAATAATCGGCTGCTCGCGATCATGCAACACCTTCAAAGTGGTGGCAATCTGCACAGCCCACTCTAGTACATCAGCCTCTCTCTGTGGGCCGTTCTGGCGAACCAGCTGCCAGAAATCCATACCGTTTACGTATTCAAGAATCATATAGTTGCGATCAAGTTCAACAAAACAATCGAGCACATGAACAATGCCAGGGTGATCGACTTTCATCAAAAGCTTAGCTTCGCGATCAAACATTTCTCGCGCCTTTGCTTTCAGCTCATCAGAGCCGTGAGCTGGAATAGAAGCCTCTTTTAGCACTACCAAGCGGCCGCCATCGAGCTGACAGAGATAGAGAGCAGACAGACCACCTGTGGCCAGCTGTCGCACAATCTTAAGGCTACTATTTCGCAGCACTCGACCAGGCTCAAGCGGAATATATTGAGTCGGACAGAAGCGTCGGCTTAGCTCATCTTCCCACAGATCGGTATAGCTTGGTTGCGCACTCTCCCTTGCCCCAAGACGCAAAATAGTTTGTAGCTGATCTAGGCCAGGCGCACATCTATCTGGAGCCCACATGCGCACAGCCAACAACAGTTGCTCAACAAATTCAGGTTGAAGATCTTTGATTGGCAAAGTCTCAAGCTTGCCGTTCTCTTTAAAAATATTCAAACGCGAATGTTTGGCCTCGTCTTTCACAATGGCAGAATCAATTGTGCGCACAACTCGCCACGGCAAGTGCCTCTTCAAGCCAACTCTGCCACCCATAAACGCCGGGAGAGTTATACCTTGTTTGCTCACAATCAAAAGATCGTTAGCCATGGATCGCTTAAGCAACAATGCACCAAGACTGGCGCAAACCACCAAGATCAGGGTAGGCAGCTGTGCTCCTACATTTCCGAGTTCGCCCCGCTGCAGCTGCACGAGAAAGTTCATTACTATAAATAAAACAGCAACAGGTGCTGCCAAACCCCAAAGCGGGAAAGTAACATTGAGAAAGACATCAACATATTGACGCAACCAGCTCTTGCACTGACTCTTAATCACAAGATCAGCCATGAGTTGAAGCCTCCACGTTGGTATTCGACTCAACTAGAGGCTCAACCAGCGATTCAACTAGTGGCTCAGCCAATGGCCCAGACAAATCATCTAAATCGGCAGCGATTTCATCAGTCGACTGATAGCGATGATTGAGTTGCAGTGCAGTACAGCGTTTGATTATCTGATTCAACCCGGGGCTAACATTACTATTCAAGGCCACCACCGACGATTGCGTTATAGCTTCAGGATCTTGACCAGTTAGCAAGAAAAATAAAGTCGCACCCAATGCGTATATGTCACTCTGCCCCGTAGCCTTGCCTCGAAACTGCTCCGGCGGCATATAAGCTGGCTTGCCGACAATGGCGCCCTGTGAGCCACCTTGGGTCTGCTGAGCAACGTTGAAATCAATGAGCTTGATGCGATCATTAGCATCAACAATTAAATTCTCTGGCGAGAAATCTCTGTGCACCACACCGCGTTCGTGCAAGAACTTCAAGATCACGCACATCTGACTGGCATAATATTGCAGCTTGGCCTCAGTTACTGGGCCATCCTTCAAGACGTGCTCACGCATATTGCTACCAGACAAATGTTCAAGCACAAGATAAGCCCTATGATCTTCCACAAAGAAATCTAGCAATTGCACAATTCCAGAATGTTCAAGCGATTGCAACAGCTTTGCTTCGCGCTCGAAGCCTTCTAAGGCCTTGCGGCGCACAATCGGGTCAACAAAAACCGGCAATATGGTTTCTTTGAGAACCACTAATTTATTATCGCTAGTTCTGAGGTCACGACACAAATAGGCTGTGCCTTGACCGCCCACCCCTAGGCTGTGCAAGACTTCATAGCGTGACTCGCCAACCACCTGCCCCGGCTCAAGAGGGTCAAGCGTACTGCGCTCTGGTGCCTGGGTAAGAGACTGCAGCCAGAGCTCGGTGTAACTCCTGTCTGACTGAGGCAACAGCGACTGCACAGCTTCATGCTCAATTGGGCAATTAGGTACACGCTCTTCTATTCGCTTCAAAAGCAATGCTCGCTCATCAACATTGATTGCAGCCAAGTTAAACTCAACAGCCTTGCCGACAGTTCTTTCTATATGAATCTTGACCGCATTCTGCGAACCCTCTTGTAGCTGTAAACGTTGCATCTCTTGCCATTGCACCCGCCGAAATGGAATGGTAAGAAAGCCAATACGCAGAATGAAACTCAACCCTTGGCTATCAGCAACCAATTGATTTGGTTTCCAGAGCATGCGCAGCAACTGGAGGAACATAACAGAAAAACAAATGGCTATGCCTCCGGTTGCCCAAGGGTTGCGGGCGGCCACAGCTACAGATGCAGAGGTGTGCTGGCCAATAGAAAAGAGCCACAGAGACAATGCCTTTGAACATTGAGTGAAAAACTGCTCTAGACCAAGTGCATAGCCAGCGCCAGATGAATGAGGTTGCAGCGTAAAAAAGAGATTGGTGAGCAGACTCATCCAAATTGGAGCTGCCAAAAGCGAAATAACAATCGGCCCCACCCGCATCCACTTGCCAGCGGTGCTGCGAAACACGGCAATTGATTCACCTACCACCGGCCTATCTTGATAGGCTAATTCAAGGCGCTCAGGTACAACCACCGGCAGTTGCGGCGCACGATGGGCCTTAAGCAAGACATTTAGTACGGGTGAAACTTTAATTGCTGAATTGCGCGCTTGAAGATGTGATATCAAAGACTCCAAGTTTGAGTCGCTCAGACCATCGAGCTTTAGCTTCAGCTGCCTACCGTTGCTTGTTGTAATGGCAATGTTTGCCGGTAAAAGCTTATTGCGCCGATTGGGAGAATCAAGACTAATAATTTCTCTAATTGGCACCACGCGAAAACCAAAAAATAGATTTTGATCATCAATGCGAATTTTTCTCTTGAGCGAATCTTCCAAGAAATAGAGCACGAACAAGCACATGAGTAAACCGTAGCCTAGCTCCACAGCCGGAGCACCCATATAGCGCGTGGCTAGGCCAAAGATGGGTATTGCAGGCAGGGCCCAAAGAGGTATCAAAAAAATTGCTTTTTGCCAAAGCAGTGCTAGAGCGAGAGGCTCACCGTAGGACAAGGCCACTGTATTCTCAGCGCTCTTATTCATCAGTTCTTGGTTCATCTTTTTTGGGGTCACGAGCAGTAACCACACGGTGCCAAACTCTTAAAGTCTGCCTCTCGCTCTCAATATCGCCTAGCTGAGCGAAGGCAAAAAGCGGACCAGGAACAGCTACTGGCGCAGTACCGTTCTTTAGCGAACTGGCACTGGCAAAATTAGGAGTTACCCGCTTTCCAGCAGTATCAATATAGTGCCAAAACCAGCCGTCAAAAACCGGTGCATAGCCATTAGCGAAAGCAAAAGCCCAGTCATATTGGGGCTGCAGAGCAAATTGGCCAGAGGCATTGAGAAAACCTACTTTGTTGCCCTTCACCACTTGCCCTAAACCATCTGCTAGCCAAACGCCGCGGCCAGAATGAACGACACCGTCGACAGCCGGGGCGTTGATAGGCTTTCCGGTTGAATCAATAAACGACCAGGTCTTGCCTTTTTTCACTGCAATAATTTTGTCGAAAGCTGTGACAAAGTCATACTCTGGCTTAATTACAATATTGCCTTTGGCATCAGAGAAACCATACTTGCCACCCACCATTACTGCGGCATGATCATTTTGAAATGAAAGTATGCGCTTAAACTTCGGAGCAAAAAGCTCTTTACCATTTGAGTCTAAGACCCCCCACAGGTGGTCTTTTAAAACGAGGAAAGGCGAGACGCCTCGATTTATTTCCTGCTTACCCTCTTCCATAGAGATGTAGCCAGTTATACCGTCAGTAGAATTGGCTACGATGCTGTCGTATCGTGGTTGCACTACTACTTTTCCACTTCTATCAATTAAGCCACTTTGCTCATCATCGGTAGCAATAACAGCAAGCTCGCCTAGAAAGAAATGACTTGATTGAATGTAACCTGACACAAACTGTTGACCATTTGGTAAGGTCTCATGCTCATCAGAATCACGGTCTGCTGTTTCATCTCCCGCAGGCCGTATTTTCTTTGGCCGAACAATGCTCTTAGCAGAAAATAGAGTTTTGCCTGTTTTATCTATCAACAGCTTATCGCCAGCAAGATAAACCAAAGCCACCCCTTGCTCAAACTGACCGATAGAGTCAAAACGCGGCTTAATTACGACGCGACCGGCTCTATCGATAAAACCGAACAAGTTTCCGCTAACGATCTCCGGCTTTACAGGCGCTCCCGCAACCGGGGCGCCAACTAGGCTTGGCAGGCTTTCGCCGGAAAAGCCAGCCAGCCCTTCACTAAACTGGGTGACGTTGGCAAAACGCGGCGGAATAACAGCTTTGCCTGTTGTGTCTGCAAACCCTAACAGTGCAGAATTCCACTTATTCTCTTGGACAGAAACCATACCTTCGTTAACAACAGCATTGTTCTCATACGACAAGTCGGGGCTTAGCCTTGGCAGCTCAGGTGTCAAATCAACCTTGAGCTTTGAATTCATCACACCGGCACTCTTAATCAACGGCCCAAGATTAACTGTACTGAGAGCAAATATGCTGAGAGAAAGCAAAGCACAACTAGAGACAATCAGCCTATGGCGCAACAGGCCTCTATAGGGAGGTGCGACAAAAGTAACAGAAGCGACAGAAGTACTGCTGTGGTTTTCGGCATCAAGCCACAGACTGGACTGAGCGGAGGGCGACGCCGCAAACTCGGGCGGAGCGGGTTTGGATTGGTCTGACTTCCCTTGGTCTGACCCATCAACGACTGCCATGGCAGAGCACGGTTTAGACTCGATAGGCTCTGCTGACTCGACAATTTTTGCCGATTCAGCCAACTTAAAGTCTTGAAAGGGCTTGTCACCTTTAGGTTCAGCCATCCACCCACGACCTGTATCAATTTCTATCGACTGCCTTCATTATTCCCAGAAGATCAAGCCGTGCCTATAGGGTGTTTCCCAGAGTTTGCACGTGGAATAGAGAAACCAATGAAGAACCTCCTAGCTCCTCTACTTACATTGACGCTCCTAAACTTGCTGCCGCCCGCTGGCCAAGCGCAACATAACTTCGGAAACAACAATTTGCGCGTTGAGGAATCAAAAGACAACTCTCGCTTCACCTTGTGGCTGATGCCGCGCCAAGTACTGGACGCTACAGTGACGATTACTGGCGTTCTCGACAATATGCAGAGCACCCCGGCCCTCCCTTGCACTTTTGACATAACCGAACAGAAATACCCAGCAACAAAAGCGACTGCCCTCGTGCACGGCCAGCCAAGCTCTAAATCAGCACCTTACCGCCATGGCTGGAAATACAACTGGCGCATTGGCGTTCGCGGCGGCAAAGCCGATGGTGCTGTCTATGCCCTCCCATTTCAAAAGGGAACAAGCCACGTTGTTGGCCAAGGCTATGCTGGCACAGTAAGCCACTTTGCCGGTACCGAAAAAGAATTTGCAGTCGATTTCAGAATGCCAACAGGGACGACCGTTCGCGCCGCTCGGTCCGGACAAGTAGTTGCTATAAAAGCAGATTCAAACAGCGGAGGAATGGACCCAAAACAATTCGAATTTGCAGGCAACTATGTGATGATTCGCCATTCTGATGGCACGTATGGTAGTTACTTGCACCTCAAACAAAACGGTGCATTGGTTCAGATAGGTCAGATGGTCAGTACTGGTGATGCCATCGCCCTCTCTGGCAACACCGGCATGAGCCAAGGGCCACACCTACACTTCGAAGTGTTCATGCCTATTGACGGCAAATCCATAAAGACGATTCCTGTGCGCTTTAAAACTGCAACCGGCGTTCAAGATCGCTTATTACAGGGTGCCACATACACGAATTAAGACGCAGCATCTTAGACAAACAAGATCTCACTGACAAAGATATAGCGAATCAAGACTAGTGGCCTACAGCCTAACTCTTCTTCTCTTCGTGATATTCCATTTCGGTATTGACGTCCCAAATATTTGTTTTGGTTTTGATACCATCCACAATATTGTCCACTGCCACCATAGCTGTCAGCATTGAGTGGTCTTGGTTGTTGTATTTGTGCATGCCGTTGCGACCGACCAAGAAAAGATTCTCAAAAGTATCGATGTACTTAGTCAAATCATCAAAGCGGTCGTATGAACCGAAGTAGCCTGGGTAGGTCTTTGGCATGCGAATAACCATCGAGTCAACCACATCAGCTTTGTCGATGATGCCAATTTTGTCTAACTCGTCAGCACCGAGCTGTTTTAGTTTTTCGTCTGGCCAAGCCCAGATTTCATCAGTCTCATTGCAGAAGTATTCTAGGCCCAGCCACACTTTGGTAGGGTCGGCCACCATGTAGTTGCCCCAGTTATTGTAAATCTGCAAGCGACCGATCAACACATCGTTCTCTTGCACATAGATCCAATTGTCGGCAATTAGCTTTTTGCCAGTTGGTGAATCTTCATAGACCTTGAGCTTATTGACGAGCATCCCAACTTCAATAAAGTCGCGGTAGATAAGGCCTTCGGCAATTTCCTTTGCATCTTTTGGTACTGGCGCATCAAGCTTAGCCACTAGCTCTTTCACTGGAATAGTGGAGAAGAAATAATCGCCTTTTACTATCTCAGTTGCACCGGTAACACTATTTTTGATTTCAACAGCAGTGATTTGATTGCCTTCGGTAATGAAGCGCACCACTTCTGAATCTTTGCGAATCTCTCCGCCTTTTGCCAGAACCCGATCAGCCACTTCTTGCCACATAGAGCCAGTGCCCTTTTTAGGGTACATGAACTGTTCGACCAATGAAGTTTCAGTTTGTTTCTGGCGCAAGTCGGTGACTGAGCCAAGCATTTTCTTAGCGGCGTGCATTACGACTTTGACAATTGAAAGACCCTTAACCCGCTGAGCGCCCCAGTCGGCACTAATTTTAGAGCAAGCAATACCCCAAACTTTTTCTGTGTAATCTTTGAAGAAAGTGAGATAAAGTTCGCGGCCAAAGCGGTTGGTGAAAAACTCTTCTAAGTTAGACTCTGGCTTAATCGGCATGGCCATAGCTTTCATATAGCTGAGGCCAATGCGAATGGTACGAGCCATACCGAGGTTAGTAAAGGTAACTAGCTTGAGGCTAATTGGATAATCGAAGAACTTGCGCAAATAATAAATGCGAGTCTGTCTTTGCAGAGTGATCAAAACGTTTTCTACATCATCTGGAGCTGGACCATCAGGGCTCACAGGTATGGTGCGTTTCTGATTGTGATAGCTGATTTCAACTTCTTGCCCAGGCAAACCTTGCACAGGCATCATGGTCATCCACCAATCCATCACTCGATCTGATTTAGAGAAGAAGCGGTGAGGGCCGATATCTAAACGATTGCCCTTATACTCGATTGTGCGCGATAGACCGCCAATCACATCACATTTTTCGATAATGATTGGTTTAACATCGCTCCGTTGTAAGAGCTCATAGGCAGCTGTCAAACCAGCAGGACCAGCACCAACTATGATGGCAACTCGGGACATTGCGATGGAATCCTTTCAATCAGAATCTAGTACAGAAGTAATAATCTAAAAAACACTTTGAAGAAGCACTTTTCAAGCCAGAAACTGTCGCTAGCAGAATGCTAACCAACATCGTAGTGGTTAGATGAAGATTACTACATTAAATGGCGAAATATCTCTTGAAAGCCCAAGCGAAGCATCCAATCTTCATCTATTCGATTAGTTTCCAATAGCGCAAAGAATAATCATTACTGCCTGTTATGGCATTCTCGCCACTAGGAGTAAAGGCCAGGCCGAACATGCCATAGGCGTTTAAGGTGAAAGAACAGGTCTCAGTACCTTGCTCGGCGTCCCAAACACGGAAGGTTTTATCTAGACTACCGCTGGCCACTTTGCTATCCGACTTAATGAAGCGGGCGTTACAGACCCAATCACCGTGGCCAATAAATTGCTTAAGCTCACTGCCGCTGCCAACATCCCAGGTTCTAATCGTGAGGTCGCGGCTGGCAGTCAAAAGCTTGCTGCCATCGGCCGAGAAGCCCACTGTAGTGACGTCACCTCTGTGCCCCGTGAAGCGGCGAATGACAGAACCATCGCGCACGCGCCAGAGTGTCACGACTTTATCGCTGCCGCCGCAAGCAACTTGTTCACCGTCAGGGCTAAAAGCGACACAGCGCATTGTTCCCTGACCCTGGCACACTTGCAACTGAGTGCCATTGAGCACATCCCAGATGCGCATCGTGCCGTCGTAGCCGCAAGAAGCAGCTTTGTTACCAGAAGGTGAATAGGTGCAGGCCAAGACAATATTACCGTGGCCCACGAGCTTCTTCAGCTGTGCCCCTGAATCAAGATCCCAGATGCGCACGGATGAGTCACCGCTGGCCGAAATGGCCGTGTTGCTGCTTGGCGAGAAAGCCACTGAGTTGACATTGTCTTCGTGACCGTCAAATCGCTTCAGTTCTTTGCCAGCGTTCAAATCCCAAAGACGCACAGAGTCGTCGTCACTGCCAGACAAAGCCCGGTTGCCATCGGCCGATATGGCCAAGCCCTTGGTCCAACTAATATGGCCGGTCATCTTCAGCAACTCTTCGGCTTTCTTTACTCGACCACCGGACTTCAGCTCACCGGCTATGCCGCGCACTGAGGCTATTTGAGTACTAGCGCTAGAATTGGAACTAGAGCTAGAACTAGAACTAGAGCTAGGCACATATGCAGATTCAGATGGAGCGTCTTTGGTATCTTGCCTAGGTTCCGGTTTAGCCTCTGGCGTCTCAGCCTTAGAGCCCGTGCGCGAAAGTGATTTGGCCTCATCACTCTCTCTAATTTGGGCTCTACTTTGGGCTAAACTTGCTTGCTCTGGCTTAGCTCGCTCTGGCTTAGTTTGTTCGGACTTGGCTTGTTCGGGCTGCGGCGGAATCTCGCCAGCCGTTTGTGAAGTATCGCCGGAAGCAGTCTCCGAGCGCTTATCGCTCGAATCCATTGCCTCTAACCGGCTGGCGATGGCATCAGCCTTAGATGAGTTTCCTAATGCCAGATATACCTTGCGCAACAGAGTCAAACTGGTCTTCAGCTCCTCACTCTGGGGGGCAATCTTCTCTGCTTCTTTAACAGCATTGAGCAGGCTCTGCTCCGCTTTCTCATAGTCGTGTTCGTCAAAGAACTTGATACCACTTTCATTGAATGCTCGCCAGATAATTTCTTCGGCTTGAGCCGGCAAGAAAGTATTGAATGAAAGTGCCATCGCCGCCACGGCCAACAGCTTGCAAGAAAAACGCTTAGATGCACGCCTTGCCGAATTCAGTTGCTCTGTCACTTATGACTTGCTCCTTTGTGTCTACGTCCATAACTTGAGTGAGCCGGTGCCTTTACCTGGCCACCGCCAGTCTTACTACTGCCAGCGATACCGCCTTTGCTTTGCCCGTCAACGGCATCAGGCAGCTCAATTGGCCCCAAACCAGGTGACGGAGCCGCTGGTTTGACACCAAGAATTAAATCACTGCCGCGCCATTTGCTTCGCATAACTGGCGTTTGCAACAAACCGCGATCGCGCAATACTTCGCGCTGTACTTCCGCTTCCATATAGCTATAGGCATCGCCAAGTTTAGTCATAGAGCCATTTTTACGGAAGCCATCTATAAGATAGCGAGTAAAGACGCTGCCCTCATAACGCTGCGATTCCCATGAGCGCTGATCTGGTTTGCTCGAAGAAATGACGAGCTGTCCGGTACCTTGCACAATAGGATCGACATCGACATTGCCCGGCCTAACAATAGCTTTGCCGCTGGATGGGGCAGTCACCCCACTATGACAAGCATCGAGCACGAGCATCACTCTATCGCTATGAACCCGCGCTTTGATAATGCGAGCTAAGTCTTGCATGGCAATACCTGTGGCGTATAGATCAGACGGATCAGTATCGTGAGCCACCAGGTAATTGACACCACCGATATCCAAGCTAGATGGGCTGCCGTGAGTAGAGAAATAAATCACAACCAAATCATCTTTTTCAGCCACCCGGGGCAACCATTTGCTTCCCAACAAAGAGAGAATATTAGCCCTGGTAGCAGCCTCGTTGGTGAGAACCTGCACATGGTCAGGGGCAAAATTTCTCTCTTTGATCAAAAAGTCACTGAAATCTTGAGCGTCCTTAGCGGCGTAACGAAGATTGATTTTAGGGTCTTTAAACCTACCCGTGCCGATGATCAGAGCCCACTTATCGCGAATCGGTCTATTAATTTCTACTTGCGAATTGTCTACGACTTCGCTGCTAGAACTACTACTAGAACTATTACTAGAACCACCGTCAGAAGAGCTGCCTGAAGCGGCCTTGCGCACAAGATCTTCTTGGCGATCGTATTTGCGCTTTTGCTTGTAAGCCTCTACAGCTTGCTCAGCACGCTTCGATATTTCAGTAGGCATGGCATGTTCACTCCAGCCATGAGCAGCACGCAACATGCGAGTATCAGAAAAAATTGAGCCTGCCTCTTCAAGCTTTGAGCCGAGCATAAATTGCTTGGCGCATTGCTCAAGCGAAAACACAGCGTATTTTTGATTGCCATCACCTGACTGACTAAGCTTAGTCAAAGCCGTTCTAAATAAGGCCTCGGCTTCTACCAAAGAATGTTTCTTCAAATAGATATGACCAAGAAGAAGCAAGCTGTTGGCACCGCTACTAGTACTAGCATTACCAGAACCGCGTTTGCCTTGGTCAAGCTTAATTGACTGTCTTACTAGCTTTTCAGCCGAATTATAATCACCAACCGCTAGATCAAACAAAGCTAAGCGACTATAGTTAGCGGCTTGCTCAATAGCGCCGCTAGAATTAGATCCGGCTCCCGACTCTATTTTTGCTGCTAGCTCTTTGCGCTTACTTTCCATTAAAGCTGGGTTTAGCTTACTCGCCTCAGCCAGGTCGTCGGCAGCTCCGCCAACATCTCCCAGAGCTAGCAATGTCATCGCCCGAGAGTAGAGACCATCAGCACTTCTAGTAATAAGCAAGGCTTTATCGAGATCGGCCTTGCTATCTTCATAGCTGCCCTGAGCCGCCTTTATAGTGGCACGATCAACTAAAGCGCCCTGCAAACGGGGGTTGATTTTGAGAGCAGCATCAAGGTGGCCTAGGGCTGCGACACTATCGACTTTAGCAAGCTGCACATGACCCAGCCTAGATTGAGCCATGGCATTTTCTGGCAACAAGCGCACGCCATTTTCCAAATCACTTAAGGCTTTCTCCAATTGAGAAAGTTGATAGTAAGCCATGCCGCGATAAACATAGTCTAAGCCCTTCTTCTGCGAGCGAGCAAGATTTTTCGAATAATATGTAATGGCTTGATTAAACTGGTCGGTGGCGCCCTTGGTATCACCTTTAAGCTTTAGGGCCTCGCCCCACTCATAGTGCACGTCAAACTCTTTGCTGCCACCTTTCTTGAGAATATACTCGTAGTCAGCAATAGCATCGTTGTATGCATTAACCTGCAATTTGCAATCAGCTCTTTCGCGTCGAACAGGAAGAGAGCTGGAGTTAAATTTCAAGTACTGATCGAAGTCTTTGCTAGCTCCAGCAAAATCACCATTCTCTTTCAGAGCCTGGGCCCGTAGAAGCAGCGCCCGGCTGTCCTTCGGATCAAGGCGTAAGACTTCACCATAATCGCGCACCGCAGCATCTTTATCACCAAGTCGAGCGAGTAACTCACCGCGCTGCAGATAAATTTCAACGACATTGGGGTTGGCCTTAATTGCTTGTTCGTAGTCAGCTAGGGCGCCCTCGTTGTCTTTCAGCTCGCTCCGAGCCGCCGCACGATTGAGATAAGCCTCGTAAACCCCGGGGTGGTCCTTGAGCACTTTAGTAAAAGTGGCAACAGCGTTCTCATAGTCTTTTTTCTTTAGACTGCGCTGACCCTTTTCTAGCAGCTTGGCATAAGGGGGCTCAGAGGCAAGGGCCGCTGTCGAGAGCGTAAGACTAGCGACAGGAATCGCCACTAAAGCCACGCCGAGAGCAAGGCTGTGAGCAAGACTATGAGCAAAACTTGGAAAAATTTTCACTGTCATCTCCATTGCCAGAAAGCCGCTGCTTTTGCGAAACACTACTTTAACATCTATAGATAAACTATTTAGGAGGAAGCCGTTTGAGAAGGCCAAGGGCTCCTCGACGGGCCAGGTTAAGCCGTCAACGTGTAGCCTGACTACTTGTCGGGCAAACTGGGCAGATATATAGTTCAGGCTTGCCAAGGACCAATTTAATATGAAACCAGTCCGCCACAAGGAGGCCAAATCCGAGCAAGCAAAACTTGTGGTGGATGAAGCGTCTCTGGTTTCAGAACCCAGCCCTGACGCACGAGAAGAGACTGCAGAAGAAAGGGCAAAGGAAACAAAGGAGAAAACTCAAGATCCTGCCATCGGACGCATCATTGCCGGGCAATACGAGCTGCTTGAGCGCATTGGTGAAGGAGGCATGAGTACTGTTTATCGAGCTAAGCATCTGGCCCTAGACAAAGAAAGTCCAGACCAAGTAATTCCAGAAAAAGAAGTAGCAGTGAAGCTACTGATACAGCCAAGAACTAAAGATCCAACAATTTTAAAACGCTTCAAGCAAGAAGCAGTTGCCATCAGCAAACTAGACCACACTAATATTGTCAGACTGCGCGACTACGGCATTGACAGCGAGGGCGAACCATATCTTGTGATGGATTTGGTCGCAGGGCAGTCGCTGGCTCAACTGCTAGAGGCAAAACACAAGTTTTCATTGCAAGACGCTTTCAGCATCATTAGCCAAACTCTCGCAGCTCTAGCGCAGGCCCACTCGCAAGAAATAGTGCACCGCGACATCAAGCCCAGCAACATAATGATCAGCTTTGACAGCGCCGGAAAACCGGTTGTGCAAGTAGTAGATTTTGGTATCGCCAAACTAAATATAGTCAACGACACTAGCGTCTTAACCCGCACTGGCGACATGTTTGGCAGCCCTCACTATATGAGCCCCGAGCAATGCCTGGGCGACCCGGTCGACTGTCGCAGTGATCTCTATTCACTAGGCTGTCTTTTTTATGAATTGCTAGAAGGTCATCCCCCTTACCAAGCTGACAATCTGCTGCGTGTCTTACACATGCATATTTCAGAAAAGCCACCAAAACTAAGCGAAAACTCCTCAGCCAAATTGCCGGCCAACCTGCTCGATGGCTTTGTCGCTAAAGCCATGGCCCGAGAGCCAGGCAATCGCTACGCCAGCGCTGAAGCCATGCAGAACGATATAGATATCTTGCTGCACGGCAACAGCAGCAGTTTGTCTTTTCCACACGGTGACGCAGTCAGCAAGAAAAGGCCGCAAGAGAAAATGGCACTCCCAGCGCGGCTTGCCACATACGCAGCGATCGGACTAGTGTCGGTCGCCGCTTGCAGTTTTATGATGTTGAACTTTCTCAATCACGGGCAAACCCCTAGGCAAAGTCAAATGAGCTCGTTGGAGCGTATGACTTCAGACCCGATTGGCATCGGTCAAAATCTAATCAGGGTTGATGATCTACGATTTAGCAACAAAAAAGAAGACAAGCACACACAAATAACACTGCCTCACGATGGCCGGGTCTTCCCGCCAATGACAATAGACCTTTACGAGACTAAGAGAAACGGAATTAGCATTATTACAGCCAACACCAAGGATGAATTCTTGTGGAGCGCGATGCCAGCAATAGCACCATCGTATGAGAACCGTGTGCGATTTCTCGATCAGGCAGTATCAGCCCTAGAAACCAAGCCACTAAATTCAGTTCCCGTTGGTGAAATCATCTTCGCCGCCCGCCAGCTCCAGCAAAGCGGTGACGTCAATCGTGCCCTGAACCTCTATGACCAAGCGCTTGAGCACCACAGCCTAAATACAATCGAACGGGGCAAAGTCAATAACTGGCGCGGAGATTGCTTTATGGACATGGGGCTGCTTGCCCAGGCAGAGGAGTGCTACCGCCAAGCGGGCCCGATACTCAGCAGCTCTTCAGCGCACAAGGTTGACAGTGCTCTCCTCAACTTGAAACTCGCCTACTGTATTGCTGGCCCCCACAATGGTGCAGTGGCAGAGATACATAGTGCGCTGAACAATGCCACAACGACCTTCCGTCAAGGTGGCACAGGAAGTGCAGCCGAGGCAAAGAAGTTCAAGACCGAAGCCCTGGCTCAACTGACAGAACTGTCAAAAGAAGCAACTGAAAAAGCCAAATCTAGAGCTGCATTACCAGCCCATATAACGACAAAGATATACGCAGCACTCGGCTCGGCCTTGCTGGCCGACGGTCGATACGCAGAGGCGGCCGCAGCTTACGAGAGAGCTGATAACAATTTCGCTCAACAATCAAAAGGAAACACCTCCCTTTTACTTGACCATTTCATATTGCGAGCCAATTTAGCTATGGCCATGGCCAAGTCTGGGCAAGTCGACAAAGCAATTACACTAACTGATAACCTCGTTAAAATGATGAGCAGCCAGAACGATCAACAGTCCTCAATATCAGTGGCAGGACTTGCCCCATCAATTCGCAACGAAATCTTGCCCCGCTTGCACTATTCCCTTGCCTGCTTCTACGAACTCAAACTCAAAGCAAACGAGAAATTGCGCAAAAACACTGACACCTCAGCCAATGACATTCTTAAGCAGCGAGTAATGTCAAACTTGAGCACGGCCTTAGCCCTAGCTGAACCGACCTACCATGACACTCAGTTCAAAGGAGTAATCTGGGAAAAGATTGCGCAATTCAACAAAGACTTTGACCCGACCAACACTGTCGCAATCGATCAAGCTAAGCGCGAAAGCACACGCATATTTACAGACCGACAGCTGGTAAAATCGATTAGACCAACGGTCATATGCGAAGATGAAGAGGGCTTCTAGCGCAAGGACGCCATGAAAAAAACTCACCGGGGAAACTGCCTCAAATTTAGTCTTCGGGCCTTACTCCGGGCACTATTACTGGTCTGCGCCATAAGTATCAGCCTAGACAACGTTTTCGCCAGCAAGTTAAACAGCAGCGAAAATAGGCCACAACTAATTGCTCAAGCAAACTCTCAAACAATTGCTGAAAATAAGCTCAAAGAGAGAGCCACGCAAGAAGTAAACGAAACCACTAAACAAATCAAAGCCGGTCAATCTAATTGGAAGATTTACTATCGTCGCGCCTTGGCTCTCGAAGCTCTAGTGCGCTACGAAGAGGGTATAGAAGATTTGGAAAAATCAATAAAGCTAGCCCCCAAGCAAATCGAGCCCCTTATACTTCACGCCAAACTTAGCCAAATGATAATGGACGATGAAGCTGCGGCCGCAGACTACACCAAAGTAATTCAGCTGGCACCAGACAAAAGTTCTTTTTGGATGCTGCAGCGCTGCCACTGCTATGAATCGATGCTCAAGCCAGACTTAGCGCTCGCTGATGCTCTCGGTTATCTCAAGGGCCACCCAGAGCGTTATGACACCAATAGCGCCCGCATCATCGGCACCCTCTATCTAAAGCTCGGCAAAGGCAAGGAAGCAGTAGAGCACTTCTCGTACTGCCTAAAAAGCAACCCCAAAATGAGTAAGGTTAACGAGATGCGCGGCGACTCGTACATGCTCTTAAAAAACTTCAATGCTGCTGCAGCTGACTACACCTTAGCAATCGCGCGCATGCCAAATATTGACACAAAATTGTATAAAAAGCGTGCAGAGGCCTATCGCAAAGGCGGACAGCTGAAGAAAGCTGCTGAAGACGATATTAAAGTAAAATCGGTCAGCAACGAAGTCTTTGATATCGCCCCCTTTCGCAACAAGCAATAGCGAGCAGCTGAAAGGAAATGCCGTTGCCACAAATCACTAACTACAAAATTCGCCAAATGACCCGCTTAGAACTTGACACCGCCGTTAGCTGGGCGGCGGCAGAAGGGTGGAATCCAGGTCATTTTGACGCCGATGTTTTCTGGCAAACTGACCCTGATGGCTTTTTTGCTTTAGAGCACAACGGCGAGATGATCGGCTCGGGATCAGCAATTAGCTATGATGACCAATTTGGCTTTATGGGATTTTTCATAGTCAAACCAGAACACCGGGGCAAAGGTATGGGCGGCCAACTCTGGCTCACCATGCGCGACACGCTCAAAGCGCGCCTAAAACCCGACACCGCCATTGGTATCGATGGCGTTTTTGCTATGCAACAATCTTACGCTAAAACTGGATTTGTATTTAGTCACCGCAATCTACGCATGGAAGGTGTCGCAGAGAGTAAGTTCGAGAACACCGAGGATGGCGCGACCATATCACCGTTCGCAGCCGATGACATCGAATCATTAATGGACGCAGACGCACGCTGGTTCGGCTGCAAGCGCCAGCGCTTTCTTAGCGCCTGGCTGCACATGAAAGATAGCCATAGCCTTGTCTACAAAACTGCAACCGAAATTTTAGGATACGGAACAATTCGCCCTTGCCAAAATGGTTTTAAAATCGGGCCACTCTTTGCTGCTAGGGCAGAAATTGCAGACCAGCTCTACCTGGCACTAACGGCCAAAGTCGCCGGTCAAGTGGTCTACCTTGACGTGCCAGAGATTAATAATGAGGCTATGGCCTTAGCCGCAAAACATAAGCTCAGCGAGAGTTTTGGCTGCGCTCGCATGTATTTGGGAGCAGCCCCAGCACTTGATTACAGCCAAATTTATGGCGTGACAACTTTTGAACTAGGTTAATAGTTTTTTGCTGTGCTTATTTCTGTTGAATTTTAGACATTCGAGAGATATGCTTACGAGCCCAAATTGCGAACTTAGCCATGCGGCTACAGGTTTGTAATATAGGCTTAAAAAACAACTCAGCGTTAGAAAGCAACGATTCAGGAGAAGAAATGACAAACAAAGTCAAGGCCATCCCAACTGGTATGCACACGGTAACCCCATACATGATTGTCAGCGATGCTACTAAAGCAATCGAGTTCTATAAGACTGCTTTTGGTGCAGAACAAATTATGGTTCTCCACATGCCTGACGGCAAAAAAGTAATGCATGCTGAAATTAAAATCGGCGATTCAGTCATTATGATGGGCGAAGAATGCGCAGAGCGCGGCTGCGTCAGCCCAGAAACAGCCGGCAAAGTGACAGGTTCATTGATGATCTATTGCGAAGACGTTGATGCTGCTTTCACCAAAGCGATGAAAGCTGGTTGCACTGTCAAGATGCCTCTGATGAACATGTTCTGGGGCGATCGCTACGGCCAACTGTCAGATCCTTTTGGCCATATGTGGTCACTGGCTCAACACGTTGAAGACGTTGCTGAAGCAGATATGCCGAAAAGAGCTGCTGAAGCCTTCAAACAAATGGCTGCTGCTGGGAAGTAATCCTAAGCCCGCTCCAACTTCATCTCAATTTGCTTCTGCGCCATCTGCCGAGCTTTGGCGTGACACTCGCGAATGCCGATTACATCAGGGTGGTTGCGGCCAAGAATTTTTTCACTGATAGCTAGCGCTTGTTGATACAACATTGCCGCTTCAGAATACTTACCTTGGCGGTCACATAGAAGAGCGAGGTTATTAGCAGCAAGTGCAACATCAGTGTGCTCTTGCCCCAGCAGTGTCTCTGAAATCTGCAAAATCTGCTTGCAGAGCGGTTCTGCTTTATCAAATTTGCCGCGGCGCCAATAAACTTCGGCCAAGCCCTCTAAAGTGGTGCTCAAGCGCGGATCATCAAATCTAAAATCGCTACTTTCATCAAGGGCGCCTAACCACATTGCCTGAGCTTCCAACACATTGCCTAAAGCTAAAGCCCTGACACCACCTACTCTGAATTTTTCCCAATCAGAACCATAATTTGTGCGGCTTTCTAGCACCAAAGCGTCCATCGCTTTAGCTTCCTCCGCTCGCGCCGTTTTTCTATAAACTTTGGCCAGCCACTCGGCCACATCAGCCACGTAAGAGTGATACTGCCCTAAAGTTGCCTCACGAATAGAGAGAGCGCGCTTCAAATAAGGCTCAGCCAGGTCATAGCGCTGTTTGAAGTAATACAGGCGACCAAGATTCTTCAAGTCGGTGGATACACTCAAATGGGCACTGCCACAAATACTTTCTCTAATGCGCAAAGCCTCAACTAAAAGCGGCTCCATTTCGCTCAATTGTTCTTTGCGACAATAAAGATCGGCTAACTTAGTCAAGGCATCGGCCACAGCTACGCTATCACTGCCACCAGTCTGCTTAATTTGGCGAATCTGCTGCTGGGCTGCCACAATTGCCTTATCAATCGGCTCAGTCTTAGTGTGCGCGTGAACCGCCGCCTCGGCGTTATCAGTTGACTTCGTACCCAAATTTGAGCCTGCATCCGGAGCAGCTGCACTGGTAAGTACTCCTCCGCTCTGGGGAAACGACTGAGTTGGTTCGAACATTGGCGTCAGTGCTGGTATGCGATCAGTACTGACCTTAAGACTCTCCAAATCATCTTCTAGAGGAGCACCTAACTTCTGATGAATACGATCAATCTGCTTACCGACTTCAACAATTAATTTTTGATCTGGCGCTGGGCAGGCCTGCTCAATACTGAGGGCTCGAAGCAAATTCGCCTCAGCATCATGCAGGCGACCATCTTCCATAAAGACTATGGCGAGCCTAATTAGAACTTTGGCGACCTGACGACTGTCGGGGCCGTGCAGATTCTCTTGAAGCTTGAGAAATTGCTCCAGTTTATCAATCGATTCACTTTTCATGCGCAGCCAAAGATTCCCAACGCTACTAAAACACCCTATTATTTGGTATATCACAAAGCCAAAGTTCCGGGTGATAGAAATGAGATTGCATAACAAAAGAGAAAAGCTTGAAACCTTGGCCTTGGTAATCACTGCCACAGCAGTTTTTTCAGCAAACAATGGAGCCTGGGCAAACCCTCGTTCTGAGGCGCTGCTCCAGCAGGCGCTAAAGGAAACCATGCTGCTAGATACTAAAGACGCAGCCTTGAAACACATTGACCAAGCCTTATCGATTGACCCGAAAAACCCAGTGTACTGGCGAGTTAAGGCTCAGATTCTTCAAGGCCTTGAAGAAAGCGAAAAAGCATTGCCTTGCATTACAAAATCACTAGAGTTATATCCTCACTCGGCTGAAGCCTATGCAATAAAAGCAGACATTCTCGTCCGCTTAGGTCGTACGGATCAAGCGCTTGCTGCTATCGACCAAGCACTAAAATTAACGGACCACCCTAATCTTCACAGCGTGCGCGCATTCATTTTTAAAAATCAACGAAAATTCGATTTGGCCGAAAAAGAACTCGATATAGTAATTAAAGCTGAGCCTAATAACTTAATTGCCCGGTCAGGACGAGCAAAAGTGGCAGCCCAAATCAAGCACTGGCAAAAAGCCATTGATGATTTAACTTTCGCGATGGCAAAAGCGAAAAAAAAGAATTACTCATACTACGAAGACTTGCTAGCTAGAGCTGCGGCCTATACAGCAACAAAGCAATACGCAAAGGCCATTGCTGATTGCAAAGCCGGAATAGAAGGTCAACCGGAGATGCCGCAATTTCACGTGGCCTTGCTCAAGGTCTATACTATGAATGGAAATAGCGCTGGGGCTGCCAGCGAGCGCAAGGCTCTTAGCGACATGGATGTAGACTATCAGTCAGCCAAAAATTTTGGGTCATAAATTCTTAGTCGCAACCCAATCAATATGGTAACAGCGTACATGCCTACAATTGACGCCCCTAAAATTGGCGACACCGTAGACGCCCTAGACACTCCCTCAATTGTCATCGATTTGACAGCCATGGAAGAGAATATTGCCCGGCTAATGGCGCGCTTAGCCAGCAGCGGCAAACGGGTGCGGCCCCATCTCAAAACTGTCAAATCACCACACCTAGCACAAAAACTACTTGATGCCGGAGCGACCGGCTGCTGTGTTGCCAAAGTCAGCGAGGCCGAAGTGATGGCGCAAGCCGGCATAAGTGATTTGCTCATCACAAGCGAAGTAGTGGGAAAGGTAAAAATAGGGCGATTGCTAAATTTAGCGAGCCAATATCCCAATGTAAAAGTAGTAGTGGATAGCGCAGAGGGAGCCCAGGCACTGAATTCGGCAATCAGCGAAATGGCAGAGCCAATAAAGCTGCAGGTACTGATAGAACTGAATGTGGGTCAGAATAGAGCTGGTGTGGCACCAGGAGAAGAGGCCACAAATCTGGCTCGATATATTGCCGGTCTTGGAAATCTGACTTTGGTTGGCGTACAAGGCTACGAAGGGCACCTACAGCATCTTGCAAGCGACGAGCGACAGCGGCTCTGCCGTGAGGCCATGAACAAACTTTGCGACACAGTCAAGCTAATTAGAACATCGGGAATGCCTTTAGAGATAGTCACCACTGGCGGTACTGGCACCTGCGAAATATGCGCCCAATTTGATGACGTCACAGAAGTGCAACCGGGCAGTTTTGTTTTTATGGATGTAGCCTATCGCAACGCTATCGGTCCGCTCTACGCCAACGCGCTGTCTGTTATCTCTACGGTCATCAGTCGGCCGATACCTGAGCGCGCCATAATCGATGCTGGGCTCAAATCGCTCTCTAATGATATGGGCAACGCTGAACTCAAAAACGATGCAACGACCAGTTACCGCCCAGGCGGTGATGAACACGGCATCCTAACCTGTAGCGCTGACAATACAACTCTGGCCATTGGCGCTAGAGTAGAAATGATACCAAGCCATATCGACACCACTGTCAATCTCTTTGACACTTACTATGGCATTCGCAATGGCGTCATCGAAGAAATCTGGCCCATCCTCGGCCGGGGCAAGGTGCAATAGCGAAGTATAAGGTGCAATAGCGAACTACGAGGTCCAACAGGTGATGCCACGCCCGAGGTTCCCAAAGCAATTGAAGAGGCCTTTTAGGTGGTATATCACAAACACGTTGCTTGGCGGCCGAAAAATCAATGCACTGCACAAGCTTAAGGTTGAAATTTTTCCTCTTAGCGATCTCAGTCAGTACAGCACTGCTTGAGCCAAGCAAGTATGCTTGGGCCAACCCAAGAGCAGAGGAATTATGCAACAAAGCCACGACAGAATTTAAAGACTTAAAAAGCAAAGACTTGGCTATCAAACATATAGACGAGGCCTTAGCGATAGAGCCCAATAATGCTCATTTCTGGCAGATAAAGGCAGGGTTTCTACAAGGTAATCAAGAAAGCGAAAAAGCGCTGCCCTGCATAAATAAGTCATTGCAGCTAGACAACAAGCCTGGCTATCCTCACAAACTCAAAGCCGAAATACTTAACAGCCTCAATCGCTTCGACGAGGCCCTCGCTTCGGTTAATTGTGCAGTTAGCCGCAACCCTCAACCCGATTATTTCTATACCCGGGCCAAAATTTTTATGAAGCATGGCAAACTGGACTTAGCAGAGAAAGAGCTAGATAAACTAATTGATTCCAACCCCAATGACATGATGGCACACACACAACGGGCTAGCGTCGCCATCCGGGCTAAACACTGGCCGAAAGCAATAGCGGACCTCACTTACTCAATCAACAAAAGTCCAGTAAAAAATCTCTCGTACTATGAAGATCTACTCAGCCGGACGGAAGCGTACACCGAAACCAAACAATACGAGAAGGCCATTGCTGATTGCAAAATTGGATTAAAGGGCCAGCCAGAGGCACGGCAATTTCATGCTGCGTTGGTCAAGATATACGAACTCTCAGGCAATACCAGTGAGGCTAAACGTGCGCGAAAAGAACTAGAAACCGTCGACAACGATCTTCAGCCACCTAAGTCTTTCGGGTTCTAGTGCATAAACCAAATTGACAGCAAAATCATGGCACTAATTAAATGAGAAACATTCCGTCTACCATAACAACACCAGAGCCGCCAACGAAAACAGTGGTTTGTTCGCTCAGAGTATGAACTATAGATGGCATTTCAACAATAAAACCTTGTTCCATTTCTAGAGTGATTTCTCGTTTGTCTGGCCAGCAAAACTTACTTAGATAAGCAGCAAGGGCACCACTACCGACACCACAAGCCGGATCCTCGATACCTTCTCGCGGGCAAATATTGCGCGTGTGCAAATCACTCGACTTGTTCAATGTCTCAAAACAGAAAAGCTGAGCCTCCCTAACATTGAGACGTTTACAGAGTGCCCTGAGCGGCTCGATTTGTCGCTTTACGCGAAAGAGAGCCTCTAACGATCGCAGCGGCACGATCAGATGGCCAAGGCCTGTATCAATAGCTTGCAGCGGTAAATCAGCATCAATATCATTCTCGTCTATGCAAAATACAGCTGCCACCTCAGCCCGACTGCTAGGGCTATCCAAATACTTGGCCAACGGTTGCTTCATGGTCACCAGCGGTTTTGCAGAGTCACTATTGTCGATTTTTATTTCTTGAATTCCGGCCTGGTTAACTTGAAGAAAGTTAGTTTTCTTCTGAGGGTCGATAATTTGCTTATGAATTAGTGCGAGCCAAGCAGCAATGGTAGGATGCCCAGCCACTGGGATTTCGCCATGAGGAGTGAAATAACGCAAGCGAAAATCAGCCTCACCTTCCGCTGGCAAGACAAACACAGTCTCTACCAAGTTCAGTTGCCGAGCCAGCCCCTGCATTGTGTCGCAGTCAAGCCCAGCGGCATCAGTAAATACAGCCGCCGGATTACCACCGAAAGGTCCATGGGCAAAGGCATTTACTACCAAAAACTTCTTATTGTCGCCGCTCACCAACTAAACCTCGAACTTGGCCCTGCAATAGCTTTGCACCATATTTAGTGCACTTCCTAATCGTTAGTGCCAGTAGCCAACTCTAAATTGACGTGCTTTTGCAGACCAAGATAGATGTGGGCGTTAGCATTTCTACCAAGGTCTGACATGGTCTCTAATTCACGCAAGCGCAGCAATGCCGGATGAGTTGTGTAGGCCTGAGCAGCTTGTTCTTGCTGACGCAAAGAGGCTATCTCTGACTCGGTCTTGATTTTAGTTACTTCTGACTCGGCTTGAGCCATTAGCTTCTGTGCTTCGGCCTGGGCCTGAACTTGCAGCTTTTGTGTTTCTGATTTAGCGCGGGCCTCAATTATTTGAGTATCTGCTTTAGTGCGCGCTTCAACGAGCTGAGCTTGACTCATTCTTTCGGCAGCAAGAACCTTATTCATAATTTCTTGCAGATTGCCGGGGAAAATCAAATCTTTGACGTCGGCCCTAAGAATAGCCACGCCATACGAAATAGCAGCTTCTTTGACATCGTGCAGAATGTCTTCACTAAGTCGATTGCGATTGGTGAGAATTTCCTCTAGCGACATCGAAGCTAACGACCTTCTAGCCGCGAGCTGAACGTCACTATACAAACGCTCATCATATTTTTCGACAACGTGGATAGCAGCTTTGGGATCAATAACCTTAAACTGCACAATGATACTGACGCGAATGGCAACTTTGTCAGAGGTAAGAATCTCTTGCCCCTTGATTGTCAGCTCGCGCTCGCGAATATCAACTAGCTGCACAGTCACTTCTTTACGACACCAAAAACCCAAATTTATAGCAGCTGGAACCACATAGCGACCAGCTTCTAGCACTCGCGTTAGGACACCATCTTCATACCAGAGGCCGCGGTGGGTATCCTTGATGACAATCACTGCGCCCATATCACGTCCTCAAAAAGTCATACATAACGGTGGTTCCGCAGCAGAGCCTATGAAAGGTACGATGAATTCAGATAAGTGTCCGCTATGCCGCGTTTCGCAGTGCGTGAGGTTGCGGACCTCATGTATTTTCGCCTATGGCTCTGCCGGAACCGGCTATATATTAGCGCCTAATCCCATCATTTTTGTCATCTTGAAAAGATATTAGTCACTTACCATACTAGTCATTTAGGATCTCGCCCCACTAGCTAATTCGCTCAAGGTCTTGCTGGCGGCAGCGGCAACGAAGGTGTTTGAATCTTCAGACAAACTGCCGAGAATGGCATTCGGTACCTTATGATTGCCGGCAATGGCCAAGCGCACATCTTCGTTATCGTCTTTCGCCAATTTCTCAAGCAACGTTACTGGCAATTTAGGATTTTCAGAAACGCCTTGGCGCACGTCAGCATCGGTATCTTCGGCTAACTTTATCAACAAATGCTCTGGCGTCTCTGGATTTTCGGCCACCCGGGCTCTCACCCGAGCACTTTCGTCAGAGGCCAACTTAGTCAAAATCGAAACCGATGTATGAGGGTTACCCGCCAGTACCAGACGCACATGGGTTTCTTCTTGAGCTGGGTGACGTTCTCCGCCAGCGTGCTCTGCTTGCAATTCGCAAATGGCACGCACTAGCACCGAAAGTTTAGCTGAAGTGATTGGCTTAGCCAGATAATAGTTCATCTTGGTTTTAAGCGCTTCCATCACATCTTCATCACGCTGAGAGACAGTCAAAAGCACTACAGGAATGCCCCTCAAATGCCCGTCACTCTTAATTTCTTCTAGAACTTCATGACCATTTTTACGTGGCATATTCAAGTCGAGCAAAATCAAATCAGGCAGTCTCTGAGTCTGCGAACTCTTGGCCGTGTTCAAATATTCCATGGCCTCAACGCCATCGTTCACCACTGTCAATGCATACTTCAAATCAGAACGCTTCAATGCTTCCTGCGTCAGCCTTACATCTGATGGGGTGTCCTCCACCAATAAAATATCAATATTGTTGTCCATGGCTGCTCTCCTCGGGGGTCTTCTTGCTGCTGGTAGAGTGAACAAGAAAATACATCCCTGTCCTAATTCTGACTCCACCCATATTCTGCCGCCATGCAATGCGACGATTTTCTTACAAATTGCCAGGCCCATGCCTGTGCCCTTGTATTTCGTCTTACCATGCAGGCGGGCAAACATATCAAAAATGCGGTCGGCATACTTGCTATCGATGCCGATACCGTTGTCACGCACAGAGAATAGCCATTCGTCGACTGTTCTCTCTGCTGTAATAAAAATTTGCGGGTCAACATCACCGCGATACTTAATGGCGTTGCTGATTAGATTTTGGAATAGCTGAATCAGCTGCGAGCGGTCCACAGCCACTTCAGGCAAATTGTCGACTTCAAGGGTGGCGTTGTTTTCTTTTATTGAAGCATCAAGGTTTGCCAATACTTCTTCGATTACACCATCGACATCGGTGGACGGCGCCGAATGAGGATCATACTGCTGGTTGGTGATACTTGAATGAGCCAAAACCGATTGAATCAACTGCTGCATGCGCTGGGTGCCGTCGAGAATATACTCAATGAACTCTTCGCAATCTTTGTTTAGCTGCCCCTTAGTACTGTCAACCAATAGATTAACAAAGCCCTGCACTGCCCGCAGTGGCTCTTGCAAATCATGAGAGGCGATTTTTGCAAACTGTTTCAACTCTTCGTTAGAGCGGGTCAACTCAGTGGTGCGCACCTGAACTCGGCGCTCTAGCTCTTCGTTAAGCTGTCTGCGCTCAGTAATATCGCGACCAAAGGCACAATACATACAGCCGTTGTCGACTTTGACTCGAAAAATTCCCATCTCAATGGGAAATTCATGTCCATCTTTGTGCAGACACATAAGCTCACTAGTCATACGCGAGAACTCGTCTTCTTCATCGGTCTTGAAGAAAGTAGAGACTTCACGCGTGTACTGACGGCGCAGATGCTGGGGAATAATCATTGAAAGCGGCCGCCCAAGGGCCTCATTGCGCTTCCAGCCAAAAGTAGTTTCTGCCTGAGCATTCCAATCGGTGATGCGCCAGTGAGAATCCATCGAGATAAAAGCGTCATAGGTATTTTCAACAATGATGCGCAGGCGCTTTTCACTGCGAATTAGAGCCAACTCTACATTGTTGCGCTCGATGGCATAACCCAAGCAGCGATAAACAGAATCATCGCTCGCCTGACCCTTAACCAAATAATCTTGGGCCCCCTTTTTGAGAGCCATCATGGCCACGTCTTGATCGTCAATGCCGGTCAAGACAACGGTTGGAATATCAGGTGCCGCAGCACGGATACGGTAAAAAGTATCGACGCCCGAGCTGTCTGGCAGAGAAAGGTCGAGCAGAATGACGTCGATGCCGGGTTCTTGCAAGACAATCAAAGCGTCAGCCAAAGTTGCGGTGGTCACCACAGAGACTCCGCGAAGCTCCAACTTACTTCGAGCAACTTCGGCTTGCACCAAACTATCTTCTACGAGTAGTACACGCATTTCTTCAGACCTTCAGACATACCGTCTTTCAAAGCTTCGGACGGATCTTTTAGCACTCGCAAATTCGGCAGCGCGAAAAAGAATGATGTTAGGTTGCCAGCGTATCTCTTTATACTTACCCATTAAACTAACCGGATTCCTTTATTCATACATAATTCACTTTGCAATCAGCAATGGTAGATATATGCTGCTATAAGCATGAGAGGCAAAGGCTTGCTATGCTACTCGAATGACGAATGTTAGAAAAATGAGCAATTCAAGAAGAATGAGCAACACTAAACGGCAGAGACCTATCACAATGACCAAGACTAAAAGATTTGTATTTAGTTCCACTTTGGCAATAGCAGCCCTGGTGCTGCAATCATTCAATGTAGGATCAGACAGCGCCAGCCTGTGCGCCAAGACCGTTCTAAACGGGGAAGTATGCTCAGCCAATGTGCACAAGCTCACCTCAGAGATGACCTGGTACAAATCGCTAAGCAAGGCTGAAGATGAAGCTGGGCGCGAGGGTAAACTGATTGTCTGGGTGCATATGCTAGGCAAGATAGACGGCAGTACCTGAAGTGCCGGCAATAGCTTGAGGGCCGTGTCGCTCTCTTCCGAACCAGTTTTTTCAATGCTCAAGAACGACTTTGTCGTTGGCTATACCAATATCGAAAACAAAAAATATGCCGGGGCCTCTGGCAAACACAAACCTGACGAGAATGCTGTAGATACTACTAACGGCGCCGGGCCCCATAATTTGCAGATATTTGTCTTGGCTGCGGACGGCACAATTATGACCTGCCTACCAGGCTACTGGAAGGCCGAAGACTTAGCCAAAGAGCTAACCTTGGCCAAGCAGCTAGGTAAAGTTTGGCAAGATAGTAACCTTTCGCTGGAAGAAAAGAAAATGCAGTTCAGCCAACTGCAGCTCGATCATATTGCCAGCCATGACCAGGGCATGAAAAATCGCAGCCATCTGCAAGGTTTTGACTTACAGTACGAACTGAAAAACCGACCCAACTCAGACTTCTTCTACAGCGCCCGGGCCATTGACCCAAGCACCCTAAAAACTCCGCCAAAGAACGTCAAAACAGTAGATATTGTTATGCATCAGCGCTTAGCCGCTCATCCTTTCGAGCCTTACGAGCGCTTTGACGTCGCCACTTATGCTGACTACGGCAAGCCCATTTACGACAAGCACGAGCAATTTCTCGATGCTAGCGGCAAAATAGCTGAGGGCTCAGACTTAGGCAGTGCGCCTATGATCGGCAATACCCCAAAGGCTCACCCCATACAAACCCAGGCCAAGCGCACCGGCAGCAGGGTGGCGAGAAGTACAGTCAATCATGCTTTACGCTATGGAATCAGGGCAATTCTGCACTAATTGGCAGCACGAGCTTGAACTGCCGCTTTGGCGAATCCGGCAAATGTGTCCAACTGTAATGACCCAACTCTAGTCAGTTTCAGCACCTGGGCAGCTGGGCACATAATAACTAGTCAAAAGCGAGAACTCATATGCTGCTAAAAACAGGAAGAGCGGACCGCCCCGCCGTCAAATTTCAAACCTACAGACAAGGCGATGTGCTTGTACAAAAAATCGACAAGCTACCAGCCGAGGCCCGCGAAGTAGAGTGCGAAAAGCGAATAATTCTTCAGTATGGCGAAGTCACGGGCCATGCCCACGCCATTAGCACCGATACAGCTTCGTTCTTCACTGCCAAAGGTGAGCGTTATGTCGTCACCAAGGCGGGCGGTTGCAACTTAGTGCACGAAGAGCACGGAACCATCCAGCTGCCTGAAGGCGTCTACCGCGTCGTGCAGCAAAGAGAATATGTGCCGGAGGCTCCACCGCGAGATGTCATCGACTGACAGCGCGCCCGATAACTCAAAGATACTGTGGCTGCCGCCGGCCGACCAGCATCTGCTCGAAGACGCTCTCACTAAATGGAAAGAATACGGCTTCTCCACCCAACCCACCGACCGCGCCGAAGCTGAAGCAGCGGCAATTGAAGCTTACAAAGCCGCAGGGCTAGAGCCACCGCGTTTGTTCATTTGGTTGCAATCGCCTTGGGCCGGCAACACCGCCATGAAGCTCTTTTACAGCGATGTTGATTGGCCAGCCCAACTTAACACAGGCCAAGTTGATGTTTGGGACAAAGTCTGGCAACAAGGCTTGAAAGCCGTCGGCGAGATGGTTGGAGCCGAGACCTGGCAAGCCGTCAGGCGAAATATTCGCCAGAACGCTACGCAAAAAATTATTGACAAACACGGGGTCGCTATCGAGAAACAAGTCAAAGATTTGTTTGCTGAAAATCTCGGCATTTATGTTTGGAAATACTTGCGCAAGATGGCCGGAGCGGCCGTCTACAAGCAGATTCGCGCTACAGCTGAAGACAAAGTAAAAGCAGTTGTAGACAACAAACTTTCAGCAGAAGTTGCCGACCAGGTCTATCACGAATTAGTAAAGCCACTGCATCAACAAGTATGGAGCTATGTGGCCGAGCCCCTGAGGCAGATGGTACCGTCGATGAGCGGCGTGCTTGCTGGGCTACAAAAGTGGGACGGCGGCTTTGGTCAACACGATAGTGGATGGCTGGCCTACTATGATTTTGTCAGTCAAATTGGAGTAGAGGGCACAGAGCCCCTCAATGGCCTGACAAAATTAGCGCGCACAGGCGGCTGGTGGTGGCCCTTTGAAAACATTTGCATATTGACAGACAGGCCTATTGAGCTGCACCGCGACAACCGCAGCCGCCTGCACAATGAAACAGCAATGGCCATGAAGTTTCGCGATGGCTGGGGCATTTACGCCTGGCACGGAGTACTGGTGCCAGCCTATGTTGTGCTCTTGCCCGAGCCCCTAACATTCGATCTAATTGAGTCTGAACCCAACGCTGAAGTGCGTCGCGTTTTAATTGAGCGCTACGGCTTGGATAATTATCTACGTGAAGGGCGGGTGATAAAAATCCACCAGGATCACTGCGGCATTCTCTATCGCATGAACCTGGCTAGCGATGAGCCTATTCTCGTAGTGCGCGTGCAGAATTCCACCCCCGAACCTGATGGAACTATTAAAGAATACTTTTTACGTGTGCCACCAAATATGATGCGAGCTCGCCAAGCCGTGGCCTGGACTTTTGGCCTCAGTGAAGAAGAGTATGCGCCCCTAGCAGAAACGTAACCGCGCCTATTATTGCTTGATTCTGGCAATCGCGGCCTTGGCAAAATCTTGCGTTTCTCGGTCTTTAAGTGCTAACTTCAGTGCCGGCAGAGCTTGTTTTGCCTCAGCGCCGACACTCCCTAATGCCAAAGCAGCAGCGGCTCTAACTTTGTAATTTTTATCAGAAAGCAGTTCTATCAACTTCGGCACAGCAGCGACTGCCTCAGAACCCGCACCAGCAATCGACTTAGCTGCGGCAATACGGGCAGAATCAATCTCATCGCCAAGAAGTACCGTAAGGTCAGGCACATCTTTCGGCGCACAGGGAATATGCTCAAGGCCATCGGCTGCAGCTTCGCGCATACTCTTGTCGCCGCTCTTTATTGATTCAATTAAAGCTGGCACAGCCGCTTTGGCCTCGACAGTGAAATCGCCAAGAGCACGAGCGGCAAGTTGACGAACAACAGGCTCTGTATCATTCTGCACTGCTTCGATTAAAGCTGGTACGCACAGCTCTGGCTGCCTAGCGATGCCACCCAAGGCTGAAGCCGCATAGGTTCTCTCGTAACCCCCGTCAGTGCTGCGCAGAAAGGCAATCAAAGCAGGGATGGCAGGCGCAGCATCAGGACCGATATGTCCAAGGGCGTTGGAGGCTTCGCCTTTGGCACCAGCAAAACTATCGGTGAGCAAAACCTGAGTAAGGGCGGGCACGGCATCTTTAGCAATAGGCCCCATCTCACTTAAATGGAAACCAGCACTCTTGCGCTGCCACTGATCTTCACTAGAGAGTTCCTTGATAGCGGCTTGTACGTCAGACTGACGATACTGTTCAGCATGTGCATTAGGGCCGCTATAAGTGCATCCTAACAACAGCGATAGCGAAAGAGTCAATTGAAAGCCTCGCTTGAAATTCATAACCTTCCAACTCCCAAATGTCAGTGCCACTAACGTTTAACTGCTGGTCGTCCGAAATTAGGAATTAGTGCCCATATGAATTGCGACTTAGACAAGCGACTTAGACAAGGTACTTACAGCTTTGGCCTCGTCCCTTGGCTCGCCCGACTATTCGCCTTCTTCGATATCGCAGGGCTCCTCGCTGAGTTTGACCAGCGCCTCACGAACTTTGTAGAGGATGACCGAACTGGTATCGCGACTAACTGCGTTCGTTTCGAGATTATGAACGGCAAGGCAGTAGGCAAGACCTATGTTGAAATCGCCGACCCACGACTCACTTTTCAGCCGGACAAACCACGCAGCAGAGTAACTGGCCGGCTCCTCGGACCCATTGATTGCACTATGGAAATCGCATCGCAAGTTGTCATCCATCTGCACTGCAACCTCGTGGCCAAATTGGCAGCGTGTCTCGCAAAAACGGCAACCAGCATAAGGACCAATTTCAACTTCTTGCAGAGAACAAAGCCGCTCTCTGAAAGAATTTATGTCAGCCAGCTCGAGCTTTTCCTCGGTTGGCTGAAGAAAGACCAAACGCAATATGTTATACCAGGCGTGTCGCATGTCATCTTCATCCTGCAGTGACCAGCTGTGCATCTCAGCCTTGTCGCGGAAGAAGCGATCAGTGAACAAGCTCAGGATGAGCCAGGTGACTTGCATTTTGTTCAACAGTCTGCGTCCAATCTGCATACTGATTTCTGCAATGAGCTTTTCTCGATAGTGCACGACCTGTGTTGGATCGTTTTCAACCGCCAGAAGATAGCGCACATAAACGCGGTAATATTCCTCGTTGGCGATCAAGCTTGAGACGGAGCCATACAACTCCGCTAAAAATGCCTGCGGCAAGAATTTTTCGCCATGTGAAACAAGAGGTTCAATGCGCAGCTCACTCGCAAGCCAACGCCTGCGGATACTTAGATCATCAACTTCGATCTGAGAATGTGTGTCTAGTATGCTGTCAACTGACTCTTCCGCGTTTATTATTTTGGCGCCGTGTTCAAAAGAGTCAGCTCGACTGAGGCTCCACTTCCTGCTCAATGTCATAACTGCCGCACTTTTGCTCCAGTCTTCGGCGCAACGAAAAATCATCGGCCATTTTGAGCCGCTGTTCTGCACGTAACTAGTTTCTTCCGATAGATTCAATACAATCAATCGCTGCTTCCTATCTTTCTCTAATGCTGATGGAGAAAGTGATGCCCACGAGCCGATACACCAAGCTGCCAGAAGCTGAGCCTGGGGCAATAGAGCAGAGAGATCAAAAATATGATTGCCTTCGGAAAGTTTGATCATGGACTCTTTACCGGAAATGAATGCAAGCGAATTAAGAGGTCCAAGCAGTTCGTCAATTACGGAACGAATACGACTATCAAACTCTTCGGCTTCGCTCAACGGTGCATGAAGGTTTGTCGCGTCCTGGGGAAGCTGCTGAAATACGTCACGCCAGCAAGGAAACAATTCAGAATGAAAAACGGGACTGTTTGTTCTGAAGTTGGCATTTGTTAATAGATTCCATCCTCTTTTTAAGTAAGCTTTTTCTATCGAGCTGCGGAGAACTGAAATTTCCTGTTCGTTGATTGCATATATCTTGCCGACCATCGAAGCCAAGCCATGTGCATGGCTGGCAACCTGACGTCCGTGTGGAACCTCAAAACAGTTGACCGCCAGCGGAGCGACAGCAAAATTGCCAATCGTATGGTAGATCAGACTTTCCGACTCCTGAATCAGCTCACGAAAGTTGGCAAAACTCGACATAACAGAAACACAACGGCCGTGTTTTATGGAGTCCAATATTAGCGGCTTTACTGCAAGGCCTAGAGCCTCCGGAGCCCTACCAACAATAAACATCGGTGATTGAAAGTCATCTAGATCAACAGTTGAGGGATCGATTTTCATAGAACTCCTACACTCAATTATCTCTGCAATTCCGCACTTGCCTAATGTGTTGACCCAGTCACTAAGAGACAGCTGCCAAATTCATGCTCCAGATAGCACCAACCTTCACTCATTGACTTTGAATCTACAACTCTGCTAGCTTGGTCGAACGATCACAGACTCTTCTTAAAAGCTTAACTTTATTTGCGTCGCATGTCATGAAGACATAACTATACGTGGTGAGGGGCATTTGGAGCAGAAAAAATGTGGAACTTATTTAACAAAAAACCATTACCTCTGGAAGAGCGAACAAAGGCTTTTTGGCAATGGTTTGAAAAAAACGAAGAAACACTCTGCCTTTTTGCTAGTGAGCCACACAGAGTCTGCAAGCTTGTCTCCAAAGAGCTGGCTAAGGTCAAACCTCTAGCATTCGAATTCGGACCAGGGTCGAATGGCAAATCAGATTTCATAATCAGCGCAGACGGCATAAGAAAAGACTTTCCATCAGTTGCTGCCTTGTGCAAGGCGGCACCAGAACTACAAAAGTGGAACATTATTGCCTTTCGCCAACGCCAACAAATCCAGGGCACAATCCTAACTCACGGTATCTCAGTCGACATAGACGATTGTGCGTTTGCTGCTGAAAAGACAGAAGAAGGCCTCATCGATCTAGTGCTATACATGAAAGGTCTTACACCACAGACTTTTGAAGCCTATGGAACCGCTGGATTTCTCCTACTAGACACCATGCTCGGTGAATTTGATGTTGCCACAAAACTTGGTGGCATCGACTTTGAGCCGCTTAGTGATCTAACATTGCAAGAAAAACAACTAACACCGTTGACTCAGTTAAGCACAAGACTAGAAGAACTGCAGACACCCATCACTAAATTAAGCATCGAAGGTGCGTGGCAAGGCAATTACAAATACGATCTGCCAGAAGGTCAAGCAGACTCAAACGAATTTCCTTTTAGAGCCCAGATCAAGATCGCCAATGACTACCTTGAAGGCACGATGGAAGACAATTCAAACCTTGGACAGGCTCGCCTCTTCGGACTCTGCAAAGACTCAATCGTAATTTTTGAAAAGACTTACGACACTACAAATAAAGATCCAGTCATCTACCAAGGAAGAATTGCGGCAGACGGCCAATCACTTAGCGGCAAGTGGGACTTAGAAAATAACGGAACCGCAGCCCAAGGTCTGTGGTCAATGCAGCGCGAGTGAATAGTATAGAGCTGCTCAAAATTACAATCGGCTTGTTTCACGGCTTCGTCAACGTACTTGTCGCAAATAGCCTGAACACGACGAATAGTAATATTGAGCCGTTCTTCAACAGCAGAAAATGTCATCACCTTAGCAAGTACCAACACAAATGCCTCGAACAGCAGCGTGAATCCGTCGATCTTACAAAAAAAATTGTCTTTCCAGAAATGTCTTTCAGTGACGGAATAAATATCCATTGTTAGGAGCGACCGAAAGCAGAAAATATCTGATGCCTGTTCCAACAAAGATTACGCTCACGCCAGCGCACTTGCCAACCGAACAGCAATTGTAGTAACATATCTACATCGAGCAGAGGATCGGCGGATGAACATCACAACCCTGTCGAGTCGGGAATTCAACCAAGACTCAAGTAAAGCAAAAAAAGCTGCCAAGAAAGGCCCTGTGTTCATAACAGACAGGGGCAAACCAGCCCACGTACTGTTAACTATTGAAGACTACAGAAAGTTGACTGGAAAGACATTCAACATCATAGACCTGCTGGCAATGCCCGGTATTGAAACTGTCGAGTTTGAGCCGCCGAAATTGGGAGACAATGTGTTTCAGCCAGCAGATTTATCCTAATGTACTTGCTAGACACAAATGTAGTTTCAGAGTTGCGCAAAGCCAAAAGCAGCAAAGCAAACAAACACGTCTTAAGCTGGGCGGCTGCCACTCCGCACTCGAATTTGTTTCTCTCAAGCATAACTGTACTCGAGCTTGAAATCGGTATTTTGCTAGTCGAGAGAAAGGATATAGCTCAAGGAAGACTACTAAGAACCTGGTTTGAAGATCACGTTCTTCCAACGTTTGCCGACCGCATCCTACCAATAGATACAGTCATTGCGCGCAAGTGTGCCAGAATGAATGTCCCCAACAAGCGATCGGACAGAGACTCACTAATTGCAGCTACAGCAATAGTTCACGGCATGATCATCGTGACGCGCAATGTCAAAGATTTTGACTTCGACGAACTCAAAGTTATCAATCCATGGGATTAAGAGACTATGGGGGCATTTGAAACTTTGCTCTGCAATATCGCGAAGAGTTGACCGGTCCGAAAAAAATTTATCGTAGCAAATTGCCCGATCAGCGGCAGCCGGAACAGCTTGAACCTGATTACCGAAAGAAAGATTATCCCGTCTTCATGACGAATTCTGATCACCCGGCCAAGCCCGTGCAGCCGGACCAGATCAATTCCTATCAAATTGGCAAACTCAACAGAAATACTCTCATCGCCAACGATTTGTAGTTCGGCATCCGTAAGTATGCAAGAACCAGATTTCACCTCAGTGCTGGAATCAATACTGTCACCCTGATAGTAAATAATCTTGTAATTCATATGTCTACTTGCGGACCTTTATCCTCTCAGAATCTCAAAGCCAAGATACTTCAGATTTGCCTTTAGCACCACAATAACGCCTCATATCTAACGCCAATCACCGTTATGATTTATCCCCAATTCTCGTGACCGCAAACGCGACACTGCTAGGGGTTTGCATCAAGCCAAACGCAGGGATTGGCAAGCTATATAAAATTTGATATAATGCCAAGATGAAGCAATTACGCTGGATGGGCAGTAGCTATAAGCGCCTGCTGGAGTTTCCAAAAACTACAATCCGACAAATCGGATACCAGCTAGGCAAAGTACAAATAGGCGAAGAACCTGTCGACTGGAAACCAATGTCCTCAATAGGACCAGGCGCCGTGGAGATACGAATACACAATCCACACGAGCACCGAGTAATTTATGTAGCAAAGTTTGATGACGCCGTGTATGTCTTGCACGCCTTTGAAAGGAAGACTCAGAAAACAGCCGAAAAGGACTTAAATATAGCAAGGACTGCATATGCCGAACTCAAAAAAAATGACACAAAAAACAGTTAATGGAGTGACCTTCTTAGAAGGCACAAACAACATATACAGAGATTTAGGCTTTCCAGAAGCCGAATCTGTGAATCTTTTGGCACGTGCAGAATTGATGATGACAATTGAAAAAACAATCAAAGAAAAAGGACTCACTCAATCAGAAGCAGCTAAGCTCTTAGGTGTCTCACAGCCAAGGCTGTCAGATTTATACAAAGGCAAGCTAGAGAAGTTCACCATCGACATGCTAGTGAAGTGGCTATCCAAGCTAGGCAAGCAAGTAACAATTAGCGTTGCAGATCAAGACGTGGCATAAACACCGTATATGACACCAAAATAACGACGCAGGGCCAGCGGTTGTAGTTTGACCATGTTTTGTTGCAAACTGCAAGCCCAGACACGCCTTCTCAAGCTGTACAATAGGAGCCACCAAATCTGGAGTGCGTCTCCCTATGAATTTGCGGCTTAACAAGTTGCTGTATGTTTTACCTATCGTGTGCTTCTCCATAACGACTCCAGTGTGGGCTAACGTAGAGTGGGACACGTATAACCAGGCTGGGCTCCAGGCATTTAAACAAGGTAAATATGCCGAAGCCGAGAAGTTATTTACTGGCGGTTTAAAAGTAGCAGAACAATCCGGCTCAAACAAAAGTCACATAGCCGCGAGCCTTAATAACCTGGCGGAACTATATCGGGCACAAGGAAAATATGCAGATGCCGAGCCTCTATATAAGCGCTCTTTAGCAATAGCTGAAGAGGTGCTTGGTCCGAATCACCCCAACGTTGCCAGGTGCCTGAATAACCTGGCGTTATTCTATAAGTTACAGGGCAAGTACGCAGAAGCCGAGCCTCTGTATAAACACTCATTAGAGGTATCTGAAAAGGCGTTTGGTCCGAATCATCCAGACGTTGCAAGGAGCCTTAATAACCTGGCAAAACTATATCAAGCGCAAGGAAAGTACGCAGAAGTTGAGTCACTGTTTACGCGCTCTTTAGCAATAGATGAGAAAGCGCTCGGTCCGAATCATCCAGACGTTGCCGCGAACCTTAATAACCTGGCAGAACTATATCGGTCGCAAAGCAAGTACGCTGAAGCCGAGCCCCTGTTTAAGCGCTCTTTAGCAATAAGGGAGAAGGCGCTCGGCCCGAATCATCCAGACGTTGGCGCGAGCCTTAATAACCTCGCTGAACTGTATCGGACGCAAGGCAAGTACGCAGAAGCCCGGCCTCTGTATGAGCGCTCTTTTGCAATAGCCGAGAAAGCGCTCAGCCCGAATCATCCAGACATTGCCACGATCCTTAATAACCTGGCGTTACTCTATAAGTCGCAAAGCAAATACGCGGAAGCCGAGCCTCTGTTTAAGCGCTCTTTAGCAATAAGGGAGAAGGCGCTCGGTCCGAATCATCCAGACGTTGCCACGAGCCTTAATAACCTGGCGGAACTATATCGGTCGCAAAGCAAGTACGCTGAAGCCGAGCCTCTGTTTAAGCGCTCTTTAGCAATAGGTGAGAAAGCGCTCGGCCCGAATCATCCCGCCGTTGCCTTGACCCTTAACAACCTGGCAGTACTCTATATGGCACAAGGCAAGTACGCAGAAGCCGAGCCTCTGCTTAAGCGCTCTTTAGCAATGAGGGAGAAGGCGCTCGGTCCGAATCATCCAGATGTTGCCACGAGCCTTAATAACCTGGCGAGACTATATCAAGCACAAGGAAAGTACGCAGAAGCTGAGCCTCTATATAAGCACGCATTAGCAATTGGTGAGAAAACGCTCGGCCCGAATCATCCCGACGTTGCTACACTTTTGGGAAACTACGCTGCTCTATTGAGGAAAACAAACCGCAACGCAGAGGCGGAGAAACTAGAAGCAAGAAAGCAGGCCATTTTGCCTCCTGTGATGTAAATTGCGACTAAAAAAGATTGAGCGCACAAGGGCGAAATCTAAATCACCCGCTATGTATTTTTGCCGATCCCTCTGTCAACGGTTTATGCTTCACTTGGCTCGTGTTGTACGTATTGACTCATCCTTAGGGTTGTACTTAGCTTGAAATTACTTCTAGTGCAACGAGCTACTGTGACCCATGCTTCGCAATTTTCTAAAAATTATCTTGTTAGCTGAGTGTTTAGGCCTCATCCCCCTGGCTATATTGATGACCCGGCATGACCAGGCCTCATATAATCCCGTGATCGTTGATAAGACGTACCTTGCCGTGCGTGCTAAGCACAATATCCCATACCAGACAGAAATCACAGCTGACGATGTTGAAGACTTTGAACTCAGTCACGAGACAAATGGTTCCTTGCTAAAAGACAATTTTCACTCCAGTATTAGTGCCTGTTATAGGAATACCGAACGCCAGATCGAGAAAGGTGAAATATTAAAGTACAGTGATACTGGGTGTCGAACAGCACCCAAGTTTTTTCCAGATCCAGATCACGAAGTTTGATAGTGCGTAAGCTTGGGGAAGCATATCAGTGCAGCCACCCTAAACTAAACTAGACCAACCTAAACCACAGACAGCTCTTTGCTTGCTTCATTCAAAAGCTCGATAGCTGCTGGAGCAAGAATTATCTTGGTCGATGCCACCAAATCTTCTAACTGCTTTAGATTAGTGGCACTGACAATAGGTGCCGTAATGCTCGGCCTAGCAATGAGCCATGCTAGAGCAATACAAGTAGGTGTCGACGAATACTCAGCCGCCAGTTTATCGAGAGCAGCGAGAATGCGAAATCCTCTTTCATTGAGATAAGTCTTCACACCAGCACCCCGCGCACTTTGGCTAAGATCTTCTTCTGAGCGGTATTTGCCAGAGAGAAATCCACGAGCCAGAGAGAAATAAGAGATCACTCCAATATTCTCTTTCACACACAACTCTTCTAGATCATTTTCGTAACCGGCCCGAGCATACAAATTATATTCAGGTTGCAAGCACTGATAGCGAGTGAAACTATTCTGCTCACTAACTTTAAGCGCTTCGGCCAGTCGTGCCGCTGAATAATTAGACGCCCCTATTGCACCAATTTTTCCAGCCTTAATCAATTGATCAAAAGCCTCAAGACTTTCTTCAAGAGCAACTTTGTCGTCATCCACATGGGCTTGATACAAGTCAATATGGTCTGTTTGTAGCCTTTTCAGAGAAGCATCAACAGCTTTGTGAATGTGCGCAGCTGAAAGGTTTTTCTTGTCAGTGCTGCCGTCAAATCCGCATTTTGTTGCCAGCACAATCTTGTTGCGCTTGCCACTGCGCTTGAACCACTTACCAATGATAGTTTCAGATTCTCCGCCAACGTTTCCTTCTTTCCAGGCTGAGTAGACATCGGCTGTATCGACTAAATTGAGCCCAGCATCTACAAAGCCATCGAGCAATTCAAATGATGTGGGCTCGTCAATTGTCCAGCCAAAGACGTTGCCACCAAATGCCAGCGGAGCTACTTCTAGCTGAGTATTGCCAATCTTGCGTCTCTTCAATTCTGCCTGCATCTCGTGCCCCCTGTTAATCACTAATTTGGATGCGCTCAGCAGCGCTATAAATACTAAAGCGGCCATCTCGAGCAAATCCTATTAAGGTCATGCCACACTCTTGAGCGAGACTGACAGCCAGACTCGACGGCGCACCCACAGCTACTAAAATTGGAATACCAGCATGAGAAGCTTTCTGCACTAGCTCAAAACTAGCGCGTCCGCTCACCATCAAAATGCTTTCATTCAATGGCAGCTCTCCTTGCAAGAACTGCGAACCAATCACTTTATCAAGGGCATTATGGCGACCGACATCTTCGCGCAGAAGCAAAAGTGTTCCGAGACTATCAAACAAAGCCGAAGCATGAATGCCGCCAGTACTATTGAAATTAGCCTGAGAATCGCGCATAGAGGCAGAGAGGTTGTGAATAGTTTGAGCCGAGACGAGAGGTTTTCCTTCAATTATTTGATGAAGACGTTTTACCTTAACAGCGGCGATTGATTTCTTTCCGCAAACACCACAACTAGAAGCCACAAACGAATGGCGCTCAAAGAGCTTAGGGTCTAGCTCGACACCGGCCTTCAGCGCAACAATGACGACATTGCACTTATCGTTGATAATCTCCTCAATTTGATCTGTCCGTGAAATTATGCCTTCGGTAAATAAAAATCCAGCGGCCAACTCTTTGTCTGCACCCGGTGTCCGCATTGTCACCGCTACAGACTGAACTGCGACCGACTGAACAGAACTAGCGTGAGTAGAACTAGCCTGCGCCGAACCGGAATGGTCCACAGCTACAGACACATGTATCTCTAGCGGTTCTTCAACGGCGAGCACATCATCAAAATCGCTTACCACCGAGCCCTTAAAGCGCCTTGCTTGAACGGCAAGCGTCTCTACCTGCTCTCGATTGTCTGGTAAAGAACTCTCATTGGCTGACTTTCCCGCAGCATTGGAAGCAGCACAACTAGTGTGGGGAGTCTTCACGAGGCACCACTTTTAGTTGCAGTACTAGTGTTTTGCAAATCAGAATCAGCAGCTGCAGCTTTCACTTCAATGACAATCTGCTTCATCATCGGCTGATCGCTCTGGGGGCTGTAATCACCAAGGGGACACAAGACATTGCATTCAGGCATATAGCCAGAAGCACAGCCCCGAGGAATGTTGTATGGCACAGCACGAAATCCACTTAGGCTGCGAGTCGAGCCGTCTTTGGCAAAGCTTGTAATATCGATCAAATCAAATTCTTTCAAGCCCCGCTCACTCATATCATCTTTGTTCATTAGCAATAAAGTACGTAGATTCTTGACGCCACGATAGCGGTCATTGTCTGAATAAATGGTGGTATTAAACTGATCGTGGGAGCGCATAGTACCGAGCATCAATCTACCTGGCGGCAGAAGAGTATCGGGTAGGATTGCAGCAGAGAAATTAGCCCGCCCGCTAGGGGTATTGAAAGTCAGCTCCCGAGCCGGTTGTTTGATGCGGAAGCCTAACGGCTCGCGCACACGTTTATTGAAATCATCAAAACCGACAATTGCTTCGCTCATTTTGTCGCGAATCAAATCATAGTTGCCAATGTACTTTTGCCACGGCGTCTTAGAATTTTCAAGAGTAGCAAGAGCCATACCAGCAATTATCGCCAACTCCGAACGCAAATGGGGCGATGCTGGTTCTCTATTTCCTTTAGACAAATGCACCATACTCATTGAATCTTCTACGGTGATTTGCTGTGGTCCTTCTGCTTGCATATCAATTTCGGTACGGCCAAGACAAGGCAAGATCAGGGCATCGCGACCTACAACTAAGTGGCTGCGATTAAGCTTGGTACTGACTTGCACCGTCAAATCACACTTTCGCAAAGCAGCAAAAGTAAGATTGGTATCGGGAGTAGCAATGGCAAAATTGCCACCCATTCCCATAAATACTTTCACTTCGCCATCATGCATGGCGCGAATTGTACGCACAGTATCAAGACCTTTGGCCCGCGGCGAGGTGATACCACAAGCAGCGTCCATCTTAGCCAACCAGGCCTCGGACGGCGAATGGTGAATGCCACAGGTGCGATTACCTTGCACATTACTATGGCCGCGAATGGGGCAAGGCCCTGCGCCAAGGCGCCCAATATTGGCCCTGAGCAAGAGTACATTGACGATTTCGCGAATGGTATCAACAGCAAATTCTTGCTGGCTGATACCCAGACACCAACTGATAATAGCCTTGTTAGCCTCTCTATAGATATCGGCAGCTTGGCAAATTTGAGCACGAGTGAGGGCCGACTGCTTTTCAATATCGGCCCAAGAAGTCGCTTCACAGGCCGCTTTGTAATCATCGAAACCAGCCGTATATTTTTCAATGAAGGCACTGTCAATCACAGTGGCATCGTCTTTGGCTAGCTCCAGCAAGTATTTGCCAATGCCACGCATAATGGCAAAGTCGCCGCCAATGCGCGGCTGCAAATTGAGAGTGCTGGTCTTGGTCTGCTTGAAAGTGAGCATATCCAAAATTTCGTGCGGTGTAATGGCGCTGGTAGCCGCCACTTCAACTAGCGGATTGATATGCACGATTTTCATATCATGCTCTTTGACGCCGTCAGCCAAGGCACTGAGCATGCGCGGAGCATTGGTGGCAGCATTCACACCAATAACAAAAATAGCTTCTGAATTTTGCCAATCAACTAAATCAACTGTTCCCTTACCTGTGCCCAGAGATGCCGTCATCGCTCTGCCGCTAGCCTCGTGACACATGTTTGAGCAATCGGGCAAATTATTAGTGCCTAACTCACGAGCAAAAAGTTGATAGAGAAAGGTCGCTTCATTTGAGAGGCGGCCCGATGTATAGAAGCTAGCTGCATTAGGACTAGGCAACCCTTTCAGATGCTTGGCAATGAGCGCAAAGGCAGCTTCCCAGGTGATCGGCTCATACTTATCGATGGCGCCGTTATACTTCATCGGCTCAGTCAAGCGCCCTTCGTTCTCTAAGGCAAAATCGCTCCATTCGAGCAATTCAGTGACCGTATGCTCAGCAAAAAACTTACGGTCTGTACGCTTAGCGGTCATCTCCCAGGTAACGTGCTTAATGCCGTTCTCGCAAATATCCATGCGCAGACCTTTGCGGTCATCCGGCCAGGCGCAACCGGGGCAATCGAAGCCACTGTTTTCCTGGTTCATCGTGAAGATGGCACGCACGCCCTCCACCACTTGTTTTTGCTCAAGCAGAATGCGGCCAACACTGGCAGCAGCGCCCCAAGCAGCGGCAGGATGAGTGTAGTCTTTCTGCGAAAACTTAGCCCTCTTAATTTGGCCTTTGATTATGGGCTTTCCGTTCTCATCCCTAGACATAAGTTCTCCGAAAATTCCAATTGCCCCAAGTCTATACTTGCAAATTTTGGCTGGCAAATTTTGCCTTGTCTCTTTTGACTTGCCCTTTTTGCCAAATTTTACCAAGGGAAAGTGTGATGCAGTTAAGGAATCTCACAAAGACAGATAGCAAGAAGCTATGGCCGCCCGAGGCCAAGTAAAATTTTCAACGGCATAACGAGCAAGAATCAAACAAAAGCAAGTAAAAACTGGCAAAAACAAGCAAAAGGTAATCGTGATGACTCGCTGGCAGAATCTTCTGGCCCTAACATTTAATCTAGTTCTTCTTTGCCAGCCAGCACTGGCGGCCAGCAAAGACAGCAGCGAGGCAACAGCTAAGAGCACCCCAAAAGCTAGCAGTCCCTCAGTTAGCACCCCATCAACCGCACCTGGCTCGAGCAAGACCATTGCCACAGTCGCCGAAGCAATTGAAATGGCCAAAGAGGCCATGCCTGAGATTAAATATGAGCTGGAAAAGCAGCCAATGACCTCGTATCAAGGCGGCTCCTCGCACGAAGCCACAGCTCTGAATTTTCCCATTTCAAAAGGCTTGGCCGGAGTCTCAATGTTCCTCAAGCCAGGCGGCCTGCGAGAGCTTCACTGGCACGCCAACGCTGCTGAGTGGTCGTATGTCATCGCCGGTCATTGCCGCATCACTGTGATTGACCCAGAAGGCCGCTCTGAAGTAAAAGACTTCGGTCCCGGTGATGTCTGGTACTTCCCCCGCGGCCACGGACATTCAATTCAGGGCCTGGGCAATGAAGAATGTCATTTCGTGCTAGTTTTCGACAGCGGCTATTTTTCAGAATTTGCCACATTTAGCATGACTGATTGGCTGGCTCAAACCCCCAAAGAAGTACTGGCCAAACAATTTAATTTACCGGTTGAAACTTTCAACAATTTCCCCAAAAAAGAAGTCTACATTGCTCAAGGCCCCGTGCCAGAGGCTCTGCCTTTAGACCCACCACCAGCCAGTCAAAATCCGCCGCCACTGACCCATCGTTTTCGCCTTGGGGCAAAGGTGCCAGAAGTAGTTCCTGGTGGAACATTCAATGTCGTGACGCAAAAAGACTTCCCCATCTCCGCCACCATGTCTGGTGCCATTCTAAAACTTAAACCGCTTGCCATTCGCGAAATGCACTGGCATCCAAACGCTGATGAATGGCAGTATTACATTAAAGGCCGCGCCCGTATGACTGTGTTCGGCAGCAAAGGTCGCAAAATAACTCGTGAGTTTGGCCCTGGTGATGTTGGCTATGTGCCTATGGGTTACGGTCACTATATCGAATCTGTGGGCACTGAAGAGTGCGAGATTCTCGCGGTATTCAATACAGGAGATTACCAAGAAATTTCGCTCTCGCAGTGGCTTGGTAGCAATTCCACCAATCTCTTACAAACCAACTTGGGTGTAAGCAAAGAGGTGGTTAATGCTTTGCGCAAGAAGCAAGATCTTTTCAGCAATCCAGTTAGCCCGAAGGTTGGCGGCGACTCCAAATAGTGAGCAAGTAGAAATAAATGCCAATAACCAGCTACAACGGAATCACCATGCCCGCATTCATGTATGGCACGGCTTGGAAGAAAGAGGCCACAGCCAACTTAGTGGAAGCGGCCGTTGATGCTGGATTTCGCAGCATCGACACAGCCAATCAACTGATTCACTATGACGAAGCCCGCGTCGGTGAGGCTTTGCTGGCCTTAAAGCAAAAGGGCATCGAACGCGAAAGTTTATTTCTACAGACGAAATTCACTTCAGTTAACGGCCAGGACTCCCGCACGCCATACGACGTCAAGGCTAACCTCACCACCCAAGTGAACCAGTCGATGATTAGTTCACTGAAACACCTGCACACTGATTATCTTGATTCTTATGTCTTGCATGGACCGTATTCAAGACAGGGGCTCACTCCCCAAGATTTAGAAGTGTGGGCAGCCATGGAAGAGCACTTCAACGAGGGCAGAACTCGCATGCTCGGCGTCAGCAATGTTAGCGCCGACCAACTAGATGCCCTTTGCTCGATAGCTGTGACCAAGCCTATGGTGGTGCAGAACCGCTGCTATGCCATGCGAGGATGGGACAGTGCTGTGCGCGAAATTTGTCGCAAAGAAGGCATTATTTATCAAGGTTTTTCGCTGCTCACGGCCAATCCTCACGTGCTTGAAAGTGGCGCTGTGCACGCCATGGCACGGCGCCTTAATTGCGGCGTGGCTCAAGTTGTCTTCCGCTTCGCCATGCAAATTGGCATGCTCCCTTTGACAGGCACAACCAACCCGCAACACATGAAAGAAGACCTAACTGCTGAAGGTCTTTCGCTGACAGCTGAAGAGATGCAGATTATCGAGAATATGGGCTAGATCCAGCGAGAATATCGATTAACTCAAACAATAAAATATCCAGGCCCAAGACGGTTGTCAAGCAATGCCGTACAAGTTTGACATGACTGTCTTTCTGGGCATAAGACTAGAAATTCTGTCGATTTGCCTTTGCAGGAAGCCCATGCCCATCCTCGATTCGCACAGCTCAAGCTCAGATAAAGACGCCGGCCGTCCGCGCCAGAGTTATCTTGATGCGGCCGTGCATTCAGCAATTGATCCTATTGCCCGGGAGATTTTCACTCCCACCAAGGCTCAAGTAGTCGAAGATGAGGTTGCCCACTACAGCAAAGCCTTTATTAAAACGGCACCGCTCTTCATGAAGGGCAAATTGGCCCTCGGCGGCCTAGCCTTGACCTATGTGGCCGATCAAGCAAAAATCGGCGACTCATTGCAGAACCAGGTCACCGACGCCACTCTCGGCCTGGGCAAAGCAGCAGTATTGAAGGGCAGCTTTGCCCTAATGGAAACGAGCGCACTCACACCAGCCCGAGCAGGCATTCAGCTAGGAATTGTGTCGCGCACAGCCGAAGCGGGATTGACCAGAGAAAACTATTTAGACAAAGACGGCAAACTGAATTTCACCGGGGGCCTGACTACTACCCTCAAAACCGCTCTCAACCCAGGTTCTCTAGCAGTTGACGCCCTGACATTTGGCGCAGCAGACGTAGTCTGGGGACGCATGTACCAAACTAGCCGTGGCGCCATTCGCTTCGACTCGGCCATGAACAAGACAATTCAAGCTGGAACAATGGGAGCAGCCGCCGGCGCTGGCAACGAACTGGTGCGCCAGTGGCAATCAGATGAGAAGTTCAACCTGTCGCTAATCATGGGTCGTGGCTTAGCTGATGGCGCTGTCGGCGCAGCCGCTGGACGAGTCGGCGGCATGCAGTCAGCGCGATACGACCGACTGGGAATGAAAGACTCACCTACCGCGCTAAGCGAAGCCAGACAAACACCATTTCAGCTAGGAAAAATTGGCGATTCTCAACAAATCGCCCTGCGCGACGGGGTCTTCACCCCAACTAGAGAAATTGGTAATTTGATGACCACGACCTGGAAAGGCACTATCACCACAGCCGAAGGTCAGGTCAAACCTGTGCTATTCCGTCCCGACACTGGTATTGAAGCGTTCGCCTACCGCAAACAATCAGAAATTGCCGGCTACGGCCTTGGCACGAAGCTCGACTTTGCCAATTCGATTCCGGTATCAGTGGCGCGCTCAGTAGAAATTAACGGCAAAACCCACAATGGCTACATCCAAGAAATCAACGGCAAGAATCTACTAGAAGTAGTTGATCCCCATGGCCCGAGAAAAATATTTACGCCACCATCAAGAAAAGTGCTAGAAGATTTCAGACAAAACAAACCATTGTTTGAAGCCTATCAAGAAGCTTGGGTGAAGCGACTAATCATGGGCGAATGGGATAACCACATTCTCAATTTTGTCTCCGAAAAAACTCCTGCTGCAACCACAGTAAAGAACATTGACGTCGGCGACGGCCTCAGACCGGCTACCACCCAAGCCGACCTTATTCCCCGACCAGGGCAGAGGCGCGGCTATGAAAATCTCAATCAATATCTTTACAACGAAGCGACGAACGTGCCGCTGCCCCAGCAAACCGTGGCGAAAGTGCAACAGTTTGTAGACACCTACAACAACCCTGCTGGTAAAACCGAGCTGCAAGGCCTCGGCCTGACACAGCAGCAAGTCGAAGGGGTGATGGGAAGAGCCGATTGGTTTGCCAAGCACGGCCGCCTGCCCAAAGGCGACGCCGAACCCACCACCTATCGCTTTGCCCAAAGGCTTTATCAGTATTTAAGAGGCCGCAACCCAACCAGCCGTGTAGACTTACATAGCCTAGGTGACCAATGATAATAATAATGCCTGGGCCAATAGGCAGCACTTATGAGCGACAAGTTCACACCAACTGACCGCAACCGCGTCATGCGTATGCGCGATCAAGCACACTATGATCGTAAGACCATTTACGAAATACTAGACTGCGCCTTTCTCTGCCACATTGCTTTCGTGCACAAAGAGCAGCCTCTTGTCATACCCACCTGCTATGGCCGCGACGGTGATACCCTCTATGTTCACGGAGCAGCCGCTAGCCGCATGATGAACAACCTTGCCCAGGGCATCCCAATATCACTGGCAGTAACGCTATTGGACGGAATAGTGCTAGCCCGTTCTTCTTTCAATCACTCCATTAACTACCGCTCGGTGATGATATTTGGCCAGGCCATTCCAGTTGTAGAAAAAGCAGAAAAGCTCCATGCTCTCAAAGTAATTTCAGATCAAATTATGCAACAACGTTTTGAAGACACGAGAAAGCCAACCGGCGGAGAGCTAGCGGCCACCTCAGTCTTAGCGATAAAGATTGACGAAGCCTCCGCCAAAATTCGCAAAGGTCCACCCGACGATGACGAAGGCGATCTCACCTTGCCCTACTGGGCGGGAGTGGTGCCTTTGACTATGGTGGCACATCCAGTCGTTAACGACCCCAGGCTAGAAGCCAATCAACAACCGCCCGACTATATCAATCAATATATCGACAACTTCGAAACACACGTCACTCCCACTGCAAAAAACAGGAAGAAAAAATGAGCCTCGCCGGAAAAGTTCTTTTCATCACTGGAGCCTCAAGGGGCATCGGCCTAGCTATAGCACTGCGCGCCGCCCGTGACGGTGCTTGCATAGCCATTGCCGCCAAAACAGTAGTAAAGCATCCTAAGTTACCGGGCACCATTCACTCAGCCGCACTCGAAATTGAGGCGGCCGGAGGAAAAGCTCTGGCAATACAATGCGATATCCGCGAAGAAGAACAAGTAAAAGCAGCCATTGCGCAAGCTGTTGAACACTTTGGGGCCCTCGACATTCTCGTCAACAATGCCAGCGCCATTAACCTTACTGGCACACAAGAGACCGAAATGAAGCGCTTTGATTTGATGAATCAAGTTAATGCCAGAGGAACTTTTTTATGTTCCAAAATTGCCATTCCCCATCTTGCCAAAGCTAGTAACGGACACATTCTCAATTTATCTCCGCCACTTAACATGGACAAACGCTGGTTTGCGCCGCACGTTGCCTACACCATGGCAAAATATGGCATGAGCATGTGCACCCTGGGCATGGCCGAAGAACTAAAGGAACAAGGCATTGCCGTCAATTCACTCTGGCCAGAAACAGCCATAGCAACTGCAGCAGTGAAAAACCTGCTTGGTGGCGAGGAAGCGCTCAAATGTTCGCGCACACCAGATATAGTGGCAGATGCTGCCCACTGGATTTTCACTCAGCCAGCAGAGCAATGCACAGGCAACTTCTTTATCGACACTGAAGTGATGGCCAAAGCCGGTGTTAGCGACCTAGAGAAGTACGCCGTTAGCCCTGGAAGCAAACTTATGAAAGACTTCTTTCTTTAGATGCCTCAAAGACATTTTGCACGCAAAAGTGATTCAACTTGAGCGAGTTAAATTGAGCGAGTTAGCTACAGTAGTCTAATAATAGCTTCAATTTGGCGGCGATGAATGCGCTGGTGAATAGCGGCAAGACACATCCATTTGTGCAAAGTCAAAGGCCCAAACCAAGGATGATTAAAAGTACCAGTGGCCCACTGATCGCCTCGCAGTGAGCGAATTGCTTTGAGGAAATCATCGCTAAAAATCTTGTATTGTTCTATGCAAGCTGGCCCCGCTAGGTCACCCGGAGGTTTTACTTTAGCGACATCAGCCACACCAGGCGGCGTTTCGCCGCGGGCAAGATGCTGAGCCACTATCTTAATTTGACCACCGACAATAATTAAGTGCTCTAACACCATTGCTGCCGACCAAAAGCGTGAGCTATCTTCAATAGCAGGAAGCCGTGGTACCAATATGCGCTTATCGCGCAGGGGCACTGGAATCAGCGCTACTTCGCGCAACAACAGCTTTGATTCCTTTTCGAAAATTCTAATGGCGCTATCAAAAGTTGTAATCTTGCAGAGCATAGGGAAAATCACAGTCTTCTGCAAAAACATCTCAAAAAATGGCAAGCCAGCGCCCGGCGCATCCAGCTTTGGTATTTCGACTGATTCGCCTTCTTGCACTGTTCAACCTTTGCTCATAGGGTCAAATATTATAGCTCTATAGTTCTCAATCAACTCCGCAACCCAAAATTTACCTATCCCAAAATCACTGAATAAAGCCGCTTACTTAATATCCCAACATAGCTTTCCAGAAAAGGGAAGATTTTTGCGCAAAAATCTCTCCGTTTTTGACGGACGCAATACGGGCGCCCACAAAAGACTAAGGCAAACTCGTCCACTCCGACTGCTGCTCTTGCGAATAGGGCTGAGCTACTTCGATAAAGCAATCGGCGGCAGATGTTGGACACTCTTCTATGCATTTGCCGCAGCCTTCGCAAATAGAAGCGTCAACACAGTAGCGACCAAGAATAGACTTGATTGCTTTGAGTGGGCAGGCTAGTTCACAGGCCGAGCAGCCAATACAGATTTCTGGGTCAGTGACATGCTGCCTCATAGCTCTAGTGCAAGCTTCTGCAGTTCACGGCTGACTTCCTTCTTCCACTCCTCTTTGATCTCCAAATTATCAGAGTGCTTCAAGCCAAAGCGCTTGTGCCAATGATTGCGCACAGAATCACTAGGCCCAGCCGAAGTTTCAACCCTGGGGTGCCAGTATTGGTAAGAAAGTTCGATTTGCTTTCTATGAGACTCAGCCTTGCGTCGAAGCGCTAAGAGGGCAAAGTTGGCATGGGCCGTTTCGAGCGGCAGGCAGCTACAAGCCAGCTCTTTCAGGGGAATGAATTTAGCGTCAGCAAACTCACCAAGCATTAATCGCGCCATTACCCCAAGCAAGTAAGTAAAGACGAGCATGTCTTCGAAGCCTTCCAGGGGATAGAGAAGAGCATTGAGGCGCTTATCGGCCGACGAGCGAGAGAAGCCTAGAAATGAATCTCTGAGCACTCTTGATTCAAAACAATGACTACTGAGGTAGCGCTCAACATTGAAATTCAGCCCGCCAATAACTTCGTAAGCATCCTTAGCCATGCTCAATTTTTGCGAGACCACATTACTCATATTGAGCCGATCTTCAATAGTCGTAGCCTTATTTATAAAAGGCGCGAAACCGGCAGCACCTGCCATTTGCGAATCGGCAAATTGCAAAAGAATGCCAGTGGCAAGCTCTTTAAAGCGGCCACCCGTTTCTTGCCAAGAGCTAATAGTGCCACCATTTTCAATTTGCTCAATCAAGAGTGTATCTTCTGGACCCAGCAAAACACCGGGCTGAGAACTAGACTGAGAACTGGACTGAGAACTGGACTGAGCAATATCTCTTGGTGCGGTCATGGCTTATTTTCCGCCCTTATTGCCAGCCACTGAAAGGGGCTTAGACTGAGCGTAACCCATGCGCATATCATAGTTGGGCTGTATGTCTTTAGGCATTTCCAGGCCTATTTCTTTCAGTCGCTTTTCCACGACTTCCATATACTCGTCTTGAATTTGCTGTGCAGTCTTGATTTTCAAACCATATTCGAAATAACGAGCGAAGTGTTCGCTGTCATCGGCTGGACGTCCGGCAAAACCAAGTCCAATTTGCATAAACTTCGCAACAGCACCTTGCAGCTGTTCGCGCCCTTTCTCGCCATCTAGCTCTAGCACACGCTTGGAAGCCCAAACACCAAAGGCCAAATGGCCTTTCTCTTCAGCCCAAATGCGCTCCGAAACTTTAGCCCAAGGCAGATAACTCGATTGCCGATACTGGCCAAGAAAGGCTACGGCAGCCGGAGTGACAGCAGTGGAAAACATAGCCACGTCGGCCCAACATTCAAACATTGGGGCCCAATTTTCTTTGCGGAAGCCGTTAATCACTCGCACTTTCTTTGGATCTGGATTATCCCGATTTTGTACTAAGTGCATTACTCGGGCGTTCACATCTATTCCAAGTGGCGCAAGAATTTCCCAGCAATACCAGCCATGGCCAATCTCTTCCATAAACTTTTTGCCAAGACGATAGGCTTCTTCCGGCCTAGTGGCGTATTTCATGTTTTCTTCTACACGCTGCCCACCAGCAAATTCTGAGTCGGCCTGAAAGGATAGAAGGTCAATAAGGGCGGCCTTGTATTCATCTGGCAACTTGTCGCCTGCGTCGTAGGTTTGCATTGTCAATACTCCCGCCCTTGTAAGGTGATGAAAAAGTAAATTATGCTGCAATGGTTTCAGGTATAAAGAGATTCGGCATCAGCCGGAAGAGCAATTAGCCTTCAGCCAAAAGGCTGATCTGGCCAAGACCGGTTGGTGAAGGAGCAATTCTCTGAATTCCGCAACAAGGCTGACTCAATTAGACTGAAACAAGCAGCTATAATTAGCTTTCACAAGAGGCGCCGTGGCTATCAAGCGAATTATTTTCAACCTTACAGCGGGAGTTATCGCGGGACTTGCCGCGACCATTTGCTTGGCGAGCGGCCTGCAAGCTGCACCAGGTCAGGCCCCAGGAGAAAATAGGGACAAGGCAAAACAAGTAGGTTTCTACATCTTGCACTTTCCTGCTCGTGGCAAAATCGGCAGAGTAGGAGCCGCCGAAGCTGGCGCCGACTACAGCGAAAAGCATATCCCCACAAAAAGGTTTGCCGAAGCCAATGGTACGGTGCGCCTAGCGAAAGGAACAGGCATTTGCTTTGAAGCAACCGATTTCATGGGTCTAGAAAAACCAATCGAGATAATTTGCACCCTACCGGCTGAAGCCGTCACCAGCATTACCCTAAGCAACAATATCTTTGCCGAAAATGAAATAACGCAATTACTGCGTTTCACTGGCCTGAGACGCCTAGAATTAGAAGGCACTGAAGTTTCTGATGAAACCATAGCGAAACTAGCGCCCTTGCAACATCTCGAATCGCTAATCGTTGATCGCACCCGCATCCACGGCCAGTTTCTAACTACTCTCCCTGGAAAAAAGAGCATTCGCAACTTGAAGCTTGGCCACAATGATCTGCAAAAACAGTACCTTAAAGAACTAAAGAAGTTTCCCAACTTGCAGAGACTGTCTCTTAACTCCACTCACTTGCACGACAGCGACATAGCCGCAATCGCAGCTTGCAGTCAATTGCGATATCTAGATATCAGTGACAACAACGATTTGACCAACGTTGGTATCGCTCAACTTAAAACCCTAAAAAAGCTAGACTACCTACAACTGCCGTTTACCGCCGCCAACGCTAAAGGACTTTTAGCACTCAAGGGGATGGCCCTTACAAAACTACGAATCGAGCCGAAACAAGCCAGCAAACAAGATATTATCGCCCTGAGAAAAGCATTCCCGCAGATACAAATTGATATTGAGAACATGAAAAAAGAACTTTTCAATGACTACAAAGCTGCCTTTCAATAGTGACAGATAGCAATCGCACACGAGGACCAATGACATACAGACACTCTTTAACCAGCCTAGTGGCAACGCTCCCTCTAGCTGTCATTCTCGCAACTATTGCTATACCAGCGGCCCAAGCCGGCGACTTTGAAGTAGGCTGCAAACTGTACACCGCCAAAGACTACAAAGGCGCCAAAGCTAGCTTTGAAAAAGTAGTCAAGGCCTATCCAAACTTTGCCCTAGCCCACTACTACCTTGGCAACATTCTGATGAGCAGCGGCCAATCGGCTCAAGCCAAACAAGAATATCAACTTTGTCTCGACGGCCACCCAGATGCCACCACTGCTGGCTACTGCCAGACGATTCTGGGCAAACTAGGCAGTGCCAGAAGCGGCTCAGGCTCGTCAGGTTCAGGCTCCTCCGGCTCAGCCGAAGCCGCAAGCGCAGCACCAGCAGCGGCAGCCAGCTCGGCTGGGGCCGAAGGCGGTCAATCAGGCGAAGCGGCAAAACGCAAAAAACTGATAATGGACAAGGCCAATCAAGAAATTGCCGAACTCAGAGCTGAATGCAAAGAGCGCATGGAAAAAGGGAATGGCAGCGGTGAAACCACCCACAGATACACAAAACCAGACGGTTCGGTAATTTACGATTTAGATCCCGAAACTAGAGCTGCCGTCCAAAAGGAATACGATCAAAAGATTGAAAAAATTCGCGAGATGGCTGAGTATCAGTGCAAATTTATCAAATGAGATAGCCCCCTGCGGGCCTCTGTTTGACTGGTTTGCCTGGTTTGACTGATTTGCCTGATTCGCCAGGAGCAATAAACAGTGAACCTATCTAACTATCTTAGGTGCCTCAATCATGTTTGGTATCACCCGCATATCAACGTCAAGAATTAGATGATCTGTCGAAGATACACCGTTCGTGATCACGGTAAGAGGCAGGCCGTGCTGGGGGAAATGCATCTCAGGCACGATAAAAGTGATATTAGTGGCACTGGCAGCAGTTACCCTGGCTTTATGAGGGCCAACCATGACGACATTTTCTGCTGGAACTTTGGAAAAACCTCGCCCCAGAATCATCACTGGCTGCGACGGGCTCTGTGAAGTGATATCGATCCAGTAAATGTTTGGCCGGCCCTTCACCGTGAAAGCGTTACTCTTGGCCGAGTCAACAGACACAACAACCTTTTGATCGCCAGCCGCTGTGCCGGCTGGTATTTTGACCACCAACTCGGTCTCGCTAGCACTGACAAGCTCAGCTGGCCTGCCGCCGATTGCCACCTTAACCGCATGGGGAACGGCAGAGAACTTCGTGCCCCGTATAGTTAAATTTCCCTCGCGCGCAAACGGATTCGGGTCGATAGAAGTAATGGTTGGCTTTTCAGACAAGATCTTCCAAGACAACCGAGAACCGGATGGGCCAAAAACCTCAGTGACCAAAGCATTAGTGCCCGGCTTGACCAGATCGTTTAAGCTGCGACTTAAGCTTCCTGTGGCATCAAAATCTTTAATTGTAGCCAAAGGCTTCCCAGCCAGCGTTATTCGCAAATCGGTTAGTTTTGGGCGACCTTCAGCGCCATTGGTGAAGGACAAAATCCATTGTTTTTTCTCCTGACCGGCCTTTACGTGCAGGTGATCGGTATAGGTTTGCCAAACGCCCTCTCGCGCAACAAGAGGCCTCGATTCACGCACAACCACAAAATGGTCATCGGCCTTAGTACTTGCATTGACCGAGCCCAAGGAAAACAGGCCAGCCAGAGCCAAACTTAAAAAGAGGGCAGAAGGCCAATGCGAAAGACGAGAAAGCGGCGCAAATTTAGATTCAAACATTATTTCCCTTTTTGTAGCCTAGGCTAGCGATTGATTCTGGCACATTATAATAATTCCCCGAAGCCAAATAAGCGACCATCGATTTTACAAGTTGTCATAGGTGTTTTCTGAAAACCTTTCTATCCTTGAAAAACTGCCAGAGCAAAGAACTGCCAGCAGAGTTTGCCAATCAAGACGTGCGCTATTCAGAGGCCCTGGTTGAGCACTTTCTGCAAGAATTCACAAAAGAAGGTGATCTGGTGCTTGACCCTTTCATGGGCTTCGGCACCACACTGCTGGTTTCAGAGCGGCTAAAGCGCACTTGCTACGGCGTTGAATTTGATCAGAAGCGCCATCAATACGTCCAGTCGATTCTTCAACATCCAGAGCTAGCCTTGCACGGAGACTCGACCGCCCTCGATTCATTGGCCATTCCGCAGATTGACTTCTCCATCACTTCGCCACCCTATATGGGCAAGAGCCACACTGAAAACCCTTTCACGGCTTACACTACCCTGCTAGACACAGAGGGCGGCGGCTACAACAACTACCTAAGAGATCTAACCAAAATCTATGGCCAAATTGCCGATAAGCTCAAGCCCAATGGTCGCGCTATTCTCGAAGTTTCAAATTTAAAACATGAAGATGGCAGCATCACCACACTGGCCTGGGATATAGCTAGGGCCGTTTCAGAAGTGCTTACCTTTGAAGGTGAAATTGTGATGTGCTGGCACGACGATTGCGGTTACGGCTATGACCACAGCTATTGCCTGGTTTTTCGGAAATAGATTTGAGGGAAATAGATTTGAGCAAAATAGATTGGAAGAAAATAGTCGTTTAGCCAATACTAGTGTCAATCAGGGTAAAATAGCTTACCCTTCACCAAGATAAATTCAAGGTAAATTGATGACTAGCCAAAAAATTCGCCAAGAGTCAGTTGAGCACGCCAGAACCATGGCTTCTAACTTTTATCTTGACCCGGCCCAGTACGACCTAAGCCTAGAGCAAATATTCGCCCGCTCCTGGCAGTTTATCGGCACCACTCAAACTGTTTTTGGCGAAGCTGGCCAAGCCGGGCCCGCGGCCTCAGGCTCAATGGCGCCCATCACCCTGCTTGAAGGCAGCCTCAATGAGCCACTCTTGCTCACCCAAGACAACGAAAAGCTACACTGTCTTTCTAACGTCTGCACACACCGTGGCAGCATCTTAATTGAGAAAAACTGCCAGCACAGCTCAATTCGCTGCCGCTACCATGGCCGCAGATTTGCCATAGATGGAGCCTACCAATCAGCACCAGGGTTTGAAGGAGCAGAAGACTTCCCCGCAGCCTCAGATAGCTTGCCTCACGCCGCCCTAGGTTCATGGGGAAATTTATTGTTCGCCGGCATCAAGCCAGCCATTGAACTCGATCAATTAATTGGTGAAATGAAAGAGCGGCTAGCCTTCTTGCCTCTAGACGAGTTTAAATTTGCACCAGAGCTATCCCGCGACTACTTCGTCAATGCTAACTGGGCTCTCTATGTTGAAAATTATCTAGAAGGATTGCACGTCCCATTCATTCATCCATCACTAGTGACTTTGCTTGATACAAAGGCCTACCACACAGATCTTCATCCATTTTGCAATGTGCAAATTGGTGTTGCTTCAAAAGCCGAAGATGCCTTCGATTTGCCACCATCTTCTCCCGATCACGGCCAACTAATCGCTGCTTTCTACTACTGGCTTTTCCCCAATATGATGTTCAACTTTTATCCCTGGGGTTTGTCAGTCAACGTCGTCATGCCCCAAAGCCATAACACAACTAAGATTCGCTTCCTGACCTATGTTTGGCGCGAAGAACGCTTTGGCAATTATTCGACCAAAGACATCAATCAAACAGAAATGGAAGATGAAGAAGTTGTAGAACTTGTGCAAAAAGGCATCAGATCTAGACTTTACGACACCGGTCGCTATTCACCAACCTGGGAAGCCGGCGTCTTTCAGTTCCATAATTTGATTAGAGATTTTATCAAGCAATAGCTAATCTGGCCAAGGCGCGACCAACTTAGTCTCGCCTGGACTAATTGGCTTGACGTGCTCAAGAATTTCTAAATAAGAGGGATGGGCACATTCATAGGTAATGGTAGCACTGCCAACCACACCAGCTGCTCCATCGAGTCCCCCGGGGCCGCTCGTGGCACGCAACTTGAGTATAAGAGTGCCATCGTCTTGCATAAAACAAGTACCGATTGATTCGAAGTCACTACCTGTGGTGCTCTGCTCTTCGGACATTGCTTAATTCACCGCTAACCAATACTACTTGATTCTATCGCATTATTTTGCAACCACTCTATCACCCCTTGCCCAGCTCGCCGGCCAGTAGCAAAGCAGCCAGTGAGTAAATAGCCACCGGTTGGAGCTTCCCAATCGATCATTTCACCGCAGACAAAAACACCTGGCAGCGCTTTGAGCATAAGATTTTGATCTAGCGAACCAAAGCACACACCACCGGCGGTACTAATTGCTTCTACCAAAGGGCGCGTGGAGCGCACAGTTATAGGCAAAGCCTTTATGTATTTCGCCAACACTGATGCATCGTTAATCTGCTCGCGGCTGAGAAACTCATACAGCAAGGCACTCTTCAAGCCATCTATCTTGAGACAGCTCTGCAAATGCCTTGACATAGACTTCGAGCCACGAGGGCGTGAGAGCTCTGCCAATACCCGTTCAGCACTGCGAGAGGGCAGCAGGTCTAGAGTAAAAGTAGCTTCCCCGTGTTCGTTGAGATAATCACGCAAGCGCCGCGAGAAAGCGTAAATAAGACTTCCCTCGACGCCGTATTCACTAATCAGGATCTCGCCTTGGCGAGTTTCAGTAGTGCCATGCAAATCAGTAAAGGTAAGCGCCACAGACTTAAGCGGATAGTGGGGAAACTTCTCGCGCAAATGCGCACTCCAGCTAACATCAAAACCACAATTAGCACTAAGCCAGGGCGCCATTTCGACGCCACGCTCTTGCAGCCATGGTGCCCAGGTGCCTGTGGAACCAAGCTGTGGCCAACTAGCGCCTCCAAGAGCCAGAATAACGGCCTTAGGCCGTATAGAAAACTCTTCTGCCTGATTGGCCAAACGCAACGAGCCGATGCTATCTTTATCATTGTAGTTAGCTTTGTCACTGTAGCTATCTTTGTCGCAGCCAAAGCCGAGCCAGCGATGATTCAAATGAAATTGCACTCCGGCGCTGCGCAGTCGATGAAGCCACGCTCGCAAAAGAGGAGCAGCCTTCATTTCAGTAGGAAATACTCGGCCGGAGCTGCCGACAAAAGTCTCGATACCGAGCCCATGCACCCACTGGCGCAGACTATCGGGCGGAAAGGCATCTAAATACGATTGCATATGGCTCTGCCTATCGCTATATCGTGAGCAGAAGTCGTTAAACGGTTCACTGTGAGTAATGTTCAGCCCGCCCAGACCAGCACGCAAGAATTTGCGACCGAGAGTTGGCATGGCCTCGTAAACGTCCACGCTAACGCCAGCATCAACGAGCACCTCCGCCGCCATGAGGCCAGCCGGACCGCCACCAATAATCGCAACCGACAAGCCTTTAACTTCCACGTCTCTTATTTCGAATAAACTCGATCAGTTCTTTAGTTGCATTAACTGGAGCTTCCGAACCGACACTACCGTGCCAGTCGTGCCCCTTGTAACCGGGGATGGAAATACTCTTAATTGTGGCTCCAGAAGGGGCATCCCACTCTACCTCGCGCACAGCTGGCGAAGAGTCTTTATCGGCAGGGGTCTTGGTTTGATAAATACCGTTTCCCTTAAGATATCGCTGCATGGTCTTATCTTCTGAATCCATGTGCAATCCGAACCATCTTCCGTCAAATGGAGCAACCGTATCTTTCTCCGACTGAATTGACATGAAATTCATTCCGACTGGAACTTTTGCTTCTTTACCTGTTGTCCAGCCACTGATGTCTACTAAATTTGCTGGTCGATATTTTTCCGGCAACTCGGCCGCCGCCTTATGGGCAAAACTGGCCCCTTGAGAATAGCCAGACAAGGTAATACGCTCTAAATCAACGTTATAGTTCTCGTTCAATTGATCGAGTACGGCAGCCGTATAGCCAACGTCATCAGTCTTCGAAAACGGGTACTGGCCATTATTGTAAGAGAGATCTTTTTCGGGGTTACCATTCATATACAGCACAAACATGCCATTCTTATCCGCTTCTTTACTTAACCCAGTAAGCTCTTCTAAGCCAGCAGCACCAGCTCTGGTACCACCAGGCCCTGGCTTCTGGCCCCAGCCATTGTAGACAACAAGCACAGCAGCCGGTTCTGTCTTTTTGTAGTTTTCAGGAACGTGCATGTAGATACTGCGACTTGAGCCATCGACAGAAACCGAAATCGCTACGGTACTACCCTTCGCAACCTTTTCAGGGTCGGGAAACTCAACTCTTGTGCCTTTCTCCTTTACAGAGTTTTCGGGGCGCATCATATGCCAGGTATCAGACGAGAGATCTGCGGCACTACCAGCGCCAGCATCTCCCGCTCTGCCATGCTCGGGCACGCTGTCTTGCTTGTGATTATGTAAACCGGCAACTGAATCGCGAGGCATGAGCAAGTGATACCTGAGTTAAGTGAACTTGGGGCGAAAAGAAACTATCGATGCAATTGTACCCAAAATTAAACAGGCTCAAGCGCCAAAAAATGAGAGAGAGACAGTTTTACCTGTCTCCCCCACTTCCATCCCCCGATGAAACTTTTAGTTGGCCGTTATCACGATCGGCCCAGCGCGCTGCATCTAGTTGATCGGCCTCACACGGTCATAATACTGCTGCTAAATGACATTAACGTGACATTGATCTGACATCAAGCTGAACTTGCACGGTCAAATCAGCACTCAGCCCTTCTATATAATGCCGCCGGAAAAATCGCAGGCGAAAATCCAAAAAAATTCAAACACTGCAATGCAGTTGTTATATTCGCTGCCTATATTGACATCACCGAGAGGCGAAAACCTCCCAATCTCCCCCGAACACTTCCTATTGGAGGAATCTCACATGTCATACGACCAGCCAGATCCGGTAAAGAACGCTGAAACACTTTATCACCACGCCCTGGCAGGCGGGCCTGAATCAGCAGTGCAGAACATGCGCAATGAATTTGAAGCCACCAAAGATGATGGCTCCTTCACATCAATTCAGCAGCACGACAATTACTGGAAGAGTGTCGCCGGAGAGCTTGAGCGCACCGGCCATCTTCCCAACCTCACTGTGGCATTCGTCAGAGATAACAAAGGGGCCTTCGATCAAGACGGTAATGGCGTGGTCAGTAAGCATGAAGTACTGGATGTGCTGAGTCAATCGCGCGAAAGCCAGGCCAACGGCCAAGGCATGACTTTTGAATCAATATTTGCAGACAATCTCAGAAGCACTATTCCTTCACCAAAAGGCAATAAAAGTTTCTACGATCAAGTCGCCCACACAACTAAAGCATGGCAAGTTGACAGAGACGCAATTGAAGACGCTGACTTAAATAAATGGGACAGACAAAACAATCGCCAAGGTAAGCGCGAACTGAAGCACGATATGACAGCTGATGCCTCCTCACCTTTATACGAGAATAATGGTGCCCTCATGCACGCCCTTGATGCTTCACGCAAAGAAAACGGACGTCTTAGCCGCAGCGACTACAAAGCCTTCTTACATGATTACAAAGAGCGCGCGGCCAACGGCCAAGAAGATGAAGTCTACAACGAGCGCAATGCCCGCTTTGTCCATAGCCTGCTGAAAGGCGATGAGCCTACCATTAAAAACGGACCATTCAGAGGCATCAACATCGATAAAGTCGATCGCCGAGCTGGCTATAGCCCCCAAGATGATTTCACACCCCATAGAGATGTAGCCGCCGGTGACCTCTCTGAGACCCAGAGCAACTTCGAAGCAGAACAGAAACAAGAAGAAATCGATAAAAAAGAAGTTGAGAATGTCCCGAACAAAAAAGCAGATATCTGCGATAACGATCTCAAAAATCGCCTTGATGACATGGCGACACTAAGACCCAATGAGGGTTACAGCCACGTAGCCTGCCGTCTGCTCGGTATCAAAATTGACCATCACTATTCGGCTGACGAGACACGTGAAATGAATCTTCTTGCCAACCAATTGAAGAGCATCACCACCGGACACGACACCCACCGCCTCTATGTAGGTTTCATCATGCCTGTTTCAAACAATATCGAAAAGCTTGAGGCAATCAATCCATCATTCAAAGCCCGCATGGAGCAACTACGCGCCCAAGACTAAGGCTCTAAGCGATAACCGACGCCCCGGATGGTCCTCACCAAAGGATTGTCCGGGTCTGTCTCTATCTTTTGGCGCAAGCGCAAAATTGTGGTGCGCACCGTTTCAATGGAAGCATCAGAGTCTGTCGGCCACACCTTATTAAGCAATTCGTCTCCCGAAAATACTCTCTGGGGGTGGCGCATGAACAACTCTAATAAAGAAAATTCTTTGGGATAGAGCTTTATCTCAGCACCATTAAGATTGACCACATGCTGCACCGGGTCAAGCTCTAACTCACGCACTTTCAAGGCTTTATAGGTAACTGGAGTTGGCCTACGCAATAGTGCCCGCACTCGCGACAACAATTCGCGAATATCAAACGGCTTTGTCAGATAGTCGTCTCCACCTGAATCAAGGCCTGTAATACGGTCAGGCACACTATTTCGCCCAGTCAAGAACAACACCGGAGTAGCCCCACCTTTGGCCCTGAACTCAGTAGTTAGGGCAATTCCGGTGGTGTCAGGCAACTGCCAGTCCATGACAATTAGATCGTAGTTGACCGAGTTCAAATAGGCACGGGCATCAGCACCGTTGTGCACCAAATCGACCATGTACTTCGCTTCAGTCAAGGCGTCTTTAAGCACTTGAGCGATAGATAGATCATCTTCAACTACTAGAACCTTTGACAAGCCAAATACTCCCAAGCCAACAACAAGCAAACAACACAACAAATTGATTATAGCGATTTGAGGCACTGTAACGTAATTGTCATTTTGCCAAATTACATTCGGTATACGAGGGCAACACCAAACACGAGCTAGCCGGAAGCGCTATCAGCGAAATCTAGCAACACAAAAGGTAGCAGAGCAAATGTCAATTAATGAGTATTCCGATGGAGCAGTAGCCTCGCTGTCGGCCATAGCAAACTATATTGAGCACACAGAAGGCTACAGCGAAAGTCGCACAGCCTCAAGCTTGGCGCCAGTATCTACTCCACTAATTATCGAGCCCCAAGAACTCTCGCCCCAAGGCAGACTCGATATGTACATTGCGGTAGCGACTAGGGCCAGCGACTTACATGTGATGGAAACTGCCTTAGGAATGGCCCTGCGCACCATTCGCTCCATTCAGAATGCCAGCATTTCCAGCACAATGCCTACTGCCGCCAAACTCAAGACCTGCGAAACACCAATTCTCAATATCGCTCTTGAATTTGCCGGAAAAAGCCCTGAATGGCGGGCTCTAGTTGTACAAATGATGATAGAAAATGTCAGCACCGGCTCCGGACATTTGAGTATTAATCGAGCCAAACAGGTTTTGAAAGAAATAGCCAAACGCGCCCCTTTTAATTGCTTGGTGGGCGAATTGAAAGAGTCATCCAAGACGAGGCGACTGGCAGCAATATACCTACTGGGTTGGCTCAAACACGAAAAAGCAATAGAACCGCTAGTGGAAGCCTTTGAGGTCACTAACGAGGAACAGCAAAACGCCATTCTCGAAATGCTCGAAGAGCACTACAGCCACAAACTGCCGTTCTACCTCAAATGGCGCTGCGCTAATCGACAATCTCCAACACCAGCGCTGGCAAAATTGATGAAATTGCTTCAATTCGAGGCATAGTGACTCTAGCGGAAACACTAACTGAGTGTGGCAGTATTTGGCAAAACAGTAATTAGCAAGCAGTATTTGGCAAAGCAGATAACAGACAATAAATGACAGCCCATATCCTGGTCGTTGAAGATGATGAAAAAATCGCCGAGGTCTTGCAAGACTGCCTTAGGGCAGCTGCCTACGAAGTTGCAGTGGTTCATTCCGCCGAAGCTGGCAGCGCCATGCTGGCTCAAAATACCTATAATCTTCTGATTCTCGATTGGCAGTTGCCCAAAGCTTCGGGCCTAGATTTGTGCACCGAAGCGCGAGCAAAGGGCATCAACACTCCGGTTCTATTTCTCACAGCGATGGATTCAGTAGTCAATAAAATGGCCGGCCTCGATAGCGGAGCCGACGACTATTTAACCAAGCCATTTGCCGTACCCGAAGTGTTAGCGCGGGTGCGAGCTTTGCTGCGGCGGCCTCAAACACTACAGTACAAGCCGCTCACGGTAGGGAATCTAGAACTCGATCAAAGAAACAAATCAGTCAAACTAAACGATGAGGCAGTAAAACTCCATCCTCAAGAATTTACTGTACTTGAGCTGTTAATGACTAATCCCGGCCGGGTCTTTTCTGCTGAAGAATTACTCTCAAGGGCCTGGCCCACAGACTCAGATGCCACCAATGAAGCCGTGCGCACAGTAATTTTGCGCCTTCGCAAAGCCGTTGACATAGATAGCGACAATCCACTAATCACTACAATCAAAGGCTTTGGCTACAAGCTAGAACTCTGAGGCAAGTCTCGTTTCAAGCACCGGCGAGCGCCAAGACAATACAGAGCCAGTCTAATCGGCCACAGCTTTGAGGGCGAACCAGAAGATGGCACCACTGGCAGAGGCACTATCTTTGTCGTTTGCACTGTCCTTTACACCAATTTCGCCGCCATGCTGCAAAATAATACGTCGACAAATAGAAAGGCCTAGACCAAAGCCAGTAGAGCGATCACGACTGCTATCAGCCTGCAAGAAACGCTCAAAGATTTGCTCTTTCTTATCATCAGGAACGCCCGGGCCTTGATCGACTAGCTCAAAGAGCACCCGCGGCTGATCTTCTTTTGTTACTCGGCACGACATAGACAACAAGCCATTCTCAGGGGAAAACTTAATTGCATTAGTCAACAAATTGAGTATAACCTCTAGCATATAGTGACTATCTGCAGCAATGACACAAGGCTCAGCCAGCAACTCTAGACGCAAAGATTTCGGCTCTAGTTGTGGGCTAATTAAATCTCCGGCCTGCCTAACCAAGGCGGCAAAATCAAGCGGCTCAATCTTCAACTCAAGATTGGCACTCTCAATCCGTCCGATTTCGAGCAAGCGATTGATCATGCCAAGTAAAAGCGCAGAGCTTGACCTAGCAATTTCTAGTTTTGCCACAGCCAACTCGGGCAAGGGGCCGTACGTTCCAGCAGTGGTCATCTGCAAAACACCACTTAAACTGGTAAGCGGTGTGCGCATGTCATGGCTGACCATATTGAAAAAGTCGCCTTTAGCTTGTTCTAAAATAAGGCGCTGAGTTTCGTCAACTAGTGTGGTCAGATACTTAGCAGTACCGGCCACATGGTATTCAATTACCGATACATTCACCGGCACGACTTCGCCATCTGGCCCGGCCGCAAACAAGGGTTGGGGCTCACCTCTATTGGCTTGAGCAGCGGCTACTAGCCGAGGGAAAAGCCCCTCTTTCTCGCTAGCCTTCATGCGAAATATCTTGTCGATCTTAGCATTTTCAAAGTAAGCAAGATCAATGCCAAAGAGTTGCTCTGCCACCGTATTCAGTGACTCAACACTACCGAACTGATCGGTGACAAATAGTGCTGCTGGAATTTTGTTAATTACCATAGTCAACTCATCGCGAGACTCCTCAATAGTTGAAAGCATCTCCTTCTCTTTCTCACGAGCAGAACTGAGAGCCGCTGCCATCTGTCTAAATGTTTTGTCGAGAGCACCAATCTCATCGGCTGAATTCAAAGGCGAGAGCAAAGGCAGCCCCCGCGCTAATCTCTCTGAATTAACGCGCACGACATTGATGCGACGCACTATCATGGCACTGACTAAAACTGCAATAACTAGCGCTACTAAGCTGTTGGCGAAAATAACAAACTGACAGAACTGTCTAAAGCCAAGACGTGATTCGGCCTCATCAATACTGGCTTGCTCTACATCTTTTTGTGCCTTGCGACCAACATCTTTTAAGGTAGTAAGAAATACAACTGTGGCATCTTTTAGTTTTCTATTACGCTCAAGACTATCGAAAAAAGAGCCTACCTGATTGTTCTCGTCAGGACTGAACTGCGATCCGTCCAGTGCCAGCAAATAGTCTTTGCCTACGGCCTGCAAGTGACTCCCCACTTCTCTATCGGCAGCACGGCTATTAAGTAAGACAGCAAGTTTTTCAAGCTCAGAGCGGTACTTAGCAACATACTCTTGGTAGCTTTGCTTATCGCTGGGCTTATGGAACATCTTGAATTGCATTAAAGACTGTATAGCAAAATAGTTCGCTATGACAATATCATTTGTATGCTGGGCAATATTGCGACGAACAGAAAGCTCATCGGTAAGCCGCTCTAGGGCAAGAAGCTGTCGCTGCATCTCACCATAGAGCAGGAGATTGACGACCAATGGAATAGCCATGGTCAAAGCAATCTTGGCTACAAGCCTAGTTTTGAGAAAAGACAACATCTATATTTTTGTCTTTTCTAATTATCAATTTTATGATTGATTTTATCTATAATCGAGTCTGACACAGGCCCTTCGCTAAAGTATGGTCCTGAAATTGCTTCGCCCTCTTTAGACCAATCAAACATCATCCAACAATTGGTTTTGCCGACATAACTAGCAGGAAGTGGCTTAAATGGCTGAGCTTTAGTGAAGAATTGCCGCAACTGACCTTCAGCTTCTGGCTGGGCTTTCTCGCCGCCAATCTGCAGGTCTACAATCTCACCAGTTTTGTCAATCTTGATGGCGGCATAAATGCTCTTGCCTTTAGAATCAGCAGTGTTGAGAGACTTCTCGCGCTTCCATAATTTCATGGTGCGATCGAGTAGATCATCGCTATCGCTCGGAGACCAATTTTTGTCATCGTCACTAGACGAAATCATTCCGCCAGAAGAAGAATTGCCACCATCTTGTCCGCTTTCACCAGCGATGTCATTTCCTTTCTTGTCATCGCGATCTGGATTCAAACCAGACGACTGACTAAATTTGCCATCTTTTCCAACACTTTCAAACTTCCAGAAATCCTTATCGATTTTCCACTCGCCATTTTCTTTGACTAAAGCCACCTGCCCTTTGAGCGAGCACTTAGCGTCAGGCTTCATCATTTCTTTGTACGACTTAGGTATTTCCACCGCTTCAATATCAAAAATTTGCCGCGCTGCGGTGCTTAATGCCGCATCTTTGCCAACCACTCTAATCTTGCTCGGCTCCTGGCCACCCAAGGCCTCTGCCAATTTCATCATCATGGCAAACTCTTCGGGCTTCTCTTTGCGATCCTTTTCAAACTCAAGCTGCTTGGCCACAATACGCTTGGAGAAAAATCCATGGACCTCTAGCGGAAACTTGGTCTTCGCCTTAGCAGCATAGTATTGCAAGATGAATTGCGACGGATCGCTCACCGTAGCAGCGATAACGGGCAGACTAAAAGCTAGCGAAGCTGAAAGAGATAGAGCCAAACCGACTATCTTCTTTGAGTTTCCGGCTGAGAGTTTCATTGTTTGCTCCTTTCGAGCTAAGTGAGGGCAAAAACAGCGCTAAGAGAGTGCTAAGTACAAATTGAGGTCAAAGTGCAAGTTAATCGAGAACATGGCGTGAGCTAAGTAAGATCATGAACCTGAGGGTAGAAAAATTCGGGCTTAGTTGCTTTCTTACTTGCGGAACTTATTGCTAGCATTTAAGCGTACATATCATAACCAAAACCCTCCTCTAATTAGTCGGAAACTCAAAGAAAGCTATGCAATCATCAATCTGAAAATTTTTATCTGCCAAATAGGCAGTTGGCTCTCATCCTGAAATCTCTTACGGACAAGCTGCTGCCGACAATCGAACTAAACATGCTTATGGCACAAAACAAACAGCGTACAATTGGCGACTCCACCGAGCTGGCCACCAGACCCAAGACCAAGACCGGTGTCTGGAAACAGATCCTGAGATTTTTACGTAAAACCTCGCTGAAAGCCTCGCTTGGTATTTGGTCACAAGCCCAGCTCAGCAGCGAAATCAAAAATGCCCTTGACTGCTGGGAAAGCGCTTGCCAATTTACCAATCAAGCGATCACCAGAAAAGCAGCCGCCGCATTCAAGCTAAACGGCTTTCACACTTGGCTTGCGGCCTTAGAACCGGAGTACAAGAGGCGCTATTCTGCCGCTTTGCATGCTCGCCAACGCCAACTTGAAATCGCAGTCTACGAAGCCAATTACAACTTCACCGGGCTGGATCGCCAAGAGCGGAACTTGGTTATGCGACTAATCAAACTAAAGCGGCTCGGGCACCTCGTTTTTTAAAGCCAAACTCAAAAAGCAAACTATGCGAAACAAAACCAACCAAGTAAGCCTTTTGCTCGATTCAGCAAACGGTGCAGTAGCTTCATTTCAAGAGCTAATCGACCAAGCACTGGCACTGCCAGAGCGTCGGCAGCAATTAGAACTTAGCTTGCAAGAGCTATTGAGAGAGCACAACGACCTGGCCGACACGCCCGAAATTGGCGAAATACGCAGCCAGATAGCCAAACTGAACAAGCTTGAAAGTTCCTTCTTTACTGGTGTCAGGCAGGCAAAGAAGGTCGTGGAGAAATTCAAGCAGGAGCATCACGACGAGCGCGGCCAAGCCGAATTGGTGCCCAAAATCCGCAACGGCCAAAGCGAAGAGGAAGGTTTCTACTTTCCCAGGCGGTAAGCAACCGAGTGATTGATTTCCTTTGTTGATTCTGGATTTCTCAAAAGGGAAGATTTTTTCTAAAAAATCTTCCCTTTTTGATCTCTTCCTTTTCTTATGGCTTCTTCATCGTGCGATTTCAGAAACGGCGAGATTTTTGCGCAAAAATCTCTCTACTTTAGAAATCCCGTTGACTCATCAAAAACCTGTCCTTCATCCAACCTTTGCCGCAACTAAAACCTGGCCGTTGCCAATCAAAGCCGTTCCCTAGCCTTTTGCCACTTTAAACCAGAAACGTGCACCACCACCAGGAGCAGCATCGACACCAATTTGCCCACCATGCATAGTGATAATTGACTGACATATCGAAAGGCCTAGGCCAAATCCTGACTTTTGATCGCGCCCAGCGTCAGTCTGCTTAAAGCGCTCAAAGATCTCAGCGCGGGCCGCCTCAGGCACACCGGGGCCTTGGTCACTAATACTGATTAAAGCATAGTTCTCATGCTCTTCAGCCTCAATAGCAATAGCGCCACCAGTCGGTGAATAGCGAATGGCGTTGGCGACTAAATTAGTCAGAACTTGCGTCAAATAATGAGCGTCACAGGTAACCACAAGACCGTGATCGCGACCAGAAATGGCAATGCCCTTTTCTTCGCGTTGAGCCAAAGTAGCGCTTATAGCGCCACTGACAATCACTTGCAAAGGCACTGCTTCTAACTTCAGCACAACAGTACCGGCTTCGAGCTTGTCTAGGTCAAGCAGCTTACCGACCATTTCTAGCAAACGCTGAGTGTTGTCTTCAGCCATCTGCAAACGGCTGGCTAGCTCATCGCTGACCGGGCCATAACGCCCCAAGCGCGAAAGCTGCAAGACACCACTAATAGTGGTAAGTGGCGTGCGTATATCGTGGCTCACCATGGCGTAGAAATCACGCTTTAATTTCTCAAGCTTATAGCGCTCAGTAACGTCAATTATTGTGGCGAGAATGCTGGTGCCGTCGGGGCCTTCGAAGTCAGTTGTGGCCACTTCGACAGCTATAATTTCCTGCTCTGACGACAGTGCCTCCATTGCCAGTGGATGGCTACCAGTACCGGTTCTTAGCCTCTCTAGCAACGAGTCGCCCTTGGCCAGCTTGGCAAAGAGCTTTTCAATTGACTTGTCGCTCAAAGCATCATTCTGGTAGCCAAACAGCTTTTCAGCAGCGGGGTTTATTGACTGAATTCGGCCCTGCTCGTCGGTGACAACCAAAGCCGCTGGTATGCTGTTAATCAAGCCCTCAAGCCGTTCTTTGCTATCTTTTAGCAAAGCATTCATGTACTTTTCTTTAGTGCGGGCATCGGTGAGGGCCTCGGCCATGGTGTGAAAGAAAGCATCAAGTTCGCCAATTTCATCGCGGCTACCCAGGGGCTCTAAAAGAGGCTTGTCTGCGGCAAAACGTCTAGTATTTTCCTTCACCAAATTGAGCTTAGAAACGGTGCCACGCACAAAGACAATAGCCAGCAGCAAGGCCACAATGGCATTGACCAAAACAGTAAAATCAGTCGCTTGCTGAACCTTCTGGCGATAAGACTCTTCGCGCCCACTGGCATCAGTCACTTTCGCTTGTTCTGAAAGCCCGAGGTCTTTAAGGGCAGTAAATAGCTCTTTAGCGACATCGCGGAAGTGAATATTGCGCAGTAAATCATCAGAAATTGTTGCTACTTGATTGTGTTCATCAGGATTAAACTGCGACTCTTTGAGAGCCGCGATATAATCGCGCGAAAGAAAGCGCAGGCGATCGGCTTTCTCTTTGTCATGCTCCTTTTTCTCGATGATATCAGCCAGTTCATCATTTCCCTTGATCAGGTTCTCTTCGTACTTTTCAAAATAATGACGATTGGCCGACTGCCCATAGAGCTTAAATTGCATCAAAGATTGAAAGCCATAGAAGCTGTATAGCAGAGTCTGGTTGACGCGATTGACGACTTCTCGACGGACATCAAGTTCTTGTGTCTGCCGTTGCAATTCAGCCAAATCGCTCTTGAGCTTGAGGTAAACGCCACCCTGTATAAGCAGAGGAAGCGCAACCATCAATATGCCTTTGTGTGCGAGTTTTAGTTGGGGGAATGGCATCTAGGTACTACTGTTACTGCTAATGCTGCTGACGCAAAGCGTAGACCAATTATAACCGCTTGACCATAGAGCCGTCCGAGCGAGTCAAAAGCATTCGCGAGCCCAAGCAAACCTAAAGCATTCGCTAGCCCGAGCTGAGCCATATCATCACCAGCTGCATTTAGCGACTCAACCCTTCGGCCAGCTGAGTTACTTAACAATAGGACCACGTCACCTCAGTTAGTTTACAAAGAGTCTTTGGACCAAATATCCCGGTAAATCCATGGTGATTCTCCCAAATAAACTTTGTACAGGCTCTGCCGACCTATAGATTGGTGGCATATCTCCATTTGCAATTCAATTCCTGAGGCCCCTGTCTAACCTCCCTAAAAGCCCAGCAAGCCTAATCTCAAGTTATTCAATCTTCCAACAGTGAAGGGCGGATGGAGCAACGTTTTTTTGAACAGCATTTAAATCAGTTTTCAAAATCGGTTTTCAAAATCAGTTATTAAAACCAAATTTTTTCACCTCAAAATTTCACAGTCATGAAACTCAGTAATGTCATCTCAGCTATCGCCTTCTTCGGCGCAGCAATTTTTGTTGCTAACAGCGTCTACACAAGCCGCAAACGCAACCAAGAAAAAGAAAACTTGCGCTATGCCATCAAGCATCCGCTGCGCGCCATTGATATCCTCTCGGCTCCGTTAACAGTAGACAATGAAGTTCTCTCTACAGTTATGCACGCCGCACATAACAATGGCCGCCGCCTTCCTGCCTGGGCCAAGCGCAAGTTGCAAAAACACATCGCTAACTTTCACAGCAACTAAGTTACTTTACAAAGACTTTTATCAACAGCTCTACCAACACTTTTACCAATACCGGTGCTCAAGTTTGAGTGCGATCTTTCTTTCATTTTTAATCGCTCGGCAACGAGCACAAATCTCAAAACAATGTCAAACGCAAAATCAAAAACAGCAAAGAGAATCAAAAACGCTAACAAAAAATTGTTCGGTTATGATCGCCTGCTAACTATCGATCCTTTCTTCCTTGAAGAAAACGAACTGGAAAATGCTCGCATCGAGCACGAACAAATGAAAGCGTTACTGAACGGCAGCAATGTGCTTGCCACTCCCAGCCGCAAAGATTTTATTGAAGGTGAAATCACCATCCAGACCAAGAAAGGTTGCTATGTGGCCATTGGTCAAAAATACGACGCCTTTGTTCCGACGAGCGAAGTAGGTGACCTAACACTCGGCGAACGTGGCAACTTCTGGGTGATGTCAAATCAAACCAAAGAAGGCATGGTGACGCTTTCGCACGTGCAAGCACAAGCCTGGGAAAAGCTGAAAGAAATCAGCGAAAATGGCGAGCACGTTGAAGCCCGCGTATTTGCCGTGGCCATGGACCGCCGCAGCCAGAGAGTATCAGGTGTGCGTATCGTCTTTGAAGACGGTGGCTTAAAAGGTATTCGCGGATTCATCCCGAACACCGAGTTGGCCATCGGCAGCGACCCACGCACCATGGTCGACTCAGTGATCACTGCCAAAGTGCAGGGCGCCGATCCTCATAAAGGAGGAGAATTCGGCTACGTCGTATTGAGTCAAAGAGATGCAGCCAAAGACATGGCCAGCAAACACATTGCCACTTTTGCTCCTGGTGACATCGTCTCTGCCACTGTGCTGAAGTTCATCAAAGCTTCTGCCAACGACAAAGACATGAGCGTGTTAGTAAACATCGGCAACGGCGTTACCGGTCTAATCTATCGCACCGAAGTGACCGGCTATCCTCGCAGAAAAGCCAATGACGTTTTGAAAGTTGGTGAAGAAATTGAAGTGGAAGTAACCAGGGTTCAACCTGAGTTGCAGCGCATCTCTTTGTCAATGAAAGCCTTGGGCAAAAAACGCACACTGAGCGCTCTGGAACCAGGATTAGTTGTCGAAGGCGACATCGTTAACACTGCCAGTTACGGATTTTTCGTTCACATCGGTGGCGGCGTTGAAGGCCTGCTGCACGTGAGCGACTTGGCCAACGAAGCCAGCGGTAAGAAAGAGTCATTTAAAATTGGCGACCGCACCCAGGTTGTTGTCTTGAGCATAGGCGAGAATGGTTCTCGCATCGCTCTTGGCCGCAGACAAGTTGTGGCAGCAGGCGGTAAATAACGGGCATCTCAATAGCGTTGATTGCTTATCACCAATTGATTGCTTATCAGCAGTTGCCGTTTGTTTTAATCTATTGTTTTAATCTTTTTTTCACCAGCGCCATCAGTTTTTCTGATGGCGCACAAACTTTTTCACCATGATTGCGCAAATTTCAAAGTACAGCGATGAGCAGATTTTGGCCGCAGCCAACTGCCTCATTACCGCTCACCAGGCTAATCGTCTGGCAGAAGCAGCCAAGCAAATGCTCGTGCTCACAGCCGTGCTTACGCTTACGGTGTTAGCAGAAAGTGACTATGACAAGCTGGCAGCAGAAGTGTCACAGAACAACCTGAAAGAAACTGCAATAGAAAGAGAACTGGCTACAGCAGCCCAGTTTCAATCGGCAGAAGAACAGCAATTTGGTCGCCTCTTTCCGATTCAATTGACCGCACCATTCGCTTATGAGGGAACGTACGGCCACCCGAACCTGGCTTTTTGCCAAGAATCGGCAATCGGCGAATCGGCGCTTCTGAGCCAATTGCAGTTGCTCTACGGCATTCCTAGAAAAGCTTAGGGGAAAAGCTTAGGGGAAAAGCTTAGAGCTAAAAGCCTGAATCTCATTTTTCACAAGTCAAAATCAAACTCAAAAACAATGAAAAGCAACATTGAAATTTCGCCAATACTCAATGTCTTGATGCGCTTCTCGATGAGCCAAGATGGCCTCGATGCATCCAGCGCGGAGCTACAGAAGCTCTTCAAAAAGCTTCAGCCAACAGAGCGCTATGAACATCGCACAGTTGTTGTCATCAATGCCGGCCTAAAATGCCTTGACCAGCGCGACTGGCTGCAAATCAAAAGAGGCGAACTGAAGAGTGAAATATTTCACTTACTGCATGAGGCAGAGAACGAAAAAGATGAGCAGACAAGAAACGCACTGCTGGTCGAGACCCTGGCCAAAGTCAAAGTGCTTGGGCACTCTCAGCTTCTCAGCAGTGAACTGCACCAACGGGCCAGCGAATACCTCTTGCATGCTAATGCGCACATTCTGTCGAATTTTACCAAGTTAAGGTCAGCGTCGGGAACTGCGCCCACCGCAGACACCATCACTGGTAAAGAAGATCCAGCAGATGCAAGCAGCAATATTATGCTAGAAGAAGCGATGGCCGAGCAGCTAGAGGCATCGAGCAACATCGTTGCCAAACTCAGCAAGGACCTTTCTGCCATTCACGATAGCGCTACTGGCATCGCCCGATACATAAGCCAATCAAACCAGAGCTTCGAAGCGCAAGTGCACAGCAAAGCCCTAGCCGGAATAGTTGCCTTCAGCAAAGAAGCAGCAGAGCGCGCCATAAGCCTGTGCGACATTGCCAGCAATAGCTTCCATCACTTCGGCAACCGACAGCCAGCTGACGCGCTCACCAGCAAGCAATGGCTCATTGCTTACTCACTGACTGCCGCCACCATTATCGGTGCCTGCAGAGCCATGGTAACCGACGCCCTTTTAGCCTTTCAACCTTAATTCAATCACCAGATGCTGGCGGCACATGCTTCCATCGTCACAAATTTTTTGTCATGAACGAAAGCAACGCCCTCAACCAGCTTAAGCTGTGTGAGACCACAAGCCGCTTGCGGCGCGAACAATTTACTGAACTCGGAGTGGCCCTATTAGCCTATAGCTCTAGCCAGCAGGAACCGGTCAAAAGGGCAATCACATTTAGCAACACTGCCATGTTGCTAATTCAAACGGCGCATCAGCTGGAAGATCTGATTGTTCGCGAAATCGACCAGGCCAAAAGCAACATGAAAAAGATGCAAGAGCTGCCAGATGCTGAGCAATGGGAATATCGCATTGCCCATACCCTCGGTATAACCGAAGGCCTGAACAAGATTGGCTCGCTATTGAATCAAATGCGCGAGCACACGCAATCGGCTCTGCATAAGGCCTCAATGCTGGCTTTAACAGCCGACGGCAAATCAGCTCTCCCGGCTCACCAGCCTGGCCAGTCAGACAATCTGCACGCCATAGAAGAAGAGGCTAATACCAGGCAAAACAAGCGATTAAAAGAAATTTGCCGCCTTGGCCTAACAATGGCCCAGGCATTTGCCAAAGATGCCCAAGAGCATGAAAACTCGCAACCTCTTACCATTGCCTCGATTAGCTCAAACTCCTGCGACCTCACCACTTCTTCATTGCTAGTAGCCTTAGGCAACTTGGCCACTGAAATTCTCTCCAGCAACGTAGTTGTCAAAGACGAAATCAAGGAACAATGGCAAACAGCACAGGCAACAGCCGCAGGAATCATCGGTGGTTTGATTGCCGAGCTTGTGCAGAAGAACGAGCCCTGGCTAGCCGTTAGCTTAAATTGAAAATCGAGCTTGAATTGAAAGTCGAGTTTGAATCAGAAATCTCAGCTGAACAAGAAATGTAGTAGGAGGAATTGATACTGTCGGCTTATTCCGCAATCAATTCCTCCGCTAAATTTTTTGACGCCGCACCTACTCATTCTTATAGTTATTAAACGGTCGCAGCAAGACTGAAGTATTGCAATTCACGCCACCCGTGCACAGCCCGGTACAACCGCTCTCGCCAGGCCAGTTGTGATTAAATGCCGCGCCAGTGACCCTTTTAGCCTTGAGCAGAACCCTTTGCAGTGATACGGTTCTAAGAAATGCACATTACATCTCAATTCAAGAAGAAGCCCAAAGAACACCTTACAGATACTCACTAGCTGCGACTACCACCTTGCTTAGACAAGCTGTAGAACAATCTCAAAAATTAGCACCCCCTTTTTACCATTGACGCTAACTTCACTAGCCCTCTTAGTACCGTTATCGCCCGGTCCATTATGTTTATAAATCTTGGCCAAGGAGGCAGGTCATGAAAACACGCTTTAGGAAGACATTGAGTTTTTCAGATATACAAGCCTTTTTAGAATCTAAAGAAGGCTATCTCGACCGAATCACCAATGGTTGGCAGCGGGGAGAAACCCTTTCTGACCACATAGGCGAAACAGTGCATGCAGTTGCCGCAGCCCCTCCAGAAGAGCGCGAGAAAGTTCTCGCCGAGCAACTGCAATTGGCACAAGCAGAAGACCGCGCACAGCTGGAAAAAATTGTTCGCGAAAGAGTGAGCAACGGCGAAGCTCTCGCTGCCACTGAGGGACTGACAAACAGAAGAAAAGAAAAGCTGATTAGCTACTTCGACCAAGAGTCTGGTTGGACCTTCAAGGCGAAGCCAGACGAAATGGCCGAGATCGATGACGGATTTGGCGGAACAACAGTGCAGATTACCGAACTCAAAAACGCCAGATTTCTCAAAGAAAAACACCGGCAACAACTGTATTTCTTTGCCATGGTACTTAGTTTGGCCCAAGGATTCTCCCGGCCGATCAAGTTGATAGTAAGGCTTTTGGGTAGCGGAACATCACAAGAGTTCTGGTACTCGCCCAAACTAACAGAAAAGAAACTTGGGGAAGTACGGTCCCTAATCCAGAGGATAGAAGCATTCCTCACCTCCGTTGAGAATCGGCAAGAGCTACAGGCCGTCGCGATGAATCTGAACATGAAAGTGAACATGAACATGAACAGAGCAGCATAATCCAGCTGCCCTATTTCGTTTTGCATAGAAATTTTCGGCGGCGCCGCCCTTGCTTATGGGTTGGACGGTGAAGCGGGGAGGTTATTTATGATCGATCAAGATCAAACTGATGCTCCGAGCTGCCTAGTCCAGGATAGCCTCAGGAGAAACTACAGTCCCTTTTCATTCCCTCGCCTTTGGAGCTTCCTGTTCAAAGGCGCTTTACTTTTGCCCCTTCTGCTGCGCAGGAGCTTGTACCAAATTCTATACAGACAGGCCTGGGAATTTGCCTCGGAGCAATTCTTTGATGCCACGCGACAGACCAATTGGGAGCAATGGCAAGACAAGTTTCGCGGTCAGATCTCAAACGAACGAGATCTCACTGACCGTATCGGCGACATGCTTGCCTCATTAAATGACCCATACACAAGGCTGCACGGACGCCAGGAGGTCAAGCTTAGACAGGCCAGTCACTTCATACCAGCAGTGCAATCTCGACTTTTAGAGAGTGGCATTGGTTATCTCAAGCTCAAGCATTTTCAGGCAACAACAACAGCAACAACAACAGGTATAGCAGACCAAGTCACTGAACATCTGACCAAGCTCTGGCAGGCCAAAGCTCTGATTCTGGATCTGCGCCAGAACCCTGGTGGTAGTCTGATGGAAGCCGTGGAAGTGGCCTCTTTGTTTTTGAAAGAGGGCAAAATCGTCAGTATGAAAGTGCGCTCCGGGGGCAGCTCTGCTTCGCCGCACTTTATCAACTGTTCCTACTCGCTTACACCAACTCATCTGAGCATGGAGACAACCTGTAACTGTCAGCCATCCCCACAAAGAATTAGCATTGCCAGTCGTAAGCGCTACATGGCGAACAATCGCCCCGTTGTCGTACTGGCAGACCATGACTCGGCATCATCCGCCGAACTAGTGATTGGTGCTCTCAAAGACAATGGTGCGGCGACAATTCTTGGCACCCGCAGCTACGGCAAGGGAATAGGCCAAGATTTGCTGTCTTTGTGGAACGACGCACAGTTGCGCCTGACGACCTTTCAGTTTTACACACCTGCTGGATTGTGGCCAGGAGATGGCAGCGGTGCAGCCAATCAAGGCATCAGCCCAGATATCACTGTGGAGGCTTCTACTGCGGACCCTGACAACAACAATGACAAACAGCTTCAAGCAGCAATTAACAGGCTAAACCGCAGCAGCGATCACTATATCGACGCGGCAGTAGCATCTCTGAGCAGGACGCTCAGAGGGAGATGAGGGGAAAGTGCCGCCAGAGCGGACACCAGCTCACATAATCATTCTTGATTGGAGGTGTGAAATGTTCAATCAAATCGAAAGAGATCTCTTTCAGCGTAGATTCGATCTCGTATTCGCCTGCGATCAACAGCGCGGCATCGGTAAAACCAACAGTATTCCCTGGCACCTGAAGGCCGAGATCAGTCATTTTAGGAAACTGACCAGCTCTACATCAGAATCTGCCTTGCAAAACGCTGTGATCATGGGAAGGCGCACATGGGAATCGTTGCCTGAAAAGTACCGCCCCTTGCCGAACCGGCACAATATCGTATTGACGCGCAACACAAACTACCAGCTGCCAGCGACAGTTTCTCGTTTCTCCAATCTGGATCACGCCCTCTCGTATCTGGCCACAGCAGCAGTCGAAAGAGTTTTTGTGATTGGCGGAGCAGACGTCTTTGCGCAGGCCATTGGCCATAAAAACTGCGGCTTGCTCTATCTAACAGAGATCATGCAAAATTTCGACTGTGACACGTTCTTACCTGACTTTAGTAAGGCCTTTACTCTGCAGGAATGCTCAGAGAAGCAAAGCGAAGGTAGCGTCGACTATTACTACAAAGTCTACGCGCCAAAACAAGAAACGATCTGATGAAAGCTGCATCTCGGCAGAAAAGTCGCCCAGTCGATTTCGTCAAGCGCGGCCGTGAAAAACAAGAACCCTGGGGCGGAGAGGAATGTCAATCTCCGTCCCATTGTTTATTGGAACAAAACCGACGTCACCACCAGTGGTGGCCCAGCTCTTTCAGCCCCGGAGACTATTTTCCGAGACTGAAAGAGGCGGGCAAATTCGTTGTCTGACCGAAACCAAATCAACCAACAGAAAGGATACCAACAAGATGAAAACGACAGTTAGCAATAGCAGCAATTCGACTTTATCAGTGGGCAGCAAAGACTCAGACTTGATTCCGGGCACCACCTGGAGTTACTTCGACGCCGCTGCCGTTACCAAAGAGTACAACCGAGAAGCGCGGCTGTTTCCAAAGCATAGGCATCCAGTGTCTATGTCGCGCCAATCTTCTATGACTCGCTCCGCCAGCTTCATGGCCGCCTTCCTCAAGGAGACCGGCTGGACCTGGCCTGATGCCGTAGAAGAAGCGAAGACAAGCCGTCGCCGCCGACACCCGAAACCAATCAGCTTTCGCAGAGCCTGAGAACTACAAACAATCTGCTAGACCATATCGGCTAAATCTAGCGCTCTGCAAAAGCTATAACAAAAAAACGGAGATTAACACCATGTGTAAATCAAACAGCAACGACAGCAAGAACAACAACAACGACTCAAAGGGCGGCTGCAAATGCGGCGGTTCCTGCGGCACTGGCAAAGAGGCGAAAGGCAAAGAGAGCAAGAAAGTTGGCTGCGGCGGTTCTTGCGGGGGCTCTTGTGGCGGTAGCTGTGGCGGTTCCTGCGGCACCGAGAAAGAGGTGAAAGGCAGCGAAGCTAAGGGCGGTTGCGCCTGCGGTGGGTCCTGCGGCTGCTAAGGCTATCGAGACAGCAATGATTAAGCTGCAGTCCTGAGCGAAGCATTGGTCAATATCTATACTCAAGCGCTGGAGATGACGCTCGCAGAGTGCGCCTCCAGCGCGTTTCATTGCTCCTGGCGCACCGTCTAGCCGGCAGCGCCAAGAGACGCTCGAAAGGAGACAGCTCAAATGAGCACACTCGGTATCTTTACCAACTTCATGGACCTGACGATGGACGAAAAGATGGTTGTAACAGCCGCCTGGTCCGGAGCCCACAACTCCGACAAGTATCACCTCTGCTTTAACTCCGACTTTCCCGTCGGCGCCGGCATCTATGCTAGCAACGACCAAGGCGAGCGCAAACTGTTCACCGGCTGCAACGTCGAGAACGATTTTTTCCCTGCAACCATTTGTGCTGAACGCAATGCGGCCACCACGGCTGCCCTGCAGGGATACACGCACTTTGAAATAGTCTCAGTGCTGTGCCGTAAACACCCGGGCGGATCTCCCTGTGGTCTGTGCCGCCAGGTGATGGTGCAGTTTGGTCGTGACGCTAAGCTACTGAACGTCGTGAACCTTAACAGCAGCGTCCGCAAGGCTCTTGTTGGCGATCTTTTGCCGCCCCCCAAAGCAACTGCCATTCACTACAATAACCTGGCTCCATCCGAGCAAAAACTCGTTAAACGGCTGTTATCGCTCAAGGGTCGGTCGCACGTACCCTACTCAAAAAGTCCACGAGCAGCGTTGTTCATCGCTTCTAACGACAAGGGCAAAGAACGCATATTCGGCGGTGTCTCAGATGACAACGCTTCATACGGCGGATCAGCCCTGGCCGAATGTGTGGCCATGCGCAGCGCTCGAACTGCGGGCTACAGTCACAACGTCACGCTCTGGACCACAGTTGATGCTCCCACCACACCAGCCGTCAACCCGATCGAAGGCGAGTGCCTGCAAGTGCTGCGCGAGTTTGGTGCGGACGTTGCAATCTTTCTGGTAGGACCAGACAAATCGGTGGTAGCAAGCACTCTCGATGAGCTACTGCCTGACTCATTTGGACCGGAAGGTCTGTAGAGCGAAAGGAGAAACACGATGAGATCTAACGAAATAGATATCGATAGTGATTTAGCTCTAACAGCACTGTCCTTCGGCAGCTTTCATAGACTGCTGGCGGAAGAACGCGTGGTGCTTACCACTGAAAATCTGCCTTTTGCCGGTCACATTGTCAGCGAATTGCAGGTATCGAAACAGACATTCCAAAAACTGCACAGTAGCTATTGTCGCTTTTTGAGTCTCTTCAAACAAGCTAACCTGGCGGCAAAGCCTGAGCGGCGTGCGGCCTTTGCCCGAGCCAACCAAGTATTTGACGATGTACTTGTGCCAGAACTGCAAGAAGCTGGCATCTTTGTTGATCGCAGCCCAATCAAGACAACGTCTGCCTTCTATCACTTGCAGGATCTCCCGCTCAATTCAGATTTCGAGTGGATGGGTGCTACAGTCGACTTGAACACAGCTGCTGGAATACGGTCGCTTTCAGGCAGCAACGATTCTTCCATCACAAACACAGAGGGCCGCAGCAGAATGGAAGTTCTAATAACTTCCTTCGCCCAAAGTATGCTTGCACTGCCACAGATGGCATCACTTCTCACGGCGCCGCCAACCCAGCAGCTGACGATCGAGCAACGTTGCATGGTGTTTATCTCTGCGGCATTGGTGCAGAATCTTCAGTACATTTGTGACCAGCAAATAATTGCCAGCCTGTATCAAGGCCAGTCGGTAGCAGTACCTGTTGAGTTGAGACTATTTTTGCCAGCAGGCACTGTTTCGCTTTCAGGCAGAGCCAGAGCACTGATTTATTTTGAAGAAGTAGCGCATCTCTTTCAGTTTCTCAATGAAGGCCCACTAACAGTCACAGGCGACGCACTCGCTCGAGAACTGGCTGAAGGAAACATGTATCTGCGCGCCTGTGCACAAGCCCTCGGCTTTCGCGGCGACAAACTGATAGTGCTGGAGAATGACCTGGTCGGCGTCCTATATGAGTTGGGCATCAAGCCCCCAGCATCGTTTTTAAATCGTCCTTATGAGTATCAAAGACGAACAATATCCGACTTGTTCTTTTACGACCAATAAATGCTTTTCGCATAGCAAGCAAACAAAGAAGCAAACAAACAACTTCGGGGACGCTCACAGCGCCCCCGGAATGGAGGCTGTCATGTTTGATCAATATACCCTAGTCGTAGTGGACATGCAGCCGTTCTATACGACGGATGCAGCCACTATAAGCAATGTCGCGCGTGAAGTCAGCCGCGCCCGTGAGCAGAACAATCACATTATTTTTCTTACGGTCCCTTATCTCAGCCCATTGCAGGAAGCGCCTTTCAAGCCAACTTACCCAGAGATTCTTGAGGAAGTGAAAGATTACCCGCACGATCACTGGCACGAGGCTGAAAAGCTCTTTCAGGATGGCTCGCCCATCGTCTTCAATACCTGCGACTGGAAGCACTTTCCAACCAACCGCTTTCGCGTCTGTGGAGTGAACACAGATCTGTGCGTCCTGGATACAGTCAAAGGTCTGCTTAAGGCCAACGACCCGGCGCTAGAAGCAATTGAGGTGGTGAAAGACGCCTGCAATACCAATAACACAGAAATCAATAACGTTGCGGTCTGGGAGAAGTTTCCGAGCGATCCGCGCTTGACTCTAATCGACTGAGATGGCTACTCAGTCTCACCTCGCGAAAACTAAACGCCTTGATTCCACGCTGATATGGAGCTGTCGAATGACAATGTTTGGCAGTTCTGAATCTAGTCAACTAACAAATTTGCAATGCAATACTTTAAGGAGATCGAAATGTCATTTCCCTCACCGCACGACATGGGGCACTACAAGGCCGCCGCATCGCTCAAGAACAACATCGAAATCGCTCGCAACCATACAGAGAGAGTACTAGAACAAAAATATGGCAACTCAAACAGCCCGATTGAAATTGAATATCACTCGATGCCTTTTGAGGCAGTAGAGCTTATGGTCCATGAATTAAAATCCAGCGGCTGGACTGTGCTCTCGGCGCGCATAAACCGAGGGCATTATAGCCACTACGTTACGGTCAAGAATAAGCTCAAAATCTGATGCTTTAGATTTCGCCAAGAATTGAATGAGCTGAATCAACGCAGCAGCGACTAGCCCTACTGGCTCTTGTTGCTGCTGCGTTTTAGAAGGTCCAACTTCCGCTGGCTCATTGCCAGCGGTGCAAACTTTTAGGTTGGAGAATGTTATGAATGGAAAATCAATACTTATTGTCCTTGGATCGCTTCTGGTTTTAGCTGGGATTGCTCTAGCGAATAGATCTGGGAGTGAAGCTTGGGCTGTTGGTATCGCTATCGGCGGAATAGTTGTGACAATTTTAGGAACCGCTCTGGTCTCGGCATTGGCTCGTCACGAGACTGGGATTGTGGTCATTGTTCTTGCTGAGCTTGTAGCTATAGTTGTGATTCTCAATGGTGGCGTGGCCGAATTAATCATGAACGCTCTAACTGGATATGTGGTCTGGAAAATTGCAGTATCGGCGATTTTTGCTGCGCTAGGTGGAACACTACTTTCCTTGGGATTGGCAAAAGAGTAAATCTGTTTGTCTATTAATATTCAACCCCGAAACTAAGCAGCCCATCTAAGATGCACTGCTTAGTTCATATTATTTTGGGGTATTTAACTACAACGTACAGTAAGTGAAGAGCCAAAAATTTAACGACCAATCAACAAACTCCGGCGAGCGAGATACGACAACGAATGGCGCCCATGCTCATCGGCACATAGACGTGATTCGTTGTCGTTCCTCGGCACGGCAAAGACAAATTGTGGCACCCTACAATCTCTCCAGTGTGTATTTTGCCGCCATGTGGTGTGGATGATAGGACTCCTTGGCCTGACGAAGCCCTGGTATACATAAATCTTGCTCGCGGTTTATAAAAGCAAATCCTTCGCCCTCAGACTGGGCAAAAAGCATGTTGATTGTCTGGTAGACGCCAGGCAATGCGGCATCAGCCTTTTCGATGTGCACCACCATCGTATCTGAATTCAAACATTCACCAAGGCTCAAAGCCACAATTTTACCGCCAACTTTGATAATACCGCCGACAATGCCGAGGGCCGTGAAATTGAGAAGCATCTCCTCAAGTGCTTGGCGCTCATGCAAAAGGCTGTCATCTCCAGCACAATCCCTGCTTTGATACCACTGCCGCTCAAAAGCAAGAGCGTCCGAGATGTCGGAATCAGTCAGAGGTAAGTACTCGAATGTGGTTGACTTATTGAATCGCTTGATCTGGTTCCGCTTACCGTCGTAGCCGTTGCCCCGGAGGAAGGTAAGGTCTGCATTACTATAGACATAATCAGAGTTATCCCTGTCTTGAGAAAGAGAATACTGACTGTCATCGGCAAACATTGAGGTAGTTATCTGGGGCAATTTCACGAAGCTAACCGAGGTTTGAGGTGGAATTCTTTGAAAGCAGGCTTCAATGACCGCCCGCTTGGTCCAGATTGGGCCAATGGGGTCTAACAGTTCAAGTGCGCCATCTTTTTCTCTAAGGACAATTAAGTACCCGAAAAGACTCGAAACTGAAAACTGATATACATTGCGCCAGGCGAAGAGGTTAGTAAAGGTGAGTTCCGACGTTTCCGGTCGAAAAGAGCGCAACATCCGGTCAAACATTGGTTTGTCTTCTAAAATCAGTGGACGAGAAGCGGGAAAGATTGGAAGTAATGCTAAATCGATAGCTTCTTGCCCGTAAAATTCATCAGGCTCAAGCTCGAACTGTTGGTTATGGTCAAGTTTCAACATTTTTACATCTCCTTTAGCATTAACTCGGCGAGCCGAGCTATGCCTGCGGCTTTCACGCCTGAATGAGACTTTCTTGGTATTCGACTCTGAAATAGTCGGCTACTAAGCCGCCGGCGTAACAGACAGCAGTGGCAAATTAGACAATGCATGAATTTCAGTGAACGGCAGAAACTGACCTTTCTCACCATGATAAGCAAAAACTTCGCCGCTCTCAATTTTGTAGACCCAACCCTGCAAGCCGAGTTCGCCTCTAGAGATGGCAGCCGACACTGAAGGATGGGTTTTGAGGTTCTCCAGCTGCGAGAGGACATTTTCTTGTATGGCCACACTCAAAAGTTGTTCATCTGCCAGATTGGCATAGTTCTCTCGTATTAGTTTTCTCGTAGGATCAGTATGATGAAGCCATTTCTCTACGAGCGGCAGCTTCGACAAGCTTTCTGGCTGTAGCATGGCGGTCATTGCTCCGCAGTGCGAATGGCCACAAACGATAATGTCCTTAACGCCAAGAGCAGAAACCGCAAATTCGATTGCGGCTGCTGCCGCTCCTTCCACGTCGGCACCATAGGCGGGGACAATATTTCCCACATTTCGCAAAAGAAATAAATCGCCGGGATCTGCTTGCGTAATCAAATGAGGCAGGATGCGGGAATCGGAGCAAGTAATGAAGAGAGCCTCAGGCTTTTGCCCTTTAGCGAGATGTTCAAAGAGTTCTTTTTTAGAAGCAAAAAGTTCATTCTTAAAGTGGTGCAATCCATGTATGAGCTTTTGCATTCTCTCGCCCTCTTCTGGAGTAACAGCCACGAACTAGCCCTGAATTTCATTGGACCACAATCTCCGAATTACACAAGTAGAGAAATGCTCAGAAGCGAAAACTGGAACGACTTGCGCTAACAGGACAAGCAGCAATTGAGAGGTTCGCGCGAACCTTAAAAAAGAGCGGAAAGCATCGCAGGGTTGGATTCGAGGGATTCACAGTTCAGCGCTTCGCTCACTTTATTGTCGCACACTCAGCTGTTGCGACAATCACTTCAATGGGATTGTCTTCGCGATAGCGCTGCGCTTCGAGGGCAGCTGCACAGCCGGAACCGGCTGCTACAATTGCCTGCTTGTATAACTCATCTTGAACATCACCGGCAGCAAAGACACCTGCCACGCTGGTTTTAACACCAGTCGTCTTGATATAACCGCCGGCGGTGAGTTCAATTTGGCCACTGAGAAAATCAACATTGGGCGTGTGCCCGATAGCAATGAAAATCCCATCAGCAGGCATTTCGGTCACTTTACCGCTTTGCAGATTCTTGACCTTAATGGCCGTCACTTCACCCTTGGCAGTGTCCAAAATGTCCTCTACCGCTGAATTCAGCAGGTAGCTTATCTTGGTCTCCCCCTTAGCACGATCAACCATGATCTTCGAGGCCTTATCAAAGGCACCACGCCGGTGAACAACAGTAACTGAGCTAGCCAGCCGAGAAAGCTCAATTGCTTCTTCAAGTGCAGTGTCACCTCCGCCGATCACGAAAACAACTTTGTTTCTGAAGAAAAAGCCGTCACATGTTGCACAGGTTGAAACTCCACGGCCGATCAGCTTGCTTTCAGAGGCAAGCCCCAAGAGCTTGGCCTTCGCCCCCGTACAGATAATTAGAGTCTCGGCCAAAACCTCGCTTTCGCCCACTTTGATAGCAAACGGTCGCTTGGATAGGTCTACAGACTGGGCATAGTCGGCCAGAAACTCTGTGCCGAATCGCACTGCCTGGTCACGCATCTCGTCCATTAATGTTGTACCGAGAACGCCATTGGCAAAGCCGGGATAATTCTCCACAATAGTGGTTGTAGTCAACTGCCCGCCTGTCTGTAGTCCATCGATTAGAAGGGGCTCAAGTCCAGCTCTGGCTGCATAAATCGCGGCAGTGTAGCCGGCAGGTCCAGAGCCTAAAATTACAACTTTCCTTTTGCTGTTCATAGTAACCTCCTCAATACGGCAGACAGCACTCTCTTGAGAGGCTGCCTGGGTAGGTTTAAAGTTTGGGGCCTTAAATAGACGGCGCCAGCACTATCTGACGATCTTTGCCCGGCAACAAATGCTCATTGCTTAAGCAAAGAATTGTGGTAGCTGATGTCTTTAGTAGTGGGATCTAAGCGAGTGCTCGTCAATTTGTATTTAAGGCTTATATACGAGAACAGTAACAACACAAAAGATGCAGCTCAATGCTAAACAAGGCGCCAGCGCCCTATTTAATGGCAACCAGCCTGCCGCGAATCAGTCGAGGGAGTCGCATGCAGTTCACGCGAAATGAAAAGTGAATGACTGCTTGCGAAATACATCGAATATAATCGGCAAACCCACGAACAAATGAACACTTGGCGGCCCTCTTGATACCATCAAACGAAGAACACGTTTTCACTCGCGATAAAGCAACATGGGTTGGTTATCTGTTAATTGGTACGTATTGTTTGATTCTGGCCTCGATGGGCCCGGTGGTGCCCTACCTACGGGATGAACAAGGCCTCAACTACACAATCAGTTCTTTCCATTTCAGCGCTTGGGCACTTGGAGGTATCACGGCAGGTACGTTTGGAAACCTTGTGATTAGCAAACTCGGCTGCTCCAGAGCAATCTGGACATGCGCCACAGGGCTAGCTCTGGCCACCATCATGCTGATCTCGGCAAAGCTGCCCTTCTTCACCATTCTCTCTGGTTACATTGGTGGCACCTGCGGCAGTATGATGGGCCATTCTCTCACCAGTATCATGTCTAAGCGTTTCGGTCTCAAACGCACAATTGGCATCACCGAAGCCAACATAGGCGGAAGCCTTTTCGCACTCTGCGCTCCGCTGTTGGTTGGGCAATGCGTTCGCATGGGCTTATCCTGGCGGGCAGCCCTACTGGTACCACTACTATTCTTCCTCATTCTATTTTTATCGTCAGGCAAAGTCTTTAACAATTTCAACGCAGCGACAAAGGGCTTCGCCACCGGCACACTGCCAGTGAGATATTGGTTTTTCTGGTTCGTCATCTGGTTTAGCGTCGCCAGCGAGTGGTCAATTATTTACTGGACATCAGAGTTTCTCGAAAAAGCAAAAGGACTGGTTAGAGAAGATGCCATTCAAGCAATTAGCATTTTTCTAGTGACAATGCTTTTGGGTCGAATTATCGGCTTAAAGCTCGCCCGCACTTTCAGTGTGGGCCCACTGCTTCTCACAGTCTCGATAGTGGCTCTTGCTGGATTTCTCATATATTGGCTGGCGCCCACTCACGTAGTTTCATTGGTTGGACTGGCCATCACTGGTCTCGGCACTGCCAATATTTATCCTCTCAGTTTTTCGCAAGCCTTAGGCGCAGCGTGCGAAAAAGCAGGTCTAGCAGCGGCAAGAATGTCGCTCAGCACAGGCACAGCTGTACTAACTACACCGCTTTTGCTAGGAGCAATTGGGGATAGCTGTGGCATCGAGAAGGCATTTGCAGTAGTGGCCGTTCTAATGACACTGGCAACAACACTGCTGGCAATTGCCTGCAGGCGACAGGCAAAATAACCCACTTACAGCTAACCAACCAAATTACAGCCCGCTTGCCCCCTAATAGTTCTTGGGTGCTAACAATTCGCTAGCACTTAACCGATGACGCGAACTACGCTAACCTAGCAGGCGAAGCTGGCACAGATTGCAACAATAGCAAGAGCCAGAGCCAATTTCGCGCTTACCCCAGTGACAAAAGCACCTATCTCTGCTCCAATTAAGAAGTGCGGTGGCCGTGCTTAGAGCACAAGGGTTCGGAACGAATAGATTCTAAGCACAAAAGTTCAGAGCAAAAAGATTTGGAGTGGAAATGATTGACCGTATTCAATCGCTCGACAAACAATCAACCCAGGACACAAACGAGTCTTGGCTGGTAAAAGCTCGTCGCGAAGCATACCTGGTCAAAGAAGGCCTGTCAGGCTTCTCTGCTGCCTCACAAGACGCCGTTTCTCATCACAAGGCCGCTACCACCGCCAAAGTCGCCTTATCTGGTGGAATCGGCTTAGGGCTTGCTTACCTTTCACGCGGTCGCAACCTAGGCCCGATTGCCGCTAGAGCAATTGGAGCCGCTTCAGGCCTGGCATTCGCCGCAGACATAGGGGCAAACGGTGCGCAGATTGCCACAGCAATTGTTGACACAGCCCGCACAGATGCCAATTTCGATCGCAACGCTCAGATAATGCGCAAATGCATGGGTAAGTTTGCCTTCGACACGGCTCTCATGTCAGCCGCTGGGGTAGGAGGAAGCGCTATCGGCCACAACCTGTTCAAAGTACAACTGAAGAACCTTCCCCCAGAATTAGTGCCGCAAATGAACGGGCGCGGTATCAGCCAAGACTATTACAATAAGCTCTTTATGGTCGATCGTCACACAAATGTTATCCGCAATACTGAAGGCAAGTTTGCACCCGAAAAAGTAGCGAAATCTCATCAAGAACTGCCAGGTGCCTTGCAAAGCTTAGTCTCGTATCGCCAGTACTGGACCAATGAATTTGGCAACTACAAAGGCCAACAACGACTTGACGAGAGGGCCGCAATGAATGTGCTGCTACACGGTAATTCGTCGGCACTAAGGCTGAATAGAATTTCTACCGAACTAGCTGGTTTGCACAAAAGCGATCTCACCAACCCGAAAATCCAGGAACAATTGCATACCAGACTACAAGCCGCTCGTGGGATAATTTATGACAAGTGATCATCCACTCTCCTAGGATAAATTGATTGGTATTGTGTTGATTCAGTACAGAAGAATGCCAGCAAGCTCAGTCGCTATCATAGCACCGCTGATAATACCAAAATTGATTCCCAAAAATATGACCTGGCAAAAGAGAACTTAGACAGACGAATTTTAACTGACAAGATGGATCCATCAGATGCCATTCTGGCGCCAGTTATTAAACTCGAAGGGGCCGAGCTTGCTTTAAGCAAGGGATTCAAGGCCATGGAAGACAAACAATACGATCAGGCCGAGTCAGATTTGACTAAAGCACTGACCTTGCTTCCTACGGCCCCTCTCAACAAGACCACCTGGCACGTTGGCCCTTCGGTTGTCGACAAAGACGCCTTCAAATTCTTTGTCTACCAGGCCCGCTCATTCTGCTACCTCAAAACCGGCCACAGCAAGCTGGCAATTGACGATCTTACGGCATCAATTAAATTGCGCCCCGAATATGCTGGCAGTTACGAAAACCGAGCGAAAGCATATTATTTACGCGGCGAGAAAGCGCTAGGCGACGCCGATATGGCAACCATGCGATCGCTGTTGAAGCGCACTGAAAAAGCAAAGTAATGGTTCTATATTCCGGGCTAGTATAATGGATTCACTGTAACCGCCCCCGTCAACCTTCGACCAATACAAAAGGTAAATGATGCCGACTTGGAAAAGCTGTTTGAGATTTTGTTGCGTGACTCTATCGCTGTCCTCGATTTGTTTGGTGGTCCAGTCGTGTAGCGCTAAAAATGGCGAAGGACCAATCACAGAAAAGGACAATGCGGCGGTAGAAGAAGGATATAACAGCGCTGATGAAACCCCGATAGTTGATCTTAAAGCGGCTCCTCAAACGTTTTCCTTTGAGAGCCACAAGTTCACCATTCACGCCAAAGCTCCAACAAAGCTGCAGGTGCGAAATCATAGCAATAGCAGAACCTTTTCATTCCTGGGCCCGGAGCGCAAAAATTTAGGGCAGAGTGTTTTTTCGATAATAGTTATTAATGGCGGTGCTGCTGAGCACGTGCCCAACAAAGATGAGTTGATGAAAGGGATGCTTCATCCCTTTCGCCAGCGGCTTGCTGATTACAAAGAATTGCCCTTTACCCTGGAGCTTGCTGGTGGCAGGCGCGAATCAGGCACTGAATTCAGCGGCACGTTAGGCGGTGCGGACAAACTGCACGGTTTTGTTGTCACCATTCCCGTCAAAGACGGCATTTATTCTCTAACGACAACTGACCGCGAGGAAGTATACGGCCAAAGCCTCGATCAATTGAACATCCTGGCCAAGACCATCACAATCGAAAAGTGAGGACCTACTGAAATAAGCAATTTTAGATTTTAGCGAGATTCCCGAAAACAACCTTTTTCGGGAATGCTGGCAGATGGAAGTCTATTTACGGTGCCCTTTCAAGCAGGTAACCACAACCACCTCAGTCCTTATTTTCGGTAATGTATGACTTGGCGGATTCTTTTGTAATGTTTGGCGAATCAAATTCGAATCTTTGGGTCCGAAGAGCCAGACCAGGTTTGAAATTCCTAAATAATTCGCCAAGTGACATGCTGAGCATCTGACTAAATTTCCGAAGCGGCTCCAGCATTGCATTGGCAGTGCGCTGTGCCGGATTAAAGTCTTGCTTTGATCCGTCAAGGCGCTTTTTCAAATAGATAGCGTGTCTTCAGTGTAAAGTGGATAGAGTGCCCTTGCTGGAGCGATTCTATGACAGCGACAAAATCTGCACCGCCGAAAGGCTGGACTATCGGCGGAAGCCATCCCAATAGCTACGAGATGAGCCTTTTCACCGACTTCTGCCACTCGGGCACCAAGTGCGCTCGGCTGTGCTCAACCACAGATGCCATCGACGGCTTTGGCACCCTGGCGCAGTCGGTCTACGCCGATGGCTATCGGGGCAAACGCATCAAATTAACCGCTTTCATTAAATCAATATCTGTCGACGATTGGGCCGGTCTCTGGATGCGCGTCGATGGAGAGGATGGTGAAATGCTCGGCTTCGACAACATGCAAAATCGTCCCATAAAAGGCGACACCGACTGGACCCAGTATCATGTCGTGCTAGACGTGCCCGAAAAGAGCACCACGATTGGATTTGGCGTATTGCTCAGCGGTGTTGGCTCTCTCTGGCTGGATGACTTCGAGCTGAATGTTGTTGACCAAGACGTCGAATCGACTGACACGTCGTGGAACGGACGCTCCTGCGGCATCCAGTATCAAAATCTGGGCCCGGTCAACATGGACTTTTCGCAGGGGCTTCGCAACAACAGCAAAGAGTTTCCCATTGACGCTACCCCTGTCGGCTGGTTTAAACAAAAGTACGGCGACGGCGATGTGGAAATTGGTTTGTCTGAATCATCAGCCATAGGCGCACCGGCATCTGCCTTTGTGAAGGTCGATGGTGCCGTGTTGGGATCACTTTTGCAGGCCGTACACGCCGACGCCTATATCAGCAAGCGCGTTAAGCTCTCGGGTTCGATTAAAACTGAAGAGCTGGCGGGCAACGCCACATTATTCTTCCGCGCTGACGCCGGGCGCAAGTTGACCGTCTGCCATGACTACATGGAGGGGCGCGAACTGACCGGCACCAACGACTGGACCGAGTGCAAATGCGTTATAGACATTCCCGAAGGAAGCGACAACATTTATATAGGCGGCGTGGTCAATGGCGACGGCACCGCGTGGTTTAAAGATTTCGCCTTGACTGAAGTTTCCGCCGATACTGCCACCACAGGCAAAAATGGCAAGCTCAAGAAAACTAAGAAGTCCGCGACCTCCGCAAAGAAGCAGAGCTTGCCTGCCGAGCCACTCAATCTCGATTTTGAAGATGGTGAACATGGCAGCAAGAGTGGTGCGCATCGCCTGCCCATAGGGTGGATTGCCAGCGGTAGCCATCCTGAAAACTACAAAATGTGTGTGGACGACTCCACCAAGTTTGCTGGTGGCAAGTGCGCACTGATTGAATCGCATCGCGATCCTCAAGGAGGTTTCGGCACGCTGATGCAAAAAGTACATGCTGATTTTTCCCTGGGCAAAAAAATGCGTTTGAGTGCACAGATCAAAAGTGAAGAAGTCGGCTGGGCTGCACTGTGGATGCGCATCGATGGAAAGGATGGTGAAATCCTCGGCTTTGACAACATGCAGAAAAATCCAATTATTGGCACCACTGATTGGAATTATTATGAGTGTGTGCTTGCTGTGCCATCAGGGGCGAAGGCCGTCGCATTTGGTGTGCTTCTGAGCGGCGAAGGCAAGGTGTGGTTTTCTAATGTGGCATTAGAGCCTGCCTCGGATGATGTCGAGGTAACGGACACCAAAGACGATTTTGAGGCGCGGCAGCAGCCGGTGAACATGTGCTTTCAGGAATGATAAGTTGAACTAAAACCATTTAGTTGCTCAGTCGCGCTGGATTAGTGCGACTAGCGCCGCTGTTTGTCACCTTTTCGCACTCTTCGATGTCACCCGAGTGATGCGCTTTGGTTCTTCCTTGGTTACCAAGGCATTCTCCGCCCTGTGGCGTTTCATGATCTCCGTGACTGTCGTCTTGCTGATTTTCAGTTGCTCAGCAATGTCCCGGTAGGAAGTACCTTGACCGATCAGGTCAACAACCCTGGGAGCAAGCCGGTCTGACTTTACCCTTTGACCGAGCTGGCGCCCAAGTTTGTTACCACGGGCTTTTGCTGCGGCCAGACCTGACTTGACCCTTTCACGAATCAGGTCGCGTTCGAATTCAGCTAATGAAGCCATTATGCTGGCAATGAGCTTGCCTTGCGACGTCTTCAGATCAAACTGAAGTCCTGATTGTGCAATCACAGAAACTCGCCACGATTCAAGCTGCTGCAAGGTATGAATTAGGTCCATCGTGCTTCGGCCCCATCTGGTCAATTCAGTGACCAAGATGGCGTCAATCTTGCGCGCCTGAGCAAGAGCCAAGACAGCTTGACGTTGACTTCGATTGTCTTTAGAGCCAGACGCCGTTTCTTTCCAAACGCCAGCGACAGTCATTTTTGCTCTCTTTGCATAGTTGCGCAGTTCGCGTTCTTGTCGTTCGCAAGATTGATCGGCCGTTGAAACTCGGCAGTAGATAGCGACTTTTTGTACCAATTGAACCCTCCGAGATTTACATGCCCAAAAGGCAGTCAGCTCAATGAACCTAAAGTGTATCACTTTGACTATACTTCAATTGATACACTTTGTAGTGCTCAATTTTAGATCGAGCGAATAAATGCTCGGGGCTGGTCTCAGAGCATGCCTACGGATGCAGCCTTAAATACAAGCTAGAATAGCGAGTCGATTACACGAATGGACAGTACTGTCTCA
>CALROJ020000025.1:0-91863 GCA_943369735.1 bacterium Ga0077546
TTTAATAACTTCACGCCCTTTTCACGTTGGGCTCACGACTTATTCACGGTTCGCCGTTAGAGTTGAGGCATCAAATAAGTGAGTGCTCAGGGTTGCCTTGAGCGGCCGCTGCTATGGAGAATAATTGTGAAACGTATTTCTATCCCAAAATTTGCTATTCGCAGCTTGATTGGTTTGTCTGTGGCGTTTACTGCCCACGTTGCCACGATTCAAGATGTCTCAGCTCGTAATTTATATGTCTCGCCGACTGGCTCTGGTACTACCGGTCAGAGCTGGGCAACAGCCTGGCAAGATCCTTCTAAAATTGACTGGACACAAGTTGCGAGCGGTGACCACATCGTTGTAGATGGAGGCACATCTGGTATCACCTATAAGACTGCCATTACTGTTCCGGCCAGCAATATTGTAATCAGGCAGAGTACGGCGGCGGCTCATACTGGTCAGGTAATCTTCAGTGGTGTTAATGCCACCAGTTCTTTCGGTAATCCACAAAGAACAGGAATAACTTTTGTTGGGTCTAATATTCATATTGTTGGTGCTAGGCGCTCGGGTATTAAGCTCGAGTCTTATGGAGCTGAGGGCGTAAACATACAGACCAGCAATAATTCATTGCGCAATGTCCAAATTTCAAGAATAACTGGTTTTCCACCTTATGCTGGTGGCAGAATCGCAGGTGCTACTGTGGGTGGTTCTAATAATCACTTTATCAACTGTGATTTTCGTGATTGTACCGTTGGTGCCCTAGACAAACCTGTTGCTGGAGTGGCAAATTCGACCATCTTTAATAACTGCACTTTCGGTGCAAACAGTTATGGTTTCTTTATGAACTGCGGTGCTGGAATTATTGGTTCTAAAACAGCCGGTGGTCCAGCCTCAACAATTTACGCCCATAAGTGCGTGTTTGGTCCTTACGTTGACTACGGTATCGATATTGCTAACGGGAGTGCTCGTTTGACTGATTGTATGCTTATGAATGCTCGCATAGCCAACGTCAAAGTTGCTCCAGTTACTGGTAGCACTGCCAGTGTCAATGTATCAAGATGCACTATTTATCAAACAAAGATTGTGCCGGATCCTTTCCGCCCGCCACTTCCTTATGGATTGCCTCAGCATGCGGTCAGTGTCAATTCGGCTGGAAGTCTGCGTGTCGCCAATTCGATTATCTTTGGTGGATTTGTCGATGTCCCTGCCGCTCAGAAAGTGAATGGCGGAGGCAATGTGCAGTATTCAGTTTCAGGTAATACTGTTGCTCTTGCCCCGAGCTTGGTTGATCCTAAATTTGTCACTAGCCACATCTATGCCCAAACTACGCCCGCTGTTTTCATTCCGCAAGCGTATACGCTATTCGATTTTACTGTGCAGCCAGGCTCACCAGCCACGGGGAAAGGCTCGTCAATAGGCAAAGTCGCTGACATTAGTGGGCCTTATGGACCAGTTTATGGACTACCTTCAAATGTCGGTGGACCGTAAGTTCTTCTAGGATCAAATTTCAATGAGCCATAGTAAATTAATGCGATCAATGACGAGAAAAAGAAGAGTAAGAGGTGAACGAGCCTCGGCAATGCTACTTCTTATGCTGATTTTTGCTATGGCTCTATTGATTTTCTTTGCTACTTCTTGTGCTAGCGTGGTCAAGTTTTTCACCGCCCATAGGCATGCAGAGAGTGCTGTAGAGGCCGCTTCATTGGCGGCCGCTCGGGAGTTGTCTCTGGTTGTGGTTGAAGACCCAAATTATGGATTTGTCGGCCTAAGTGATAGCGCCCCGACGGCTTCATCTTCAATAGCCCAGGATGGCAAGCCCATTCCTGTGGTCGGCATCAATACACTAGTAGCGACGGCGCGCACGAGCATGCTAGTGGCCAAGCATCTCAACAACGAAGAGTATTTGCGCTTAGCCCATCTTGATGCTGCTAACACCAAGGCTGCAGCCAGGCGGCTAGTTGAAGGCTTAAAACTGGCAATGCGTGAAGACGTTCGGGCACCGCTAGGTATCAGCGGCAAAGCAGTAAAACCTTTGACTATTGCCCGCCAGACTTTTATCAAAAGTCTGGCATCATCGCGCACAATGGAAGCAGTAGACTTAAAGAATTTCACCCTTGAACTTGGCTATCTTTCGCAAGGTGGCACAACTAACACCTCTTTGGCGGTTTCAGAAGAGCTAGCCGAAGTACCGACGGCTTCTGCTCAGAACGGCTGCTATAAGGCTTTTAGAGACCTAGCTGTGGCTGGTCAGTCATTTGTATTTGCCTGCGTTGGAGCCCAGCCGAGTTTGGTGGCGAAAGACCAATTTATTGCCGACCAAGGTGAAGGCAAAGGTGAGATGCCATCAAGCATAGTGCGCGCCAAGGCTGAGTTAGAATTCGCCGATACTAGAGACCGCGTTTTTGGTAATGTCTTTTGCTCTGCTTGTGCTGCCCCCTTTTCGCTGACAGATAAGGCCGCTGCCGGTGTGATGATTGTTGGCCTCCCCGATGGATATCCTAGTGGCTATCTTTCTTTGGCCGATTACATCAATGACCCGCGTTCAAGCCGGACCAACATGGAGATGTTTAAAGCCCACGGTGGCGACTATCCCCTTGACGCGCAAGCCATGCTAACCCGGGACATTGATGATGGTCAGACTCGCACATTGTCAAATGTTTTTGTTCAAGGGCTTTATGACTGGATTCGCACTGCCCACGGCCGTGTCAAACTCGATACGCTTTTAGCTGTGATTGGTGGACGCATGCAGCCTTCTATTGGTTCGATGGCTTATGGTCAGTCTCTCGTCTATCGCTTTGATAAGAACGGCGCAGTTGTTGTCGATGGCTATTTTGTTTCTGATGTACCAAATCAAATTGTGCATGATCGGCAAGTTTATACTCTTGGCCTCAATACGCTGAGAGCAAACAATGCTTTGTGGACAGTAGCATTTCGCGACCAGGTACATAATCTTGGTGTCGCTAATGGTGGCAAGCATTGCGGTCAGTTGATGGAGCTCGATGGCTGCTTGCGGCCAACCGGTAGCTTGTACGGAAAGATTGTCGACAGTAAACACGGTGACCTCGAGCGAAAGAGCTATTTCGATGGTGGTTTAGCAGTGGAGTTTGTCATTTCCTCGCCGCAATACAACTGACAGTGTTAAAATCCCTCTAGCTTTTTAGTTGAGGGAAAATTGCAAATTTGGAATTCGATGAGGAAACTAGTGCTGTCAGCTCGCTATAGCGCCTGCCAGGGAGGCTTGCGGCTCGGAGTTCTTCTAGGAGTTCTTTTTGGGGTCCTAGCTGGGGGGCCGGCGCAGGCTGGCGACTTTCCGACGAAGAAAGAAGTAAAAGAAGCTGCTCAGCTCTCTCTCCAAGCTATGTCTCTGTACAATAGCCCGCAGCATAAATTTAGTATCAAATACCCCAAGAACTGGGGCAAGCTCGAACCTAGAGATAGTCCAATAGTTTGCAAGTTCATAATCATGGGTGGCTTAGCCAGCTATCGTGTGGCTGTGGAGAATCTGCCTGAGGGAACAACACTTGTCGATTATTTCAAAGTTACAACCGAGCAAGTAAAGGCTGCCATGGCCGCTCAAAAGATGCCAATTACTGTTGTCAGTGAAAGTGATAGCAAATTGGCTGGCGTACCTGCTAAAAAATCGGTTTATACATTTACTTTTGAAGACTCACCGCGCACTCCTAAAATTGAGCAATTTCTTGTTGTTAAGGGTGATAAGGGCTACGTGTTCAATTACACTGCTGATAGTGAGATTTTCGATGATTTTCATATTGTCATAGACCGGGTGCTTGATTCGATGGAGCTTGAGTGAGCGACCACGAAGATCCACAATTCAAAAATTGGCTGACAGCGAGAATGAGCGCTGCCAATCTCACTCAAGCCGAGCGAACAGAGTTTATGCAGTGGTTACTGAAGCGCAAAGATGCAAATTCTACGGGCTCTGATTCCTCTTCTAAGTCAAATCCAGCTAAGAAAAAGGAGCGCCTCAAAGAATTGAAAGAGTGTTTCGATTGGTTAAAGGTGCGAATCACAGATAGCGACCTTACTGATAGCGAGCGCCAAGAGTTTGACTCGTGGCTGGCTAGTAAAGCACGTGACAGTAAGTTTTTAGACGACGATGAATAGCACCAAATTATCACTAGCGCTTAGTCTTACCTTTGTCGCATACACCTGTTCGTTTCCATTCGCTGTGATCTTGAGTTCGGCTCCTGTCTATGCTCAGTCTCCAACTTTTCAACTGGGCACAGAGAAAACCCATGTCATTCCTCAAACCCTGCAAGCTGGCGAAACTTTCGATGCTGCCAACTTACCCCAACAGAATATCAATGGTTGGTATCGCATTCCCCACTGGTTTGCTGGCTTGACAGAGCGAACCAAGGTTTATTCTGATATGGGTGGATCAATTAAAGACGTGCGTCGTCGCGAGCGCGGTCGACAGATTGATGCAAAGGGCCGTGTTTGGGAAGCTCGTCGTGAGCCGATTCGCTACGATATTGAAGAAAAAAATATTATCGTGCACACAGTTCTCACTGAAGAGCTGCCTTTGAAAGTCGCTCGTGATCAAGTTGTGATGCGCTACTTTGCCTTAATGATTTGCGAAAATATAAAAAATCACCGCATCGTCAAGAGTTTTCAGACGCAACAGATTCATGTATTCACCCCTAATCCCGATGGCTCTATTAACGCCAGTATTGCTCAAGCAATTTACTTCAATGCCGCTGGTGTGTTTCAAAACACGCTACCAGTGCGAGCTTCTTATGTCGAGCATAAATTAGCAGACTTCGAGCCAACCGATAGAGATGAGAATTTCGATTACAAAAGTTCGTTTATCAAATTTTTGCAGGACAGTGGTCAGGCTAGTCTTATTCCTCAGGCTTCTTCTGCGACTAGCGAAGATACTTCTTCTTCTTCTCCGTAGGCTTAGGCCAATACTGCGCCTTAGACAATGAATCGCCTAATCCGCGCACCTGCTTCCCTGAGCACTATTTCCGCTTGGCATAGAAGTAGCCCTGAACAAAACTCTGTTCTTTGTCTGGCATACGCAGCACGATATAGCCTGGTAACAAGCCTGTTTTAGGGTCGCGCTGTCCGAATGCTAGGCGAATGCCATAGCCATCGGTTGGCATAAACATTGCTGTCTCCGGTAGGCTCTTTCCCTGTACGAGCCACTTCATGTGCACGTGGCAGCTCGATTTTCCTACTGGCGCACCGTCTTTTATAACAATTTGTTGGCCTTCGAGTTTTCCATCAAGGCCAAAAACAAAGATCACAAATTCTCTGTCGGCGAAGAAGTCTCGTCCTTGTCGCAGAGTCAAAATATCGTTCGATAGTTCGGCATTTTCAACAACGAATGGTTGACCATGAATGCGTCCTGCAGCTGGTTTTTGTGGAAATGCCATTGATGCTGCTGGGGCGCACCAAGAGCTTAGGCCTTTCTTCTGTGCATCTTCTGCATTTTTCTTGGCTTCTTGTGCTGGAGTTAGATTGGTTACTTTTGTGGCCCAACTCTCTTCTCCAACTAACCAATTGCCGCCTTCCTTCACCATCTTAATTTTGCCAGTGGTGGTGCTGCGCATTGGCTTGGTTGCACCAGGCTTAGCTCCTAGGCCCGCGCTGATGCTGTTGGCCATGTTGCTAAAACCTTTGTTCATGGCATCGGGAAATTCACCAGCATCGCTGGCCGTGACGCTTAGTTCGGCGCTGTCGCCTGTGATTGCAACTGCTGTAACTGTTACGTTGCGTGGCTCCATTGCTTTGACCATGCTAAATAGCCCGGCCATCATCTTCTTACCGGCGTCTCCATCCTTGGCTAAAGCTTCGCTCTTTTTCTTTTCCATTTCTGCCTGCATCTTGGTTGAGCGAAATGGCATTAATTCATCAAAGCTGTTAGCTCTGAGCAAGGTTTGATGGTACAGAAGGTAACGTTCTTTGATGAGATTTTCAATTTTGCCGCCGCTAGAGCTAGAAATAGAAATAGAAGGAGAGGCCGTTGCTTCGGTGCTCGGAGCTGTGGGCTTGGCCTCGTCGGCTAATGCCGACATGGCGCTATATGCGATTGTAAGGATGAGAACTGGGGCGATTGTTTGCTTGCCAACGGTTTTCAACAAAGGTTTTCTCTCTTAGTGACGACTCTTCCGCTTCTTATTTACCTTATCTAGGCTGATTTAAACATCAAAATGTTTGGAAGAGGCTACTCTATCATCGCTGATGTTCTATGAGTCTGTCTTCTAATCCAAAGGTATGATACTTTCAGCATATGCTTTTACTGCTAAGACTATTTTTGCCTTTGCTTCTGCTTCTGTCGATCGCCTCGGCGCCACAGAGGGTCTTGGCTGACGACGTGCCTACGAACGGCACGTTGCCTACGAACGGCACGTTGCCTGCTGGCAATCAGAAAGTTGTGCCCAAGACACTTCAGGCTGGCGCCACTTTTGACGATCGCAATTTGCCCCAGCAAACTATCAATGGCTGGTATCGCATACCTGCTTGGTTTGCCGGTGCCACCATAAGAACAGAGACAGTAGATCCTAGTGGACGAGTTGAGAAAAGTGTTCGCCGACGTGAGCGCGGTCGACAGATTGACGCCAAAGGTCATATCTGGGAGGCGAAGCGTGAGCCAATCATGTATGACATTGATCAAGACAAGATGGTGGTGCACACAATTCTAGAAGAGGAAGTTCCTATAAGTGTCGTGAAGACCCAGGTAGTGATGGCCTACTATTTTCTTATGGTGTGCGAGCGCAAAAAGGATCGCCGTATTTTGGATAGTTACAGAACTGTGCAGATTCACAGCTTCACGCCAGGGCCTGACGGCTCAATTTTTGCGCAGATTGAAAAGTCAGTTTATTTTAGGCCTGACGGCACTTTAAGAAACGTTTTGATCAATCCGGCCTCTTACATAGAGCATAAAACAAGTGCCTTTGCCCCTCTCGATAGCGATGACAAGTTTAACTACAAAGACTCATTTATTGAATTTCTTCAGCGCTCGAGTCACCCAGAGCTTATCCCTTAACTAGCTTCTTTGTTACCGTATGGCAGTTTCTAACATCTGATAAGATCAATCAGCTTGTAAGAACTGTAGGAAAGATTGCTATTGTTTCAACCGACTTATTCTAACCCTTGGGCGCTTTTTGACGCTTCCAGTGAAGATTCCCTAGAAGGTCCTTTGCTTTTGGCTACTCGTAGTACTACTGCGCGAACCTATGATCTAGGCACTGCAAATGGTGTCATTATGCTGCGCGATTTTTGCAAAGTTTGTGATTTAAGAAGTGCCATTGGCTGGATTGATTCTTATGGATTTCCCTGGTCGGCCGATCGCATACATCTAGATGACTTTGGTCTTGAGTACGGGGTACTTCTTGAAGATGTGATCGAAAGAGCTCGATCTATGAGGCTATTGCAGCGATTGACCTCGATTGTGCGCGGCAAGACCAAGAGTAAAACTTATTACAAGAATGTATTGGCCTGGCCTGTGGCAGACTCGCCGCTTGCTGGTGGTGGTAACTTATTAGACCGGAGTACTTGGCGTGACCTTGCCCCAACCCATATATTATGCGGTCGAGAGAATGCTAAAGAATATTACTTCGGTCGGCTGCCCACTGACCAAGAGCTTGCGGTGGCTTTTATGCCGAAAGGTTCATCGTGGTGCGGTCGATTGATGCCGCCCCTCCTTGAAGCTCTTGAACCGGTTGAAAGGTCGTTTTGTTCGCAAGTAGATTTTAGACCGGTTTTTGTCTCCTCTGAGTTCGGTCACAGAGGGTTTGAGGCGGTGGTGAACTGCGCTGCTGCCAGTGTGTTGCTTGAAGTCTTTCCTCGCTTGATTGGTGGAGTATTTCCAAGCCTCGCGGCTGGAATTGGCGTAGACGGCCGAATCAACTTAACTAGTAGGCAATTTTTCCCTTCGCCTCTTGCTTTGATGGCATATGAAATTTACAAGAAGCTTATGCCTGAGCAAATTAGACGAGCTACCGTGATAGCAAAATAGTTGAGTACTCAAGTATTTTGTAAAAGGCCAATAGTCGTCATTTCTAAAATGCGTGTATATACACCTAATTTACAAAAGCAAAAGGCCCCAAATCTATCAAAGAATTGGAGCCTTTGCTTTTGTAACACGAAAATGGGGCAGATGACGGGAGTTGAACCCGCGAATGCCGATACCACAAACCGGAGCCTTAACCACTTGGCGACACCTGCCATATCGTGCAGTTTTTATACTAACATGTCCGTCGCCATAGGCTCATCCGCTATTGGCGGCACAAATATTTTGTAACCAATAGATTTTAGTTTCAGGCTAATTTCTTACTTAAGGCCCAAGGGGCTGAAGACATAGGGCAAGATGCGAGCTAAAACTCCGCCTATAACGAAGGCAGCGGCCCAAGAGCCGAACCAAATTGAGAGGGCAATTTTCATGCCGCGCTCTTTGATCATGACGCCCACAGTAGCTATACAAGGCACAAAGAGGGTAATTACAATCATGGCTGTAACCGCCTGAACCGGCGTCAGGGCCACATCAGCTAGGCCAAATGAGGCAAAATCGCGCCTGACTATGCCGAGAATGAATGTTGTTGGTATGCGTGGGTCGTTAGGGAGATTTAGCCAGTTGACGACTATGGGCTGAAGCACCTTGATAATTAGGTCGAGCAGGCCGACCATTTGAGCGAGGGTAACGACAAAACCAGCCAAGAAAAACATTGGTGTGGCGTCAACTAGAAAATTCCAAGATTTCTTCCAAGTTTTGCGCAGTACATTGTCTAGGCGAGGCAAGCGCATTGGTGGCAGGTCAATCATCAAGCCCTGCGATTTCCCTGGCAGTACCATGTTGAGCAAAACGCCGGTGATTGCCAGTATGCCAATTACTACAAATAGGTAGACAGCCCAGGCCGCTCCGCCTCCGGCTCTTGCCAGGGTGCCAGATACTACACCTAGTTGGGCCGAACAGGGGATGGCAACTCCTAAAAGTGCAGTGGCGATAATTTTTTCGCGGCGAGTGGTCAGGAGGCGGGTGGTGATTGTCGCCATGGTGACGCAGCCTAAGCCTAAGATCAGTGGAATAATTGCTCGGCCATTGAGACCGATTTTATTCATCATGCGGTCAACAAGTACAGCTAGACGCGGTAAATATCCGGAGTCTTCTAGCAGCGATAGACCAAGATAGAAGCCGATAACGAGCGGCATTAAGAGGCCAATTAGGTAAGTTACTGTTAGTGTGGCGAGGCCGTATTCGCCGACAAAAATGTTGCCGAGGACAGCCATAAAATTGCGGTATGACCAGAAATTGAAATTTATTTCGTCTGCAGGTACGACTTTAGACGCGATTGCTTGATCTAATTCTTTGCGTGCGGCTTCGTCTTTCAAGGCTCCGTTGGGGAAGTCAAACTTCTTTTCGCCTACAGTTATGGTTGTAGGAAAGACATTGGCCGCCAGTCTGCGAACGTTTGGCTCATAGTAGACTTTCATTGTTTGCTTTTCAGTGAAGTCCACTAGATTGCCCGCAATCCAGACGCCGAGCATTTGATAAAAGATCAAATAACAAACAGCAAATGATATGGCCGAGCCCCAAATAGGGTGCAGCAATAATTTACCGAGTTTGTTTGAAAACGAGCGCTTACTGCCACTCTGGACCACAGATGCTTCAACTAAATCGTTGACGAACTTACGACGGAAGCTGTAAATCTCAGCTCTATGACTAGGAATCGTCACACCACAGGCAGTGGCGGTGGGTTGATCGCCCTCCACTATTAATACAGCCATTGCTTGGGTAATTTCGCCAACTTTATCTAGATTATTTGACTGATTGAGAATTGGCTCAATCAGCTCTAGAAGCTCTGGTCTAATTTTGCCGGGCCGAGCCTTGGACACAGCCGCTTTGATTTCTTCGATGCCTTCATCTTTGACGGCCACGCAGGTCAATACTTCTACGCCAAACTCGGCACTGAGTCGGTTTAGATCAATTGTGATGCCGCGCTGTTTGGCTTCGTCCCACTGGTTTATCACTAAAATCAGCGGTTTGCCCATTTCTACCAGTTGCACTGTGAGAAAGAGGTCGCGCTCCAGGGTGATGGCTGAAACTACGTTAATGACAATATCGGCCGACAGAATCATTTTGCGGGCGGCGCGTTCTTCGTCGTTAAAGCTTGAAACGCCGTATATGCCTGGTGTGTCAGCCAGCTCGTCTTTGCCTAAGTGGCCACGAGCGATGTCGATGGTCGTGCCTGGATAGTTAGATACATCGGCATCAGAGCCGGTTAGGGCATTAAAGATGACAGATTTGCCCACATTGGGATTGCCAGCCAGAACAATGCTCTGGACTTTGTGGTTTTCCTCAGCTTTGTTACTCCCTTGGTTTTTGGAAGTGTTTGCCGTGGTCAATTTTGTGGGCGAAGACATAGTTATGACCGTCGTCGACGGAATCTAAAGAGGCTTATTGAGAAATTGTATCAATAGAATAGGTTGCTATGACGTCCCTTTGAGTAATGCCTCATGAGACTTAATCACTACTGTGGTAACTTTGAACCTTGATGGCTGGGTGGATGGGCTGTATTGCCCTGGGGCTTGGGTTCTGGGATTGTCGCAGGGAAGTTAGTAGTAATTGATCATTAAGCAAATTTTGAAAAGGAAGAAAGCGCTGTCCGTCACAATGACGGTCTTGGCAACGGTTAATCTTTTACTGACCTCGGTTTGTGGCTTTCCGCTGGCCAGCTTGGCGGCTGGGGAAAATAAATCGGTCACGCCAGCTACAAATGAGAATACTTCCACTAATACAGTAGGTACTAATTCAGCTTTGACAAATGGGGTAAGTCAGAAAGATTCTGCCCCATACACCCTCACACCTAAAGAGAACGGTGTGCAGGAGATGCTCTTAGCCAACGGTCTAAAGGTTCTTTTGCTGGAGGAGCATGCTTTTCCTGTGGTTACCAGCATGGTTGTCTACCGGGTTGGTTCACGCAACGAAAATCTTGGTGAGACAGGCTTAAGCCATCTGGTTGAGCATTTGCTCTTTGAGAAAGTTGGGCGCTTCAGAAAAGGTGAATTGGGTGCCACCATTGCCCGCAATGGCGGTATGTTCAACGGCTTCACTAGCGATGACTTTACTGTTTTCTTTGAGACTCTTAGCCCGGCAAAATTGCCGATGGCTCTCAGAATAGAGGCTGATCGCATGCATTCGGCTACTTTCAGCGCTGAAGATGTGCAAGCTGAGATAAAGCGCATTGAAAAGGAGTTAGATACCGAAGCAAAAGATGCAGCCAATCTTCTCAACAAGGAAGTTCGTTCTGCGGCTTTTCAATTGCATCCCTATAAGAACCCAACCATTGGTTGGCGCAGTGACGTGCAGAAGCTCACGTTAGACGACGTAAAGCGGCATTACCGCGACTACTATCAACCAGCCAATGCCACACTGGTAATTGTTGGTGATTTCAACGCCAAGACCCAAGCCGCTCAGGTGCAAAAATATTTTGGTGCAATAGCCAAAGGTGAGCCACCGCGAGCAGTGCGTGTGGTAGAACCAGCGCAAAAAGCAGAACGGCGAGTCTATATGAAGTATGGTGGCAATTCAGATGTGGTGGCAATGGCCTATCACACTACCAATGTTCAAGACGCTGATGCTGCCGCTTTGGCTGTTTTGGAAAAACTGTTGGTTTCTGGTGTCAGTGGACGACTAAAGACTAAATTGGTCGATTCAAAAATTTGTAGCAATGTGCGCTGTACTTTTGAAGCAAAGCGAGACCCAGGGCTCTTTACTATCAATCTAGCGTCTACGCCTGGCACCAACTCTCAGAAAGTAATCGAATCCTGTCAATCAGTTTTAGAACAGTTGCGCACTACTTTGGTGCCAGAAGCCGAACTTAAGCGGGCCCGTAATCACGCTGAATTTCATGTTCTAGCTGAGCGTGATGGGCCATATCGAACAGCTTTTCACCTTGCTTACGCTGAGAGTATTGAGTCTTGGCCCGCCGCCTTTGCCTGGTTCACCAAGGTGCGCGCGGTCTCCTCTTCTGATGTTCAGCGGGTGGCCAAGCGTTATTTCAATCAAGAAAATCGTGTTCTAGGAGTTCTTTCTGGTGCAGCCAATAAGTCTGCGACCGCAAAGAAAGACGTTAATGCTAAAGATGGCAACGCCAAAGACGTTAATGCTAAAGACGGTAAAGACAACAAAGACAGTAAAGACAGTGCTTCTGGTAAATCTAATAAAGACAGCAAGGATGGAAAATCTGACTCTAAAGTCGACTCAAAGAAGAACTCAACTAAAAACAAGTCAGATGTAGATAAGTCTAAAAAGCCGAGTAAGAATGGAGCTCGTCATAAGACTGCTTGGGCTGAGCAGAGGCTTCCTTTTGGCTTAAGCGGCTGTGCTTATAAAAATGATGACGAGACGGTGGGTGATCTAACTCTGCGCGGTGGACGCCCCCTCCAAGTGGCCCAAAGTGCTGCTACTTCTCCTGCAACGGTAAGTGCGCCTGGTGCAGCCAAAGTTCCTCTTGCTGAGATTACTGCTAATCCTAATATAAAGAAGGCGGTTCTTAAAAACGGTCTGACTTTAGCTGTGCTTGAAACAAAACTCAGTCCGGCGGTGCAGATTATCGGTGCTGTTAAGGCTGGTGAAGCATATGAACCCGTAGGCAAGCGGGGAGTATCTGCAGTGCTTGCTCAAGCTATGGCTGACGGTTCGCCTAAGTACCCTCATCAATTGGCTGTCACAGTACAAGATGAGCTAGGTATAGCACCGAATGCAATGGTGCGCTTCGATGCAGGGCCGCAATGGATTAGTTTTCAAACCCGTTGCCTCGCCCGTGATACCAGCACTATGCTTGGAATATTGGCCAGTCAGCTGCATGATCCTCTAACCAAAGATGCTGATGTTGAACATGCCAAGCAAGTTGTTGTCGAGCGAGTTAAGCATACCGAAGACACGGTAAAAGCGAGAGTCAAGAGAGCTTTGATGCAAGGCCTAATTGCACCTAACACCAGCTTCTATCCCCTTGAACCGATGGATAAAGCCCGCTTTGTTGGGGCGCTAAAAGCTAGTGACGTGCTTGATTTTCACTCGCAGGCAATCAGGCCCGATGCCACTACAATTGTTTTTGTTGGAGATATTTCCCTCAGCCAGGCTGTTGAGCTAACAGAACGAAGCTTTGCTTCTTGGACCGGCAAGAGCACTGCTAAGAAAGTACTGGTGCAGGCCAATCCTCGGCGCATGCTCAAGTCGTCAATGACAATAGATAAGCGCCAAGATACTATGGTGACTATTGGTCGCCTAGTTGATACAGGCCTTGGTCGCCCTGATTACCCGTTACTTCTGTTGAGTGATTGTGCCCTAACAAGTCACCCGATTTTTTCTCGTTTCGCTCAGAAGATTTCTGGAGAGCTTGGGCTTTCTAGCAGTATGAGTCTTGAAGACTTAGCGTCAGATGTTGAGTCTTTGCCTGGTACTACGGTATGGTCAATAGATATGCCATTGGTATCAAATCTGATGCCGGTTGCTGTTCGTTCGATTCAGCAAGAATTGAAAAAATTTGGACGCGCTGGCTTGACTGCTGAGGAGTACTCGGAAGTAAGGCTCTATTTGAATGGAGCACTGCCGGTGCGCTGGATGGCTAATAGTCAGTTAGCAGCGCATTCAATTCTTGATTCTGTTGTATTAGATGGAGCTTGCGATCCATTGCCTCTTGTACAGCAGGGTATTCGTTCATCTACCTTGGATAGTCTCAATCGTTTCGTCCGCACTACATTCAAGCCCGACCGCGCCACTCTAGTAATTGCTGGCACTAAGCAGGCGATAGGTCAGGTGCATGGCTTGAGACAAGATGAGGGTGGTACCGAATCAGGTGCGTCGGGTGTAAATAATTCTGGGGCTGCCGGTCACTAACTACAAGAGTGCACTAGATTAGCGAGTATTCGTGAGTGATTGGCGAGTATTTGTGTTTGAGCACGAAAATAAGCAGCTACTAATCTGAGAAAAGATCGCAAGTCAAGTGGAAGCGAATGTAAATCGTGAGTGGTTGTTAATAAACCCTCTTCTTCTTCTATATCTACTGCACAGTTGGTAGCTTATCTGACTGGTGTGATCGCTCCAGGCTGCCAAGTGGTGCCATTTCGCTGCACTTGCTTGGAAACGTTGGCAATTTAACTGTAATAGTCTTAAAAGTGGCTATTGCGCTTAATTTAGAGCGCAATGTAAACTTCGGGGAGGTTGTCATTTATTTAATGCGATTGGCTCAAATGCTGCGTCTCGCCCATTTTCAGCCACTTGGTCGATTTTACATAGGGTGTTAGATGCTAGCTCTGTCAGCTTATTGGGCTGTCGTGAAGAAAATTGACTTTCTAGTGACAAGTTCGATAATATGCAGCCATGGTTACCCCCAGTGGCGTTGTAAGAGATGACTATAGTGCTCAACTACGATCAAGAAAAACTGGAAATGGAAGGACTTCCCGAGTACGTGCGTGACAGCGATGTCAGTTCACGGGATGCATTTGTTTCAATTTCCACCAGGTCATTAGCGGAGAGAGAAGCTCAACGTACTGCTTCTACATCTGACTGGCAGTCTCAGCGAGACACCGGATCTTTCGCACGTATCACAACTGAAGTGGAGACCCCTAAGTCTGATGAGCTTGAGGCTCTTTGGCCTGGTGTACATCAAGACTTCTTGCATTCACCTAAGCGTACGCCTAGCTTTTATCTGACTATTGGTTTCATGGCCGGTGCCTTCCTATCTATGATAGGAATCTGGGGCTATTCATCGGTCTCTGGAATGATTGCCAGTAATCCCCAGTCTGGCAAAGCTACAGTTGCTACTGTTGGTTCGCCAGCCGCCGCGCCCTCCGGGCAGGCTGTGGCTGTAGTTCCGAGCGGCAGCGACCCTAATTCGCTTTTGGTACCAGCGCATACAAGTGTTGAAATTCAAACTGGCGACACTCTAGCTGCTATAGCATTGCGTGAATACAAACGTGTTAGCCCACGTCTTCTCGACGAGATTTGTCGAGCAAATGGTCTTAAGAACGCTAACTTCTTGAGTCTCGGACAGAAAATCACATTACCTAACTATCAATCAACTGCTCAAGTGCAAGCTCAATCGCAGGTTGCTGCAACTGCTGCTGCTCAAGTACACTGATTCTTGATACGTAAAAGAAAAGCGTAGCATCAGTTGAATACTCAATCTCAGATAACGCTTGTGTCTGCCGAAACAACCAACGGCTCATCTTCAGCTACATCCCTTTCTGGTAAGTCTTCACCGACAAGACCAGAGAAGAAGCCGTTGTCGCCTGAAACCAGAGGCGACTACACAGTCGAGCGGATATTCGAGATGCTCGCTGAGAGTCTTGACGGCTATGAAGTGCGCGAGCCCCAGCTCGATTTAGCCCATCATATTGAGCGGGCCTTCAAAACAAAAAAAACTGGAATATTTGAAGCTGGAACTGGTGTTGGTAAGAGTTTTGCCGCATTGATACCGGCTTTCTTGGCTGGTAAGAAAGTAGTTGTCTCAACTGCCACTATTGCTTTACAAGAGCAATACATGAATAAAGACATTCCCATTCTCAAGGAGATCTTTCCCTTTGAGATTAACGCCGCTTTGCTTAAGGGGCGAGGAAACTATCTTGGCATTCGTCGTTTTCGTGACCATGTTCTCGAACAACATATTGACGATGATTTTGTCGATTGGGTAAATAACACCCAAAACGGTGATGTCTCTGAGTTAGATTTTGTACCGCCCTATGACGTTTGGGGCGAGATCAATTCTGATTCGGATGACTGTTTGCGCAATAAATGCCCTAGCTTTGGTAACTGTTTCTATTTTGAAGCCCGCAAACGCGCTGAGAAAGCCGATATTCTTGTGGTCAATCATGCCCTACTCTTAGCTGATGCTGCCTCTGGCGGAAGTATTTTGCCGCCTTATCAATTACTGATTGTTGATGAGGCCCATCACTTACCTGATATTGCTACAGATGCTTTCAGCCGATCAATAAGCAATCGAGGTATTCGCATTTTGCTGGGTAAGGCAGTAAAGCGCCTCAATCCTCCGGGCAACTTGATCAACGATATTGAGCATTTATCTGGTCAGCTTTTTGTCCGCTTAAATATGATGGCGCGCTCAGCTAGAATGCGTCTACGTCAGCCAGTTGAAGGGGCGGTCGAGCTTATTTTCGCCCTAAAGACATTGCGTGATTGGTTAGAAAATCAAACCTTCGAACATATTCTTGATGTTGATCTTTTGAGAGAAAAGGCTCAACTCAAAGCCAAAAGTATTATTAGCACCATATCTGGTTATTGTGCCTGCTTAGAGTTAATTGCTGCTCCTAGTGCTGAATGGGTGATGTGGTTAGAGCGAACCGAAAGACAAGAAGTGAAAATTGAAGTGGTGGCTGCTCCACTTGATCCTTCTCATTTCATCTCTGACTTACTCATTAATAAAGGTGGTTTAGAGACTTCTGTCTGGATGTCGGCAACCCTTGCTACAGCTGGCGATGATCCATTTGAATTCTTCAAGCGTTCAATTGGTGTGGACCGGTATGTCATTCAAGACCAAGTGCCCAGCCCTTTTGATTTTGAAAATCAAGCTTTGCTCTATTTGCCACCGAACATGCCTGAGCCTAATCATTCTGATTTCTTTCAGAATGCTTTGATTGAAATTGAGCGCATAGTCGAACTGACGGAAGGTCGAGCCTTTGTGCTCTTCACCAGTCGAGCTGCTCTCAATAATGCTTATCAGGCTCTGGCTCCGCGCATGCCCTACGAATCGCGCAAGCAGGGTGACATGCCTAGGCAAAAACTTGTGGAATGGTTCAAAGCTACTCCTCATGCTGTTCTCTTTGGCACCTCTAGTTTTTGGGAAGGTGTCAGCATTGATGGCGAGCAACTCAGTTGTGTGATTATTGATCGCATACCTTTTCAGGTTCCGGATGATCCGGTTTATGAGGCCCGCTGCGAGCAGATGAAAGAAGATACTGATCGCAGCTGGTTCAATGATTTGGCTTTGCCCCATGCCACCATGCGCTTGAAGCAAGGGGTTGGTCGCTTGATTCGCACGAAGAAAGACCGTGGTCTAGTGGCTATTCTTGATTCGCGTTTGACCAAAAAATATTATGGGCGCAAGATCATTGAATGCTTACCGCCGATGAAATTGATTCGCTCACTGCCAAGTGTCGAATCGCACATAATGGAAGATTTTCTTGATCTTGGCCAAGACTATTCTGGTTAGATAGGCCGTTAGCTAAGCTCTATTTCTTCTTCTGCTTCAGTAATTGCCTCTTGGGCTCCGTCGTGACGCACCAAGCAAAGCGTTATTGGGCAGTTGTCTACGATGTAATGCACAATTGGGTCTTTTTTCATCAAGAAGAATTTGGGACCGCCGACATTGGTGGTGCCAACATAGAGAATATCAGCCTTTAGCTCAATTGCAGTCTGGACAATGCCACTGGCAACTTCGCCCGATTTGACTATGCCTGAAGCCTTGATGCCTTGCTCTAGCAAATCTTTGACACATTGGTCTATCTGCAATTGAGCTTTGTCGGTAGGTCTGTCTGACGAGATCAATTGGGCAATGACACCCATCTTTTCTGGGTCAGGAATTATGCGCAGCAAGATAATTTCAGAGCCTGTGGCTTTGGCATGATTGGCAGCCATTTCAATGGTCTTGGCGCTGCGCTTTGGTGAGCTAAATGCTACTACCAGTTTCATTTCATTTACTATCCTTGATATGCAGCTGAAGGTATGCAGCCTAAGCGTGCCAGATTGTTCTAAGTATCATATAGGTAACTGATGCCAATGTAGCTGCCACTGGCAGAGTTAATACCCAAGCCAATAAAATTAGCTTCATTGTTTTGGGATTGAGTTTGTCTTTGCCGTGCACCGGAATGGTTCCACCGGCAACTGCCGAGCTTAAGGTGTGGGTGGTGCTGATGGGGGCACCAATATGAGAGGCTATCAAAATGATAACCGCTGTACTCATTGAAGCGCCGAAGCCTTGCGAATGGCTGAGCTTTTCTCTACTAATTTTGGTGCCTACTGTGCGAATCACTCGCCAACCACCAATAATTGTTCCCAGAGCAATAGCTAGAGCGGCCGAGCCCATAACCCAGCCGGGCACTTGGTTGCTGTGGTAGCCGTAGCTGGCAAAGTGAGTTGCTAAGATTAGGGTGATTAAGCCCATAGTTTTTTGGCCGTCGTTGCTGCCGTGCGAAAAACTCACAGAGGCGCTAGAAAATATGTGCAGCCAACGCATGACTGCATGCTGTTCTGGCGTCTTTTTCGCATCTACTTCGCGCTCTTTCTCTTTGGTTATTCTCAGGGTCACCCAGGTGGTGATATAGCCAGCGGCAAAACCAACCAATGGTGAAATTAGCAAAGCCAAAATTACCTTTTGCAATTCGTGCCATTCCACGCCGCTGCGCCAGTCTGCGCCGTTGGCCACGGCTGCGGTAATTCCTGCACCAAATAGACTGCCAATCAAACAGTGTGAGGAGCTGACTGGTATGCCATACCACCAGGTGATCAAATTCCAGACAACGGCTGCTATCAAAACAGCTACCACTATTGGCAGTGTCACTGATGCTGCTGGAATAATTTTAGTAATTACTTGAGCAACTGCAGTGCCAACTAGCAATGCCCCCATAAAGTTGAGGATGCCACTCATGACGATTGCTACGCTTGGCTTCAGGGCCTTGGTATAGATGACGGTGGCGCAGGCATTGGCCGTATCGTGAAAGCCGTTGACAAAGTCAAATGCCAGAGCCAGTGCAATCGCCAGCACCGCTATAACTGTTTCTAATTCCATCTAATTCTTCTTTACTTCAAAACTATGCTTGATATTTGCGTTTTATCAGGTCTACGGTTAAGGGCAAGTTAAAGGCAGCATGGTTTTTTCTTAAACCTGCTTTAGAAGCTGATTGTTGTCAGGAAGGGCTTCAATAACCGTGGGTAGCCACACTTGCTTCTACTGGCTCAAGTTCACTTGGATCGGCATAGACCCAAAGATCACCTTGTCTCCATAGTAGTGGATGATGCACGAGATATCTATATACTAGTAGCTGACGAATGATGCGACGAGCTGATGGATTTTGCTCTCCGCGCCGGTCGTTAGCAAGTCGCGTGCGCAACTGTATGGCTTCGCGCTTTGTCCAGCAATATGCTGGCCCAGGGTTATTGCCTCTAGAACGACAAAGTATCGCTACTTTGCCCGAGGGCTGTTCCCAACCTAAAACGTAATAATAATCTTGGTTCATCACTGATAATAATAAGTCATATTTGAAATAAGTCCAGTGAACAGTAGCCAATAAAGGCCGTGGAGAGTATGGATTCGAGCGCTCAATCTTTCGCCAATATAGTGATCTTTCATCCAGCCGCTATCGGGGATGCCGTCTTAGCTACACCTGTTGCTGCTACTTTAAGGCTAAATTATCCTGGTGCAAAAATAACTTATTGGTCTCACGCATCCTTGCGTCCCCTTCTTCTTGGTCTCTGCCCTTCCATCGATGAGTTTATCGATTTTCATAAAGAACTGGGCTTCCTTGAATTGCGTAAGCAATTGCTGGCAATTCAACCCGACCTCTTCATTGATCTTTCAAATTCGTTTCGCGGTGAATTTCTCACTAGTTTCACCAAGATCAAAGCTCTGCATTATGACAAGAGCGATAACAACACACCTTCGCAGCAACACGCCGTCGGCAACTTTATGGAAACCATCCGGGCAATTTCGCCTGAAACTCCGCCTCGACTTTTTCCCACGCTCTATCCAGATGCTATTGCTGAAAAATTGGTTCCTCAATTGGTGGCCGCCCATAACCTGCCATATGGTCCATTGATTGGCTTGGTGCCTGGGGTTGGACACCTGCGTCCCCATCGGGGATGGATATTTGATGGCTGGGTTTATCTTGCTAGATATATACTCGACGAGTATAAGCATATACCGGTTCTAATTGGCGGCCCTGAAGATTTTGAGCTGGCCCAGCGTATAAATATGGAAGCAGGTTCGCGTTGCGTCAATTTATGTGGTCAGCTACAGTTGGACGAGACCGCTGCAATTTTAAAATGTTGTGATGTGGTGGTATCGGGTGATACTGGACCGGCCCATATTGCTGTAGCTGTTGGTACCCCAGTTATTGGCTTATACGGGCCTACTTATCCGGCTCGTAGCGGGCCGTACGGAAACTTTGATCAGCTACTTGATCAAAATCAGGCTTGCCAATGTATCGGGCAAAAGTTTTGTCAGCTTACTGGCCCAGGTCAGCCGGGTGAATGTATGGGCAAAATTATGCTGCCTGAAGTGTTAGAGAAAGTGCGGCAGGCAATTGGTTCTGAGACCACTAGCTCTAGTCACCATGATTTGTCTGACTCGCCACCAGGAGTTTTATTTGAGCCTGAAGTGATGCGTGAAATGGAAGAGTTTATGCGGTCACAACGGCCACCAGAAGTTGACGAAGCATGACTAACTTAAACTGCATGCAGCATCATTTTGGCTGGACCAGTTAACTGCTCTAGAAGTACTTTTTCTTTGTGATTGAAATAGACTTTGGTGTAATTTTTCCAGTTGCGGTTGAAGTCGCTTACTGACAGCTCTTTTACCACCGCTCTTGGTAATTCAAGATTGACAAAGTCACAGCTGCCATCTGAATAATGAGCAAGTCTTTGTGTGGCTTCTTTTTGCACCACATACGAAGCTATGGTCTGCCATCTGTTTTGGTCAAAGACTTGGAGTTTGATCATGAGAGATGCTTGTGCTTCCATTGCTTCGAATTTCATGAGGCGGCAATAGTGAGACAGTGACGTGATTTCAAGAGTGCCTTGAGAAAAGAAGAGTTCGTGATCGTCGGCAATTTCTGCTTGGTGTTGCTTGTCTCTTTTGCTAGCCATTTTGGGCTGAGCTGCCGGTGGTGTCATGTCAATGGTAGATGGCGAACTTGAAGATCTAGAAGTACTAGACGAACTATTTGCAGTTAACTCAGTGCTCGCTGCAGAATTTCCTGCCACTAGATGCAGATGCGGTCTTTGAGATGCTGCTTGCCAGGCATTTTGCCTTTCCTGTTCGGCGGCTACGCGAACTTCTTCGGCCTTGAGAAACTCTGCTTTTACCCTTTCAGCTCTTTCTTTAGCAGCTCTCAGTTGCTCTTCTCTGGCATTGGCTGCTTGTACTTGTTCTAACTTTGCTTGTGCTTTTAGTCTGTTGGCAGTTGCTTCTAGCTCGACGTGCTGTTCAACTTCGTTGTTTGATATTGAGAGGGTATTGAGCACCACTGCAGGAATGCTATCTGATGGCATAGCTGGTCTGGCATAGTGCGCCAGGTCAAATTTAGCCCGTGAAGTTTCGGTGAAAAACTGGCGTTGATAAATTTGAGCTTCTTCTGTTGTTGGTAAGAGTAGAACTTGTGATGGGAATATGAAGGCGTAGTTGTTGAAGCCGTCGCAGCGGTTTGCTACTTCCCCTCTATTTATAGTTAGAATCAAACGGGCAAAGCGAGCATCGCCATATTCTCTCAAGGCAATGCTGGCCAAACTCTCACCAGCTTTTACCGCATGCTTGATTCTGGCTCTGGAGTTGAGAGTTCTACTTTTGGCTTGGTTCTGCATCTGCGTTTCCCTGGTGAAAGAAGTTATCAGCGAAATTTTGCGGCTCTCGCTTGGTGAGGATATCTATTCGCCTTGGGAGAATTTTGGACAGATGCCAATATTAAATCGGAGGGCGCAAAACTCACACCCTGAACCATGTCGCTACGGTGGGCGTATAAGGGGGCCGCGTTAATGATGCGGCGTCTTGACATCCGAGGTCTGTACAATTATATTTAGACTTCCGCCAGAGCTTTTTCTGTCCGTCGGATGCTCAAACTTACTAATCGAAGAGCTTCCTTAATATGGCTAATACCAATGCGCCTGCAGATGCTGCAAGCAACTTAGATTCTCAACCTGTCAAACCCGCCAACTCAGTGGGGCAAACTCCTGTTGGCTTGCTTAAAGACGCCGGTGCTGGGGTTCCTGAACAGAGGCAGGAAGGTAACCTTGAGGGCGGTACGACTCTGCCTGAGAGGTTCCGAGATGCTGCTGGTATCGACAAAATACCTGCTCCGGGGACTGTTAACGGCGCAGCGCGCAAGGTTGAAGATGATGCTAGTAGTGGTGGGCCGGTGCGAGTTCGACCACAAGAAAGTATGGTCACTCCTGATGGCCAGACTGTAAATGGCAGGATCTATACAAAGCAGGGTCAGGAATATTTTGCGCAAACCGAAGGTGAGAATCGCCGTATTTATCCGGTTACCCGCAGTGAGAATGGCCTCCCTACTCTACAGAACCCTGATACTCGAACCCCTCGCGGTAACAATGAAGGGGAGCCTGTTGGTCGGCGGGACGAGTCGGGTGCGCGTGTTGCTAGGGATGGCAAACCTGTCGAAGGCACAGAGACAGGGACACGCCCGAAGGGCGTGGAGCCTCAAGCAGATAGACGCGAAGAGACTCCTTCTGTGCGCCAGGGAAAAGATGGACGGATTTTAGATGGCACAGAGACAGGGACACGACCGAAGGGCGTGGAGCCTCAAGCAGATAGACGCGAAGAGACTCCTTCTGTGCGCCCAGTGAGAGAGGCAAGAGCTGATGGCACTGTGGACACGCCAGGACGCGCGCCACGGGTAGAGCCTGTAGTCGAGGCGTCAGCAGACACACTAGGGCGTCATCGTAGAAGAGATGCTGATAGTGCAGCTAATCCTGATGGAGCGAATCCTGCCAAAACCGAGCGGGAGCTAAGAGTCGAGCAAAATCGCGCAGTTCTTACTGGGCAAGGAGACCAAGTTCAGGTAGCGCAGGCGACTGCACTTGCTCAACAGCGCGCTCAAAACGACAAGGCTACAGTCCCAGCTACTGCCACTGCCGCTGATATTAAAGGGCAGCCTCATAATCCGCTGGGCGTCAATCCCGGAAACCAGGATTCTAAGCCGGGAGCCGATAACAAAGGCATTCCGTCTGTGCCCTCGCCTGTTGCCGAAGTTAGATTGCCCGGGTCTGATAATAAAGGGCAGAATCCAGGGCAGAACCCAGTACTAGAGCCGCGCTCAACTATGCCTAACCTTGATGGTAAGACAGTGCAGCAAGTAGTCACTGAAAGTAAGCCTTTCCAGCAGCTGCCGCCGGAGCGTCAAGCTGAGATCATCAAAGGACTAAATGAGGTTCAGCGCCAGACTCAACCAAACCAAGGTGAGAAGCCTCTTGATTCTGGCGCTAAGCCAGTAGATCTTGGTGTTAAGCCAGCAGATCTTGGCGGCAAGCCTGTAGATTTCGGTGCTAAGCCAGTAGATCTTGGTGTTAAGCCAGCAGATCTTGGCGGCAAGCCGATAGATACTGGTGCTAAGCCTGTAGATACCGGCATGAGACCTGGCGAAGTAAAATTGCCAGACGGCAAACCACTAGAAGTTAGGACTGGCGAAGCCTTAGTTCCCGGTCGTGGGCTAGATCCATCAGGCAATCCTCTTAGAGGGCCGGACGGAAATCCGATGAAATTTAGTGACATGATCGCTGCTGGCATAAAACCGGGGGACATCTTGAGACCTGGTGAAATAAAGCCAGGCGAAGGCGTTAAAGCCGGAGATGCTCTTAAGGTCGGCGAGGGTCAAAAGGCAGGCGAGGGCCTTAAGCCCGGTGAAGCTCAAAAGGCTACTGATGCCATTGCTGGCAAAGCTATTGACCCAGCGCTCGTAGCTAAGCTCGGTGAGGGGATAAAGCTTGCTGACAAAGTTGTTCTGCCTGGTGCGGAATTGCCTGGTGGAAAGCTAGCCACTGATTCTGTTCCGTTGCCCAAAGATACCAAGGGTGGTGTCAGTGATGGTGCTTCAACAGCCCCAACCTCGGCGCTCTCGGATATGGCTAAGGCTCTTGGTTTGAGTGCTGACGCAGCTCGCACAGCTGATAACAAGGCCGTCAACCAGCAAGATCTCAAAATGGCAGATAGTGCGTTGAAAGCTTCTGCTGATGCCCTCAAACCAACAACGCTTGAGGCTGGAAAAGTCGAAGTTAAGACTGATCTTAAAGGTCTAGATGTTGCACGCCCAGACAGTGCTCTCAATCTGGCCGCTAAGCTACCAACTCCTGATGCCACAATACCTGGGGTTAGAGAGGTTGCTAAGGCTGACGGTGCACTTGGTGCCAAAGGTGAAACTGCGGGCAAATTAGATGCTACAGGGCGACCTGAGGCTATGGCTCAGAAAATAGACGGCGTTTTGACTGCGCCACTGGCAGCAGCTCAACGATTGGAAGTCGACAAAAATGCGCCTACGGTCAAAGTTGAACAGGTGGTTGTGCCTGGAGATAGACTAGACACAACAAACACAACTAAAATTGAGCTAGATCCAGATAAAAAGGCCGCTGATACCGCCGGTAGTGCGGCCAAGTTCGATGAACTGATCGAAAAAGCGAAGAAACAAAGAGAAGAAGAGAAGTTTGACGAAGAAGACCAGTTGAACTCACGCAATGCTATGATGATGGCTCTGTTGGCGCAGAAAAAGCAGAAGCAAGAGCAGGAAGAGAAGGAATTTCAGTTGCGCAACGACGATGCGAAGAAGAAAGACGAAGACAAGCGGAGACGCTATGTAGTCAAGGAAAAAGAAACCCTTGAATCTATAGCCAAGAAACAATTACGTGACGTTCGTTTGGCCGCTTTAATTTATGAAATCAACAAACATATGCTGCCGATTCGCATGGAAAAAGGCAAGCAGGTTGTTGATCCGCGACCGGGTACCGCTATTTGGTTGCCTACCGAGGCGGAGATTAAAGAGTTTCGCTCGCGTCTGTACGCTGCGTCCAACTCAGACGCTGGTGCTGGAGCGCCAGGTGCTAAGTTCGGCAGTGTTGAAGATGAGTTAGCTGCGAAGTTCGGTTCAGGCTGGGATGGAGCCAAGGCTGGCGCCTCTGCTGTTGACGGCATGATGGGCTCTGCTGTAGCCAAGAGTCAAACGAGACGTGAAAATATCGAAAAAATTCTTGGGCCAATGTCAGACAAGCCTAGTGATAACGCGCGCATTAGATATATTGTCCGTTTGACTGATTCGATCGAATCAGTGGCCCAAAAACACCCCGCGTTGAAAGATGCAAGTCTCTGGCCCCTTGTCGCTAGCGTTAATCACTTGCCTACTGGTCTTGACCAATTTGGGCGACCAGCAGCTGAGTTGCGTCGCGGAATGGTACTCGATATTCCTCTGCCCTACGAGATTGAGGCTTTTAGGCTTGAAAGTAATACTGAAGATTTAGATGAAGAGTCTGATGATGAAGATGATTATGATCAAGATTCAGACGATGAAAGTGTCGATGACGAAACTTCTAGTAGTGATCTCGGAGTCGAAACTTCAGATACTGCTCCCGCCGTTTCTAATGATTGGGAATCGACGGTCAAGATCAACGCAAGTCATCCCAATATAGCCTCTCCAACTCTTCCGACAGCTGCGCAGCTGACACCGGCTGTGATGCCGCATTCTGCACCAGATATGGCACCAATGGCAACACCAGTATCGACACCAGTTCCGGCACCGGTTGTGACACCAGCTCCCTCTCCTGCCCAATCACCGCTTGCAGCGCAAGCCGCAGCTGCAGCAGCTCCTTCACCGTATACCGCGCCATCTCAGCCGGCTGTTCCATTACAGCAGGTCGGACAAGTTTCGACGCCTGTTTCTGCCAAGCCATCATTCCCCTTCGCCTCTCAGCAGACTGCGGCAGCAGCTAATCCCACACTGCCATTGCCGGCTCAAGCGCCGGGTCAAGCTCCTACTCCCCTGCCTGTCCCTGCTGCAGGATCAGCTCCTGCGCCTGCTCAAGTTCCTGTTCAAGTTCCTGCACCTACTTTCGCTCAGGCTCCAACGCCTCCTCAGCCGTTATCGCAACAGCCTCCCAATCAGCAACTTCATGCTCAACAGACAGGGCAACAGCACACTCTGGTGTCACAGCCGGTAGCACAGCCAGCTGCTCAGGTGAACGTACCGGCATCAGCGCCTGCTATATCACCGGTGAGCCCACAGCCCAGTTCTCAAACTGATACAAATCCTGTATTGAGTGCCGTGCCAGTTATTTCCCAAATTCAGGCTGGTGCTGGAGCCCAACCCAGCCAACTACGAACGGCATTAGATCAGCCCCCTATCGATGCTGGTGATAGATTCATTTGGCAGCTGGACCCCAGCGTGCGGCTGGTTAAATCCACCATGAAGTGGGACCCGAGTGTGGGCGTTTTCCGCTCACAGCTTGAACTCTTGCTCAATGAAATCTGGTATCCAGTGATCTTCTACGAAGTCTTCCCAGACATGGCCGTTCGTCATGAGTACATTGGCGGTGGTCGGAAGAAATCGGTAAAGATGGACCTTCCGCCTACACCTGCTCAAGAGCTAGCTGATAACGATTTAGTCAATAACTGGCAGCGTTATTGCCATAACTTTGTTGCTCAAATGAACGGTCCAAAGACCGGTCCACCGATGTAGCTTCGTTTTACTTGGCTGCTAGATCTGCGGAATTAATATTAAATCGCCTATTTTGGGGCGTTAGCGGCTGTCATATTTGACCAAATGTTGCCCAGTTAACAGTTTCTAAGAAGCAGTTAGTTATATATTAGTGGTCCTTAATCTTGGTTTTGCTGCGCTCTCATTGGGCAAGGCGATGAGACCGCGAAAAAGGGCTTACTAGGTAACTTAGATGTTTGATGGGCAGATAAAAACTTCTGCTTGGAAACCGGCAAGTCGTTAATTGGCTGCTTTTTAAGTGCATAGAAAGATAAGAGATATAGTGTCTGCCTTTTCTGGAGCTTGATACTTTGGCCGATAGTACTGAAGCAAAAGATGAAAAAAAGCCAGAGCAGGTCGCTTCCACGGAAACGGCTGAGAAGAAACTCGACGGTGTGCTTGAACCTGTTGCTGCCAAAGACTCTTCTATCAAGTCTGGTTTAGGGGCTCAAGATAAGACTGAGACTGCCGTTGCTCTGAAGGCGCATGATGCTGCGGTGCTCAAGAGTACAGATGTCAGCGAACTTCCCAAAGTGGAAATCGGCTCTGGTGGTACTTCAGTCGATACTCCTGAAGTAGCTGCACCAGCAACCAAGCTTGTGAGGGTCGGCAAAGATGGTCAGGCCACCTGGGTGGAAGTGCCAATCGAAGAGCCGGCTGCTAATGCGAGGAAGACCGACACAGCATCTACTGGTGGCAGCGCTGCTAGAACCGAGACCGTAGTGACTGGCAGAGATGGTGTGAGAACCACGACGACTGTGCCGGTTGAGGACAACAAACCAGAAGTTACTGGCACCGGTAGAGATGGTGTAAGAACCGCGACGAGTGTACCGGTTGAGGACAACAAGCCAGAAGTTACTGTCACTGGTAGAGATGGTGTAAGAACCACAACGCCTGTACCTGTGGAAGTCACTCCGGTAGGCACCGAAACCAGTGAGTATCCTTCAGTTGCCGATAGACAAATTGCGGTGACCTTAAGCAGCGGAACTGTGGTTGACCGCACTGCGCAAACTGAAGCCGATAGGGTCGAGTCGACCGATTTAGATAAACCACCAACATCGTATGTAGCCAGCAAAGGTGGGTATGAAGTACCGCCTCCGCCGATGATGGGGGCGAATGGAGATTCTTCCTACGCCAATTACGCACCTCCGTATGGTTCGTCTGACTCCGATGGCTTAGTTGACGTTGGTGGCACCAAAGTTTTGGTTCCGGCCGAACAAGCAGGCGCCGTTAAATCAAACGATGAATTAATTAGGTTAGCCACAGAAGAAGCCGTGCGAAAGGCGACCACTAATTCTACTAGCAACAACACTTACGATGGTTCTGCTCCGCTTACCACTGGTACTGATGGCAAGACCATTGTGCGTGGTCCTCAGACGTTAGACCCAGGCCTGCCTCCAATATCAAAAGAATTGCCGCCGATATCAAAAGGAGACGAGTCTTTTGTACCGCCTGTCTCTGTACCACGTGAAACTTATACAGAGGCTAGCGCTGGCCGAACTGGGGACGCATCGCTGGTGATACCAGCCAAACCGACTGTGCCAGTTGAAACTAGTAAAGTCGTGGTGGTCGACATAGGTGCACCACCTCTAACTGGTGACAAATCTGTTGGTTCACCGCTTTCGACTGAGGTGGCCGTTGCTGCACCTACTTCAGAACCCGTCGCCATAGCTAAGCCAAAGCCTCAGAGTGATACCACTTTAACTGGTTCCAGCGTAACTTATGATGCTATGGGCAATGTTACTGGCGCTGAGTCTGCGTCTTCACCAGTGCCAGTTCGCGATGCTAAAGTTGAAGATTTTTCACCTCCAGTTGCCACTAGAGATGCAACGTTGATCTCTGAGAAGGTTGAGAAGACTATTGATGCACCAGGTGAGATGGGGCCAGTAGCGGTCTATCCACTTCGCGATGACCAGGGTCGTGTGATTGCGACTAAGGATGGCTTAGGTCAAGTCGCAGATTTTAAGTATGGCGAAGACGGCAAGCTCGCTGAAATCACCAGCTCATCGGGCAATCTCAAGTTTAATCCTGAGACCAACACTTGGGACGGTAAAGATAGAAATGGCGCGGCCATTAGTGTTAAAGAACTAACGCTAGACAAAGATGGCAAAATTGAAATGCAATTGGCTGATGGTAGTCATCAGACACGGCAAGCCGATGGCAGCACTGTTATCACAAAGCCTGATAATAGTCGTCGAGAGCTGGATACCTTTGGTAATACCGTAAAGACGGTTAGCTCAAGCGGTGAAGAAACTAGTTTTAAATACGACAGTAAGAATCAGCTTACCGAGACAGTTGGTCCCATGGGGACATTCACAAAGAATGCTGACGGTACTTGGACTGGACCTCGCGACAAAGTTGCAAAAATTCAAGTCGACCCGAGCGATGGCAGCGTTCTTTTCGACTTTAGTGATGGCGGTACTCTCAAGCGCAGAGTAGATGGCAGTCGCACTGAATTTGACAGCGATGGTTCTTCCAGAAAATACGATACCAAAGGGCAGCTCTCAGAAATGTGGGGCTCGAAGGGCGATTACTCAAGCTTTAAGTATGATGAGCAGGGCAATCGCACAGAGATGACTCTCTGGCAAAAAGATCAGGCCACAGGAAAGTACGCTGAACAGCCACAGACTTTTAAGGCTGAAACTCCTGGTGGTCCGCTCACTGATGCAAGTAAAAAGTATAAGAGTGTTGACGTTGATACTAAGACTGGTGATGTCACCTATGTTCTTGATAATGGTTCTAAGAATGTTCAACACTTAGATGGTCGTTTTGATCAAGTAATTGGTATTGAACCAAAAGCCACTAAGACCTTTAGTGATACTGCCGGTAATATTGTCAAAGTAACAAGCGCAGATGGTGTTGATACTACTTACAAATACGACGACAAAAATAAGATAGTTGAAACCAATGGACCACTCGGTAACTATAAACTCAACGCCGATGGAACTTGGTCTGGACCTCGTGGCAATGTAGAATCCATTAATGTTAGAGCCACTGATGGCTCAATGGCGATGGTTTTGAAAGACGGTACTAAAATCGACGGTGCTGCCGATGGTGGCAGAACTGAGTACGTCAATGACACTGTAAAGCGCTACGATGCTAAAGGGCAGCTCAGTCAAATGTGGGCAGCCAACGGTGATTACACTGCCTTTAAGTATGATAAGGATGGCAATAATTCTGAGATAAATGTATTCAAGCTTGATAAGGCAACCGGTAAGTATTCGGATAAACCAGAGACATTTATTGCTGAATACCCTGGCGGCCCGCTTACAGATGCTGACTACAAGTATGCCGATGTTATGTTCGATCCCAAGACTGGAGATCTAACTTATTATCTCGATAATGGCTCGAAAACACTACAGCGTTTGGATGGTCGTGTCGAGCAAACTATCGGTATTGAACCAAATGCCACTAAGACCTACAGTGATGCTGCTGGCAATATCGTAAGAGTGACAAGCGCTTCTGGCGTTGAGTCTACCTATAAATATGACGCTAACAATACCTTGGTTGAAACCAATGGACCAATGGGCAACTTCAAGCGCAACGCTGAAGGAACCTGGGACGGACCCCTGGGTAATGTTGAGTCTATCAATGTGAGAGCCGCTGATGGCTCAATGGCTGTTGCCTTCCGAGATGGTACTAAAATTGATGGCGCTCCTGACGGTAGTAAAACAAATATCGTCACCGATGCTTCCGGCAATGTTGTTAAGGTAACTGGTTCAAACGGTGTCGAGACTACTTACAAATACGACGAGAAAAATAAGCTTGTCGAGAGCACTGGTCCGCTGGGAACCTACAAGCTAAATGCTGATGGCACTTGGTCAGGCCCCCTCGGAAATGTTGAATCTGTTAGTGTCAGACCCACTGATGGTGCTACTGTTCTCGCCCTTAAAGATGGTTCGAGGGTTGAAGGTAACGCTGACGGCAGCAGAATAGAAACCGGTAATGGTGCTACTAAGAGCTTTGATGCCAAAGGGCAATTGGCTGAGTTGTGGGCAGCAAACGGCGACTACACAAGCTTTAAATATGATGCCAATGGCAATCGCACTGAAATGAATGTCTGGCAGCCAGACAAGAAAACTGGTCTCTATCCTGATACTCCGCAGACCTTCAAGGCGGATAGCACTGGCGGTGCACTAACCGATGGTGATAAGAAGTATAAGAGTGTTGATGTTGATGCGAAAACTGGAGACATCACTTATGTTCTTAGTGATGGTTCAAAAACCACTCAACACTTAGATGGTCGTGTTGACAAAATAATTGGCACTGAGCCCAACGCCGTTAAGACCTACAGTGATACCTCTGGTAATATCACAAAAGTCACCAATGCCGAGGGCGTTGATACCACCTACAAATATGACGCCAATAACCGAGTCATAGAGAGCACCGGCCCGCTAGGTACGTTCAAGCAGAATGCCGATGGTAGCTGGAGCGGACCTAGAGAGAACCTTGAAGCAATCAGCGTCAGTGCTAGCGATGGCACAATGATGATGCGTCTCAAGGACGGCACTACTATTGCTAACGCTCCCGATGGCAGTCGCAATGAGTATGGTGCTGATGCGGTTAGACAGTACAACACAAAAGGCCAGCTAACCGACCTCTGGGGTGCGAATGGTGATGTTTCATCGTTCACTTATAACGATAAGGGCGAGCTTACTGGAATGAAGCTCCTTCAGCCCAATGCTGATGGTACATATCCAAAAGATGCGAAAGTATTTACTGCTGGCCCTCCTGATGGTGCGCTTCAAGATTCTGGTAAGACTTTCAAGAGTGTCGAGGTTGACCCTAAGACTGGCGATATTACTTACACTAAACAGAACGGCAGCATTGAACTTCAGCACGCTGACGGTCGAAAAGATACAACCATTCCATCTCAACCCAACCCCATTTTTACAAGCACTGATAAAGATGGCAATGTCGTTAAATCTACTGATGCTAATGGCGCGGTCTCTAGCTTTGAGTATAAAGACGGTGTTCTCACTAAGGCCAACTTGCCGAGCGGTCAGTGGGAGCGTCAGGCTGATGGAACTTTCAAGAATGGCGATCAAACCATCAGCGGGTTGCACGCCCTGTCTGACGGTAGTATCAACTATAAAGATTCTAAAGGGCTTGATACCGTTATTGATGCTCACGGGATGCGCATTGTTACCGATGGCGCTGAGCAGAAGACTTATAACCCCCAGAATCAACTCACGCAAATTGTTGAGCTCGTTCCCGGCGGTACTACCTACAGCTTTAAATATGATGCCAACGGGGTTCTCAACGAAGTAACCAACAAGACGGGCACATGGACTCGTGTTGGCGAGCCCGATGCGAACGGTGTAGCCAGCTGGGTCAATCCACTCAATCCTAACTTTAAATGGGAAGGTAAGAACTCTACAGAAGGTGGCGACTACACTCACACTCGTGTCAATTATGACCATTCAGAAGTGCGCAAAGATAAGGACGATAATGTCGTTGGTGTCACTAATCCGGATGGCAGTAAGTACACCTACACTCGCGATGCCTCGGGTGCTATAACGGGTATCGATTTCACCAGCAAAGATGGCCTGACCACCACCAAGATGAACACTGTCGGTGGAAAAATTGAGCTTGGCGACAATGGTCTTGCGAAAAGTGTTGATGCCAATGGTCTTGTAACCACTTTCGGCAATGACGGTCGTTTCGTTAAAACTGACGCCGCTGGTCATCTGGTTGCTCAGTCTGACATCAAAGGTACCGTTTTTGCTTACGACCAGAGCGGCAAACTTTCAGCGATAATAACAAAAGACGGTGTATTAGAGAAAACCGCCGATGGAACCTGGCAGAAGTCTACAACCGCTGCTGATGGTACACAGAAGATTGACCCTGCTGGCGCATTCAAAGGAGAGATAACCTTTGATGCAGGCACTGGTAAGCAGACGTGGGTCAGCGCTGACGGTACATATACAAAGGTTACCAGTCCTTGGGGTGGTTCCACTGAGACCTTCCGGGGAGCTGATGGGCAAGTAAGCAAAGAAGTCGTAACAAACAGAGCAACAGTCACAGAGACTAATTATTCTCATGGTGCTATCACTAATATTATTGAGACCGATAGAAAGACTGGCCATATTAACAGTATCGCTGATGGTGGCGCACCACCGCTGAAGACTACTTTGCAGTACGACGCCAACGGCAAGCTTGTTTCTATAACTGATTCTGGTAACAATAAACTTGATATCGCTGCTGGTCAGACCATTAAAATCGACCCAAGTGGCGTAATCACTATTAAGGATGCGGCCAACCACACGCAAACTGTTATTGATGCCTACGGCAAGACGGTTACGAATACAATCGATGGCAGCAAAGATTTCTATGGTTCCTCTGGAGTATACATTGGACACGTTGCTGGGATAGTTCCCACCGCTCCGAAGACAACTCCAGCCGATGGTCATACAGACACAAGTGCGCCGAAGGCACCGCTTCCAGCTCCAGTCACTGAAGTGCCAAAGACTAAACCTGTGGCTGAGCCAATTGTCATTCTGCCAACTACCGATAACAGAACTATTGAGCAAAAGAGAGATGCTGCCGCTGCCGCCAAGGTAGAAGAGGTCGCTCGGGCTCAGGAGCTTGCCAAACGTCAGGAGACTGTTAAGGTCCAAGAAACTACTAAAGTTCAAGAAACTGTTCGGGTTCAAGAGACGATTAAAGCTCAAGAGCCTGCCAAGGTCGAGATTGTTAAGGTACAAACACCGGCAGCTCCTCCTCCTGAACCTAAACCTGTTTATGTAGAACCAAAGCCGACTAGTCCACCTGTCGAGAATAAGACAACGACCTCACCGACGCCTGTGGTCGAGAACAAAACAACGACTTCACCGACGCCTGTAGTCGAGAACAAGACAACGACCTCACCAACGCCTGTAGGCGACAGCAAGACAACGACCTCACCAACGCCTGTAGGCGACAGCAAGATAACGACTTCGCCAGCGCCTGTAGTCGTTGCGGAATCGCCAAGGCCGTCAGGTCCTCCTCCTCCTCCAGTTGGTGACAAAGTCGTTTCTGCTCCAGCGCCAGCTGCAGTTGTTGTCGCAACTCCGGAGAGACCTCCTGTTCAACAGACCGTGGAGAGAGTTTCTACTCCAGCTCCAGCTGTGATTGTGCCTCAGGTTGTCACTTCTTCTGAGAACCGGGGGACTCCTAGTGCTCCCGTTGTTGTGCCTGTGGCGGATAGCCGAGTGACTCCACCGGTTGCTGCAGACAATCGCACGGTTCCCGTTGATAACAGCCAAGCTCGAAATACGACAGATCCTTCTCGTGTCGTGACTGCGCCAGTCGTGGTCGTTGCCACTCCGGTTGAAGCTGGGAAGGTGGTTGCTGCTCCGATTACTGCTGTGCCTGTCATTGCCACCCCTGTGGTAAGCCGTGATACTGTCTCTGCCACTGTGGTGGAGACGGCAAAGGCACCGGTAGTCAATACTGGCATCACTGGTGGTGTCATTCCTTCTGGCTCCACATCGTCAGCAAATACAGCTGCTAACTCAGGTGCTACTGGAATAGTCAACGCTGGTAACTCATTGCCGACGACTACTCCCTCTGGTGGGAATCTCTCAACTGGTCAGCCTTCAGGCACACCCTCTGGCTCTTCGTCATCTGCCAATACGGCTGGAGGCAATCTAGCTCAACAGGCTACTGGTTCGGGGAATGTGTCGGCCCTGCCTGCGACTAGTAGTACTGGAGCAGTAGCGAATACAGGAGCTGCCGCGAATACAGGAGCTGGTAATTTATCGCAGCAGGCAGCAGGAACGGCCGCAACAACAGGAACTGCTGCGAATGCTGGAGCAGCCGCGACTACAGGAACGGCTGCGACTGCAGGAACGGCAGTAAACGCCGGAAGTGTTGTGACGACGGGAATTGGTAATTTATCGCAGCAAGGTTCTGGAACTGCTGCGACCACAGGAGTTGCCGCGAATACTGGAGCTGCTGCGAATACTGGAGCTGGTAATTTATCGCAGCAAGGCTCTGGAACTGCCGCGACCACTGGAACGGCTGCAAATACAGGAGCTGCCGCGAATACAGGAGCTGGTAATTTATCGCAGCAAGGTTCTGGAACCGCCGCGACCACAGGAGCTGCTGCTAATGCAGGAGCTGCTGCGAATCCGGGAACTGCCGCGACTGCGGGAACTGCTGCTAATGCAGGAACTACTGCGACTACTGGAACTGGTAACCTATCGCAGCAAGGCTCTGGAACCGCCGCGACCGCGGGAACTGCTGCAAATACAGGAGCTGCCGCGAATACAGGAGCTGGTAATTTATCGCAGCAAGGTTCTGGAACCGCCGCGACTACAGGAGCTGCAGCAAATACAGGAGCTGCAGCGAATACAGGAGCTGGTATTTTATCGCAGCAAGGCTCTGGAACCGCCGCGACCACAGGAGCTGCCGCGACCACAGGAGCTGCCGCGACTACAGGAACTGCAGCGACTACGGGAACTGCTGCAAACACAGGAGCTGCCGCGACTACAGGAACAGCTGCAAATACAGGAGCTGCCGCGAATACAGGAGCTGGTAATTTATCGCAGCAAGGCTCTGGAACCGCCGCGACTACAGGAACTGCTGCTAATGCAGGAGCTGCCGCGAATACAGGAACCGCCGCGACTGCGGGAACAGCTGCAAATACAGGAGCTGCCGCGACCACAGGAACTGCTGCTAATGCAGGAGCTGCCGCGACTACAGGAACTGCTGCGAATACAGGAACCGCCGCGACTGCGGGAACTGCTGCAAATACAGGAGCTGGTAACTTATCGCAGCAAGGTTCTGGAACTGCAGCGACTACGGGAACTGCTGCAAACACAGGAGCTGCCGCGACTACTGGAACCGCCGCGACTACAGGAACTGCTGCTAATGCAGGGGCTGCCGCGAATACAGGAACCGCCGCGACTGCGGGAACTGCTGCGAATACAGGAACCGCCGCGACTGCGGGAACTGCTGCAAATACAGGAGCTGGTAACTTATCGCAGCAAGGTTCTGGAACTGCAGCGACTACGGGAACTGCTGCAAACACAGGAGCTGCCGCGACTACAGGAACTGCTGCTAATGCAGGAGCTGCCGCGACTACAGGAACTGCTGCTAATGCAGGAGCTGCCGCGACTACAGGAACTGCTGCGAATACAGGAACTGCTGCGCATACAGGAACCGCCGCGACTGCGGGAACTGCTGCAAATACAGGAGCTGGTAATTTATCTCAGCAAGGTTCTGGAACCGCCGCGACTACAGGAACTGCAGCGACTACGGGAACTGCTGCAAACACAGGAGCTGCCGCGACTACGGGAACTGCTGCAAACACAGGAGCTGCCGCGACTACGGGAACTGCTGCAAACACAGGAGCTGCCGCGACTACAGGAACTGCTGCAAACACAGGAGCTGCCGCGACTACAGGAACTGCTGCGAATACAGGAACCGCCGCGACTACCGGAACTGCTGCTAATGCAGGAACTGCTGCAAATACTGGAACCGCCGCGACTGCGGGAACTGCTGCAAATACTGGAGCTGCCGCGACTGCCGGAACTGCTGCTAATGCAGGAACTACTGCGACTACTGGAACTGGTAACCTATCGCAGCAAGGTTCAGGAACTGCCGCGACCGCGGGAACTACTGCGAATACAGGAACCGCCGCGACTACGGGAACTGCTGCGAATACAGGAACCGCCGCGACTACAGGAACTGCTGCGAATACAGGAGCCGCCGCGACTACGGGAACTGCTGCGAATACAGGAACCGCTGCGACTACGGGAACTGCTGCGACTACGGGAACTGCTGCGAATACAGGAACCGCTGCGACTGCGGGAACTGCTGCTAATGCAGGAACTACTGCGACTACTGGAACTGGTAACCTATCGCAGCAAGGTTCTGGAACTGCCGCGACCGCGGGAACTGCTGCAAATACAGGAGCCGTCGCGACTACGGGTGCTGCTGCTAATGCAGGAACCAATGCGGCTGCCGGAACTGGAGCTAACGCTGGAACCGTAGCCAATGCTGGAACTGGAGCTAACGCTGGAACTGGGGCCAACGCCGGAACTGGAACTCATGCTCAGCAAGCCGCTGGAACAGGCACTACTTCTGGGGTTGCCGGAACTGGAGCTAACGCCGGAACCGGAGCTAGCGCTGGAACCGGAGCCAATGCCGGAACCGGGGTGAATGCTGGAACTGGAGCGAATGCAGGAACCGTAGCCAATGCTGGAACTGGAGCCAACGCCGGAACCGGAACTCATGCTCAGCAAGCCGCTGGAGCAGGCACTACTTCTGGGGTTGCCGGAACTGGAGCTAACGCCGGAACCGGAGCCAATGCCGGAACCGGAGCCAATGCCGGAACCGGAGCCAATGCCGGAACCGGAGCCAATGCTGGAACTGGAGCGACTGCCGGAACCGGAGCCAATGCTGGAACCGGGGTGAATGCTGGAACTGGAGCGAATGCCGGAACTGGTGCTAACGCTGGAACTGGGGTCAACGCCGGAACTGGAGCGAATGCTGGAACCGTAGCCAATGCTGGAACTGGAGCTAACGCCGGAACCGGAGCCAATGCTGGAACTGGAGCGACTGCCGGAACCGGAGCCAATGCTGGAACCGGAGCTAACGCCGGAACCGGAGTTAACGCCGGAACCGGAGCGAATGCTGGAACAGGGACTCATGCTGGCACCGGTGCTAACGCTGGAACTGGAGCAAATCCCGGAACGGGAACGACAGCTGGAGCTGGAAATCATGCTCAGCAAGGAGCTGGAACTGGCAATGCTACAGGTGTAGCCGGAACCGGAACTGGAGCCAATGCCGGAACGGGAACGACAGCTGGAGCTGGAAACCATGCTCAGCAAGGAGCTGGTGCTGGCAATGCTACAGGTGTAGCCGGAACTGGAGCGAATGCCGGAACAGGGACTCATGCCGGAACTGGAGCAAATGCTGGAACGGGAACGACAGCTGGAGCTGGAAACCATGCTCAGCAAGGAACCGGAACTGGCAATGCTTCAGGTGTAGCTGGAGGGGGAGCCAATGCCGGAACTGGAGCGAATGCCGGAACAGGGACTCATGCCGGAACTGGAGCGAATGCCGGAACCGTAGCAAATGCTGGAACTGGAGCGAATGCCGGAACAGGGACTCATGCCGGAACCGTAGCCAATGCCGGAACTGGAGCAAATGCTGGAACGGGAACGACAGCTGGAGCTGGAAACCATGCTCAGCAAGGAACCGGAACTGGCAATGCTTCAGGTGTAGCTGGAGCCGGAGCCAATGCCGGAACCGGAGCGAATGCCGGAACGGGGACTCATGCCGGAACCGTAGCCAATGCCGGAACTGGAGCGAATGCCGGAACAGGGACTCATGCCGGAACCGGAGCAAATGCTGGAACCGGAGCCAGTGTAGGAACCGGAGCAAATCCTGGAACTGGAGCCAATGCCGGAACGGGAACGACAGCTGGAGCTGGAAACCATGCTCAGCAAGGAGCTGGTGCTGGCAATGCTTCAGGTGTAGCCGGAACCGGAGCAAATCCTGGAACTGGAGCGAATGCCGGAACAGGGACTCATGCCGGAACCGGAGCCAATTCCGGAACTGGAGCGAATGCCGGGACTGGGGCAAACGCCGGAACAGGAACGACTGCTGGAGCTGGAACCCATGCTCAGCCAGGACCTAGTACTGTCAATGCTACAGGCGTTTCCGGAACAGGAACCACTGCCGGAACAGGGACTCATGCCGGAACCGCATCCAACGCCGGAACCGGACCGAATGCTGTTCCTGGAACAGCAGTTGGCACTGGCAATGCTTCCAATGTTGTCGCAGCTGGAACCACCTCATCCGCTGGAACGGTCACCAACGATCCAAACAGCTCAGTGCCTGCCGCAACAAATTCTAACGCTGTGAATTCTGGTATTGCTGCCACCGCAGGCATTGTATCTCCTGCCCAGTCGGGAACAGCCACACCGGTTGCTGATAGTACTATACAGTCAGTGCCATCTGTACCGCTCGATAGTACCCAGGCTCAGCCGCTTCCTGGTGCATCACCTATTCTTGGCGATGTTAAACTGCCTGTGGCAGACGCTTCCTATGCGCCTGTCGACATAGTTGTAGGCTCTGGTATCTTGAACCAAACTACTTCAGCTTATGGCACCACTTCAACTGATGCTCAAGCCAAGACTGAAGATTCTCGCCGCGAAGAAGAGTCTAGGCGTGACGAGGAAAACCGACGCCAGCTAGAAGTCTCCAGACAAGAAGAGATTGCCCGCCAAGATGACGCTCGTCGATTGCTTGACGAATCGAGAAATCAATTGGAAGAGCAACGCGCTCAGCTCGACGCCATGCGCCGCCAAGAAGAACAGAGAGCCAATGAAACACAACTTGCTACAGAGCAAGCGTCATACATTCAACCAGATCTTAAGATAGATAAGCCTATAGATGGTGTAGTTCCTTCCAAATCTGATTTTGAATCGATAGATTCGAAGACCTATGTACCAGAAACTGGCACCAATGATTGGCTCAGCGATGCAACTGCTAAGTATGGTTATTCGAGCAATTCAGACGCTGCTAGTGGCAGTTCTGCATTGGCTAATCAGTCGAGCGATACCCCACCGAGTATATTGCCGTCACCAAGTGGTGTCCTCAATCCCAATGCGGCAGGCGATGCACTCAGCGGTGCTGTCGAGCCAAATGCTTTGCAGTTGGGCTTGGGCGTAACTCCTGATGCTAACCCATCTGGTCTTTCCCTGACTGGAGCTGAGCCATATACTTCAGGTCTAGGTGTGAGCGGAAGCTTGGTTCCTAACGCAATAAATCTCGGAGTGACCGGTATTGTTGACCCTAGTGCCGTAAATTCTGTTGGCTCTGGTTCTCTAACAGATGGTCTCACTGGTGTCGATGGCCAGCCCATCTCGAATATGCAAGTTTCACAGCCTGATAGTCAGTCTAGTGTTCAACCCAATGCTCAACCAAGTGCTCAAACTAGCTCCAGCACCACTCAGGTGCCTGATTGGCTAGAGCAAGCGACACAAAATCTCGGCCTCTCTCCCCTTGATGTGAAAGCGCCGAATCCTGATAATTCAGTGCTAGAGCCTGAAGGTGAGAGGAAGCAGGTTATTTCATCTGATTCTGGAATTGTATCGCCAGCATCCACTATTGATGCTGCCAATGCTTATCAATCCGATAGAGTTGATTCGGGAGCTTACAGCAATCCAATAGTCGGTGGTGACTCAAATTCAGCTAGCAACTCAGATTATGGAACGATCAGCGATATTCCTGCTCATGGCTCTACCATCAATGGAGAAGATTATGGAATAGTCGCGGCTGCTCAACAGAATGCTGATGAGCAAGATCGCATACAACGTATCTTCGATCAGAAGGAGAGAGACGAAAGAGAAGCTGAGCAAGTGCGTTTGGCTAGCTTAGCTGATGAGACTGCACGAAGAGAAGCTGAAATGCGCTTGAGCCAAGATGAGCTTGAGAAAGCTAGACGCAGAGAAGAAGATGAGAATCGCCGCAAGAAAGAAGGCGAAGAGAGGCATGACAAGACCGAGGAGAAGCGTCATTCCGACGAAATTCTTACTGTCATCGCTATAAGACAGCAAGCCGAAGCTGAAGCGAAAGCTGCTGCACAACGCTTAGCCGAAGAGCGCAAGCTTGCTCAAGAACTTGTTCGTCAAGATAATCTGCAAGAGAAATATGTGGTTCAGCCTAATGACACCATAATCAAGATTGCTCTGCGTAAATTTAAGGACGTTCGCTTAGTCGATCTTATTTACGAATTGAACAAAGGCAAAATTGAAGTACGTTGGGAAGGTGGCAAGCGAGTATATATCGTTAAGGTGGGCACTGTTTTGACCCTACCTAGTCCTAAGCAGGTCAGAGAATGGACTGCTCGTCTCAATAATGTTGGTAGCCGCACCAGTCAACAAGGTCTTGAGGCGCGCAGCTCAGTAGCTGCCGATCAGCGCAAGGCCAATATCGAAAAAGTCTTAGGGAAAATTAGAGAAGCCGTTGATGGTGGCTCCGAGAAGTCTTACTCTGTACGTCTTGGTGATACTCTTCGCTCGATTGCAATGAGACACCCAGACTTGCATGACGTCACTTTGTGGCCGCTCTTGGCCAAGAAGAACGGACTGAGCACTGAGATGGATAGTAAGGGCGCACCGCTAGCAGTGGTTATTCGCGGCGCTATTATTGCCATTCCTACCCGCGAAGAAATCGAGATGTTCAGAAGCAAGACTGCTGAGTTGAAACCAGTAGCGCGTGAACCACAAACATATGTTGGTGCCTATGGTTCACTCTTTAATGTTGCCACAAAGCCTTGTGGTGGCTGCCGCCGCTTGATTAGCGAAAACGCCAATCTCTGCCCTGCTTGTGGATACGTATTTGGCGTGCAAGAAGAAGCGCCAATAGAGTCACAGGCGACTACATTTAGCTTGCCAAATGGTGATACCACATTGTCATTGCCTGAGCATACAGTTGTGGTGAGCAACTATGAAGAGCAGACTACAGTTGTTGATTTCGAGCAAACCACTTTGTCGTTGCCTGCGCAAGGCCGAACTAGTGATTCTTCTTCTTCTTCCTCCTCTGCGAAAAACGACAGCAGCAGTACTGGCAAGAACAACATTGCGGGCAGAAGCACTGGAAGTAACAGCAATAGCCGCGCCATCGATAGTTACGTCACTGGCGGTCATAGCAGCCCTGTTAGCTCTAAAGCTACTGGAAATACGGGCTCCGGCAGCAACGGTGCTGGAAGCGGAAATACAGGTTCTGGCGTATCTTCCAATCTCTCTCATCACAGTCTAGAAGAGCAAGAGAATGCTACAGAGCTCAGTCGGACAATTGAGACATTGAACGATAATTGTCGCTTGGTCAAAACCAATAAAGAATATGATGGCATGAACTTCGTCTGTCAGCAGTTGCAGGTTTTAACTGGTGACGAATGGACGCCTGTTCTTAGCTATGAAGTCGGTAGCGAGTCTTCTGTTCGCCATGAGTATCACAAAGATGGGCGCAAGAAGACAATCAAAATCGATTTGCCGAGTGGTGCTGTTGGTGAAATGGTCGCCAACGAACTAACTTCTAACTGGCTCGACTACTGCCAACGCTATCTCGCTGGTCGCAAGTTGTCGGCCTAATTCGACTTGTCTAATTCAATTCGTCTGATTTGATTTTGTCTTCTAAGCAATATCGGTATTGACCATGGCATCAGGGTCTACTCGCTCGTCGACTACCGAGGTGTCGTCGATTATGCAGCTCAAGCCTGGGAACTGTGAAATTTCGCCATTGACCGATTTGTTGCGCAGTTTATAAACGTCGTCGGTTGTTAATCGATCGCCCTTGTCGTCGAAGATGAAAACCAATCGCTCGTCATTAGTCAACACTGCCGCATAGTGTTTTAGAGTGCCTTCTTTCTGTTCACCGAAATAGTAAATGGGAAAACCTTGATATTTTGCTGTTGGTATTTTCTTTGGCATACCAAGCTCGTCTAAGACAATGCCGCGAGCATCTATGTTAACTACTATCTCTTCTTCTGGCCCTTGCTCGTAAAATGGTAGCTGGGGCGGATGTAGTATCAAATATTCTTCAGCGAACTCGACAACTGGTGTGTCTCTACCGGCGGTGCAGAACATTTTGCCGTCGAGACCGGCCATTGGTTCATAAATGTCTTGGATGCCTAATTCGTCTATTAGCGAAGTGGTGTCAGAAGTATCTGACTGGTTTGAGTTCTGGCTTGAACTCTGATTCGCTGGAGATGGCAATTTGGGATCATCATCCTTCATCGCCAGCTTCGGCCTCGCTTTCGTTTTGGAAGTTATCCAGAGCGTTTCTTACTTTGTGCAGAAGCACTAACTGTGCATCTGTTGAAAGTTGTTGATCTTTGATCAAGTGGGCAGCAAGGCAATAGGCCAAGTCTACATCTGGCATTCCGATCAGGCGCTCAGTTAGCAAGCGACAGAACCAAGCGGCCGAGTCTGATGCCGGGGTATCTTTGCGGTTGATAGAAGAGTTGAAGTCGAACTTAATCTTAGGGTCTCGCACTACTTCAGATACTTCAAAGCGATAGAGACATTTTGAAGTACAAGGCGCGCAAGTCGGCAGTGGACCTTGGTCGCGTTTGTGAAGTTCAAGGAAGTCATCACGCCATTGGCGCAGCACTGAAATATCTAGTCGTCTATTTACTTCTGTGGGCTGGAAGGCCGGTCTAAGTAAGTTTAGCCAGCGCAGGTGTTGCTCTTTTACTTGATCGTAGAACCAGTAATTCTCTTCACCTTTTCGTTCAAAGTAGCGCTCTGTTGCTTGTGTTAGGGCACACCAAGTGATACCAGTGATGTTACCGGTTCTTGCCCGGCCACCAATTACGCGCTGAATTTCGTGGATGATTTGCGCTCTGAAGTGCACGAGCTGAGTCAAGTCTTTTAGAGTCGAGAGAATATATCGGTTGTAGACTTGTCTGAAAATTTGGTCTTCAGCTACCGGTGAGGCCGTATCTAGAATCTGGGAATCGCAGCGGTGCAGGCAGAATTTGCAACCCAAGTGGCGATCGAAGGTTCCAACAATATTTAGGTGCTTCATCGCATCGCGCACAATCTGATCTGATTCTGCCGGTGTATCTGGTGGTGGCACCATCTTTTCTTTATCGAACATGATTTGCAGGTGGTATGGCGATTCCATCTTTTCTGCATAAACTAGGGCTCGACCTTGGCCAAGGGCTGTTACGTGCCTCTTTTGCACATCATCAAGGTTCATGGCACCACCCATAGAATCGCGGTCATCTACCGCTACAATTCTGTGCATGATTTTTAAGTTGGTGTTTTTAAGGGCTTCTGGGGCCAGCTTGTTGGGAATTTGGTCGGCAATGATGAAGCCTTGACCATACGAACGAATTTCTGCAAGCATGTTAGTGAAGAATTCGACGGCCTTACCAGCAGGGTTGGCAGTATCGGCACCACCGCCGGTGGGAACGTTTTTGAGAAGGCGGTGAGCCTCTTCAATCAACATGACGTGTTTTAAGTGTTCGTGGGGGCCGCCAACTTCTCGGTACTCGTAGAGGAAGACGAAGAGCATGCCCATGAGGAATGATTTTTCGTTATCTTCAGAGACCATCTTCAGTTCTACGACAGTTGGTCTGCCAAATAATTGTTCACATGGAATCGAGCGGCGAGTATTGAGCATTTGCCCTTTACCACCAATCAAAAGCGAGCCGATTCTGGCTTTTAGAGCAGCTTGTACGTCGGGCCCGATCTTGTCTGAATAGCCGAAGCTCTCGACTACGGGGTCAATGATCTCGTAGAGATCTTTCATGGTCGGGAAAATTTCAGCCGGACAGTCAGGGTCAGCTAAGGTCATGCCCGGCGGTAGGCGCCGATTTAGGTTGTTGACTAAGTCCCAGCCGCGTACTGCATAAATTTGGTTTAGTGCCTTTTCTAGTACTTGCGGCATCGGTGAGTACATTTCAAAGCTGGCATTGAATACTGATTTAAGAGCGTCAAGGTGGGTTTGAACTTTAACCCCTTTGAGAATTTCAAATGGATTCAAGCGGAACGGTGACACTGTTTCGTCGCCTAGAGAAAATGCCTGACCGACACCTTTGAAAGATTCTGACATCAGCATCATGTGGCGATATTCTGATTTGGCCGGTTCGCACACCATGAAGGGAATGCCGAAATTCCAAAGCTGTCCCAATAAGTAGAAACAGGTGTTTGTTTTACCACCGCCGGTAACACCGCAGACAATGGTGTGTTTTTGCAGGGCGTCAACGTCGATATAATAGAGGTTGCCTGTATCTTCGCCCCGGTCCAGAATGTTGCCAATGGCAATAACTCGTGTGGGATCTTTCGGCGCAATTTCGGCAAGGGAGAATTCAGCCGATCGACGAATTCTGAAGCCAGGCATTTCATGCTTGGGTAGGTGAATAAAGGCTGAGAGCATGCGGGAATTAAGAGGACTCAAGAACTTGTATTCCATCATGCCCTGGAAAACTTCTTCTGAGCGTTTGTTTCGTAGCAAACCAAATTGTTGAATGTGTGTAGCTAACCCAGGTATATCATGGGTGCGCATTGGTGTTGGTCTGCTTGATTCGTCAACATATGTTGCTCGCAAGAGAGACTGCAAGCGAACGAAAACAGATTTGTCGTTGGTGAAGAAGTAGGGAACCGTTAACCACATTCCTACGGCAGTACCGAGCTGTATGTGTTTCAAATAAGCATCTTGCAATTCAAGATAATATTTGATTTTGCGCTTTTTCTCGGGGTCTTCGTTTTCTTGGGCCCGTTGAATTTGATCGACTACGGCAAATTCTTCTTTGGTGACGTTCATCGGTGGAATCGGCACTGCCAGCGTGAGGAAAGCAAACTCCTTGCCTGCTAAGCCAGCTGCTAGTCTTTCGATTTGTTCTGATTCAATTGTTTCGCCGCTGGTCGATTTCAGCGCGGGGATGCCTGTGACGATACCTGTGTACTTAGTCAGTGGTGCAACCAGCTCATGAATCTCGTCTGATGTAAACGGTTTTTTAAATACGTCTACGCCGCCGTAGACGCTGTGCAGAATAGACTTGAGACTGTTATAGGCAACTTTTTCTGGTGATTCAGTTGAGTCATCACCCTCATTGACGTGGGGCTGCGAGATGCCCATGTAGTAGTTGACACCAGTCTTGGTTCCAATTACGAGAAAAGCGATGTTGGCCTTCTCGCCATAGAGACCGGTGAGAGCGTCTTCCATCAAATACATGCGTTTTGGTGGTTTTGACGGATCTGGATCTTGTTGGTTTTGCTGGCCCTGTTGCTGCTTTTCTCGCTCGATGTCCCAGGAACGCAGAATGCCGTCGACTCTGACGAAAGTCATGCCAGGTACTGGCCAACTGATAATGTCTTCTGGGGCGACCGGATCATTCTCTAGATTGTCAAGGTCGTATCTCCGAAGATCGGCTATCTTCTCTTCCCAGATATTGCGATTGTTGGGCCCCTGAGTCATTTTTTCATTGCAACTGAATGCGGTTACTGCAAGCTACGCGTATCTTATCAAGTTTTGGGACGTCAATCGTCGCTCTTGCCTGATGTTATTTTGCCTGATTCACTCTTGGTTGATTTCTTTGGCGTAGCCAAGCGCATTTTTTCAATCAGTTTATCGTTCACCTTAGAATCAGGAATATCTTCAAACGGGTGCGATTTTAAGTTGAATAGTGCACCTTCTGCGCCCATTCTGTAGGCGAAGAAAGTTCTCTCTTCTTGACGCACGACTTTGTCAATGTTGAGCTTTTCTTCGTCAGATACTAGCTCGAACTGTGGTGTCGAGTTAACAGGGTTGAAGAAGTTGGTCATCGTAGTGTTTTTGATTTTTCTGCCGTCGATAGGGAACATCTGAGGTCCGAGCAAATCGCCGTCTTTTTTTGAAAGAGCAAAGGTAATCAGTGTACCGATGTTGATGATTAGTTCGTTGCGGAAATCTTCTGGCAAGTGCTGAAGACTCTTTGTTACTCCAACCAAGCCGATCTTGAATTTCTTCGTTTCTGAAGTGATGTTTTCTAGTGTTTCTTTTTCTATGAAAGTATCGAAGTTGTCGAGGTAGAGAGCGACAGGGTTCTGCTTACTAGCGCCGCCTGACGAGAGAGTTAATGCTGCTTGCTTGACACCGCTGACCACCAGCGATCCTAATAGGTTTGCATCTTGACCAAATTCACCTTGAGGAATTTTGACCAGAAGAATTTTCTTCTCCATGATCACATTGAGCAAGTGAAGATCGCCTTCAGGCTTGGTCAGAATCGAACGAATGCGCGGATTGCTGAGCATGGGGTTGACTCTGTTCAAGATTGGCTCAACCCAGGTGATCCACTGATCGGTTCTTGCTAATTTCTTGTATCTTCCCCACTGGTCAAGCAGGGTAGAAAACTCGATGCGCTCGTCTTTCTTGCGCTCAACATTTTCTAGCAAGACATCGCGGAAGTCGTTGTCATTGAGAAGATTAGGCAGGTCAGTCAGCGTTTTGTTATTAGCCATCAAAAGCAATACTGCGTTGCGCAGAATGTCAGCTGTTTGGGCGTTCCATTGCGACTGTGATCCTGGTGGCTCAGTGTAGATGGCCTTGAATCCATAAACAATTGAACCGGCAGCTGTTTGTACATCACCCATGTCACCCAACTGCAGAGGGTTGAAGGCGCTAGTATTGCCCTTGTGAGTGGGGTCAATCAGAATTACTCGTTTGGCAATTTCGCGCGCTTTTGGTTGGGCCGAAATCCAGCGGGCGAGCAAATCTACTAGAGTTCCATCGGAGTCAATTACTACCACCGCTCTATCGTCGCTCAGGATGTCGTGAGCCACCATATTTGCTACTAGTCTAGTTTTTCCTTTACCACCCTGACCGAGCACCAATACGTGTGGATTAACCTTGCGCATTTCTGGAGGCAGGGCTAGGTCTTTCACAACCCAAGGAGCAGGGAACCACCATTTCCATTCGGTTCTCTGACCTAGTGGCAAACTACCTTTTTTCAGGCCTTTGGCCAGCTGTGCTTTGACTTTGTTGTGTTGCGCTCTAACTTGAGTCGGAATGTATTGTTTGGTGATCCAAATATTGATCTGACCGGTTGGACCGAACATGGTGAAGGTGCCGAAGACCAAGGCTAAGCCAACACCGAGAAAGACAAATATGCCGTTGCCTGTTAAGAAGTCGAAAGCGTTGAAGGCTTTGTCTGGCCTCGCTCCCGTTCTAGTCTCGAATGGGTTGGGAATTGTACTTCCTATTGGCGGAGGATCTGCCGGTGCCTTCGAGCGATCCAACTGAGCTAGAAACTCGCCTTTGACCTTTGACGTAGTAGCCTTGTTCAGGTAGCCAAAGCTAGAGCCTGATTTTTTTGTGTATTCCCAAACACCAACTACGTGAAGGGGAATATGCTCAAGTAAAATATTGCCAACAAAGAAGATTGGTGGACCTGTTTCGCGACCATTGGGATCAACAAATCGTTTTTTGAAATTGAGGGTCTTCTTCCCTGTGTCAATAAAGCCATCTATTGTGTATGGCCCAACCCGGTCTTGGCCACGACCAGTAATTTTTGTACCACTTTGGTCCAAGTTCATCTGACCAACAATTTGCTGAGGGCCATGCTTGATGCGTATGCGCCAATCACCAGACAGTGTTGGCACTTCTGGGTTCATTGCTGTTAGGCCAGCAGCTTTGTCGACTACTGATTGGCCTGCTGTCAGGCTGGCAACATTACCGAGAACATGGAAAATGGCGAAAGCAAAACAGCCAACTATGGCAGCAGTTATAGCCATGAGCTTGATGCCCACTGGGAATCCAGCCAGAGTGAATAGGCCTTGCCCGCTGGCAAATTTATTGCGCAAGCGATTGGCGTCATCGTCGTCATCGTCTACTTCTAGCTTGTTCGACTTTTTGATTTCTCGCGAACGACTATTGTTGCTTGCCTTTTTCGTAGCGGCTGCTTTTAGGCTGGCGGCTGAACCTGAGAATGAGCGGCGCTGAGGAATTTCATCATCTTCATCGTCGGCTGAAACGTCGTCTATATCGTCGTCATCATCATCATCATCATCGTCGTCGTCATCTAAGTCTCGTGAACGTTTTACTGGCAGCTTTTTCTTTGCTTTAGCTTTTTCTTTCTCATCTAAATCGTCATCATCGTCGTCATCTTTGACTCGCAGTTTTGCTGAGCCGCTCTTCGGTTCCGCTATTGAAGGCTTTGATCCTTTGACTGCTTTAGCGGTGTTTTCGCTGCCGTCAACTTCAGGGTGACCACCTGTGGGGCGACTCTTTGTATTGAGGAGGCTTTCAAAAGTGCCATGAGCATCTTTGTCAGCTTTATTGTCTCGACCTTCTCTACTATCTCTACTTTGATTGTCCGAACTACTAGAGCTAGACTTCTTGCTGCTAGATGCACTGTCGGCAAAGAAGTCAAAAGCTGCTGCAGTAGCTGCTTTTGCGGGACGCGCAAGTTCCGACGTATTGCCGTTCGATTTCGCTTGATTGCTTTCTTTGGCCTTGTCGGAAGCAAAGAAATCAGGTGCAGCTACGTGGGGACGGCTTGGTGCTGGCTGCTCTTTGTGAATATCAAATGGAGCTTCTTTCGCTGCCGCTGCTTCTGGTTGTGCTGTATCTTGCGGTGCATTTGTCTGGGCAATAGCTTGGGCAATGGCTTGGGCATTCGCTTGCGGTTGCAGCGCTTCCTGCTTGTACTCAGCTCCAATCTCGCTTTCTGCCACTGTGCTCTGCTGTGCTAGTTCTGCATTTTCTACGTTTTCTACTTTTGCACTTGATGGTAGCTCTTGATCGACAGCGCTACTGAATGGTGTCGATTCCTCTTGGGGATTGGCATTCTGATTGAAGCTAAATTGATTGAGGGCGACTGATTCTGAGTTGTTATTTGAAATATTGGCGCTCGCTGAATCAGGCTCACTGCCGTTAACAACATTGCTGGCGTCGACATCATTACTTTCAGTCGCCTCGTCCATTTCCCAGGGGGCGACTGTGGCAGTGCTTTGATCGGCAGCAAAGAAGTCGGCCGGGGCCTTGCTTTGACTGCTTGCTCCTACAGCCTCAATTTCTTGAGATAGTTGAGGGCTTTGCAGTGCTTGTTCGCCGTCTGAGAAGAAATCGTGGCTTTTGCCATTGCCATTGCCGTTTCCGTTGCCATTTCCGTTGCCATGACCGTTTCCGTTGCCATGGCCATTTCCGTTGCCGTAGCCCTCAACAATTTCGCCTGGTCGGTCAACGACAGTTGGTGACGAATTAGAAGCAGACGCAGAACTAGATGAGGCTGAAGAAACGGTTGTGCCAAAGAGGTTGGGAATGAAATCTTGGAATGAATTGTCACGATTGAAAGGGTCGTTGTAGCCCCCGTCATTGCCGTAGGTGCTATCGCTGCCCGGTATAAGAGTTGCCACGGAGCGCGACGAAACGATTCGCTCTAGTATCAATCTGTCCGGTGCTACTGACACCACCATAGGTGCTGCTGCCGAAGCCAAGGTCGGCACCATAGTTGCAGCGAATTTCGATTGCGCTGCTCCACAAGCACCGCAACCTTTTACCTTTTGCTTAATCACTGCCCCGCAATTTGGGCAGATGGCAATTTCCACCGGGTACTCCCGTCTTTTAAAGACGTTGGCCTTGTCGCCAAGAACTAACTTACGCTTCTATTTAATATTTACCTCGGATGCTCTAGCAATACTCGCTTGTAATCTTGCCAGCTGCCGATAATTGTCTTATTTAGTAAGGTGAACTTTGAGGAATTTAGAAATAAACGGCTAAGTATCTCACTTTTAGACGAATAGTACAGTTGAAATGCCCCCTTGTCAAGCGCTTTTGGGGCGCGCCTTTGCCTCGTTTGAGGTATATACTAAATAAGTTAGCACTTCCAATAAAGGGGTGCTGCATGATAGTTCTAGTAATTTGCTTATTTAGGCATTTCACTTCGAATTTTTACGGTGCTGGCGGGTACATATCTAAGTAGGTGCCTCAGGTGACATTAGGAAGGGATTGTTAGATGGCTCGCGAAGACAAGGCAAGCGCAACCAGTTCTACTCAGGACGCGCCTTCGGGGAAGTCTGGCGACGATTCGTCTCTTGCTGCCAGACGTGCTCGGCTGCGGGGTACTTTGGCTAAACAGACGGTGCCCCCGGATGCTTATAACCCAGATCCCTACCAATTGGCTGTCGACCCACCTCAGTCTGCAGCAGTGACTCAGGTCAGTGTGCCCCCAGCGGTGGCACAGCCGACATTACTTGATGAGGCCGAAGAACTTTCACTTGAGGTCTCCCCGGTGGCTTCCCCTAAAAATGCGCGTTCCGTCGCCGCTAGTCTCTCCTCTGAGATTGCTTCTGCCGCTGTGTCCGATAATGTGGCGGGCGCTATGGGTGTTGTTTCTGAGGTAGAGGTTAACCCTGGCCAAGTTTCGTTTGACGACAACGAACCTAACCAAGACGTGCAACCAAGTTTTGAGGCTTCATCCGAGAATCCGCTATTTGGTATTAAAGTGGTAGAAATTCCAGAAATTAAGGTTCCTGAGGCGCCAGATTTATCGATGCTCATTACTCCAAGTCAGATTGCCAACCTCAATGCTCAAGTCAATCAGGTTGTCGACACTGCTCACCAAGAGCAAGTAATTGAACTGCTTAATACTCTTGATCAGCAGCTAGGTATTTGCTCTGTCAATATGGCGCAAATTTCCAAAGCCGCTAATGAGCAGCTTGAGATAGTAAGAAATTTGGCTGAGACCATTCAGCATCAGGCTTTCAATGAAATAGGACTGAGCCTCAATAGCTTAAGTGAGTCAATGTCCGCAGCTCTTGAGCCGATGCAGGCCGTAGGCGAATTAGTACCTGCTATTGATAATTTGATAGTTACTCTTGAGTCGAGGCAGGCGGCCGGCGAAATAGGGCCAGCTCTAGAAAAATTGATCGCTACCCTTGAGTCGAGAAATGCGGCAGATGAAATAGGGTCTTCTCTAGAAAAATTGATCGTTACTCTTGAATCGAGAAATGCTGAACCGCCTAAGGTTGAGGCAAAGCTTACTCCAGAAGAATTAGTTCATAGTTTGGCTGATCAGCTCTCTACTAACAAGATTGATGCTTGGACTTTTAAGTGCGCATACATGGCTGTGTTCCCTTCTGAGCATCCGGCCGATCTCTTGCGCAAACTAGTTGACTTGTTGGGTGCCCAGCGCATATCGGGAGATTTCTTCCGTGCCGCTTATGACGCAGTGCAGGCTCCTGACCCACCCAAACCTGTATACACACTTACTTCGGCTGGATCTGGCAACGAGATTGTGCGCGAAGTCGAAGTAGTGAGAGTTGTCCAAGATGAAAGTGTCATGGCTCTCCTCGAAGAGCTACGTGTGCAGAATGAAGAAATGCGCTCACGTATGGATGCTAAGGACTCTGATTTTGCCGAGCTTCTAGCTGCCAAAGATCAAGAAGTCCAAGACACTCAAGAAATGTTGAACTCGCGTTGGGAAGAATTTTCAGGTCAGTATGAGAAGTTGTCTGAACTGGTGCAGCAGCGAAATGATTTGATCCAGGCCAAAGAAGTAGAGCTTGGTCATAAAGATTCTGAGATTACACAGTTGAAGACTCAGCTTGACGAAATGCGTGATCAAACACGCGATATGGTTGCTGACTTGCAGCGTCAATTGACCAGCACCAAAGCAGCAGCCGATGAAGCCATGGCTAAACCAGCTGCTCCCAAGCAGTCGACCAGCTTCTTTGAACAACCGCAGCCAGCCGCGCCGGCCGCCCCGCTCTTTAACGAAGCTCCCAAACTATTTGCTGAGCCACAAGCGCAACAGCCGGTAGTTCAACAAGCTCAACCTCTGGCACAAGCTCAAATACCTAGTCCAGTGGCCTCCGGTAGTCATCCCGTGGTTGATGACCCAATGCAAACCCAGTCTCCTGCCCCAGTAGATTTAGTTAACGCCGGACAACAAGGCATGGCCAGCGGCACGGGCGCTACTACCCTCAATCAAGCAATGCCAAATCAAGCCATTCCACGGCCTCAGGTTGCCGCTCCCACTACACCGTTTTCTGGTGCCACAGGCAGCTACGGTAGCGGGGTGCGCGCTCAAGTATTCGAAGTAATTGTCCGTCAGGCATTAGCCGGAGCCCCTTGGCGCGAAATCTGTGCTGGCCCGATGCAGGTCAACAATATCTCGGCCGACGAAGTCGAAGCTGAAGTGAAGCGCCGTCAAGCTTTGTTGAAGAAGTAAGGCGAAACACTGACAAATTTGTTTACTTAGTTTGTGCTGCTTTATCTGGAGCTGCTGGTGGAGCTGCTTTTGGCGGAGCTGCTTTTACTGGTGCTGCTTTTACTGGTGCTGGTTGAGGACCATTGAGGCAGCGTTCAGTTTGGCGCCATTCCTTAACTATAGAATCAAGATTGCTCATGTATCTGAGCACGATAATAGATGGAAGGTGCTCCATGGTCTGGCAGAAAATGAAGAACATAAGGCCAACAATTAGAGTTGTGCACAAGGCTGTTAAATTGCGAGTGATGCGCATTTGTTCTTCCATGCGCTTGCTCAACTGATTGATTAGGGTTTCCAATTCTTTCAGTTCGCTCATTGGGGGCCTCAATCGGTGGTGGCAATAATCATATCCTCTTGAAAAGAAGAGCTTATTTGCTTCCCAGGGCCTGATCAGCTGACCTTAGGGCACAGATAAGATCGTCTTCGTCGTCTTCAGCAATTGTGCGAAAATCGAGAAACAGTTGATTATCCGTCACTGTGCCAATCACGGCTGGCTCGCCTTGTCGCAGCAAGCGAGAAAGGCTGGCAGCGGAACCACCGGGCTTTTTAATTTTGATCGCAAGCCCGGCTGATGGCAACAACTCACCTGGCAAACTGCCTCCGCCCATTGTGCTCTCTAGCTCAATAGGCGATGCCTCTAAGCACTTCAAATTATGTAATTTGGCAGCGGTAATTTCGGCTCGTTGGCGCAGAGCATCTTGTTTTAGTGCCGCCAGTTTGAAGACAGGCAAACTCTTATAGCCATCTACATATATGTATTGACTGAGTACTGATTCAAGTAAGGCAATCACCATTTTGTCCGCTCGCAGGGCCCTGTAAATGGGCGATTTGCGCAGCTTGGCCACAATCTCTCTTTTGCCCGCAATTATTCCGGCTTGCGGCCCACCTAATAGTTTGTCACCGGAAAACAAAACCAAGTCGGCGCCATTTTCTAAAGTAGCTTGTACTGTGGGTTCCGCCACAAGATCAAATTGTTGTAGATCAATCAAGCAACCACCGCCCAAATCGTATACAACGGGAACATCATATTTTGAGCCAATTTCGGCCAGTTCTTTGATGCTGGTTTCTTCAGTGAACCCGAGCACTTGATAGTTTGAGCGGTGGCACTTCATGATCATGCCTGTATTATCTGATACTGCTTTTTCGTAGTCTGCTGCTCTGGTTCTATTGGTGGTGCCAACTTCTTTTAGGCGGCCGCCTGATGATGTAATTACATCAGGCAAGCGGAAGCTACCACCAATCTCAATCAGCTCGCCGCGGGATACTATCGTTTCTTTTTGATCTGATAAAGCTTTGACGGCAAGCATCACTGCCGATGCACAATTGTTTACTACAATCGCTGACTGTGACCCAATTAACAGACCAAGTAAGCGTGAGATCTGTTCTGTTCTCTCGCCGCGACCGCCATTTTCAAGATCAAATTCTAAATTAGAATAGGAGCACAGAGCATCGGCTAGTTGAGCTACAACTGTCTGGGGTAGCGGGGCTCGGCCAAGATTGGTGCTCAGTATCACACCCGTGCCGTTCAATATTTTTTTAATACCAGCTTTGGTGAGCTTCTCTAAATCGGCTGCTATAGAGCCTGCCAGCATTTCTAAATTCGGTTCTTCGCTAATTTTTCCGCTAATGAGATCTTGTCTGGTTTGGTCTACGTGCAGCCGAGCGTGTCTGCTTGCTAGCTCGCGACGAATCTGCAACTTTTCAATCGCCTGTTGCAAAACAGGTTCTCGCAGCAGTTTGTCTATTTGTGGCAAGCGAAAGTCTTTTTTTGTCACTTGAAGGTCGGTTCCAATGAAAATTTCTAATTCTCCTTAAATCATACCCGCGCCACCTTGCCAGAACGGCGGTAAGCAACCACAATTAGAATATGTAGTATAAGCGGGTATAAAGTACTCGAATTTCCATTTTAAGGCGGACCAAGCCGTGGGCAAGACTCTTAGAACCAAGACTCTCTATCAAGACAAAGAATGGCTGCAGCAGAAATATGTCAAGGAGAAGCTCAGCACGGTCGAGATTGCCAAGATATATCGGGAGACCGAAAATAAATGGTGCGATCCCAATACTATCTCTCGTTGGTTGAAAAAACATAATATTTCTATGCGTTCGTTGGCTGAAGCTCAACAAAATAGGCATTCTGTGGCGATTCCGGTGGTTAAAAAACGCACTTAATCGGCAGCTTTAAAAAGATTTCTGAGTAAAAATTCCTCTTTGCTACGTTACGGACAGGCGCTAAATGCGCATCCGCCCATCATAACTAGGGCCGTAGTGAGATAAAGTAATACATCCCGCCCTCCTGCCAGGTAAAACAAGCAGTAGGCGAAGAAGGAGAACGCGGGTAGCAAGAAGCGTTTATCCCCATCTCTGTACGCGTGAGCGGCCAGGCAGACGGATAGGGCAACTGGGCAACCAAATAAGACGACGTCGAATAGCATGAGTACGCTTTTGAATAGGGGATCTAAGTCTCTATTATTCATGTCTCGCATGATCTGTCCATGGTAAATACCGCAAAGCAGCAATAGAACTAAGTTTTAGTCAAGGACAGAGAAGAATGGGAATGTCAGGTAATGGTTCGCGCGGCCCTGGTAGATCAGGTGGCGGCGGTCGCTCAGGTGGCGGCAAGTCTGGTGGATACGCCGGCAAATCTGGTGGAGCGAGACCAGGTGGAGCTAGACCAGGTGGAAGCGGTGGCAGACCCGGTGGTTCTAGTGGCGGCAGGCCGGGCGGAGCGAGACCAGGTGGTTCCGGCGGCGGCTATAACCGAGCCGGTGGATCATCTTCGAGCTCAGCAGGCAGACCAGGCGGATTTGGCGCTCGTAAACCGGGTGGATTTAATCGCGGACCGAGACCGGAAGGAAGTTCTGAAGGTAGATCTGAGGGCGGTTACAATCGCGGACCAAGACCAGAAGGAGCAGGCAGGCCAGAAGGCGGCGGCTTCAACCGTGGACCGAGACCAGAAGGTGGTCGTCCATCGGGCGGCGGATTTAACCGTGGACCAAGACCAGAAGGTGGTCGTCCATCGGGCGGCGGATTTAATCGGGGACCGAGACCAGAAGGTGCTGGAAGACCTGAGGGCGGCGGCTTCAGCCGTGGACCTAGACCAGAAGGCGGCGGTGGCTATAACCGTGGACCAAGACCAGAAGGCGGCGGTGGCTATAACCGTGGACCAAGACCAGAAGGCGGCGGCGGCTTCAATCGTGGACCAAGACCAGAAGGTGGTGGAGGCTTCAATCGCGGACCAAGACCAGAAGGTGGCGGCGGCTTCAATCGCGGACCAAGACCAGAAGGTGGCGGCGGCTATAACCGCGGACCAAGACCAGAAGGCGCTGGAAGACCAGAGGGTGGCGGTGGCTATAACCGTGGTCCAAGACCAGAAGGCAGATCCGAAGGTGGATTTAACCGCGGACCAAGACCAGAAGGTAGATCCGAAGGTGGATTCAACCGCGGTCCAAGACCAGAAGGCGGTGGCTACGATCGACGTCCCCGGACAGACGAAGCCGCGCGCGGTGATATGTCACCAGAGCGCAAAGCCGCTAGCATTGCTCGCAAAGTAAATGATTACTTTGATGAAGCTCCAGTTGAGCGCACCCAGACTGTCCGTTATGGTGGTCATGAAGAATCTGGTCCAGCAGCTGTTGATCAAGAAGCTGTCGACGAAGAATTCATCTATGGCCGCAACGCTGTAGTTGCATTCCTTATAGAGGGAAAAGTTGCAGTCAACAAAATCTACATGGCAAGTGGTTTGGAATCAGACCGCCGCATCGATAAAATCAAAGAATTAGCTAAAGAAAATTCGATTGTCATTGCCACAGTTGAAAAGCGCAAACTCTCTGACTTGATTGGTGATCGCGATAAGCACCAGGGTGTAGTTGCCCAAATTGCTGCTAGCGAATATCTTGACATATCAGAGTTTCTTGATCAGTTCGATGCTGAGAAAGCCGCGCTAGAAGCCGAAGGTAAGAGTTTAGACGGATACACCGTTGCTATTCTTGATGGCATTGAAGATCCACACAACATTGGTGCCATTGTCAGATCTGCTGATGCGGCTGGTGTTAAGGCTGTCATTCTTCCCCAGCGGAGATCGGCCGGTCTTACTCGCACTGTAGCAAGAGTAAGTGCAGGAGCGCTTGCCAGCATGCGTATGGTGCGCATCACTAATCTTGTATCCACTCTTGAAAAGTTGAAAGACCGTGGATTCTGGATTGCTGGTTTGGCACTTGAGGGTGCTCAAGGGATTTATGAAAGTGATCTTAAGCGGCCGATTGCTTTAGTGATTGGTGGTGAAGGTGACGGCATAAGCCGCTTGGTGTCTGAGCATTGTGACTTCTTAGTGAAGATTCCTATGCATGGTTCGGTGCAATCTTTGAATGCTTCGGTAGCTGCCGGTGTGATCTTCTATGAGGTTGTCAGACAGAATCTGGCTTCTAAAGTAGAGGTTAAGGCAGCAATTGAGGCAACTAGCGCAGTTTCTGCGCCTGCAGAGTAGAACGGTCCGCCGTTTATATTAAGTTCGTGTATCGCTATTGGTCCTAGGTCAGGCAATAGTTTGACACTTAAAAAATACTCTGTAAGAATTTACTCTGCCTATCATTGATAGGTAAGCGCAATTATTTTGCTGGCATTCGTATCTGCAAGAGATAGGCCGCAAGTAATTGTCGATTTCGCTGGTGTAGCTCAACGGTAGAGCAACGGTTTTGTAAACCGTCGGTTGCGGGTTCGATTCCCATCACCAGCTTATGGGTGGATGTCCGAGTGGTTAAAGGAGACAGGCTGTAAACTTGTTAGCGAAAGCTTACGCTGGTTCGAATCCAGCTCCACCCAAACTTTTGACCTAAGCACGAAAGTGCTCAAGGCAAAGTAGGAAACCGAAGTAACCTCTTTACAGGTGGTTGCTTGAAAAAAGAAAAAGCCGATCAAAATTTTCCAAGAGTAAAGAAAATTTTGAGGAATCCAGAGAATCGAGAATCACCGTAGATAATAGAATCCTCGTAGATTTACGTGCCCACGTAGCTTAGCGGTAGAGCACCCCCTTGGTAAGGGGGAGGTCACGAGTTCGATTCTCGTCGTGGGCTCCATTTAAACCGAACCTGTAATAAACCATCCAGGTTCAAGTCCAATAGGCCCTGCATATCAGAATCAATTGATAGTCAGTATCCGTAAGAAGCAGTAATTTGTAAGGAGAGTAGATAGGATGGCCCGTCAAAAGTTTGAACGAAACAAACCAAACGTGAACGTTGGAACGATCGGGCACGTTGATCATGGCAAAACATCGTTAACCGCAGCTATTACAATGACTTTGGCCAAAACTGGCCAAGCCAAAGCTAAAAAATATGATGAGATCGATGCTGCTCCCGAAGAAAAAGCTCGTGGTATTACCATTAATACCGCTCACGTAGAATACGAAACCGACAAGCGTCACTACAGTCACGTTGACTGCCCAGGACACGCTGACTACATCAAGAACATGATTACTGGTGCTGCCCAAATGGACGGCGCTATCCTCGTGATTTCAGCTAACGATGGCCCTATGCCACAAACTCGCGAGCACATCTTGCTTGCCCGTCAAGTTGGCGTTCCACACATCGTTGTCTTCTTGAACAAGTGCGACATGGTCGACGATCCAGAATTGATCGAACTAGTTGAAATGGAAGCACGCGAATTGCTTTCTAAGTACAACTTCGACGGCGACAATATTCCAATAATCCGTGGTTCAGCTCTCAAGACTCTTGAAGGCGACATGAAGTACGAGCAAGCAATTCTCGACTTGATGAAAGCTGTTGATGAGCACATTCCAACTCCAGAAAGAGATTTGGACAAACCATTCTTGTTGGCTGTTGAAGACGTGTTCTCTATCACTGGCCGCGGTACCGTTGCCACTGGTCGTATTGAACGCGGACAAGTTAAAGTCGGCGAAGAAGTAGAAATCGTTGGTCTACAAGATACACGTAAGACAACCGTAACCGGCGTTGAAATGTATCAGAAGACCCTTGACTCCGGTATGGCTGGAGACAACGTTGGTATCCTCCTCAGAGGTATCGACAAGACCATGATCGAACGTGGTCAAGTTATCGCCAAACCAGGCAGCATCAAGCCACACACCAAGTTCAAGGCAGAGGTTTATATCCTCTCCAAAGAAGAAGGCGGACGTCACACTCCATTCTTCAAAGGCTACAGACCACAGTTCTACATCCGTACAACTGACGTGACCGGTTCCATCGAATTGCCAGAAGGCGTTGAAATGGTTATGCCTGGTGACAACGTTGCAATGGACGTTGAATTGATTCAACCAGTAGCTGTTGAGCAAGGTATGAGATTCGCTATTCGCGAAGGCGGACGTACTGTCGGCGCCGGCGTAGTTGCTTCAATCATCGCCTAGACTAATAATCTAGAAACAAATTAAAAGAGGACTGCTGAAAAGCAGTCCTCTTTTTTTAGGCGTATCCGAGTACCACATCTAGTGCTACCTAATATTCTCCATCATGAATGATTCTGGGCTAGCAGGTTCAACGCCAGCAGTTTCTCCCGTGCAAGCATTGACTCGATCAAACAAGACGGCAGCTTGCATGCGTCTGCCGGTGCGCAATTCTAACCAGGCAATATCGCGCAAGGTATCAACAAAAGCTAGGTCTGTGAGCTGCGCTTTTTCAAATAGTGAAACTGCTGTGGTCAAGTCTTTCAGAGCTTCTTGATCACGACCTACTCGAGCTTTCATCTTGCCTTCTAGGCTGTAGGCCAGGCCCTGTAGTTCTAATGATTGATGGCTGCCTTTGAGTTGCTGAATAATTTTGTCGTTGACGAGCTTGGCTTGGTCGTAAGTGCCAGCGTGATACAAGACAATCGCTAGTTGCCATTGATATTTGATATTTTTCGGATTGGCCGCAATCAATTTCGTTAGCAGGGCTTTCGTTTCGCTTGGTTGAGATTGGCTTAGATTTTTAAGAATGGCGTTTTCGGAAGAGTAGTTCTTAGCGTCATGTGCTCTTTGGCCAGCGGCAAAGAGGTTTTTAAGAACTTCAGCTTTTGACCAGTGACCTAGGTTTGGCACTGGTGCTGCTGCAGATGCACGCCCAGCAGTTACCTTCCACTCCTTTTTTGCTGAATTGGTCGGTGGAGCTGCGGGCTTGTCATTTGATGTGGTGGCACCTCTAAACATCGAACTAACAACACTGAATATCACCATAATTATGACGATGGTGATCACCGTGCCTACTGCCAGGCCGATATGGCGCAGGGGTTTGCTCAAGTCAGCATCGGGACCCTTACGACCGATTTTTTGATTGGCTAAGGGGCCCTTTTGGGTTTGCACTAAATGCGATGTGCCGGTGGTTCTTTGAGCTGTAGCCGAATTTTGCAATCCGTTCGATTGGCTATCTCTATTTTCTGCTGCGGCGACGAGTTTGTCTTTTGCTGTGCCTGCGGGAATTCGTTTACCGGATTTGTCGAAGCGATAAGTCATGGTTGGTGGCAATTTGTCTGAAGTAATAAAAAGAGAGGGGCTGCCAAGAGATACTCTTATCTTTCCCCATCCAAAACGCCCTAAACGGCTCAATCCTTAAGACATTGTGGAGGTTGCACAATTGTCGAAATTAAGGCGTGACCTGATGTTGCGGTTGTTAACAGTGTTTTGAATCAATTTCAAACTATTTTTTTACCCTACTAGACAGCTGAAAGCATCACGGGTGCAGAGCTTGAGAAAACGGACTCAACGAAGATGCTTGATTTCGCCCTATTGGAAACCAAAGCTGAAATAAATTTACTCTGGCGCCCCCGGGCAATCTCTGTACAATGTGTGGTTCGTTCGCTGGAACGGTCATCCCGTGCCGTCCGCAATTATAAGAGGCAGTTAATGCGTCTTGTTGCTAGGGCCGGGGAGATTAGACTGGTGCCCTATCAGATATGTCTTGAACGCATCTGGTATAGCTAAAGTCTTGATGGCGACGTTATCGCTAAACGCGATTACTTATGTTGAACGCATCCTGGTTATTCACTAGGAGCACTAGGGAGAAAGTAGGCAATATGGCAAGCGCCAAAAAAACAAAAACTGATGCCGCAGCGTCGAAAGTGCAAAGAATCCGCATTCGTCTTAAGTCTTACGACCACAGATTGCTCGACAAGTCTTCAGATCAAATCGTAGATACTGCTAAGCGCACCGGTGCGACAGTTTGCGGCCCGGTGCCGTTGCCAACCAAGAAGCGTGTTTATTGCGTGTTGCGTTCACCGCACGTCGACAAAAAATCACGTGAGCACTTCGAAATCAGAGTGCACAAGAGATTGATTGATATCAACGATCCAACACCAACTACAGCTGATGCGCTTATGCGTCTTGATTTGCCAGCCGGTGTTGATATCGAAGTCAAACTCTAAGGTTTGTACTTAAAGTTGATTTGATGCTGATTTGAATGATTCTGATTTGATGCAGATTTGAGAAGGACTAAAAAGCCATGACATTAGGCGTAATGGGAAGAAAAGTTGGGATGACGCAGGTATTCGATGAGAATGGCCTGGCAGTTCCTGTCACCGTAGTTAAGTTGGGCGAGAATATCGTCACCGAAACCAAAACCAAAGAGAAGCATGGCTATGTAGCCGTTCAAGTTGGTGGCTTCGCTATTAAAGAGAAAAAGCTCACCAAGCCAGCTCTTGGCGCTTTCAAAAAGAAAGAAATTCAACCTTTGAAGCCGCTCAAAGAGTATCGCGTCGATGACGTTTCTTCTTATAAGGTTGGCGAAGCTCTCAATGTTGAGGCTTTGCTTACGCCTGGTATGAAAGTTGATGTCCGCGGTAAGTCAATTGGTAAAGGCTTCCAAGGCTGTATCAAGCGCTATAACCACGGTCGCGGACCAATGAGCCACGGTTCTAAATTCCACCGCTCTATGGGTTCTATCGGCGCTGGTACCACTCCAGGTCGCGTCGTTCGTGGTCTTCATATGCCCGGTCACATGGGTGACGACAATGTTTGTGCTCGCCGCTTGACTGTGGTGAGAGTTGATACCGAAAAAGGTCTGCTCCTTGTCAGAGGCTCTGTACCTGGTGTTGACGGTGGTTTGGTTGTGATCTCCGCATCTATAACCAAATGGAATTAGTTTCTGAACTTAAGAGAGAGAAAGTAAAATGACATCCGCGCAAGTAGTTGATCTCAAAGGCAAGAAACTGAGTGAAGTAGCACTCAGTGACGCAGTCTTTGGCATTAAGCCGAACATGGGCGTAATTCACAATGCCCTGGTCAGACAGCTCGCCAATGCCAGACAAGGTAGTGCTAACACCAAAACCAGAGCAGAAGTTCGTGGTGGCGGTCGTAAGCCATGGCGTCAAAAAGGTACTGGCCGCGCCAGAGCTGGTTCTATCCGTTCACCTTTGTGGGCTGGTGGTGGCGTTCCGTTCGGTCCTAAGCCGCGGGATTATTCCATCACTATGAACAAGAAGATGAGAGTGCTTGCACTTAAATCAGCTCTTGCCGCTAGTGTTGAGAAGTTGGTTGTGGTCCAAGACTTCGACAATCTCAAAGAAGCCAAAACAAAACTATTCAGCCAAGTATTGAAAGATCTTGGTCACGTAGGCAAAAAAGTGCTCGTCGTTCTCGACTACGCTTGTGATGCTTGCGCCCGTGTTGAACGTGCAGCTCGCAACATTGACGGTCTTAAAGTGATCGCCATGAGCAACTTGAACGTCAAAGATTTGCTTCATTACGAAGTCATCCTCACTAATGCTAGAACCCTCGAAGCAATCAATACTCGCTTCGAAGCTTCAAGCAAAGAAAAGACTGAAGCTGAAAAGCCGGTAGTTAAGAAAGCCGCGAAAGTAGAAGTCAAAGCGAAAGCTGCTCCTGCTGCCAAAGCTGAAAAAGCACCAGCTAAAGATGCTGCTGAAGCTCCAAAGAAAGCCGCTGCTCCTAAGAAAGCTGCAGCTCCTAAAGAAGCAGAAGCTGAAGCCAAAAAGCCTGCTCGCGCTAAAAAAGAGAAGAGCGAAGAGTAATTAGAATATCTAAGGACCAAGTGAGATGAACAAACGTCATTCGCAAATCATCATCAGACCAATGATTACTGAGAAGTCTGCTCAACAGATGGAACTCGGTCAATACACTTTCGAAGTGATGAAAGACGCCAACAAAGTTGAAATTGCTCAAGCTATTGAGCAGATGCTTAAGGAACTCTATCCGAAGAGCAAGAGCGAGGTCGTCTCTGTCAATACAAGCGCTATCCGCGGTCGCTTCAGAAGAAGCAAGCGTCATGGTCGCGCTCCAAAAGACAGCAAGAAGGCCATTGTCACCATGTCTGGTGAACCGCTCGAGTTGTTCACTGCCTAATTTTTCAATTAAGCACTCAACTCACAGTTATGGGAATTATTTAGGAACAGTAAGATGCCTACCCGCAAAGTGAATCCAACCTCCGCAGGCCGCAGGAATATGTCGTTAGCCGATTATTCGGACATAACCACACATACTCCTTTGAAGAGCTTGCTGCGCCCCTTGAAAAAGCATGGCGGCCGCAACAACCAAGGTCGTTTGACAGTTAGACATAAAGGCGGCGGCCACAAACAGGCCTACCGCGTTATCGACTTCAAACGCAACAAGCATGACGTCCCTGGCGTTATCGCTACTATCGAATACGATCCAAACCGCAACTGCCGTATCTGTCTAGTGCACTATGCCGACGGAGACAAGCGCTATATCTTGGCGCCAAACGGTATCAAGGTTGGTGAGAAAGTTATGTCTGGGCCAGCAGCTGAGATCAAGAACGGCAACGCTCTTCCTCTTCGCGCTATCCCTCTAGGTACTATGGTTCACAACGTTGAATTGACTCTCGGTAGAGGCGGCCAAATGGGTCGTGCTGCTGGAGCTCAAATTCAAGTTCTGGCCAAAGAAGGCAGATATGCCACTTTACGTTTGCCATCTGGCGAAATGCGTATGGTGCATCTCGAGTGCATGGCCACCATCGGTCAGTTGGGTAACACCGACGACAAAAACTTGCGTCTGGGTAAAGCCGGCCGCACTCGTTGGTTAGGTATCAAACCTACCAACCGTGGTGTCACCATGAACGCCATTGACCACCCACATGGTGGTGGTGAAGGTAAATCGCCAATCGGCGGTAAGCCACAAACACCATGGGGCAAACCAGCTATGGGTTACAAAACTCGTCGCGGTAAGTCTTATACATCGGACAAATTCATCGTTAAGCGCAGAACTAAGTAATTTTGGAGGTTTAAGTGTCTCGATCGCTTAAAAAGGGACCATTCGTTCATCCAGCACTCGTAAAAAAAGTTGATGAGATGAATAAGAAGGGCGACAAACGCGTTATCAAATCTTGGTCTCGCGCTTCGATGATTGTGCCCGAAATGATTGGCCACACAATCGCTATATACAACGGCCGCAAACATGTTCCTGTCTACGTGACTGAACAAATGATTGGCCACCGTCTCGGTGAGTTCGCTCCCACCAGACTGTTCAAAGGACACGCCGGCGGAGACAAAACTGGTAAAAGAGGCTAACTCTAAGTTAGTACTGGCAGTAAGTTAGACCGGAATTTAGTTAGAAGGATCGCAAAAGTGGAAAGCAAAGTTTGCGCAAAATGGGTAAGGATGTCACCGCGGAAGGTGCGCCGTGTAGTCAATGAGATTCGCGGTAAAGAAGTTGGCGAAGCTAGAGTTATGCTCAAGTTTATGCCTTACACTGCCGCTCGCGTCATTGAGAAGCTGCTGTATTCAGCGGTTTCCAACCTCACGCATGCCGAAAAGCAAGCCGTCTCTGAGACGGAAGCTGACAAATTCAAAGTAGTAGAAGCATTCTGCGACCAGGGGCCAACTCTGGAACGCTTCCAGCCAAGAGCAAGAGGCCGGGCTTATCCCATCCTTAAGCGCTCCAGCCACATCACGCTGAAACTTTCGGATATTTAAGTAGTAAGAGTCAAATTACGAGTCAAAAGACTCGAGTTAGAGTAAGTGAGGACTAAGAAGTTGGGTCAGAAAGTAAATCCTGTTGGTTTTCGCGTCGGTATTCACCGGGGCTGGGCTTCTAACTGGTTTGTTCAGAAGAAAGACGTTGCCCCTCTGATTGAAGAGGATGCTCGCCTTAGAGCCTACCTAAAGAAAGAACTCTCTGGCGCCGGTTGCTCCAAAGTAGAAATTTCTAGAAAAGCAGATCAAGTAACAATCGATATCTACACAGCCAGACCTGGCGTGGTAGTAGGTAAGGGCGGTCAAGGCATCGAAAATCTCAGCCTTAAACTACGTGCCTTGCTTAATCGCACTGGTCTCGATATCAAGATCAACATTCTTGAAGTCAACCGCGTAGATCTAGAAGCTAAGCTCGTTGCCGAGTCAATCGCTCAGCAGTTAGAAAAGCGTGTTGCCTTCCGTCGCGCTATGAAGCAAGCAATGCAACGTTGTATGCGCGCTGGCGCTATCGGCGTCAAAATCATGGTTGCCGGTCGTTTGGGCGGTGCTGAAATCGCTCGTACAGAATGGGCCAAAGAAGGTCGTATTCCACTACAAACTCTGCGTGCCGATATCGACTATGCCACTGCCGAAGGAAATACCATGATGGGTATCATCGGCATCAAGGTGTGGATCTTCCGCGGTGAGTTGGAGCCTGGTCAATGGTCACCTCCAAACATCAAGACGCAACAAGAACGTTCACAAGAAGGCGGAGCTCGCAACAATAATAAAGATGCGAGAGATCCAGTTAAGTCTGGTCGTAGACCCAGGAAGGCAGGTCAATAACCCATGTTAATGCCCAAAAGAACAAAATATAGAAAGATGCAGCGCGGTCGCATGTGCGGACATGAAACTCGAGGAGTTGAAGTCCAATTTGGTGACTACGGCTTGCAAGTACTCGAGCCTTGCTGGATTACTTCACGTCAAATAGAAGCTGCTCGTAAAGCCATGGTGCGTAGTGTGCGCCGCGGCGGAAAAATGTGGATTCGCGTTTTTCCAGACAAGCCAGTAACTAAGAAAGCAGCCGAGACCAGAATGGGCTCCGGTAAAGGTAACCCAGAATTCTGGGTAGCCGTTGTCAAAACCGGACGCGTAATGTTTGAAATGTCCGGAGTGGCCCAGAAAGATGCGCACCACGCGCTTGAATTGGCCGCCCAGAAGTTACCTGTTAAATGCCGTGTAATTGAAAGGCATGCCGGAGGAGCCGCGAAATGAGAGTGCGAGAAATGAGAGAGCTTTCCCCTGAGGAGCTGAATGCACGTATTGATGAGACTCGTAAGACTATCGTCGACCTGCGTTTTCAGTTGGCTCTAAGAAAGTTGGAGAGTCCAGCTAAATTGCGTTTAGAAAGAAAAAAACTAGCGCAACTGCTGACAGTGGCTACTGAAAAAGTCATTTTTGTCACTGCTTAAGAAGAAGCTGGACTGAGTTAAAGAGAGAGACTAAGGGGTCGAGAAATGCCAAAGAAGGTATTAGTCGGGAAGGTTGTATCCAACAAAATGGATAAGACAGTTGTAGTAGCTGTTGAAAGCCGTTCACCGCACCACAAGTATGAGAAGCAAATTGCCGAGACGCGCAAGTTCAAAGCTCACGATGCTGAAAACAAGTGTCAAATGGGCGACGTGGTTCGCATTGAAGAATGCCGTCCATTGTCCAAAGACAAAAGATTCACCGTAGTTGAAGTGACTGGCCATGCCATCTCTAATAAAGCTAGCGAGGTATCTGCCTCATGATTCAGCAAGAAACTAGACTGACCTGTGCCGATAACACCGGAGCTAGAGAGCTCTTGTGCATCCGGGTCCTGGGCGGATCGAACAAAACATTTGCAACTGTTGGCGATGTCATCGTGGCTACTGTCAAAGATGCTCTACCTAACATGCCCGTGAAGAAGTCTGAAGTTGTCCGTGCAGTTGTTGTACGTGTCAAACAGAACGTCAGTCGTCCAGATGGTTCAACCATCCGCTTTGACGACAACGCTGCTGTGATTGTGCAAAAAGACGGCAACCCAAAAGGTACTCGTGTGTTTGGACCAATCGCACGTGAACTTAGAGACAAGAACTTCACCAAGATCATCTCATTGGCTCCGGAGGTTCTCTAACAATGGCTTACACAGCTAAAAAAGAAATGTCGGTGCGCTACACCAACGCTCCCATCAAGACCAAAGTCAAAATGGGCAACAAGCAAGTTATCTCACGCGCTCTCGTTAAACCAAGTGCCACCAACCTGGTGCCTTCGGTTCACGTCAAACGCGGCGATCTAGTTATGGTTATCTCTGGCTGCAGAACACGCACCAAGAAAAATGGCCAGAAGCTTGAAGGCGACAGAGGCAAGATTGGCAAAGTGCTTAAGGTATTCCCTAAGCTCGGCAAAATTCTTGTAGAAGGCGTAAACGTCGTCACTCGTCACGTCAAAGCTAAGAATGCTTACGGTAAGAGCGGCATCATCAAGCAAGAAGCACCTTTGTTTGCTTGCAAAGTAATGCTCTACTCCAACGAGAAGAAGAAACCTGTTAGAGCTGAGTTCCGTAAAGAGCTAGGCGTTTAGGACCTATATATAAGAAGCAGAGACGACAAAGACCGTCTCTCGAAGCAGCTAATCAAACGTAAGGTAGAAGGCAATGTTCGATATCAAAGAAAATTACCAAACCCAGGTAAGAGAAAGTCTTAAAAAGCAATTTGGCTACAAGAATGACTTGCAGGTTCCCCGCATTGTCAAAGTTGTAATCAACATGGGTTTGGGCGAAGCCACCAGCAACGCTAAAGCAATTGAAAATGGCGTCAAAGAATTGGGCATTATCGCCGGCCAAAAGCCAGTGACAAATCGCGCCAAGAAATCCATCGCTACTTTCAAATTGAGAAAGGGTATGCCTGTCGGTGCCTCAGTCACTCTTCGCGGAGAGCGCATGTGGAACTTCCTGGCTAAGCTCATTCACATTTCACTACCAAGAATCCGCGACTTCCGCGGTCTATCTGGTAAGTCGTTTGATGGTCGCGGCAATTTCTCCGTTGGTATCAAGGAGCAATTGATTTTCCCTGAAATCAATTATGAATCAATCGATGCAGTACGCGGCATGGATATTTCCATTGTCACCACTGCCCCAACAGATCAAGAAGCGTATGCACTGCTAGCCGCCATGGGCATGCCCTTCAAGAAGCAAAACGTCAGTCAATAGTTAGATTTTAAAGAAGAGTCGTAAGGAGAGGAAAGCACAACGTGGCTAAAACATCCATGGTTGATAAGGAGCATAAGCGCCAGGTATTGGTCGCCAAAGGCAAATACCCCAAGGTGCGCTTGCACAATCGCTGTCGCATATGCGGGCGGCCCAGAGCGGTTTATCGCGACTTTGGCTTGTGCCGCTGTTGCCTAAGAAAAATGGCTCACGAAGGTTTGATTCCTGGACTCACCAAGTCTAGCTGGTAGGAGATAGCAAATGCCGGTCACAGATCCAATTTCGGACATGTTCACACGTATTAGAAACGCCATCCGCGTTCAGGCTCCGGCCGTTGAGATGCCCGCCTCCAAGGCGAAGGTAGCTATTGCCGAGCTGTTGCGTAATGAAGGATTCATTTCTTCATTCGAAACAAGAGCCTTAGGCTCTCCTGAACAACGCATGCGCATTGTTCTCAAATACGGCAGTAAGGGCGAGCACGTAATTCAAGGTTTGAAGCGCGTGTCTAAGCCTGGTCTTAGGGTTTATCGCCCATCCAAAAAAGTGCCAAGAGTTTATAACGGTATGGGTGTAGCAATCGTTAGCACCAGCCGCGGGTTGATGACCGATCGCCAAGCTCGTAAGAGCAACCTCGGCGGCGAAGTTGTTGCCGAAGTCTGGTAAGCAAAGAAAATAAGTAGGTAGGAGTTAAGAGCAATGTCTCGTATCGGTAAAGCACCAATCCCAGTGCCATCTGGCGTGACGGTTCAAATTGATGATCACAAAGTGGTCATCAAAGGACCTAAAGGACAACTAGAGCGTACTTTTGTCCCTGAGATGTCTTTCAAGCATGAAGATGGCAAAATCACAGTCACCCGTAATTCTGAAAACAGAACTACCCGTAGCTTGCATGGTTTGAGCCGGACACTTTTGGCCAACATGGTCAAAGGTGTAAGTGACGGTTTCGATCGCAACCTTGAAATCGTCGGCGTTGGCTATCGCGCCGCCATGGATGGTACCAAGTTGGTAATGCAACTAGGTTATTCCCACCCAGTAGAAATCCAGCCACCTGCAGGCGTCACGATTGTTGTTGGCAAAGGTAACGTCATTACCGTAAGTGGTATCGACAAACAAGCTGTTGGTGATATCGCGTCCTTTATTCGTGAGAAGCGCCCACCTGAAGTTTACAAAGGTAAGGGCATCAAATATGCCGGTGAAGTTATCCGCCGTAAAGCTGGTAAGGCTGCTGGTAAGAAGAAGTAATTTATAGAGGACCGGGTTAATGATTAAGAAGCTAGACAGAAAGCTCAATCGCATCAAAGTTCACTACCGCATCCGTCGCCGGTTGTCGGGTAGCACTGAGCGTCCACGGCTATGTGTATATCGTTCGAACAAGCATATTTATGCTCAAATCATCGACGATACCACTGCCAAGACACTTGTAATGGCAAGCACTCTTGATGCCGAATTGAAAGACGCCAAAACCTGGAATGTCGAATCAGCCAAAACCGTTGGTGCCCTTGTGGCCAAACGCGCTAAAGCTGCCGGCATTGAAACAGTTGTATTTGATCGTGGTGGCTACATTTATCATGGCCGTGTCGCTGCAGTGGCTGAAGCCGCTCGCGAAGCTGGCCTTGAGTTCTAGAGTTCAAAAATAGTTTTTATGTTTTCCGATTTAAAAGATAGTAGAGGGTACTTCTAGATGGACAGAGAAGATAAGGTTGCCGGAATCGAGGATGCAATTGCTCCAGTAGCAGCACCCGATGGCGCTCGTCGCGGCCGTCGCGGACCTGGTGGTGGAGGCCGCGATGGTGGCCCTAGTCGTCGTCCCGATGACAACAAGCGTGAGCGCGTTGAATCTGAATGGGAAGAAAAAATCATTCAAGTTCGCCGTGTAACTAAAGTAGTTAAGGGTGGTAAAAAACTCTCCTTCCGCGCTGTAGTTGCTGTCGGTAACGGCAAAGGCCAAGTCGGCATCGGTGTTGGTAAAGCATCCGAAGTTGTATCGGCCATTCAAAAAGGCGTTGTTGATGCAAGAAAATCCCTTGTCTCAGTTCCTCTAGTAGGCACGACAATTCCTCACACAATCACTGGAAAGACCGGCGCTAGCCGCATTCTTTTGAAACCAGCTGCTAAAGGTACCGGAGTAATCGCCGGCGGTGCTGCACGTGCCATCCTTGAGCTAGCTGGTGTGGGCGATGTGCTTTCCAAATCATTAGGATCACGTTCACCACTCAACGTAGCTCGCGCTACAGTTGCTGGTCTCAAAGGTCTGAGAACCTATGAAGATGCTGCTCGCCTCAGAGGCGTAAGCATTCGTCAGCTGTTTTCATAATCAAGAACTGCATCAAATACAGTTCATACAAATCTAAAGTTCAATTGAGGGGTCGAAATGTTACGGATAACTTTAACGAAGGGTCTCGTCGGTAAGAGAGACGACCAGAAGAAAGTCGTTCGCGCGCTTGGACTACGCAAGTTCAACAGCAGTGTATTGCACGCTGACAGCCCAACCATCCGTGGCATGGTGAATAAAGTTCATCACTTAGTCACAGTGGTTGAAGAGAAAGAAGCTGCTGCCGCTGAAAAAGGCGCCAAGAAAGCTAAGTAATTAGCTCATAAATATAAGTACGAAGTAAAAGTCAGCCGAGTCGTCATTTAATTAGTTGGCGGCGTGAGGCAAAGGAGAAAAGATGGAAATTGATGAAGTAAGACCAGATCAAGGGTCACGCAAAAAGAGAAAAAGAGTAGGTCGCGGTCGCGCTTCCGGACACGGTAAAACCTCTACCCGCGGTCACAACGGACAAGGCCAAAGATCTGGCGAAGCCAGACGTTTCGGTTTTGAAGGTGGTCAAACACCTTTGTTCAGAAGACTACCTAAGATTCATAACTTCGATGCCGTGCCAGGGCGCGACTGGGTAATCATCAACGTAGATGCCTTAAACGTTTTGCCGGCTAATACTGAAGCTACTCCAGATGCATTGGTTGCTCATGGTGTTATCCGCAAGCACAACGATAGTTTGAGAGTGCTTGGCAATGGTGATTTGAAAGTGGCTGTAAAGGTCAGTGCTCATCACTTCTCTCAAGGCGCTATCGACAAGATTCAGGCTGCAGGCGGTTCTTATGAAGTAATTCAACCAGCTGCTCCAACCCGCAATCCAAAAAATCGCTAGTATTGCACTAGTTGAAAATTACAACGCTCCAGTAGTTTTACCTGCTGGAGCGTTCTAATATTTTGCTATTTTTTACTGCAGCAACAGAGCTTTGTTTGCAATAGAGCCTACAATTAAATGTTGAAGAGTTGAAGATTAGAAGTAAGGACCTTGCAAAGCTCAATAGCTTGCAAAGAGAATAGGGGAACAGAATGTCAGAGAGTGTGAGCAAACGTGGTGCGAAGATTGGTGGACCAGAGGACTGGCTCGCTCTGCTTGGTGCTCCCGGCCTAAAAGAAAGAATCATTTTCACCCTTACAATGATTTTTCTTTATCGCTTAGGCGTACACGTGCCAATTCCCGGTGTCGACCCTGGTGCCTTTACCAAACACCCTGAATTGGCTCAGAACTTGCTGGGCATGATCGACTTGTTCACCGGCGGTGCCTTGAACAAACTTTCAGTCTTCTCTATGGGTATTGGACCATTCATCACCTCATCGATTGTCATGCAGTTGATGACCGTGGTTATTCCTAAACTAGAGAATCTGCAAAAAGAACAAGGTGAGCAGGGCCGTCGTCAGCTCGCTCAAATTTCGCGAGTCGCCACCGTATTTTTGGCAGTCTTCCAGTCGTTCATGCTGGCTCAACTCTTGTCGCGTATTCCTGGTGTAGTAATTACTCCTGGGCCCTTATTTTTGATCAATACAACAATCATCCTGACATCCTGCGCTGTTTTTATCATGTGGATGGGTGAACTTATCACTGAACGTGGTGTCGGCAACGGTGCTTCACTTTTGATCTTCCTTGGCATCGCCGCTCGCATGCCGGTCATGATCAAAAATACCTACGAGTCTGTGCAGACTGGTCAAGCTCCAGTTTGGGGTGTCACCGCGCTGGTGATTTTCTTCCTTCTTGTAGTGGCTTTTATCGTTCGCTTGCAGCAGGGTGTGCGCAAAGTGATGGTGATGGGTTCAAGGCGAAACGTCGGTCGGCAAATTTTTGCGGCTCCAGAAGACTACATGTATCTGCCGGTTAACCCATCGGGGGTTATGGCCATCATCTTTGCTTCTTCACTTTTGATGTTCCCCTCTACAATCATGCAGTTCATGGCTCAGCAGAAGACAGATCCCGGACAGGTCGTCTACAACGTCATCAAAGATATTCCTGGCATTGGGGCCGCTTTTGTTAGCCTTTGTCAGCAAACTTGGGCTAAAGATACTTGGGGCTTCCTCGCTCAAGAGGGAGCAAATGCCTTTTCTTATTATCGCTGGGAGCATTCGCTGGTTTATTTCTGTTTGATTCTCTTCTTTGCTTTCTTCTATTCATCAATCATTTTGCCAGTGCGCGATATGTCGGAGAATTTGAGAAGAAGTGGTCGCGCCATTCAAGGCGTGCGTCCAGGTCGTCCTACTGCTGACTTCTTAGAAAAGACCCTCAATCGGCTAACTTTCATTGGGGCTGCGTCAGTGGCTGTCATTGCTATTGCTCCTATTCACATTGAGCAATGGACACAAGTGACTACCTTGCAGGGCCTAGGCAGTACATCTCTAATTATTCTGGTTGGTGTCGCCATCGATACTCAACGCCAGATCCTTACCCATGCGCTTTCTTCTAAGTATCAAGCGCGTGGCTTATTCAAATCTCAAGACAAAAAGGAAATCTAAACTAAATGCGCATTTTGTTTTTAGGCGCTCCCGGAGCGGGCAAAGGGACGCAGTGTAAAAAACTTTCGACTAAGTTTTCATTGCTGCATTTGTCATCAGGAGACCTTTTGCGTGAGGCTGTAAAAAACAGTACTAAAGCCGGTCTCGCTGCAAAAGAATATATGGACAAAGGTCAATTGGTGCCCGACCAAGTTTTAATTGACCTCTTTCGCGAAAAACTCAGTCAGCCTGAAAGCGCCAAGGGCTTTATTCTTGACGGCTTTCCGCGCAACCGCGCTCAGGCCGAAAGTCTTGATGGACTGCTGGCTGAGCTTAAAGCTTCACTCGATGTCGTGATTGACCTGCAAACCAGTGATTCGATCTTAGAAGAACGTATTACCGGTCGTCGCGTCTGTCCAAACAAAGCTTGTAATGCTGTCTATCACGTCAAGTTCTCACCTGCTCAAAAAGATGGCATTTGCGACCTGTGCGGCACAGAGCTTTCTCACCGTTCTGACGATAAGCCTGAGTTAGTGAAGCAACGTTTGACTGTCTATCACGAACTGACTGCACCTTTGATTGACTATTACGGTAGTAAAGGTCTTGTCACAGCGGTTAATGGCGAGGGCGAGCAAGAAGCAATTTTTGCCGATATTTTGAAAGCCCTGCAGTCGAAGGTATCCAGCTAGACAATGATATTAACCAAAGAAGAAGATATCGAACTGATTCGTGAGGCTGGTCGCCTTGCTGGTGAGGTTCTTGAAATGATTTCAAGAGCTGCAGCTCCTGGCATTACCACTTATGAACTTGATCAGATGGCAGAAAAAGCCATTACCGATGCTGGTCACATTCCTACATTCAAAGGCTACCGTGGCTTCCCGGCCACAGTCTGTGCCTCTGTTAATGAAGAGGTGGTGCACGGTATTCCTAATAAGAAGAAAGTGCTTAAAGATGGCGATATTTTAAGCCTTGATATTGGCGTTTCTGTCAGGCGCATGGTTGATGGCAAACCATTCAACTTTATTGGCGACACCGCCATAACCGTGCCGATTGGAACTGTAACGAAAGCCGTACAAAAGCTTTTGGATGATACCCAACGTTCTTTGTATGAAGCAATAAAAGTGGCCAAAGCCGGTGCTACTCTCGATCAAATCGGTGGTGCCGTCGAAGATGTTGGCAAAGAGGGTGCTTATGGCATCGTGCGAGATTACGGCGGACACGGCATTGGGCCTGACTACCATGAAGATCCATTCATCTTCAACTATCGCACTGGTAGCAAGACTAAGTTGAAACCTGGTATGGTAATAGCGATTGAACCGATGTTCAATCAGGGCGGCGACAAGGTTCGCACCAAACCAGATGGCTGGACTGTTGTAACACAAGATTACAGACCATCGGCCCATTTTGAGCATTCTTTGCTCATCACTGATGGTGACGCTGAAATACTTACTAAGCGTCCCAACGAGGTAGTTGGATGACTAAACAGGGCGTAATAGAATTCGAGGGTACCATCCGGGAATCCTTGCCCAATGCCATGTTTCGGGTAGAGCTGGACAATGGACACAAAGTTCTGGCTCACATTTCAGGCAAGATTCGGAAGAACTTTATTAAGATACTTCCTGGCGATCGCGTTCGTGTAGAGCTCACTCCGTATGACCTCACGCGCGGAAGAATCACATACCGAATCAAAGATTGATTGATTTGTAGTGATTTGCGGTACAATGAGACGTTTGTCTGAAGGGCGCTTGTTTTGCATGTAAATGCGGGCAGGTAACAACTTCGGTGAAATAAGCTTAGCGTGGTTTCATACGTAATAAGTGAAAAAGAGACACAACAAGTAAATAAGGGATGCGGTGAAAGCCGCTCAGAGAGCTGAATTATGAAAGTTAGAGCGTCAGTAAAGAAGATTTGTGAGAAGTGCAAAGTGATACGCCGTAAAGGTCGCGTCGCTGTGATTTGTGAAAATCCAAAGCACAAACAACGCCAAGGTTAAGAAGTGACAAGTTAACTCTTGTTAGGATATTAGACGCATATATTGCGCTACTTTGATACCTGACGAGGGCTTGCCCCTGAGTTCGCATGAACTAGTTTCTAAGTATCTGTTTTGAGTATCTGTTTGAGGTTAAAGGACAAATGGCCCGTATCGCCGGTGTAGACCTGCCGAGAAACAAGAGAGCGCCAATTGCGCTTACTTATATCCACGGCATTGGCAGAACAACTGCCGCCAAAATCTGTAAAAAAGTAGGCATTCCCGATTCTAAACGCGTACAAGACATGACTGAAGAAGAAGTCGGTCGTGTTCGTGAAGAAATCGAGAAGAGCGGAAATTACCAGGTCGAGGGCGATCTTAGACGGGTTGAAGGTCTGAACGTTAAGCGTTTGATTGAAATCAATTGCTTCCGTGGCCAAAGACACAGAAGAGGCCTGCCCACTCGTGGTCAGCGCACAAAAACCAATGCTAGAACTCGTCGCGGTCGCAAGCGCGTCACCGTTGCTGGTAAGAAGCAAGCTCCTGGTAAGTAAATCCGGGCGAATCAATAAGTAGTAAGAGCATTAACTAAAGGATAGAAGCAGGAAAGCTATGGCTAAGTCACCGAAGGCTAGAACTAAGAAAAAAGAACGTCGTTATGTCCTTCAAGGCATCGTTCACATTTCAAGTACCTTCAATAACACCATCGTCACTTCTACTGACCCTCAAGGTCAGGTGATCGCTTGGGGTTCTGCTGGTACAGCGGGCTTCAAGGGCGCGAAGAAGGGTACTCCCTTCGCCGCTCAGCAAGCTGCTGAATCTGTGGCCAAACGTTCAATGGACCAAGGCATGAGACAAGTTGAAGTACTGGTCAAAGGTCCTGGAGCCGGTCGCGAAACTGCGATTCGCGCTTTGCAAAGCTCTGGTCTAGAAATCACTTTGATCAAAGACGTCACCCCTATTCCCCACAATGGTTGCCGTCCACCTAAGCGTAGAAGAGTCTAGTCATTCATCTGACTGATCTTGCCCTTTTAAGCGTCGTTACTGCCACCAGAAGCCCTTATAGTTGAGTACTATTCAAATCAATGAACACATCAATCGATACTAGAAGCTTCGCCGACAGCCACTTTCGTCACGGAGATAATATGGAACCATTAAGAATCAAGTGCCTTGAGAACAAGACCGGAGCTGACGGCTCTATATACGGCAAGTTCGTCATTGAACCATTGGAAAAAGGTTATGGCACCACTCTTGGTAATGCCGTTAGACGAGTATTACTCTCTTCTCTTGATGGTTCAGCCGTTACTGCTGTAAGAATTGAAGGCATCACTCACGAATTCACCACCGTTCCTGGTGTTGTTGAAGACGTGATCGACATCATGCTCAATCTCAAGGGCTTGGTCGTAAAGACTTTTAGCAACGAACCACAATATTTGCATCTCGATATCGATAGATCTGGTGCTGTCACCGGCCGCGATATCATGTGCCCCGCTGACGCTACTATCATCAACCCCGATTGGCAGCTTTGCACATTGGCAGAGGGTGGTCGCATCCGCGCTGAAATCACAGTTGAGCGTGGCAGAGGCTACGTTCCTGCTGATTCACACAGTCATTACAAACAAGCCATCGACGTGCTTCCAATCGATGCTGTCTTCATGCCTATTCGCAAAGTAAGCTACAACGTTGAGCCTACTCGCGTCGGCGAATCAACTGATTTTGATAAATTGACCATTGAACTTTGGTCCAATGGCTCGATGGACGCTACCGAAGCAATTTCTCAAGCTGCTCGTCAGATCATTGAGCATTTGCTGCCGATAGCAGAACTGTCTGGTAAGCCAATGGTGCCGGCAGCTACTCAGCCTCAACAGCAAGATGGCAAACACAGCTCAATCTCTATTGAAGAGCTAGAGCTTTCAGTACGTGCCTACAACTGCTTGAAGAGAGCCAATATCAATTCACTCGGCGAGCTTCTCAAATTGTCTTACGACGATCTGATGAATATCAAAAACTTCGGTAAGAAGTCAGCTGATGAAGTGATTGAGCGTCTTCGTCAATTTGGCCTCACCTTGGCTGATACACCGAAAGACAAATAAGTAACACATTAGAGAGATTAGAAGGAACTGTCATGCGTCACAGAGTACCCGGCCACCAACTAGGCCGCCCCGCCGACCAAAGAAAAGCGGTATTGCGCGCACTAGCAACCGAGCTTCTTCGTCACGATGAGATCGAAACTACTCTTGCTAAAGCAAAAGCAGTTCGCTCCCACGCTGAGAAGATCATCACCAAAGGTAAGCACGGTCAGGTAGGCGATTACAAAGCTCTTCATGAGAAAGCTAAAAACGGCGATAAAGCAGCCGCTAAAGAAGTAGCTCGTGTTGTGCACTTGCGTCGTCAGGTGTCTAGCTATCTTTACGATAAAGAAGTAGTGAGAAAGGTATTCGACAATATCGCTCCTCGTTATAAAGATCGTCAAGGCGGTTACACCCGCATTATCAAAATTGGACCTCGCCGCGGAGACAACTCCGAAATGGCGATCATCCAACTGGTCTAGACATAGATTCTGTAGGCATTATCTAAGTGCCACGCATCGCCCTCCTGCTTGAGTATTCCGGGAAAAATTTCCACGGATCTCAATTCCAGGGGGGCGTTCGCACTGTTCAGCATGAATTAGAAAAGGCCATTAGCGTTTTAGCAAAATCTGAAGTACGCGCTCATATGAGTGGACGCACCGATGCTGGTGTCAATGCCGGCGGCCAAGTGGTGCACTTTGACTTTCCTGCCCTGACGCTCGATCAGCAGCTAGATTTGCATCAGATGGCCTGGAGCTTAAACGGAATTTTGCCTAGAGATATTTCGGTTGTCGATTTGCAGGTGGTGCCCGAAACATTTCACGCTCGTTACAGTGCGACAAAAAGACAATATGTTTATCGAATCTTGAACCGTTCGCAACGATCAGCCTTGTTAAAAGATACTCACCTGCACGTGCGTCAGCCGTTGAACTTGAAACCTATGCAGGACGGGGCTTCTCGCCTTTTGGGCCAACATGACTTTAGTGCTTTTCGTTCCTCTACAACCTCAAATGCCAACCCATCTTGCCTGATTTACCGCGCTGAATTATTGAATTTACGTGAAGGGGAGCTGGAATTCTGGATAGCGGCCGATCACTTCGTGTACAATATGGTCCGCATTATTGTCGGAACCCTACTAGAAATAGGGCTCGGCAAAAGGGACGCGGAGAGTGTTTCTCAGGCTCTTGAGAAGAGAGACAGAGAGCTTGCCGGCCCTAACGCTCCCCCTTGGGGTTTAACGTTGGATTCGGTCCATTACCCCGAAGCCTTCCGGCTGTGGGAGCAAAAGTTCCAGGAGATTTTAAAGTGAAGACTTATTGCCCGAAATCAGAAGAAGTAACCAGAGAATGGTTGGTAGTCGATGCCGAAGGTAAAACTTTGGGTCGCATTGCCGTTGAAGTTGCCAATGTACTTAGAGGCAAGCACAAACCGGAATACACCCCTCACGTTGATTGTGGCGACTTCGTCGTTGTAGTTAATGCTGAGAAGATTCAAGTCTCCGGTAAGAAAGAAGTGCAAAAGATGTACAGACACCACTCTGGATTCCCAGGTGGCTTCAAGGAAGAAACCCTTGCTCACTTGAGAGCAAGACGCCCTATCGCTATCCTTGAGAAAGCAATCCGCGGCATGATGCCCCATAATCGTTTGGGCGATCGCCAATTCACCAAGTTGAAAGTCTATGCTGGTGCAGAGCATCCACACATTGCTCAAAAGCCTGCAGATATGAAACTTCCTGAACACGTTCACGCTAGCTAATTAGCGACCGGTAGACCATATTCAGAACATTTGAAGATATATACATAGGAAAAAGAGTTCCACATGACTAGCGTTATTCAGTACATCGGCACAGGACGAAGAAAGTGCGCCACTGCCAGAGTTCGTTTGATCCCTGGTACCGGTACGGTCACAATTAATGGCCGCACCATGGAAGACTACATTGGTGGTCGTCCCGGTCTAGCTAAAGAAATTTACGCTGGTTTTGAAGCGGCAGACGCCATGGGCAGATTTGATGTCATGGTTTTGGTCCGCGGTGGTGGTATTGCTGGTCAAGTTGGTGCTATTCGCCACGGTATCGCTCGGGCGCTATCTGAGGCTGCTCCACAAAATCGTCCAACTCTGCGTGCTGAAGGTCTGCTTACCCGCGACCCACGTATCAAAGAGCGTAAGAAAGCTGGTCGTAAGAGAGCTCGTAAACGGTTCCAGTTCTCCAAGCGTTAATTTGCGCGATTGGCTCATTCGAGAGTCGAGAAAATCATCAAGACGGCCGGGTTTTCCTGGCCGTTTTTGCTTTTGTGTCAATGAAAAAAGGCAGAGTCTAAACTCTGCCTTTCTCGTGCTTTGACTATTGGCGTCCTATTCTTTTTCTTGGTCTGTTTTGTCTGTGTTATTGGATGGGCTTATCATCTCGGTATCTTTGCCACCAACAATACCCTGAGCTCTGAATTTGTTCTGAAAGCGAAAGAGTGCTACGAAAGCAGAAAGGGCTATGGCCGCGGTCAAAGCAATGAAGCCCCAACCCGCTGGTTCCTGATAGTTGTAAAGCAGAAAGGCTCCGGCTGAGAAGCTGACGCACGAGAGAAATAGTGAAAGTGGAATATAAAGGGCACTGATTGATTGCCACACTTCGGCTTTCTCGGCTGCTAGTTCAGCTTCGTGGCGTTTCTTTTTGGCGGCGATTTGCTCTGCTGTCAACGTAACTTTAGGCTCTTGGCCCTCGGTTTTGCACTTTTCCGCTAGCTCACCTGTACTCATAATGCTCCTCTTTAGCTCACTATATAGTGACTGCTTGACTATATATTAGCATCAGCATCAGCCTGCTTTGCTTTGCGCTAACAACCATTAAAAGAATTTGCCTGGGATGATACACTGGTGACGATGTCAAAGTTTCAGGTTAAGTCAAAAATCAGAACCGATATAGAAAAGCAATGTCCGCAATGCCTTCGACCGGTAAATAAGCGGATGGATTTTTGCTTGGATTGTGGCGACTTCATTGAGCCTTCTAATTCTTATGCTTCTAAACCTTTGACAAGAAGTGGCCGACAAAGAGCTTTGGCCTCGCCTCAAGCACGAGAAGCTCGGAGAGTTTTGCGGGGTTCACCGCTAAAGACCCCAGTGCTTCTCGTTGGCGGTGTGCTTGCCACCATTCTGCTTGGATTGTTTGCTCTTACAGTCTATGAGTGCTGCAACAATTTTGATGCTAGTCATAAAGATTTAGTTCGTCTAGCTGAGAGCTATTTGGCCAAGGGCGATGAAGCTAATGCTGTCAGCGTTTTGGAACGCAGTCTCTTAGAAGAGAAGAGACCCAAGCAAGAGCAAAGACAAATTTTGCTCGATCGCGCCCTCTTTGCTCTTGCTGCTAAATTAGTGACTCAAGGTAAGTATCGCGACGCAGTCACATGCTATTCCCGCATTTCCCCAGGTTTTGAGCACCACGATGAAGTGCTCAAGCTAATTGCTGAGTATTCAGATAAGGCATTGCCAGTTATTTTTGGTTCTGCAGCAGAGAGCGCTGACAAAGGGCAAGATGTTAGCCCCGTTGGTATCTTGATGCACCAGGCCAGTGGTGCTAAAAGTGCCAACATGAGTCGACTAGAGAAAGCGGTAATGACAGTGGTGCCTTCTTCGACTTCTTCTAAGAGCACAACTAAATCGAGCGATAAGTCGACCTCGGCAGCAGCCGCTAATTCTTCTCTTGCTCCGGCTCCGGCTGTTCATACAGCGCCCGTGCAAGCAAAAACACCGAGTCAGTCGATATCGTCATATCAGCCTAAGTCTGAGTCTATTTCTGAGTCTAGGTCTGAGCCTAGGCCTGAGTCTAGCTCAGGGCAGGGCTCAGTAAAAGGAATAGCTCGCTACAATGAACTTTTGGCTGACTATTTTGTGCGCCATAATGGCAGTGCGGCCGAGCCGCCATCATTTGAAGAATGGGTTAAGTCTGGAACGAAAGATTTTTAAATGACCAAGAAGAGCTCGCCTGGAGTACCTACTAGCGCTGTCAGTGATGATGTCAGTCAAGTGCAACATTGGGTAGGGCACAAAGCGGTTCTTGTTTTCTGTTCGATTCTTTTCTTGCTTTGTCTTGCTGCTCATGCCGCATCTGTCTGGAATGGCTTCACTTTGAGTGACTATTTTCAGATCCAGCCTTTGCGCGGTATTGAGCCTAAGAAATGGGGTGAATACTGGATTCAGCTTTTCGCCGATGGTTTTCTTCATCCTTTTTCTGCACCAATAACTGCTGCTTCTATTGCTTTAGATTTTCAATCGGCTGGCTTCAATCCAGCTCTCTATCATGCGGTTAACGTACTTCTTCATGGTGGCTGTGTTATCAGCTCTTTCCTTTTGTTAGGTCGACTAACAACCTATTTTCAGGCAGGACGTAAGTATGTAGCGGCCAGCAATTTTCCTCTCCTTGTGCCCTTTCTCGCATGTGCACTACTAGCAGTGCACCCCATAGCTAGTGATTCAGTGGCTCACATTATGAGCCGAGGCAGCTTAATTACGTTCTTCTGCTTCGCTTTGGCCTTGAATGCTTTTCTCACAGGCTTCATGGCCAACTCGGTTAGCCGCGGCGTACTAGGTTATTTGGCCGCTTATCTTTGTGTAGCTGTCTCTGTTTTTTCTTCCTGTCAGGCCATCACCATTCCGCTTTCTATGATTGTTCTTGGTCTGCTGTTGAAACCAAGCAATGACGGAAAAGAAGGTAGCTATTCTTGGCAAGATTGGCTTTTCGAGAGAGCTTGGGAGTTTGGTGCCCTGATTGTTACAACAATCGGATTGCCCTTTCTCTTTCTTTTTAAGAGCACTCTACCCGTAGGAAATGGCCTAGGTTTGCCGCTTCTGCCCGAACAAATTTATTTTGCCACGCAGTTTAAAGTGTTGTTTTTGTACTACCTGCGTATTTTTATTCTGCCATTTGGCCTGACTATAGCGCCAATATTCGCTATTGCCAGTGGTTTTAGCGATCCTGGTGCCCTCGCTGGAATGGCTGTAGTCGCTTTTGCCTTGGCCCTGATGTTTAAATTTAGAACCAAGCCTATGCGATTTTTTGGCTTGTATTTGTTTTTGATCGGCTTAATTCCTCAGTCTTTGGTGTGGCAATCTGAGTATGCATCGGCCGAGCGTTTCTATATGTCGTGCTTTGGTCTTTCTCTCGTTGTTGCCGACTTACTAGCTCCTTGGCTCGCCGCTATGCTTCAGCATGGTGGTCGCCGATTGATAGGAGTGTCAGCTAAGCCGTTGCTAGTTGTTTCGCTCGCCTTGCTTACTTTGGTTGCTTTGTCTAATTGGCGTGACCGTGCCTATTCTACGAACAGCGCTCTTCTTCGTGGCGCACTTAGGTTAGAGCCCAATGATTCGAAGCTAAGAGCCTTACTTGCTTTCTTGCTCAGCATTGAGGGTGGCGCTAACATCGAGCGGGGTAATATTGAGGCTTCGCGTGCTCTCAAGCAAGATGAGAAATTACCTCTCGCTCTAATGGCACAAGCAAGCTATCAAACCTATCAGCACATGAGCTCAGAGTCTGCCAATCTATATTCTGCTGCTCTAAAACTGGCCGAGGAGCAAAAGCTTTCCTACGAGATTATTCTTTCAGCTAAGGCCGGTTTGGCTCTAGCTATGGCTGAGCAAGAGACAATTAGCAATCCGCTTTATATAAGAGAGCTGGCTCAGCGTGCCCTTACTCTCTACCCGGCCAATGCCAGGCTCTATTTGGCTCTCGGTAAGGCGATGCTAGCTGAAAACAAGCCTGAATCAGCAGAGCTTGCTTGTCGCCAGTTTGACCGTGGTCGTCTCTTCGACCGCAACGATGTCGATTTTACTGAACCATATGTGCGAGCGGCCCTGAGCACAGGTTATCCTTTCCGCTTTGAAGTGGCACATGGTGCTGCACGTACTGCTTACAAAATTAAGAACACGGCGACTACTGAGCTATTGTGGGCTCGAGCTTGCCTAGAAACAGGGCGGATTCGCAAAGGAATTGCTCTGATGAATCAATACTTTGCTCGCTCACCTCAACCTAGCGCCGAGGCCTATAAGGTTACATCGGGGTTAGCTAAACAGTTAGGTGATAAAGCCGCTGCTGAGCGCTATTTGGCCATGGCGAAGAAGCTTGATCCAGAGATTGATAAGCATGTACATCTATTTTTGATTGTGCCACCTAAAGCCAGTGGTGAAGACAACCAAGGGCCTACCAAAATAGATAAGTGACAAAGCCTTATTTCTGTTCAGGGTTAACCCGCTTGATAACCGCGGCGAAATCTTCAGAATAAAGAGCCGAACGATGAGCTTTGTTTCCACAGGAATTTAGTAATGAACTTACCAATTGCTGGAGCCTTGGGCTCCATTGCTTTTCTGCGCCCATATTTGAAGAAAATTACCTTGACCGCCACCGTGCTTTTTTGTCTGGGGTCGATTATTTCAATGTTGCACGACGTTGAATACACAGGTCAGGATGTTTCAGTTAGAGGTTTTCGTATCTTTACTTGGTTAAAGGCGATCGTACCTAAGAGCATTTACGCTGATAAAAGCTATAGCTTGCCCAAGCCTGACAGTGTGCTTTTTGCCAACGGTTTAGAGTCTCTGCGCCCCGGCAATATTGAGCAAGGTGCAATTTATGATTGTCGCTTTCTTGCTACAGTGGCCTCCTTCTGTGCCAGTGAACGCGGTCGCCGTGATTTGTACTCACACATTGAGGCTCAAAGTGATGGCAGCTACAGTGTCTATTTTCCTGGAGTGAATGAGAAGGTTGTTGTATCTAAGCTAAGCCCGTACGAACTTTTACTCTATGCTAAAACCAAAGATCAAGATTGTCGGAAGGCCGGAATCTGGCTGGCAGTGCTAGAAAAGGCCTATGGGCAATATCGCAATCAGCATCAAAATCTGTTTGATCAGGTCAGACGTTTTTGTAAGCACGCAATATTAGAAGGTCGCTTTACTGCTAATTCGGAGCTGCCAGGCTTTGCTGCTGCATATGGTGCCACGGATGACCAAGCGGCAGTCTTACTGGGCGTTCGGCCATTAACTGAATACAAGACATTTTCTTTTGAATGCGGTGAATTTGGCTTTGGTAAGGGTTATGCCACTTTGAGACAACTGAGCAGTTGGTTCAATCGCGATCAGGTCAGTAGAGATTTTGCCAGTGAGCAAGATGCAGCCTTGCGTAAAGCTCTGGGCAATGGCCTGTTGGGTATTGCCACCACCGAGTTAAATGGTAACTGTCAGGCCTATGGCCTCATGCCAGGTCATGCATATGGTGTCTTGGCTTACAATCCAGAGAAGCGCGCTCTCAAATTAAAAGACCCATTCGGTAGAGGTGACCTGCACCGAGCCAATACTAAAAAAGCCATAGATGGTGTTGATGATGGGGTCTTTGAAATCGGCTTGACTGATTTCAATTTGCTTTTCTCACACCTGCGCTTGGCAGAGTAAGAACTAGCCTTACTAGCCATATCAGCGCTACCAGCCATATCAGGGCTACCAGCCGGTCAGTCGCGCTTTAAGGTCAGCTAGATTGTTTACAGGTTTGTCGCAAGTGAAATTTTGGCAGATGTAAATAGTAGTTTGTTCGTCTAGTGGTTTTTTTTCTTTGAGAAAATCTAGATCTGCTTTGTCGCTTGCTACTGCCACCACTTTGTTGGGGTAGTACTTTTGATGGAGGGCAAAGAGCATCTGGCGATTGTCGTCTCCGGCCAATGCTATAGCCACTTCTGGCCCATTGAATAAATACATATCTAGGCAGCTGAGCAAGTTGGCAAATTGATCGGGCATACGGCTAAAGTGTGGACCGTAGAGGCTAAATACTTCTTCTGCTAAGTTGAGATATTCGGCTTTACCAGTCAATTTCGCCAGTTTCAACAAAACTGAGGTGGCCACCGATGTACCCGATGGCACTGAGCCGTCATAGTGGCTGCGCGGCCTGACCACTAGCTCTTCGTGATCACTGGCAGTGAAGAAGAAACCGCCTTCATCTTCATCTCTGAAATACTTGATCATCGACTGACAAAGTTGCTCGGCTGTGTTCAGCCATTTTTTATCGCCATCGACACTGGCAATATTTAGAAGTGCTTCGATAAAGTAAGCATAGTCGTCAAGGCAGCCTTGAAGCTTGACTATGCCCTTATCATCTAGAGCATTGACGGGCATGCCCCAAACACGCATTAGGCGGTCATCTATTTTGAGATTGGCTAATATAAAGTTTGCCGCCTTCAGTGCTGATTGCAAATACTCTGGCTTAGCCGTGGCTTTGTAGCCTTCTATAAAGGCAGTAATCATCAAGCTATTCCAGCTTGTCAGTACTTTTTCGTCGCGGCTTGGTCTAATGCGCTTGGCGCGCTCGGCCATGAGCTTTGCACCTGCATTATCAATGCGCTGCCAGAGTTTTTCTAAAGGTGTCGTGAATTGACGCGAAAGTTCTTCTGGTGATTTGCTCAAGTGCAAAATAGAGGTGTGCTCGAAATTGCCGCGCTCAGTTACGCCGAAAACTTGATTAAACCAGGTGCCTTCCTCTACACCTAATACGGCTACGATTTGCTCTGGACGCCAGACATAGAACTTGCCTTCCTCACCTTCGGAATCGGCATCTAAGCTTGAATAGAAAGCCCCTTGCTTGGTTGTTAGCTCGCGGCCGACAAAAGCTAAAATGCCTTCCCCTACTCTTAACCAATACTCGCGGCCAGTCAATAAATAACCGTCAATATAAGTCTTTGCCAGGAGGGCATTGTCGTAGAGCATTTTTTCAAAGTGAGGCACTAACCATTGACGGTCAACTGAATAGCGGGCGAAGCCGCCGCCAATTTGGTCATGTATGCCGCCGTAGGCCATTTTGTCGAGGGTGATTTGCACGAGATCTAAGCATTCTTCTTTGCGGCTATCGCTAAAGGTAGAAGACTTTGCACAGGCGCGCATGGCTAGATCTAGACTCATTGAATGGGGAAATTTCGGTGCACCACCGAAGCCACCAAAGTCTCTGTCGAAATTGCGCTGTAGTTTTTCTAGGGCGGCGTTGATTGTATTGGTGTTAGCTACCGCAGCGAAGCCGCTCTTCTCGTTGTCAGCACTTTCGGGCTTATCTGACTTAATGCGCTCCATCAGTTTTAGATGGTTCGCTAGTTCGGAAGCGCTGTCGAGAATTTGAGCATTGCTGGTCTGCCAAGCCGCTGCCACATTTTTTAAGACTTTTTTGAATCCAGGGAGGCCGTGGTGATCGTTTACAGGAAAGTAAGTACCACCAAAGAATGGCTTGCATTCTGGTGTGAGAAAGACTGTCATAGGCCAGCCGCCATGGCCAGTCATGAGCTGAATGGCTTTCATATATATTTCATCGAGGTCTGTTCTTTCTTCTCGATCTACTTTGATATTGACGAATAATTCATTCATCAAGTCGGCTGTCTCTTGATCTTCAAATGATTCGTGGGCCATGACATGACACCAGTGGCAAGCGGCATAGCCAATAGAAAGTAAAATTGGTTTGTTTTCTTGCTTAGATAGCTTTAGCGCTTCTTCGCCCCAGGGATACCAATCAACCGGATTCTGGCAGTGTTGCTGCAAGTAGGTGCTGGTTTCATTGGCCAGACGGTTTGTGACACTTTTAGTAGTGGCGCTTTGGTCACCTTGCTTTTCAGCGTGCTTTTTAGTCACCGTACATCCTCTTTCACCAGTTTTAAATCTTTGTTTGAAATAATGCGTTGGTAGGCTTCTTCTGTGGCTTGTACAGTCTTTTCCCAGCTAATAGCTTGAGCCGATTGGCGGGCCTGCTTTGACAATTTTTTGTACAATTCTAGGTTGCCCATAAGCTTGGCCATTAAGTCGGCCAGTTCAGGTGCACTAAGATGATTTTGCAAAATCAATGCATCGTTGTTGTCGCTTAAAACTTCGGCTACACCGCAAACTTTGCTGACGATTGGCACTAGGCCGTATTGCATAGCCTGAATTGGTGCCATACCGAATGGTTCAATTTTGGATGGCAGAACTAGTGCTTTGGCCTTGCTAAAGACATTGGCCATATCTTTTTGGTAGCCGAGAAACTCGACATTAGAGGCGATGCCTAAATTGATCAAGTCAAACTTTTGCAGCGGTTTCTCTTTTAAGCCCGCTATCAACAGGCGAAAATTAAGCTTGCGTTTTTTAAGTATTGAGCAAGCTTTAAAGAGAGTATCAAGACCCTTTTTTCGCATGCCCTTGCCGACAAAGAGAAATGTGAATGGCCCGTCGCTGTCTGTATTTGCTAGGTCTTCTGGTATTGCACTTGGCTCTTGGGCTAGGCTGGCTCCCGGTGGAGCAATGGCGAATGGAGCCAATTTGTCTAACTGATCTAATTGGTAAGTATTGTAGAAATCATCTTTCATCACCGTGGCAACAAATATACGCATCAGTGCTCTTTGACAAAGTTCAAGATCGTATTTGTGGCGCAATTTGTAGTTCTTGGCTGTGGCCATCTTGAAGTTGTTGAGCAGCTTTTCTAACGGATAACCAACCAGCGACAAGCGGCCGGCTGTATGGTTGTGAAAAGTGACAGCATCTAATTGAACGCTGTTGAGTGGGAAGTGCTGCGAATGAACAATGTCAAAGGGGCCAGAGCTATCTACGGCTTCTGTGGCCACTTTCCGGTAATGCTCTATTTTTTGCCATTTATTGCTACCTTTCTTTGCCCCGGCAAATTTTTGTACAACTAAATTGGCATGGCTGAGATTGCTCTCGTCAATTTCGCAAACTACAGTAACTTTGTGACCGCGACCAAGCAGGCCTTCAATCAACTTCAAAGCATAAAGCTCTAGGCCGCCCTGGCTGGAGAAAAGACGCATTACAAGGGCGATATGGAGCTTCTCGCTCATAGTTTGATTGTTGCCAGTAGTCCGTCATAGAGGTGAATGTTGGCATCGAGTACACCCCTTAAGCCAAACTCGACGGCTTCGAAACTTTGATGGCGAGTAAGAAAATAGAGAGCTAAGGCAATTGAGTCACCAGAATGTTCTTCTTCAACTTGCACATGATCAAACCAAATATGGTTCTGCAAATCAAATTGCTTGAAGGCAATCTGCAATGCTTTGAATTCTTCTACTGCCATCAGTTCTGTCGCTGTAATAGCACCAGCGGCAATGGCAGCTTTTGACAAAGCACTTGTTTGCTTGTTGAATTGTGGTGCGTGCTTGGCTGTATGTTGATCGATAGGAAAATAAAGAGGTGTCACAGCTTTGATAAAAGTCTTAACTGATTTTTCGACACTGTAACTTTTATAGTCTTCACTGCTTACGCCCGCGCTGAACGCCACATTTTGTAACTGTAGTTGGTGACGCTCGCTATCGATACCGTTGCCGTATTCATTGCGTACGTTCTCGAGAATAAAACCTACCGCTGATTCTGGCATGATCGTGGCTGCTTTTAGTAAGAGCCTTCGCAAATGGGATGCATGGGCGTCATAGTTTTTGAGCAGTCGGCCAGCGCTGGCGACTGTAATTTTTTCTGTTTTTAAAGCTGTGAAAAGTGGATGACTAAATGCATCATGCTGGTTGGCAAAATTTCTCAGAGCCAGACTCATATCAGCGTTGCTCAAGGCTTCTCTCAGGTTTGTCTGAGATTCAGGCTTGCAGTCGAAGTCTGCGCCCAACTTAGTGAAATTTGTGGCTAAAGTCATTTCACGTCTTACGTTGCAAGAAGAGCGTAATCAGGAGGCATTAGTGCTGGCTAGAGTTTTTTTTTCACTTTCAGCTTCAGCTTCTTCGTTTTCGAGAAGCCACTGAGCCTCTAAAGCTGCCATACAGCCTGTACCAGCAGCAGTGATGGCTTGACGGTAAAGTTCGTCTTGCACATCGCCAGCGGCGTATACGCCTTTGATTGAGGTTTTAACACCGTCAGTTTTGATATAGCCCGTTTCGGTTAGCTCAATTTGACCATGGAAGAGTTCGGTATTGGGCTTGTGGCCAATGGCGACGAAGACACCGTCAGCAGGCAGCTCTTGCACTTCGTTTGTTTTGATATTGCGCAAGCGAATGGCTGTTACTTGGCCTTCCTTGACGTCAAGAATATCTTCTACAACAGAATCTAAGATGAAGTGTACTTTTTCGTTATTGCGGGCCCGGTCGGCCATGATCGCTGAAGCTCTGAAACTATCTCTTCTGTGCACAACTGTAACTGAACTAGCAAATCGAGTGAGGAAAGTCGCTTCTTCTAGGGCTGTGTCACCGCCCCCGACGACAAAGACAGTTTTGTCGCGGAAGAAGAAGCCATCGCAGGTTGCGCAGGCAGATACGCCATGGCCCATCAATTTGCTTTCAGATTCAAGGCCGAGAAGCTTGGCTGAGGCGCCGGTGCCGATAATCAAGACATCGGTGATGATTTCATCTGAGCTAGTCTTGATTTTGAAAGGGCGGCTGCTCAAATCGACCGATTCAGCGTTGTCATAAATAAATTGGGTGCCGAAACGTTCGGCCTGCTTGTGCATCTCTTCCATTAGTTCTGGTCCGAGGATGCCATTAGGAAAGCCGGGGAAATTCTCAACATCAGAAGTAATAGTTAGCTGACCGCCAGCTTGCAGGCCCTGAATCACCAGGGGCTCTAGGTTGGCGCGGGCCGCATAAATGGCGGCAGTTAGCCCAGCAGAGCCGGAGCCGAGAATGGTTACTTTCTTTCTTATTGGCATTGAGTTTTCCAGAGTTTCAGATACTTAAATTGTATGTTCATGACTTGGATATTAGAGCTACTTTCAATATTACTTAACTGATCAAATTAATCACTAAACCAATATCAACACGAATTATCTGTTGACAATTGTCTGTTCGATTTTGCACTCAATAAGTTGGTTCAAATGAAGTTGATGGGCGCAGGCCGTATGGCAAGTTATCTTTTAAAGGAATTATTTCTTCTGTTAAGCTGCGAAGTTCAAGTACCAACCGGCTTTGGGCTTCTTCTAGGCCAACAATGTTTTTGGCTTTTAATTTATTGCTGGTTGCTTCCAGTGCTTCCTTTAATAGGGTCAAGTCATGATGCTTGCCTAGAAGCTGTTGAGCCAGCACTAGCTCTAGGTTTGTTAGGCCAAAAAATTCAGCCAGAATATAACGCCAGCGCTTTACTGAAAGACGCAGCTGGTGCAGTTCTTCATCGGTATTGGCCGATTTGGCTTGTTCGTGAGCGACTCTTTCGGTGGCCTCCAGAAAGCCCACCATGTGATGATAGGCTGAATCATTGATTGAGAGCTTCAGTTCGTTTTCGTCGAAGGCCAGGTATTGCTCAAGCTCGTATGCCTTTCGGCCCATATATGCTTTGAGTGAGTTGACGGCCCGATGCAATTTGAGCTTGCCTATCTTCTTTGCTACGACTTTGGTCAGGCGCTTGCGCTTTTTCACCCAAAGCAAAATCACTGCTTCTGGCAGGGAGTATTCTTTAGCGTGGGCAATATTGACATCGAGATCACGCAGCTTGCCAAGTTGCTTGTTTAGCTCCTTAAAAGTCTTGCCGATCTGTTTTTCATATTGCTCGTCTTGCCAGCGGTCAAGGCACAGAATGTCCCAGATTGAGTACCAGCGCCTAAGTACCACCCGAATTTCGTGAACGCGGTTGAAAGTAAGTTTTTTGTGAGCTTTGCCAAGGCACTTCTCGATATCGCGCATGACATGTAGTGCTCGACTTTCTTCTTGTGAAAGCCAGGACACTCCAATTAAATGTTCAGGTGCGTGTTTAATTTTGGAAGACATTATTTAAGTATGTCATTTAATAGCTCGCTTGATCGCTTTATGATCAATTCTTTGCCCCCTCTTCGATATACAGCGCGTGCTCGTTCTATCAAGCTAGGCATGGTTACTGCTTCGTGGGCGGGTAGATGATAAGGGTTTCTCAAGAACTTTCGAATAGGCTCAGCATTGTCTTGCCAGTGGAAGCGCTGACCAAGCCGCAAGGCGCTTGCTTTCATAGCTGACAATTTTTCTTTGTCACTTAAGCAAAGCTTTATCGCTTGAGCCCAAGCATCTTTATCGCTGTAGGGTAGGGCCATTCCCGCACCACCAGCTTCAATTAGCTCAGCCAGCTGGTCTCCGCCAGTGGTGAGAATTGGTATGCCGCACCAGAAATAATCAAGCAAGCGTGTGCGGAATGAAAAGCGAGTCTCAGGCAGATCAAAGTGAGATGAAACGGCAATGGTGGCATCGAGCAAATAGTTGACGCGTTCTTCATAGTCAACCCAGCCAGGCAAGAAGAAGACATTCTTGTCAGTGAGCCCTAGCTTGGCAGCTAGGTCAATAGCCCTAGTGGTCATGTCCATTACAGGCACTTTGGGATTCGGCGATTTGGTGCCCATAAAGACCAAGCGAATATTGGGTATGTCGATGGCGACTTGTTTTACTGCCTCAATTACTGTTAGTGGATCAAACCAGTCCCAGATACCGCCACCCCACAAAAGCACCGGATCATCGGGGCCAATTTGGCTGATGCGATCCCGCAAGCCCGGGCCATTTTTTACCGCTGCTGTGGCTGGTAGACCAAAAGGAACGACGTCTATCAGTTTGCGCAGGCTGGGGTCAAAGCTGTACATGGCTGGGTTGATACGGCCAAGGGCACAGAATCTTCCTAACCAATAGTCGCGCTGTCTCTCTGAGGCGCAGACAGTCAGGTCTGCCGCTAACATGTGCTTTTCTAAAACTTTGTGCATCAAGCGATAACTAGATGATGCCTGAACGGCGTCGTCTTTGTATTGCACTAAAACACTGAACAAGTAAGGGTCATAGAGATCGACAATCAAATGCTTGTTCATTTCACTGAGAAATGGATATGGTTTGAGCACATTAGCTTGCAAGAAGATTGTGCTGGCTTCATTGGCTAATTCAGTGAGTTTCTTGCGGCCGCCACCGGTAACCACTTGTAAATTATTTCCAAGCTTCTCAATAGTTGACGGCTCTTCACTTTCTGTACTATCAACTTCGACCGGCGAAAAGACCACCACCGGAAATTCTGGAGCAATTGCCTTGCCTAACTCCACGGCGCGAATGGCAGGACCAGCCATCTTCTTTGAGATTGGCTCTAAGGTGATTATAAGAATCTTCGAATTACTCAATGTAAATGCTCAGTGTGTAAAGGCCAATTATAGCTGTATACAACATGCGGTTGTAGAAAGAAGAGCTTACAAGCAGTAAAATAGCTGGCTATGAAGCACTGTCTGAAACGTTAATCAAAGACAAGGAATCAAATTTTGAGCGATACTTTGGCGCCAGAGTCTATCGAAGGCTTGGTCTCGGTTGTAATTCCAAACTGGAACGGCAAGCGTTTTTTGACTGGAGTGCTTGATTCACTGGCCAAGCAGACCTACAAGTCGGTTGAAGTAATAGTCGTTGATAACGGCTCTCACGACGGATCGGTCGAGTTCATCCGCGAAAATTATGCTTTTGTGCGCTTAGCCCTGTATGAGAAGAACACCGGTTTTGCAGTTGCTGTTAATCGTGGCATTAGAGAGTCTAAAGGCGAGTTTATAGCACTGATTAATAACGACACTGTGCTCGAAGATGAGTTCATAGCCGAACTCGTCAAGGGTATGGCTGAGCATCCTGAGTGCGGCTCCCTTGGTTGTAAGATGCTGGCTTATGATGACCATACTCTTCTTGATGGTGTTGGAGACGGCTATCGGCGTGGTGGCCTACCTGGGCGCATTGGTCATCGCGAGAAAGATACTGGTCTCTTTGATCACGGTCGCTATATTCTTGGGGCCTGTGGCGGTGCAGCTCTTTATCGCCGTTCGCTCTTTGTCGATATTGGCTTGTTTGATGACGACTATTTTGCTTATTTAGAAGATGTCGATATTGCTTTGCGGGCCCAGAGCGCTGGTTACAAGTGCTATTACATACCGACTGCGCGCATTTATCA